>NZ_JAOTOA010000003.1:0-584966 GCF_036346535.1 Pseudomonas sp. Z18(2022)
TGCAGAGTGGCGCCCTCAGGCCAGAAGGCTGGTCGGACGATAGTTGAATCCGCCTGATAAACCGTCCAGTCCTGCAAATGCATGTACAGGCTGTAGAAAATCAGGATGGGGGGCGTGTCCGTGCAGCCTTGGATTTTCGGCGGCTGAAGACGATGGCGGACCAGCACGAAATTGCGTGAAAACGGTTTGACCACGCACTGTTCGTTGTTGATAAAGGTGGTCGTCGGCGAGTGTGCTTCGAAGCGGTAGGCCACCACTTCGCCATCCGCCAGGCAGTGCACGCTGGATTGATCCAGCACCCCAGCGGTACCACCGTCGAAATGCACCCCGCCGTGAAACTGACCATTTCGGCCCAATGGGTAGTAGCCAGCTTCGGCCTTTGCCAACTGGGTTAACTGCAAGAGCGGGTGGTTTTTGTCCTTGAACGGGTGGCTCCAGTTCTTCACCGGTTGCAGCGGGTCGACAATGGGCTCTGGAACTGGAGGCGATGGAACAGGGCTTACCTGATGAGACTGCCGTTCAGGCCGCGATTCCACATAACTGTTACCCAGCCCAAAAAGTCGACTCAACAGGTTGTACATAGGATTTTTCGCTTTCGGAAAGAATCCCCAACCCTATGAACCGACATCCACAATCGCTATCAGACCAACCCACTCTATCTCGTGTGACATTTCCCACAGCGACAAACAGCACCTAGCATTTCCCTTGACCCACAACAGCCGCAGCGCCACTCTGACGCCACTTTTATGCGCCCTTATTTGCTAGAGGAAATCCCCCATGAGCGTTCGCGTCGGCATTGTCATGGACCCTATCGCCAGCATCTCCTATAAAAAGGATAGCTCGCTGGCCATGCTGCTGGCCGCCCAGGCCCGCGGCTGGAGCCTGTTCTATATGGAACAGCCGGACCTTTACCAGGGTGACGGTGAAGCGCGGGCACGGATGCGCCCCCTGCAGGTGTTTGCCAACCCTGAGAAGTGGTTTGAACTGCAAGACGAAATCGACAGCCCCCTGAGCGACCTCGACGTGATCCTGATGCGCAAGGATCCGCCGTTCGACATGGAATTCGTCTACTCCACCTACCTGCTGGAGCAGGCCGAGCGCGCCGGCGTGCTGATCGTCAACAAGCCCCAGAGCCTGCGCGACTGCAATGAAAAGCTGTTCGCCACGCTGTTCCCGCAGTGCACGCCGCCAACCGTGGTCAGTCGCCGCGCCGATGTGCTGCGTGAATTCGCCGCCAAGCACGGTGATGTGATCCTCAAGCCGCTGGACGGCATGGGCGGCACGTCGATCTTCCGCCACCGCGCCGGTGACCCGAACCTGTCGGTGATCCTCGAAACCCTGACCGCGCTGGGCACCCAGCAGATCATGGGCCAGGCCTACATTCCGGCGATCAAGGACGGCGACAAGCGCATCCTGATGATTGATGGCGAGCCGGTGCCTTACTGCCTGGCGCGTATTCCAGCCGCCGGCGAGACCCGCGGCAACCTGGCGGCCGGTGGCCGGGGTGAAGCCCGCCCGCTGACAGACAAGGATCGCTGGATTGCAGCCCAAGTCGGCCCAACCCTGCGCGAAAAAGGCCTGCTGTTTGTAGGACTTGACGTTATCGGCGAGAACCTCACCGAGATCAACGTCACCAGCCCGACGTGTATTCGCGAGATCGACAATGCATTTGGCACGAACATCGGCGAAATGCTGATGGCGGCGATTGCCTCCAAGCTACAAGCCAAGTGACATAGAACAGCCGGACACAAACCAACATTGCGCTATCATGCCCCACCTGTGAAATGCGCGATGTTGGTTTTCTTGTCATGACGCTCCCGTCCGATCTGCCCCCCGAACTCTCCCACAGCGGCGTGCGCCCGGCTGATCGGCTCGGATTTACCCTGTTTCTGGCGGCGTTGATTCACCTGGCATTGATCCTCGGCCTGGGTTTCACCTTTGCCGAACCCAAGCAGATCACCAAGACCCTGGAAATCACCCTCGCCACCTTCAAAAGCGAAAAGAAGCCCGAGAAGGCTGACTTTCTCGCCCAGGACAACCAGCAAGGCAGCGGCACCCTCGACAAGAAGGCCGTGCCCAAGACCACCGAAGTGGCGCCGTTCCAGGACAACAAGGTCAATAAGGTCACGCCACCGCCGGCGCCCAAGCCGGAAGTGAAACAGGCCGCCCCCAAGGCCTCTGTCACCACCGTTGCGCCCAAACCGCAAAAGGCCCCCACCCAACGGGAAAAGGCCAAGACCGAACCCACGCCTGCCCCGCCGGCCCCGACGTTTGACAGCTCGCAACTCTCCAGTGAAATCTCCAGCCTGGAAGCCGAACTGGCCCACGAACAACAGCTGTACGCCAAGCGCCCACGCATTTACCGCCTGAATGCCGCCTCCACCATGCGCGACAAAGGCGCCTGGTATAAGGACGAGTGGCGCAAGAAGGTCGAGCGCATCGGCAACCTGAACTACCCGGACGAAGCCCGCCGCCAGCAGATCTACGGCAATTTGCGCCTGCTGGTGTCGATCAACCGCGATGGCACCTTGTACGAAGTGCAGGTGCTGGAGTCCTCCGGCCAGCCGCTGCTGGACCAGGCGGCGCAACGCATCGTGCGCCTGGCGGCGCCTTTTGCGCCGTTTACCGGGGACTTGAACGACATCGACCGCCTGGAAATCATTCGCACCTGGCGCTTTGCCAAGGGTGATCGGCTGTCCAGTAATTGAGGATTGCGTCAATGTCCTACGCATCCTCAGCTTGTCAGTTCGCCCCTCCAACGCCACACTAGCGGACATGAAAAATGTCAGCCCGACCTACCTCAAGCACCAATTCCTGATCGCCATGCCCCATATGGCCGACCCGAACTTTGCGCAGACCTTGACCTACATCGTCGAGCACACCGCCAATGGTGCGATGGGGTTGGTGGTCAACCGCCCGCAAGACCTGAGCCTGGCCGATATCCTCGAGCAATTGCGCCCGGACATCGACCCACCCGCCAGTTGCCAGCACGTACCGATCTACATCGGCGGGCCGGTGCAGACGGACCGGGGTTTTGTGCTGCACCCCACCGGGCCGAAATTCCAGGCGACCGTGGACCTTGAAGGGCTGTCCCTGTCCACCTCCCAGGACGTGTTGTTCGCGATTGCCGATGGCGTGGGCCCTGATCAAAGTGTGATCACCCTGGGTTACGCCGGCTGGGAAGCCGGGCAACTGGAGGCGGAGCTGGCGAGCAATGCCTGGCTGACCTGCCCGTTTGACGCCGACATCCTGTTCAACACCCCCAGCGAACTGCGCCTGGAAGCCGCCGCCGCCAAGCTGCGGATCAACCTCAGCCTGCTGACCAGCCAGGCGGGGCACGCCTGATGGCCTTGCGTCTGATCCTCGGTTTTGACTACGGCACCAAACAGATCGGCGTCGCTGTCGGCCAGGTCATCACCGGCCAGGCCCGCGAGCTGTGCACCCTGAAAGCCCAGAACGGCGTGCCGGACTGGAACCAGGTCGAAGCCCTGATCAAGGAATGGAAGCCCGACGCCGTAGTCGTCGGCCTGCCCTTGAACATGGACGGCACCCCGAGCGAGATGTGCCTGCGGGCCGAAAAATTCGCCCGCCGCCTGAATGGCCGCTACAACCTGCCCTTCTATACCCACGACGAACGCCTGACCACCTTTGAAGCCAAAGGCGAGCGCCGCGACCGTGGCGGGCAGAAAGGCAGTTACCGTGACAACCCGGTGGATGCCATCGCCGCCGCCTTGCTGTTGCAGGGATGGCTGGATGAAAACGCCGCTTTATTTGAATCCTGACTGACGCGGCTTGCCGCGTCTTCTTACGTTTGAGCCCGGACCTTGCCTGCGCGAGGCCTAGAAGGAGCACCCATGAGCCTGCCCAATCCCGCCGACCTGATCAGCCAGATGGCGATCCGCCTCAAGGCGCACCTGGAACACCGTGCCATCAGCGAGCCGCGCTTTATCGGCATTCGCACCGGTGGCGTGTGGGTGGCCCAGGCGTTGTTGGAAGAACTGGGCAGCAAGTCGCCCCTGGGCACCCTGGACGTGTCCTTCTACCGCGACGACTTCAGCCAGAACGGCCTGCACCCGCAAGTGCGCCCCTCGGCCCTGCCGTTCGAGATCGAAGGCCAGCACCTGGTGCTGATCGATGACGTACTGATGAGCGGTCGTACCATCCGCGCCGCCCTGAACGAACTGTTCGACTACGGCCGCCCGGCCAGCGTGACCCTGGTCTGCCTGCTGGACCTGGACGCCGGCGAATTGCCGATCAGCCCGGATGTGGTCGGCGCCACGCTGTCCCTTGAAGCCCACCAGCGGGTAAAATTGTCCGGTCCCACGCCGCTCGAACTCGAACTGCAAGACCTTGCCCTTTAAACCGCCTTGTAAAGAGTCCCCGCGATGACGCCTCTAGATGCCAAGCGCCCGCTGCAGCTCAATGCTCAGGGCCAGCTGCAACACTTCCTGTCCCTCGACGGATTGCCCCGCGAACTACTCACCGAAATCCTCGACACGGCCGACTCGTTCCTCGAAGTCGGCGGCCGGGCGGTGAAAAAAGTCCCGTTGTTGCGCGGCAAGACCATCTGCAACGTGTTCTTCGAGAACTCGACCCGCACCCGCACCACCTTTGAGCTGGCGGCCCAGCGCCTGTCGGCTGACGTGATCACGCTGAACGTGTCCACTTCGTCGGCGAGCAAGGGCGAAACCCTGCTCGACACCCTGCGCAACCTGGAAGCCATGGCCGCCGACATGTTCGTGGTGCGCCACGGCGACTCCGGCGCCGCGCACTTCATCGCCGAACACGTGTGCCCGAACGTGGCAATCATCAACGGCGGCGACGGCCGCCACGCCCACCCGACCCAGGGCATGCTCGACATGCTGACGATCCGTCGGCACAAGGGCAGCTTTGAAAACCTCTCGGTGGCTATCGTCGGCGACATCCTGCACTCGCGGGTCGCACGCTCGAACATGCTGGCCCTCAAGGCCCTGGGTTGCCCGGACATCCGCGTGATCGCCCCCAAGACCCTGCTGCCGGTCGGCATCGAGCAATACGGCGTGAAGGTCTACACCGACATGACCGAAGGCCTGAAGGATGTGGACGTGGTGATCATGCTGCGCCTGCAGCGCGAGCGCATGGCCGGCGGCCTGTTGCCGAGCGAGGGCGAGTTCTACCGCCTGTTCGGCCTGACCACCGCCCGCCTGGCCGGCGCCAAGCCGGACGCCATCGTGATGCACCCGGGGCCGATCAACCGTGGCGTGGAGATTGAGTCGGCGGTGGCCGATGGCCAGCAGTCGGTGATCCTCAACCAGGTTACGTACGGCATCGCCATCCGCATGGCCGTGCTGTCCATGGCCATGAGCGGGCAAACCGCACAACGTCAATTCGAGCAGGAGAACGCCCAGTGAAGCTCAGCATTCTCGGCGCCCGAGTCATCGATCCGGCCAGCGGCCTGGATCAAGTCACCGATCTGCACCTGGAAGCCGGCAAGATCATTGCCATCGGCGCCGCACCCGCAGGCTTCAGCGCCAGTGAAACCATCGACGCCAAAGGCCTGATCGCCGCGCCCGGGCTGGTGGACCTGAACGTAGCCCTGCGCGAGCCGGGCTACAGCCGCAAAGGCAACATCACCAGCGAAACCCGCGCCGCCGCAGCCGGTGGCGTCACCAGCCTGTGCTGCCCGCCCCACACCAAACCGGTGCTGGACACCTCGGCCGTGACCGAGCTGATCCTGGACCGCGCCCGCGAAGCCGGCAACTGCAAAGTGTTCCCTATCGGCGCCCTGAGCAAAGGCCTGGACGGCGAACAGCTGGCCGAGCTGATCGCCTTGCGCGATGCCGGCTGCGTGGCCTTCGGCAACGGCCTGGAGAGCTTCCGCAGCACCCGTACCCTATGCCGTGCGCTGGAATACGCAGCGACCTTCGACCTGACGGTGATTTTCCACTCACAGGACCGTGACCTGGCCGAAGGCGGCCTGGCCCACGAAGGCGCCACCGCGAGCTTCCTCGGCTTGCCGGGCATCCCGGAAACCGCCGAGACCGTGGCCCTGGCCCGGGATCTGCTGCTGGTGGAGCAAAGCGGCGTACGCGCACACTTCAGCCAGTTGACCAGCGCCCGGGGCGTGGCCCTGATCGCCCAGGCGCAAGCCCGCGGTTTGCCGGTGACGGCGGACGTGGCGTTGTATCAGCTGATTTTGACGGATGAGGCGCTGATCGACTTCTCCAGCCTGTATCACGTGCAGCCGCCATTGCGCACTCGCGCTGACCGTGACGGTTTGCGGGCGGCGGTGAAGTCCGGGGTGGTTTCGGCAATTTCCAGCCATCACCAGCCTCACGAGCGGGATGCCAAGCTGGCGCCGTTCGGCGCGACAGAGCCGGGCATCAGCAGTGTCGAGCTGCTGCTGCCGCTGGCGATGACGCTGGTGGAAGATGGTTTGCTGGACCTACCGACGCTGCTGGCGCGTCTCAGTGCGGGCCCTGCCGAGGCGCTGCGCCTGCCGGCGGGCAAGCTGGCGGTGGGTTCGGCGGCGGATATTGTGCTGTTTGACCCGGCCAGCTCCACGATTGCCGGGGAGCAGTGGCTGTCCAAGGGCGAGAACTGCCCGTTCATCGGCCATAGCCTGCCGGCGACGGTGCGGTACACGCTGGTGGATGGGCGGATCAGCTACCAGGCTTGACCCCTCGCACCTCTAATGTGGGCACGGTCAAATGTAGGAGCTGGCTTGCCTGCGATAGCATCACCTCGGTACATCAGATACACCGAGGTGCCCGCATCGCAGGCAAGCCAGCTCCTACACTTGATTGGGTTCACGTGCTTAGCGGCCGCCAAGCCGCTCGGCATTGCGGATCGAAATCTGCGTATTCAACGTCCAGAAGTCGTACAGCACGCCAATCAGGAACAAACCACCGGTCAGCAGGTAAATGATCCCGCTGATCCATTTGCCCTGATACATGCGGTGCAAACCGAACACCCCCAGGAACGCCAACAGGATCCAGGCCACGTTGTACTCAATGGGGCCAGCAGTGAATCGCAGGTCCGCTTCCCGGTCCATCGCCGGAATCAGGAACAAGTCGATCAGCCACCCAATCCCGAGCAAACCGAAGGTGAAAAACCAGATCGTCCCGGTCACCGGCTTGCCGTAATAAAAGCGGTGAGCACCGGTAAAACCGAAAATCCAGAGCAGGTAACCGATCACCTTGCTGTGGGTGTCTTGTTGCGAAACATCCTGTCGATAGGTGTTCATGGAGTACCTCTTTTGCCTCGATAGATAAATATTTCTGGTTTCTTTGTGACTTTTTTACGGGCGCCCGACATGCGGCAAATGGTATCTTCGCATCCCTCAAAGCCTTATACCGCCTGACTTGTGTAGGACAATCGCGGCAATTCGTCACGGTTTTCCTGAATTTGACCCCAGGGTTCAGTCGACAAACGGCCTTAGAACGACACAAAAAGCTGTTATAAAGTTGCGCGCAAACCAAAAAGAGCCACGCCTAATGCGACCATTTTTCAAGACATGGCTAACCATTTGCCTATTAATGCCACTGGCCGCCCACGCCACCAATCGTGAGCAACGTCTTCCAGAAGTTAACGGTTTCACCCCTAAAGCTCACGCTGCCACCAGCTCCGCCAAATCGGTAAAGCTGACCGTGAAGCGCCCGACTCAACTGAGCAAGGCCCACGGTAAAACAGCTCCAGGGCTGATGGCCGTCAACACCAAGCAAAGCAGCAACGTCCTCAGCCGCGCCGTTAACGTGCTCGGTACTCCTTATCGTTGGGGCGGCAGCAGCCCAAGTAAAGGGTTCGACTGCAGCGGTTTGGTGAAATATGCGTTTAACGACGTAAAAGCCGTGGATTTGCCGCGCACCTCCAACGCCATGGCCGCTGGCCACGGGCTGAAGGTTGAGCGCAAGGATTTGAAGCCGGGTGACCTGTTGTTCTTCAAACTGAAGAGCCGCCAGGTGAACCACGTTGCCATCTACCTGGGCAACGACCGCTTCATCCACGCACCGCGTCGTGGCAAAGCGGTCAGCATCGATACGCTGAAGAAGCCGTTCTGGGACAAGAACTACGTGATTGCCAAGCGTGTCCTGCCTAAAGAACAGAATAATCTGCGGATTGTGCAGCGCTGATCTGAGGCTGATGTAGGAGCTGGCTTGTGTGGGAGCTGGCTTGCCTGCGATAGCATCACCGCGGTGTGACTGATACACCGGGGTGCCTGCATCGCGGGCAAGCCCGGCTCCCACATAAGCCAGTCCTGCATTAAATGTTCATCGTCCAAGCGATCTCAAATATCCCCAGGCACCCTCGCCTTCTCCCGGGCATGCTCCCGGCTGATCAGCCCCTGGCTGACCAACGCCTTCAAGCTCATATCCAGCGTCGTCATCCCCAGCGCCCCGCCGGTCTGGATCGCCGAGTACATCTGCGCCACCTTGTCCTCGCGGATCAGGTTACGGATTGCCGGCGTGCCGAGCATGATTTCGTGAGCCGCCACCCGCCCGCCGCCGACTTTCTTCACCAGCACCTGGGACACCACCGCCTGCAATGACTCCGAGAGCATCGAGCGGACCATGGCCTTTTCCCCGGCCGGAAATACGTCCACCACCCGATCCACGGTTTTCGCCGCTGACGTGGTGTGCAACGTGCCAAACACCAGATGCCCGGTTTCCGCCGCTGTCAGCGCCAGGCGGATAGTCTCGAGGTCGCGCAATTCCCCCACCAGAATCACATCCGGGTCCTCCCGCAATGCCGAACGCAGGGCGGCCGAGAAACTGTGGGTGTCGCGATGCACCTGCCGCTGGTTGATCAGGGCATTTTTCGGTTGGTGGATGAACTCGATCGGATCCTCAAGGGTGAGGATGTGCTGGCGGCGATGGGTATTGAGGTAATCGATCATCGCTGCCAGGGTCGTGGACTTGCCTGAACCGGTGGGCCCGGTGACCAACACCAGCCCCCGGGGCAAGTCTGCGATGCGCCGGAACACCTCGCCCAACCCCAGGCCCTCCAGGCTTTGCACCGTTGACGGAATGGTCCGAAACACCGCGCCCATGCCCCGGTGCTGCTGAAACACATTCACCCGGAACCGCGCCACCTCGGGCAACTCGAAGGCAAAATCCGTTTCAAGAGATATTTCGAAATCCTTTTGCTGCTGATTGTTGAGTAAAGGGCTGAGCAACTCCGCCACTTGCGCAGGCTCGAGCACCGGCCAGTCGAAGGGCCAGACTTCGCCATCGACTCGCAACATCGGCGCCAACCCGGCCGACAGATGCAGGTCCGAGGCCCGCAGGCGCACGCCGGCGGCCAGCAGTTCAGTGATATCCATAGGGCTTTCCATTTCCAGTAGAATGCCGCGGACTCCATATCCACGGGCGCAACTTGAATGTCGACCATAGCAGACAACATCAGCCTGGTTTCCGAGCGGATCCGTGCAGCGGCCGAGGCCTCGCAGCGCGACGGTGATAGCGTGCACCTGCTGGCCGTGAGCAAGACCAAACCGGCACACGCCGTGCGCGAAGCCCATGCCGCGGGGATGCGAGACTTTGGCGAGAACTATCTGCAGGAAGCCCTAGGCAAACAGGCCGAATTAACCGACCTGCCCTTGAGTTGGCACTTCATCGGCCCCATTCAATCGAACAAGACTCGTGCGATCGCCGAGAACTTCGCCTGGGTGCATTCCGTGGACCGCCTGAAAATCGCACAACGCCTGTCCGAGCAACGCCCGGCCGACCTGCCACCGCTGAATATCTGCATCCAGGTCAATGTCAGTGGCGAAGCCAGCAAGTCCGGCTGTACACCCGCCGACCTGCCCGCCCTGGCCGAAGCCATCAGCGCCCTGCCGCGCCTGAAGCTGCGCGGCCTGATGGCGATCCCCGAGCCCACCGACGACCGTGCAGAACAGGACGCGGCCTTCGCCACCGTGCGCGACCTGCAAGCGAGCCTGAACCTGGCGCTCGACACACTTTCCATGGGCATGAGCCATGACCTTGAGTCAGCCATCGCCCAAGGGGCCACCTGGGTGCGGATCGGTACCGCCCTGTTTGGTGCCCGCGACTACGGCCAGCCGTGAAATGGCTGACATCCATCTGAGTAAGGACCTGTCATGAGCAACACGCGTATTGCCTTTATCGGTGCCGGTAACATGGCGGCCAGCCTGATCGGCGGCCTGCGGGCCAAGGGCCTGGAAGCACAACAGATTCGCGCCAGCGACCCGGGCGCCGACACCCGCGCCCGCGTCAGCGCCGAGCACGGTATCGAAACCTTCGCCGACAACGCACAAGCGATTGAAGGCGTGGACGTGGTGGTGCTGGCGGTCAAGCCGCAAGCCATGAAAGCCGTGTGCGAAAGCCTGCGCCCAAGCCTCAAGCCCCATCAATTGGTGGTGTCCATCGCCGCCGGCATCACCTGCGCCAGCATGAACAACTGGTTGGGCGCCCAGCCGATCGTGCGTTGCATGCCCAACACCCCGGCGCTGCTGCGCAAGGGCGTGAGCGGTTTGTACGCCACCCGCGAAGTGACCGCTGCGCAGCGCGACCAGGCACAAGAGCTGCTGTCCGCCGTGGGCATCGCCCTGTGGCTGGAACAGGAGCAGCAACTGGACGCGGTCACCGCCGTGTCCGGCAGCGGCCCGGCGTATTTTTTCCTGCTGATCGAAGCCATGACCGCCGCCGGCGTGAAACTGGGCCTGCCCCACGAAATCGCCGAGCAACTGGCCGAGCAAACAGCCCTGGGCGCCGCGAACATGGCAGTCGGCAGCGATGTCGATGCCGCCGAGTTGCGTCGTCGCGTGACCTCGCCGGGCGGCACCACGCAGGCCGCCATCGAATCGTTCCAGGCCGGGGGCTTTGAAGCCCTGGTGGAAAAAGCACTGGGTGCCGCAGCACATCGTTCGGCCGAAATGGCCGAGCAGCTGGGCAAATAGTCGTCCCCAACATAGGAATCAAACATGCTCGGAATCAATGACGCTGCCATTTTCATCATCCAGACCCTGGGCAGCCTGTATCTGCTGATCGTGCTGATGCGTTTTATCCTGCAACTGGTGCGGGCGAACTTCTACAACCCGCTGTGCCAATTCGTGGTGAAGGCTACGCAGCCGTTGCTCAAGCCACTGCGCCGGGTGATCCCGAGCCTGTTCGGCCTGGACATGTCGTCGCTGGTGTTGGCGCTGCTGCTGCAGATCCTGCTGTTCGCGGTGATCCTGCTGCTCAACGGCTACCAGGCCACCACGCTGCTGTTGCTGCCGTGGGCCTTGATCGGGATCTTCTCGCTGTTCTTGAAGATCATTTTCTGGTCGATGATCATCAGCGTAATCCTCTCGTGGGTCGCTCCAGGCAGCCGCAGCCCGGGTGCCGAGCTGGTGGCGCAGATCACTGAACCGGTGCTGGCACCGTTCCGTCGCCTGATTCCGAACCTGGGCGGCCTGGATATCTCGCCGATCTTCGCGTTTATCGCGATTCAGCTGCTGCAAAGCTGGGTGATTCCGCGTCTGGCGTTCTATGCATTCATGCCCAAAGAACTGTTCGGTCTGATCTGATAGCTGGAAGGCAAGGGAGCTTGCTCCCTTGCCCCAAAAAACTCTAAAAACACCAGCCGCCGGCCTTTGCTTGCCGCTGGGTGCAGCGGTCTTTAGACTTACGCCTCATTTAAACGAGAGCAGGGTCGATGCCAGCTGCCTTCCCCCCCGATTCTGTTGGACTGGTCGTGCCCCAAGTGGCGCACTTCAGCGAACCGCTGGCCCTGGCCTGCGGCCGTTCGCTGCCCGCCTACGACCTGATCTATGAAACCTACGGCCAACTGAACGCCACCGGCAGCAATGCCGTGCTGATCTGCCACGCCCTGTCCGGCCATCACCACGCTGCGGGCTTCCACAGCCTGGATGAGCGCAAGCCTGGCTGGTGGGACAGCTGCATCGGCCCCGGCAAGCCCATCGACACCAACACGTTCTTCGTGGTCAGCCTGAACAACCTCGGCGGCTGCAACGGCTCCACCGGCCCCAGCAGCCTCAACCCGGAAACCGGCAAGCCGTTTGGTGCCGACTTCCCGGTATTGACCGTGGAAGACTGGGTGCACAGCCAGGCGCGCCTGGCCGACGTACTAGGCATCGCCCAATGGGCCGCCGTGATCGGCGGCAGCCTGGGCGGCATGCAGGCCCTGCAATGGACCATCACCTACCCGGACCGCGTGCGCCATTGCCTGGCCATCGCCTCGGCCCCCAAGTTGTCGGCGCAGAACATCGCATTCAACGAAGTGGCGCGCCAGGCGATCCTCACCGACCCCGAGTTCCACGGCGGCTCGTTCCAGGAAGCGGGCGTGATCCCCAAGCGCGGGCTGATGCTGGCGCGGATGGTCGGGCACATCACCTACCTGTCGGATGACTCCATGGGCGAGAAATTCGGCCGTGGCCTCAAGAGCGAAAAGCTCAACTACGACTTCCACAGCGTCGAGTTCCAGGTCGAGAGCTACCTGCGTTATCAGGGCGAGGAGTTTTCCGGGCGTTTCGACGCCAACACCTACCTGCTGATGACCAAGGCCCTGGACTACTTCGACCCGGCGGCGAACTTCGACGATGACCTGGCGAAGACCTTCGAAAACGCCACATCGAAGTTCTGCGTGATGTCGTTCACCACCGACTGGCGCTTCTCGCCGGCCCGCTCGCGGGAACTGGTGGATGCCTTGATGGCCGCCAAGAAAGATGTCTGCTACCTGGAGATCGATGCACCGCAGGGCCATGACGCCTTCCTGATCCCGATCCCGCGTTACCTGCAAGCCTTCAGCAACTACATGAACCGAATCGCACTGTGAGAACGCCATGAGAGCCGACCTGGAAATCATCCAAGACTGGATCCCCGCCGGCAGCCGCGTGCTCGACCTGGGTTGCGGCGATGGCGAACTGCTGAGCTGGCTGCGCGACAACAAGCAAGTTACCGGCTATGGCCTGGAAAACGACCCGGACAACATCGCCCAGTGCGTGGCCAAGGGCATCAACGTGATCGAGCAGGACCTGGACAAGGGCCTGGGCAACTTTGCCAGCAACAGCTTCGACATCGTGGTCATGACCCAGGCGCTGCAAGCGGTGCATTACCCGGACCGGATCCTCGACGAAATGTTGCGCGTCGGCCGCCAGTGCATCATCACCTTCCCCAATTTCGGTCACTGGCGCTGCCGCTGGTACCTGGCCACCAAGGGCCGCATGCCGGTGTCGGACTTCCTGCCGTACACCTGGTACAACACGCCGAACATCCATTTCTGCACCTTCGAAGACTTCGAAGCGCTGTGTGGCGAGCGTGATGCCAAGGTCATCAACCGCCTTGCCGTCGATCAACAGCACCGTCACGGCTGGGCGAGTAAGCTATGGCCTAACCTGTTGGGTGAGATCGGGATCTACCGGGTCAGCAGCCCGGGCCTGACGGACCACCAGATTGCCGTCTAACCATTTTCAAGGAGGACGATCATGAGTCGCCTGGCTGTTTTTCTACTCACTGCCTGCCTGGGCGCCAGCGCCATGGCCGCGGACGTTATCGACCCCAATCGCCAGAAAGATTTCGGCGACATCACCGTGCACTACAACACCTTCACCTCCAGCTTCCTGCAGCCGGATGTGGCCCAGGCCGTTGAGCTGGTGCGCAGCAAGAACAAGGGCGTGATCAATGTGTCGGTGATCAAGGGCGTCACGCCGGTGGTTGCCCAGGTCACGGGCACGGTCAAGGACCTGAGCGGCAAGAGTGAGATGCTGACCTTCAAGCAGATCACCGAGAAGGGTGCGATTTACTACCTCGCCCAGTACTCCGTGCCGCAGCAGGAAGTACGAATTTTCACGATCAACGTTGAAACCGGCGGCAAAGCCCACGGTTTCAGTTTCAACCAGGAACTGTTTCCGGCCGAATGATGAACCTCACACAACTCGTATTGGCCAGCCATAACGCTGGCAAACTCAAAGAACTCCAGGCCATGCTCGGCCAGTCGGTGCAACTGCGTTCGATTGGCGAGTTCAGTCAGGTAGAGCCGGAAGAGACCGGCCTGTCATTTGTCGAGAACGCCATCCTCAAGGCCCGCAATGCCGCGCGCATTTCCGGCCTGCCGGCGCTGGCCGACGATTCCGGGCTGGCGGTGGACTTCCTCGGCGGTGCGCCGGGCATCTACTCCGCACGCTATGCCGATGGCAAAGGCGACGCAGCCAACAACGCCAAGCTGCTGGACGCCCTCAAGGACGTGCCGGACGCGATGCGTGGCGCGCAGTTCGTCTGCGTGCTGGCCCTGGTGCGTCACGCCGATGACCCGCTGCCGATTCTCTGCGAAGGCCTGTGGCACGGGCGCATCCTGCACGCGGCCAGCGGTGAACACGGTTTTGGTTATGACCCGCTGTTCTGGGTGCCGGAGCGCAATGTCTCCAGCGCCGAACTGAGCCCGGCCGACAAGAACCAGATCAGCCACCGCGCCCGCGCAATGGATTTGCTGCGCCAGCGTCTGGGCCTGAAATGACCCAGAACACCTCCGCGCAGCCACTGATTCACGGTGGCGCGCAAACACCTCGGGCGGCCCTGCCTCACCTGCCGCCCCTGGCGCTGTACATCCACATCCCGTGGTGCGTGCGCAAATGCCCTTATTGCGACTTCAACTCCCACACCGCCAGCAAGGTGCTGCCGGAAGAAGAGTACGTCGACGCATTGCTGGCCGACCTCGATCAGGACCTGCACGCGGTGTATGGCCGTGAGCTGAGTTCGATCTTCTTCGGCGGCGGCACGCCGAGCCTGTTCAGCGCTGCTGCACTGGGCCGACTGCTCAAGGGCGTGCAAGCGCGCATCCCGTTTGCCGGCGAAATCGAAATCACCCTGGAAGCCAACCCCGGCACCTTCGAACAAGAGAAGTTCGTGGCGTACCGCAAGCTGGGGATCAATCGGCTGTCGATTGGTATCCAGAGTTTCCAGCAGGAAAAGCTTGAGGCCCTGGGCCGCATCCACAACGGTGACGAAGCCGTGCGTGCCGCCGGCATGGCGCGCCAGGCCGGGTTCGACAACTTCAACCTGGACCTGATGCACGGTTTGCCCGATCAGTCCCTGGACGACGCCCTGGGCGACCTGCGCCAGGCCATCGCCCTCAAGCCCACGCATTTATCCTGGTACCAACTGACCCTGGAGCCCAACACGGTGTTCTGGAACCAGCCGCCTGTGCTGCCGGAAGACGACACCCTGTGGGACATCCAGGAAGCCGGCCAGGCGCTGCTCGCCGAGCACGGTTACGCGCAGTACGAAGTCTCGGCCTACGCCCAACCGGGCCGGCCGGCGCGGCATAACCTGAATTACTGGAGCTTCGGCGACTTCATCGGCATCGGTGCCGGCGCCCACGGCAAGCTCAGCCACCCGGACGGGCGCATCGTGCGTACCTGGAAAACCCGGGCGCCGAAGGACTACCTCAACCCGGCGAAAAACTACCAGGCCGGCGCGAAAGAACTGACCAACGAAGAGTTACCGTTCGAGTTCCTGATGAACGCCCTGCGCCTGACCGATGGTGTCGAAGCGAAGCTTTACGCGGAGCGTACCGGCCTGGACCTGGCCAGCCTCGATGAAGCCCGTAAGGATGCCGAACAAAGTGGCTTAATGCAGGTCGAACCGTCACGCCTGGCGGCCACCGACCGCGGGCAACTCTTTCTCAATGACCTGCTGCAGAAGTTTTTGAGCTGATTGCTCTTAAGGAAATCGAATGGATTTGGTACTCGATCTACTCGCCACCGTGTCCCGCTGGAGCCGTAGCAACCTGTCGGAAATATCCCTGGCGCTCGTCGGCTGCCTGCTGGTGCTGTTTGGCGCCGACATCAAGGGCTGGGTCGAAGCGCGGTTGGGCAGCATTGCGGGTGCGCTGCGCGTACCACTGATGGCGCTGGTGTGCATGATCGGCAGCGGGGCAGCGCTGATCTATGCCACGCCGTGGATTGTGCGGGGGTTGAGCCAGTTCAATAACTACAGCCTGGCGCCGGTGTTGTTGGTGGTGCTGGTGTTGATTGGGGTTGTGGCGGATCGCCGCTGACGTTAAGCACAGCACAAAACAAATGTGGGAGCTGGCTTGCCTGCGATGCAGACACCTCGGTGTATCAGTGATACCGAGGTGATGCTATCGCAGGCAAGCCAGCTCCCACAGTTGATTGTGTTATTGGCTTCCAGCTAATCAGTCCACTTTCTCGAACTTCAAATCCCAAACCCCATGCCCGAGTCGCTCGCCGCGACGTTCGAACTTGGTGATCGGCCGCTCGGCCGGGCGCGGGACGCATTTGCCGTCTTCAGCCAGGTTGCGGTAGCCCGGGGCTACATCCATCACTTCCAGCATGTATTCGGCATACGGTTCCCAGTCGGTGGCCATGTGCAGGATGCCGCCCACTTTCAGCTTGCTGCGCACCAGTTCCGCGAAGGAAGCCTGGACGATGCGGCGCTTGTGGTGGCGGCTCTTGTGCCATGGGTCCGGGAAGAACAGCATCAGGCGGTCGAGGCTGTTGTCGGCGATGCAGCGGTTGAGCACTTCGATTGCGTCGCAATCGTAGACCCGCAAGTTGGTCAGGCCTTGAGTCAGCACGCCGTTAAGCAGCGCGCCGACACCTGGGCGGTGTACTTCAACCCCGATAAAGTCCTGTTCCGGCGAAGCTGCGGCCATTTCCAGCAGGGAATGGCCCATGCCGAAGCCGATTTCCAGGGAGCGTGGCGCCGAACGGCCGAACACCTGGTCGTAATCCACCGGCTCATCCACCAGCGGCAGGACGAACAGCGGCGTGCCCTGCTCCAGGCCCTTTTGCTGGCCTTCGGTCATGCGACCGGCGCGCATCACAAAACTCTTGATGCGGCGGTGCTTGGACTCGTCGCCTTCTTCCAGGGTGTTCGGCGTTTCGTTTGATTCAGTCATCAATGGCTCTTACTTGATCAGACCATCCAGCGGCGAGGAGGCGCTGGCGTAAAGTTTTTTCGGCATGCGCCCGGCGAGGTACGCCAGGCGGCCCGCGACGATCGCGTGGTTCATGGCTTCAGCCATCATGATCGGTTGCTGCGCGTGGGCGATGGCCGAGTTCATCAGCACTGCATCACACCCCAGCTCCATGGCGATGGTGGCGTCAGACGCAGTGCCTACGCCCGCATCCACCAGCACCGGGATCCTGGCTTCTTCGAGGATGATTTGCAGGTTGTACGGGTTGCAGATGCCCAGGCCGGAACCGATCAGGCCGGCCAGCGGCATCACCGCGATGCAGCCGATTTCGGCCAGTTGGCGGGCAATGATCGGGTCATCACTGGTGTAGACCATCACGTCGAAGCCTTCCTTGACCAGAGTCTCGGCGGCCTTGAGGGTTTCGATCACGTTGGGGAACAGGGTTTTCTGGTCGGCCAGCACTTCCAGCTTCACCAGGTTGTGGCCGTCGAGCAGCTCACGGGCCAGGCGGCAGGTGCGCACGGCCTCGATGGCGTCGTAGCAGCCGGCCGTGTTCGGCAAGAAGGTGTAGCGATCCGGCGACAGCACTTCGAGCAGGTTCGGCTCGCCTTCGATCTGGCCGAGGTTGGTGCGGCGCACGGCGAAGGTCACGATCTCTGCGCCCGAGGCTTCGATGGCCAGGCGGGTTTCTTCCATGTCGCGGTACTTGCCGGTGCCGACCAGTAGACGGGACTGGAAGGTCCGACCGGCCAGGACGAAAGGCTTGTCGCTACGAACGATGCTCATGGGAAATCCTCGAAATGGGGTGAGGTTCTGCAGAATGCGGGTTGGCGCCCTTGAGCGCCGGGCGGCTAGCCGCCGCCGATGGCGTGGACCACTTCGACCTGGTCACCTTCGGTGAGCGCGGTCTCGGCGTGCTGGCTACGCGGGACGATATCCTGGTTGAGCTCCACTGCGACGCGGCGTCCGGTCAGGTCCAGACGGGTCAGCAGGGCCGCAACGGTTTCACCGTCGGGCAGTTCAAAGGATTCGCCGTTCAACTGAATGCGCATGCCACGGGCCGCCATCGTTTTTAGGGGCCAGCATTCTAGCGTGATTGGCGTTGCCGGCCCAAGCCCCTTGGTCAGGCAGCCTGCAAGCGCCACGCAGCGAGGCCCAGGAAGAACCAGCCCAGCAGGAACGCCAGGCCACCAAACGGGGTGATGATGCCGAGCTTGCTGATGCCGGTCATGGTCAGCACATACAGGCTGCCGGAAAACAGCAGGATGCCGACGGCAAAGGACACGCCCGCCCACGTCACCAGGCGGCCCGGAATATGCGCCGCCAGCAGCGCCACGCCGAACAGCGCCAGGGTGTGCACCAACTGGTAAGTCACGCCGGTGTGGAAAATCGCCAGGTACTCGGCGCTCAGGCGGTTTTTCAGGCCGTGGGCGGCAAACGCGCCAAGGGCAACGCCGGTGAAACCGAAAAAGGCAGCCAGCATCAGAAAGCCACGCAACATGAGGAACTCCAGTCAGACTCGGTGGGCAGGGTCTGTATAATGGCCCGCTCAACGGGTTCGGCCAAGCCATCTCTATGCTGCGTCTCCTCTTCAAGCGTTTTCTCAAAGTCCTCAAGTGGTTTGCCATTGGCAGTGTGCTGCTGGTGCTGCTGTTCCGTTTCGTGCCGCCGCCGGGGACTGCGCTGATGGTTGAGCGCAAGGTCGAGTCCTGGGTCGATGGCGAGCCGATTGACGTACAGCGCACCTGGGTGCCGTGGGACCAGATCTCCGACGAACTGAAAGTGGCGGTGATGGCCGGCGAAGACCAGCGCTTCCCGCAGCATTGGGGTTTTGACTTCGGCGCGATCCAGGCGGCCTTGCTGCATAACGAGCGCGGCGGCTCGATTCGGGGCGCCAGTACCTTGAGCCAGCAGGTGTCGAAGAACCTGTTCCTGTGGACGGGCCGCAGTTATTTCCGCAAGGGCCTGGAGGCCTGGTTTACCGGGCTGATCGAGATTTTCTGGTCCAAGCAGCGAATTCTTGAGGTGTACCTCAATAGCGTGGAGTGGGATGAAGGCGTGTTCGGCGCCGAAGCGGCGGCGCGGCATCACTTTGGCGTGAGCGCCAAGGCATTGACCCGCCAACAGGCCAGCTATCTGGCGGCGGTGTTGCCTAACCCGCGGGTGTGGAGTGCCAGCCATCCAACGTCGTATGTCGCGCGACGGGCCGCGTGGATTCGCCAGCAGATGAGTCAGTTGGGTGGCGACGGTTACCTGAATGAGTTGAACAACTCGCGCAAAGCCCCCTGGTCCGACTGACACCACACAAAACCACTGTGGGAGCTGGCTTGCCTGCGATAGCGGTGTGTCAGCCTGCCAATGTGTTGGCTGGCAGGCCCTCATCGCAGGCAAGCCAGCTCCCACAGTGGACTGAGTTGAATTGGACTTGTGTGAACACAAACAAAAATGCCCCGATCTCTCGATCGGGGCATTTTTTTGTCACTTCGCAGCTGTTTAGGCCGCGATCGACAGTTTCAGCTTGTTCATCGCACTCTTCTCGAGCTGACGAATCCGCTCAGCCGACACGTTGTACTTCTGCGCCAGGTCGTGCAGCGTGGCTTTTTCTTCTGCCAACCAACGTTGGTAGAGGATGTCACGGCTGCGGTCGTCCAGCACTTCCAGCGCTTCGTGCAGGTTGTGGTTGGAGTTGTCGCTCCAGTCGGCGTCTTCCAGTTGACGCGCCGGGTCGTACCGGTGGTCTTCCAGGTAGTTGGCCGGCGATTGGAAAGCGCTGTCGTCGTCCGCTTCGGCGGCCGGGTCGAAGGCCATGTCATGGCCGGTCAGGCGACTTTCCATCTCGCGCACTTCACGTGGTTCAACGCCAAGGCTTTCGGCCACGCGATGCACTTCTTCGTTGTTCAGCCACGCCAGACGCTTCTTCTGGCTGCGCAGGTTGAAGAACAGTTTGCGCTGGGCCTTGGTGGTCGCGACTTTCACGATGCGCCAGTTGCGCAGGATGAACTCGTGGATTTCCGCCTTGATCCAGTGCACGGCAAACGACACCAGGCGCACACCCATTTCCGGGTTGAAGCGCTTTACAGCTTTCATCAGGCCAACGTTGCCTTCCTGAATCAGGTCAGCCTGGGCCAGGCCGTAGCCGCTATAGCTACGGGCGATATGTACGACAAAACGCAGGTGGGCGAGCACCATCTGCCGAGCCGCCCCCAAATCCTGCTCATAGTAGAGACTCTCGGCCAGTTCACGCTCCTGCTCGGGCGTCAGCAATGGAATGCTGTTGACCGTGTGCACATAGGCCTCCAGGTTCGCACCCGGGACCAGAGCATAAGCAGGTTGCAAAGAAGTGGTCATACGAAAAAACCTCCGACTCACATAACTCGTGCAGTTCAGCACTGCGAAAATTGACCGGGAACCGTAGGACAAGTTCCCTAAACCACTGATACGGTCAATACAAACGAAACCACATTACCTTGACATTAACTACTTCGGCGCCAGCTCACGTAAATGCCGTGCGACCGCAATCCAAGCACCGATATACCCCAAGAGCACTGCCCCAAGCAACAATGACAGACCATCGGCTGCCGGCACGCCGGCCAGGGCGAAATCACTGCCGTACAAGCCGGCGAGCCCTACCACCGCGTCGTTCAGCCAGTTCAGGCCAAAAGCCAGCACGCCCCAGGACAAAATCCCCGCACCGAAGCCATAAAGCGCGCCCATGTACAGAAATGGACGACGCACATAGCTGTCCGTGCCGCCGACGAGTTTAATCACTTCTATCTCGGTGCGGCGGTTTTCAATATGAAGACGAATGGTATTGCCTATCACCAAAAGTAATGCAGACACCAGCAACACCGTCAGGCCGAACACAAACCGGTCACCCAGCTTGAGGATCGCGGCCAGCCGCTCTACCCAGACTAGATCAAGTTGTGCCTGCTGGACCTTCGGCAGCTCTGCGAGTTTTTGTCGCAGGGCTTCCAGGGTCGTCTTGTCGACTTCATTCGGGGTGACCAGCACCACGCCCGGCAGCGGGTTTTGCGGCAACTCCTTGAGCGCCTCACCCAGGCCGGACTGTTGCTGGAACTCTTCCAGGGCTTGATCGCGGCTGATGTATTCAGCCTCGGCCACACCCGGGAGGCCTTTGATCTCGTCCCGCAGGGCCTCGCCGTCTTTGGCGCTGGCATCCAGGTTCAGGTACAGGGAAATCTGCGCCGCCCGCTGCCACGAGCCGCCCAGGCGCTCGACATTATTCAGCAGCAGCGACAACCCCATCGGCAGGCTCAAGGCCACGGCCATGACGAGGCAGGTGAAGAAGCTGCCGATCGGCTGTTTGCCCAGGCGGCGCAGGCTGTCTACCAGGCTGGCGCGGTGGCTTTCGATCCAGGCGTGCACCAGGGTGCCGAAGTCCGGGCCATCGTCTTCGTCGCGTTTTTTCTTCTGTGGCTGCGGGTCGGCCGGTTTTGGCGCAACGCGCTCGGAAACCTTCGGGCTGCGTGTCGCACTCATACCCCAGCCTCCCCGTCGCCGATCAGGCGGCCGCGTTGCAGGGTGAGCATGCGGTGGCGCATGCGGGCGATCAATGCCAGGTCGTGACTGGCGATCAGCACGCTGGTGCCCAGGCGGTTGATGTCTTCGAACACGCCCATGATTTCGGCGGCCAGGCGCGGGTCGAGGTTACCGGTGGGTTCGTCCGCCAGCAGCAAGGCCGGGCGATGCACGATGGCGCGGGCGATGCCGACGCGCTGTTGCTGGCCGGTGGACAGGTCGCCCGGGTAGAGGTCGGTCTTGTCCGACAGCGCAACGCGCTCCAGGGCCGAATCCACGCGTTTGACGATTTCGGCCTTGGACAGCCCGAGAATCTGCAACGGCAAGGCGATGTTGTTGAACACCGTGCGATCGAACAGCAGCTGGTGATTCTGGAACACTACGCCGATCTGGCGGCGCAAAAACGGAATCTGCGCGTTGCTGATGGTTGCCAGGTCCTGGCCCGCCAGCAGCAGCTTGCCGGTGGTTGGGCGTTCCATGGCCAGCAGCAGGCGCAACAAGGTACTTTTACCGGCACCCGAATGGCCGGTCACAAACAAGAATTCGCCGCGACGCACCCGGAAACTCAGCTCATGCAAGCCGACATGCCCGTTGGCGTAGCGTTTACCGACCTGTTCGAAACGAATCATGAACGCTCCCGCTCGGCAAACAGTGCCTGTACAAAGGGTTCGGCTTCAAAAGTGCGCAGGTCGTCGATGCCTTCACCGACGCCGATGTAACGAATCGGCAACCCGAACTGCTTGGCCAGGGCGAAGATCACGCCGCCTTTGGCCGTGCCGTCGAGCTTAGTCAATGCCAGGCCGGTCAGCTGGACCGTCTGGTGGAATTGTTTGGCCTGGCTGATGGCGTTCTGGCCGGTACCGGCGTCCAGCACCAGCAGCACCTCGTGGGGCGCGTCGGCGTCGAGCTTGCCGATCACGCGGCGCACTTTCTTCAGCTCTTCCATCAGGTTGTCTTTGGTGTGCAGGCGACCGGCGGTATCAGCGATCAGCACATCAATGTTGCGCGCCTTGGCGGCCTGCACCGCATCGAAGATCACCGAGGCCGAATCGGCGCCGGTGTGCTGGGCGATGACCGGGATCTTGTTGCGCTCGCCCCAGACCTGCAGTTGCTCCACGGCGGCGGCACGGAAGGTGTCACCGGCGGCGAGCATGACTTTCTTGCCTTCCAGTTGCAGCTTTTTGGCCAGCTTGCCGATGGTGGTGGTCTTGCCGGCGCCGTTGACGCCAACCACCAGGATCACAAACGGCTTTTTCTGCGTATCGATGACCAGCGGCGCTTCCACCGGCTTGAGCATGTTGGCCAGTTCGGCCTGCAGCGACTTGTAGAGCGCATCGGCGTCGGTCAGTTGCTTGCGCGCGACCTTCTGGGTCAGGCTCTGGATGATCACGGCGGTGGCTTCGACGCCCACGTCGGCGGTCAGCAGACGGGTCTCGATGTCTTCCAGCAACTCGTCATCGATGGTCTTCTTGCCCAGGAACAGGCTGGCCATGCCTTCGCCAATGCTGGCGCTGGTCTTGCTCAGGCCTTGCTTGAGGCGGGCAAAGAAGCCGGTCTTGCCGACTTCGGCGGGCGCGGCAGGCTCTTCGATGATCGCCGGCTCGGCAACCACGACCGGAACGGGCTCGGCGGCAACCGGTGCAGGCGCTTCAACCACAGGCGGCGCTTCAACCACGACAGCCAAGGGCTCGACAACGGCCGGAATCGGCGGCGTCACGTGTTCGGCCTGCTCGTCTTCAACCAACGCAACGGGCTCTTCCGCCACAGGCAACACCAGCCACGGCTCAGGCGCAGGTTCTGGCTCTGGTTCTGCCTCAACCACCGGCTGCAACACCGGCTCGGCCATCGGCAACACCACCGGGGCCGGCGTTTCGGCAACCGGTTCGGCTTCTACTATGGATTCGGGGATCGGCTCAGCTTGAACCTGCGGCTGTTCGACGACGGTTTCCTGCGGCTTTTTGCGCAGCCATCCGAACAGGCCTTTTTTCTCGCCAGCCGCAGCTGGGGTCTTCTTGTCGTCGTTGGAACCAAACATGGAGACGGCTATCTCAAGGTAGCGACGCGCCAAGGGGCGCGCCGGTAAATAAAATTCGATGCGTAACAGACTGTTTTTTAGCCAGCTCGTTCATGCGCAACATTTTGAAGGCCAAAATAGGGCCTCAACAAGACAGCCGCAGTGGCCGTCCCTAGGTCGGATCAGTATCCTAGCACCTCCTCGCCCGCCGACGCTAAGACCAAGCGGGCAGTCCAACAGGTTTAAAAACGAATGAATGCTCTAGCCCGCCGCGCCGCAGGCCTGCTGCTCAGCACAGTTTGTCTGCCCCTTTCAGCTTTGGCTGCCGACCCACAACCCACCCACGAATTCACCCTGGACAACGGCCTCAAGGTGGTCGTGCGCGAAGACCATCGCGCCCCGGTGGTGGTTTCCCAGGTCTGGTACAAAGTGGGCTCCAGCTACGAAACCCCGGGCCAGACCGGTTTGTCCCACGCCCTGGAACACATGATGTTCAAGGGCAGCGCCAAGGTCGGCCCAGGCGAAGCCTCGTTGATCCTGCGTGACCTGGGCGCCGAAGAAAACGCCTTCACCAGCGATGACTACACCGCCTATTACCAAGTGTTGGCCCGCGACCGCCTGGGCGTCGCCTTCGAGCTCGAAGCCGACCGCATGGCCAGCCTGCGCCTGCCGGCCGACGAGTTCAGCCGCGAGATCGAGGTGATCAAGGAAGAGCGCCGCATGCGCACCGACGACAACCCGATGTCCAAGGCCTACGAGCGCTTCAAGGCCATGGCCTATCCAGCCAGCGGCTACCACACGCCGACCATCGGCTGGATGGCCGACCTGGACCGCATGAAGGTAGAAGAACTGCGCCACTGGTACCAATCCTGGTACGTGCCGAACAACGCCACGCTGGTGGTGGTGGGCGACGTCACCCCGGATGAGGTCAAAGCCCTGGCCCAACGCTACTTCGGCCCGATTCCCAAGCGCGACGTGCCGCCGGCGAAAATCCCGCTGGAACTGGCCGAGCCCGGCGAACGCCTGCTGACCCTGCACGTACAGACCAAACTGCCGAGCGTGATCCTGGGTTTCAACGTGCCGAGCCTCGCCACCGCTGAAGACAAACGCTCGGTCAACGCCCTGCGCCTGATCTCGGCGCTGCTGGACGGCGGCTACAGCGCACGCATCTCGACGCAACTGGAGCGCGGTGAAGAACTGGTATCCGGGGGTTCGTCGAGCTACGACGCCTACACCCGCGGTGACAGCCTGTTCACCCTGACCGCCACACCGAACCTGCAAAAGAAAAAGACCGTTGCCCAGGCTGAAGCCGGCCTGTGGCGCCTGCTGGATGAACTGAAGGCCAAGCCACCGAGCGCTGAAGAACTGGAACGCATCCGCGCCCAGGTCATCGCCGGCGTGGTTTACCAGCGCGACTCGATCACCAGCCAGGCCACCGCCATCGGTTCCCTGGAGACCGTCGGCCTGTCCTGGAAACTCATGGACACCGAGCTTGCCGAGCTGCAAAGCGTCACCGCCGAAGACATCCAGAAAGCTGCACGCACCAACTTCACCCGCGAACGTCTCAGCGTCGCCCATGTCTTGCCTGAGGAGACCGCTCATGAGTGAACGTAAAAACAACCGCCTGGTGCTGCCTGGCCTGATCGTGGTCACTTTGGCTGCCGCGTGCGCGGTGTATTTCCTGCGCCCCAGCGAATCGGTCGCCAGCCAGGCGCTGGAGCAGGCCAAGTCGGCCAACAAGCTGCAATCGTTGGCCGAGCTGGACGACAAGGCACCCACCAACCGCAAGCTCGACGTGCAAACCTGGACCACCGCCGAAGGCGCCAAGGTGCTGTTCGTCGAGGCCCATGAACTGCCGATGTTCGACATGCGCATCCTGTTTGCCGCCGGCAGCAGCCAGGACGGCAACACCCCGGGCCTGGCGTTGTTGACCAACGCGATGCTCAACGAAGGCGTGCCGGGCAAGGATGTCAGCCAGATTGCCGCCGGTTTCGACGGCCTGGGGGCGGATTTCAGCAATGGTGCCTACCGCGACATGGCGCTGGTTTCCTTGCGCAGCCTGAGTGCCAGCGACAAACGCGATGCGGCCCTGGCGTTGTTTGACGACGTGATCGGCAAGCCGACCTTCCCGGCCGACTCCCTGGCGCGAATCAAGAACCAGTTGCTGGCCGGCTTCGAATACCAGAAGCAGAACCCCGGCAAACTGGCGAGCATCGAGCTGTTCAAGCAGCTCTATGGCGACCACCCTTACGCCCACCCGAGCGAAGGCAACGCCGAGAGCGTGCCGAAGGTGACCCTCGCGCAGTTGAAGGACTTCCACGCCAAGGCCTACGCCGCCGGCAACGCCGTGATTTCTGTAGTCGGCGACCTGACCCGCGCCGAAGCCGAAGCCATGACCGCCAAGGTTTCCGCGTCCCTGCCTAAAGGCCCGGCGCTGGCGAAAATCGCCCAGCCGGTGGAACCAAAGGCTGGCACCACGCATATCGAGTTCCCGTCCAAGCAAACCACACTGCTGCTGGCACAACTGGGCATCGACCGTGCCGATCCGGATTACGCCGCGCTGTCCCTGGGCAACCAGATCCTCGGCGGCGGTGGCTTCGGTACCCGCTTGATGAGTGAAGTTCGCGAAAAACGCGGCCTGACCTACGGCGTATACTCCGGTTTCTCACCGATGCAGGTGCGCGGCCCGTTCATGATCAACCTGCAAACCCGCGCCGAAATGAGCGCCGGTACGCTGAGACTGGTACAGGACGTGCTGGCCGACTACCTCAAGACCGGTCCGACACAAAAGGAACTCGACGACGCCAAGCGTGAACTGGCCGGCAGCTTCCCGCTGTCCACCGCGAGCAACGCCGACATCGTCGGGCAGCTGGGCGCCATGGGTTTCTACAACCTGCCGCTGAGCTACCTGGAAGATTTCATGAAACAATCCCAGGCGCTGACCGTTGATCAGGTCAAAGCTGCTTTGAACAAACATTTGAGTGCCGACAAGATGGTCATCGTGACCGCCGGCCCGACGATTGCGCAAAAGCCACTACCGCCCCCCACTGATAAACCCGCCGAGCAACCGCTCGGGGTTCCGGAGCATTAATGGCCCGTCCATCCCGTCCCAAAAAACCTGTCCACAACGTTCATAACGGTGTGGGCCAACTGCGCATCATTGGTGGTGAATGGGGCAGCCGCAAACTGAGCTTCCCCGACGTCGTGGGCCTGCGCCCGACGCCGGACCGCGTGCGTGAAACCCTGTTCAACTGGCTCGCGCCGTATATCGCCGGGGCCAAGGTGCTGGACCCGTTCGCGGGCAGCGGCGCGCTGTTCCTGGAGTCGCTGTCCCGTGGCGCCGCATTGGGCCAGGCGCTGGATGCCAGCAACGTTGCGGTGGCCAGCCTCAAGGAGCACCTGGGCACCCTGCGTTGCACCACCGGCCAGGTGCAGACCGCCGATGCGCTTCGCTATCTGGAGACCCAGGAAGCCCGCGAGTTTGACGTGGTGTTCCTGGATCCGCCGTTTAACCAGAACCTGCTGCCGACCGTTTGCGCGCTGCTGGAAGAGCGCCAGTGGTTGGCGCCGGATGCCTGGATCTACACTGAAAGCGAGACTGCACCGTCGACGCTGGGCCTGCCGGGCACGTGGCGCCTGCACCGGGAGCAGAAGTCCGGGCGGGTGTATTACGCGTTGTGGCAACGTACGACGGCAGACGCCGCCTAAGCTCCTGAACCTGTGGCGAGGGAGCTTGCTGTGGCGAGGGAGCTTGCTCCCGCTGGGCTGCGCAGCAGCCCCAAAGCAGGCGACCGGGTTTCCTGAGAGACTGATGGGTTAGCGTTTAGGGCCGCTTCGCAGCCCAGCGGGAGCAAGCTCCCTCGCCACAGGTTGCTCATCCGTCCTGCCATACGCCGCGAGAACCACCGTGTCAAAAACGCCCGACCGCTTCACCCCCGCCTTCGGCCTCGGCAACCCGCACCTGCAAACACTGTGGGGTCCGCTGTGGCGCAAAACCACCCACATCGAACGCCAGCGTGAACGGCTGTGGCTGGCCGACGGCGACTTTCTCGACCTCGACTGGCATGGGCCTCACGACGCGCAAACACCATTGGTGCTGGTCCTGCACGGCCTGACCGGCTCGTCCAACTCGCCTTACGTGGCCGGCCTGCAAAAAGCCCTGGCGGCTCAAGGCTGGGCCAGCGTGGCGCTGAACTGGCGTGGCTGCTCCGGCGAACCCAACCTGCTCGCCCGCAGCTACCATTCCGGCGCCAGTGAAGACCTGGCCGAAACCATCGCTCACTTACGGGCCAAGCGCCCACTTGCGCCGCTGTATGCGGTGGGTTATTCACTGGGCGGGAATGTGCTGCTCAAGCACCTGGGCGAAACCGGCGAAGCCTCCGGGTTGCAAGGCGCGGCAGCGGTGTCGGTGCCGTTTCGCCTGGATCAGTGCGCTGATCGCATCGGCCTGGGCTTTTCACGGGTTTATCAGAAGCATTTCATGCGCGAAATGCTGGCCTATATCCGGGTCAAGCAGAGCCGGTTTCTGAAGGATGGCCACGATGCAGGCCTGAAAACCCTGGCCGACCTGGGTTCGCTGGAGAAGATGCGCACGTTCTGGGACTTCGACGGCCGCGTCACCGCGCCGCTGCACGGTTTCCTCAGCGCCGAGGACTACTACCGCCGCGCCTCCAGCCGCTATTACCTGGGGGCGATTCGCACGCCGACCCTGATCATCCAGGCCGCTGATGACCCGTTCGTGTTCGCCCACAGCCTGCCGGAGGCCAGCGAACTGTCGGATTGCACCGAGTTCGAGCTGCTGGCCAAGGGCGGGCATGTCGGGTTTGTGGATGGCTCGCTGAAACAGCCCGGTTACTACCTGGAACGGCGCATCCCAGAGTGGCTACTGACACAACGCCGATAAAACTGTGGGAGCTGGCTTGCCTGCGATTGCGGTATATCAGCCAACAAATAGGTGGCTGACACACCGCCATCGCAGGCAAGCCAGCTCCCACATTTTTTATCCAGATGAATCAGGTGAGACTCAGTCGCCTGTTGCAACTTCCCGCTTAGGATCAGTGATCCACTCGCTCCACGACCCCGCATACAGCTTGCCCAACGGATAACCCGCCAGGCACAGGGCGAACAGGTTGTGGCAGGCCGTCACGCCCGAGCCGCAGTACGCCACCAGCTCATCCGGCGAGCGGTCTTGCAGTTTGGCGGCAAAGCGTTGCTTGAGCTGCTCGGCCGGCAGGAAACGGCCGTCGCCACCAAGGTTTTCATTGAACGCCGCACATTGCGCGCCCGGAATATGCCCGGCAACCGGGTCAATCGGCTCCACGTCACCGCGAAAACGCGGCTGGGCGCGGGCGTCGATCAGGGTCAGGCCGGGTTGGCCGAGGCGTTTTTGCAGGTGTTCGGCGTCCAGTAGCAAGTGGTTGTCCGGCGTGCCGCTGAAGGTCCCGGGCTCAATCACCGGCGCGTCCAGGCTCAGGGGGAAACCCGCCGAGTGCCAGGCTTTCAGGCCGCCATCGAGGATGAAAACCCCATCACGCTTGCCCAGCCAGGCCAGCAGCCACCAGGCGCGGGCGGCGTAGGCACCGGGGCCGTCATCATACAAAACGATATCGCTGTCGGCGTTAACGCCCCATGCCCGCAGTTGCTGGATAAACGCATCCGGCGCCGGCAGCGGATGGCGGCCGGTCACACCCTTGGTCACCGGCCCGCTGAGGTGGCGTTCCAGATCCGCATACTGCGCCCCTTCGATATGCCCTTCGGCGTAGCTACACAGCCCGTAGTCCGGGTCTTCCAGGGCAAAGCGGCAATCAAGGATCACCAGCCCGCCGGCCTTCTGGCGCTCGGCCAGTTGCTGGGGGCTGATCAGTTGGGCAAGCGGCATGACTGACTCCTGTGGCGACGTTAGCGTTCGGGAAACATCCTACTTCACTTCTTCCAGCGCCTGATTCAACGGCACATAAAACTCTTTGAACAACGCATCCACCGCGTCCTTGGCCTTGGGCGTGATAAACCCGGCCTCCAGCACCAGCACCTGGTACACACCGCGCTTGATCGCCTCGGCACTCAGGTGGGTGGACTTTTCATTGGTGGTGCACAGGAAACGCACCCACGAGGTAAGGATGATCCAGGCGTTGAGGGTCAGCGCTTCGGTTTGCACCGGGTCCATGTTCAGGATGCCCGCATCGACAAACCCCTGGTAGATGGCGGCGCCCTGGATCAGGCAGCGCTGGGAAAACCGCCGGTAGCCGGTGGCCAGTTCCGGATCGCTTTCCAGCAGGTGTTCGAGGTCGCGGTGCAGGAAGCGGTAGCGCCACATGCCGGCCAGCACGGCCTGCAGGTAGAAGCGCTTGTCTTCCACGGTCACCGCGCGGCCCTGGGGCGGGCGCAGGAAACTGTCCACCAACGCTTCGTACTCACGAAACAGCACCGCGATAATCGCCTGCTTGTTGGGGAAGTGGTAGTACAGGTTGCCCGGGGAAATTTCCATATGGGCAGCGATATGGTTGGTGCTGACACTGCGCTCGCCCTGCTGGTTAAACAGCTCCAGGCTGGTTTGCACAATGCGCTCGCTGGTCTTTACTCGTGGTGCCATGGGAAATCAACTTCTAGACCCGTGATGGCGGCATCTTACGGACTATCCTTGTCCGGATAAATCGGCACGTTCGTGCAATGTTATTTGACAATTTAGAGCAATGACTCTAAAAACTGAAGCATTCCAATAACAATCGGGAACTTCGCCATGTCTGCCAACGTTGCCTACCTGCAAGATTCCCAGGCGCTGGACCAGCTCCAGGCCCTGTTCGACGCTCAACGCCGGGCCTACGCGGCCAACCCGATGCCGCCGGCGGCCCAGCGCCAGCAGTGGCTCAAGGCCCTGCGCGACCTGCTGAGCGACGAGCGCCAGGCGCTGATCAACGCCATCAGCAGTGATTTCAGCCACCGCAGCGCCGACGAAACCCTGTTCGCCGAACTGATGCCCAGCCTGCATGGCATTCACTACGCCAGCAAACACCTCAAGGGCTGGATGAAACCTTCCCGTCGCACTGTAGGCATTGCCTTCCAGCCCGCGTCGGCCAAGGTCATCTATCAGCCGCTGGGGGTGGTCGGGGTGATCGTGCCCTGGAACTATCCGCTGTACCTGGCCATCGGTCCGCTGGTGGGCGCCCTGGCCGCCGGCAACCGGGTAATGCTCAAGCTCAGCGAATCCACCCCCGCCACCGGCCAGCTGCTCAAGGCCCTGCTGGCGAAGATCTTTCCCGAAGACCTGGTGTGCGTGGTGCTCGGCGAAGCGGAAGTCGGCATGGCGTTTTCCAAGTTGCGCTTCGACCACCTGCTGTTCACCGGCGCCACCAGCATCGGCAAGCACGTGATGCGCGCGGCGGCTGAACACCTGACGCCAGTGACCCTGGAACTGGGCGGCAAATCACCGGCGATTGTTTCCGCCGACGTGCCGCTCAAGGACGCCGCCGAACGCATCGCCTTCGGCAAGGCCCTGAATGCCGGGCAAACCTGCGTGGCGCCAGACTATGTGCTGGTGCCGGAAGACCGTGTAGACGGCTTCGTCGAGGCCTACAGCAAGGCGGTTCGCGGGTTCTATCCGACCCTGGCCGACAACCCGGACTACACCGCGATCATCAACGAACGACAACTGGCCCGGCTCAACGGCTACGTGAAAGACGCCACCGACAAGGGCGCCACCCTGGTCCCGCTGTACGACCAGGGCCAGGAACGGCGCATGGCCCACAGCCTGCTGCTGAATGTCAGCGACGACATGACCGTGATGCAGGACGAGATCTTCGGCCCGGTGCTGCCGATCGTGCCCTATCGCGGCCTCGACCAGGCTTTCGCCTACATCAATCAGCGACCTCGCCCACTGGCGCTGTATTACTTCGGCTACAACAAGGCCGAACAGAACCGCGTACTGCACGAGACCCATTCCGGCGGCGTGTGCCTGAACGACACCCTACTGCACGTGGCCCAGGACGACATGCCCTTCGGCGGCATCGGCCCGTCCGGCATGGGCCACTACCACGGCCACGAGGGTTTCCTGACCTTCAGCAAGGCCAAGGGCGTGCTGATCAAGCAACGCCTGAACGCGGCCAAGCTGATTTACCCGCCCTACGGCAAATCCATCCAGAAGTTGATCCAGAAGCTGTTCGTCCGCTAACAAACCGATCATCGGGATAACAATAAGAATGAACCCTAGCCTGACTGAATCACCCGCACTGTCACGGCGCGGCGTACTGAAACTCGGCCTGTGCGCCAGCGCCTTCCTGGCCACCGCCGGGCTGGGTGCCAGCCTCAGTGGCTGCTCCAGCAGCACCCCGGCCAGCGGCTTTGCGATGCTGCGCAGCAGTGACCTGCCGTTTCTGCGGGCGGTGATCCCGGTGCTGCTGGAGGGCGCAGCCAGCGCCGAAGTGGTGGTGGCCGGCATCGACGACACCCTGAAAAAACTCGACTTCAGCCTGCAGCACCTGTCGCCGGAGATGTTCAAGCTCACCCAGCAACTGTTCGACGTACTGGGCATGGCCGTCACCCGCGGGCCGCTGACCGGCGTGTGGGGCAGCTGGGAAAACGCCAGCGCCGAGCAGATCCGCAACTTCCTGCACCGCTGGGAAAACAGCTACCTGAACCTGCTGCGCATGGGCCAGGGCTCGCTGCTCAAGCTGGTGATCATGGCATGGTATTTCCGCCCCGAGTCCTGGGCGCATTGCGGTTACCCCGGCCCACCGAAAATCTGATTCGCATCCCTATAAAAACAAGAGACGACCCTGATGCCCGTACCTGATCTGTTCCGCGATGGCATGGCCCGCGGCTGGAAGACCCACAATGGCGCCGCCCTCGACCAGGACCTGACCCTGGAGGCCGACGTCGCGATCATCGGCAGCGGCGCCGGCGGTGGCACCACCGCCGAGATCCTCAGCGCCGCCGGCTACAAGGTGCTGCTGATCGAGGAAGGCCCGCTGAAAACCAGCAATGACTTCAAGCTACTGGAGGACGAGGCCTACGCCAGCCTGTACCAGGAAGGCATCGGGCGCATGAGCAAGGACGGCGCGATCACCATTTTGCAGGGCCGAGCGGTCGGCGGCACCACGCTGATCAACTGGACCTCCAGCTTCCGCACCCCGGACCCGACCCTCGCCCACTGGGCCAGCGAGTACGCAGTGAAGGGCCACAGCAGCGCCGAGATGGCGCCCTGGTTCGAAAAAATGGAACAGCGCCTGGGCATCGCGCCCTGGGCCATGCCGCCGAATGCCAACAACGACGTGATTCGCAAAGGCTGCGAAAAGCTCGGCTACAGCTGGCACGTGATCCCGCGCAACGTGCGCGGCTGCTTCAACCTGGGGTATTGCGGCATGGGCTGCCCGGTGAATGCCAAGCAATCGATGCTGGTGACGACCATTCCGTCCACCCTGGAGAAAGGCGGCGAGTTGCTGTACCTGGCCCGCGCCGAACGCCTGAAATTCAGCGGTGACACCATCACCAGCCTCGAATGCGTGGCCATGGATCAGTACTGCGTGGCCCCCACCGGCCGCAAGATCACGGTCAAAGCCCAGCACTACGTGCTGGCCGGCGGCGGTATCAACAGCCCGGCGCTGCTGATGCGCTCCGACGCGCCCGACCCTCATTCACGCCTGGGCAAACGTACCTTCCTGCACCTGGTGAATTTTTCCGCCGGGTTGTTCGACGAAGTGATCAACCCGTTCTACGGCGCGCCGCAGTCGATCTATTCCGACCACTTCCAATGGCAGGACGGCACCACCGGCAAAATGTCCTACAAGCTCGAAGTGCCGCCGCTGCATCCGGGGCTTGCCAGTACCTTGCTTGGCGGCTACGGCACGCAGAACGCGCTGGACATGGGCCAACTGCCCAAGACCCACGCCATGCTTGCGCTGCTGCGGGACGGTTTCCACCCCGACAGCCCGGGCGGCAGTGTCGAATTGCGCGGCGATGGCACGCCGGTGCTCGACTATCAGGTCTCGCCCTACGCCTGGGATGGCCTGCGCCGGGCGTTTCACAGCATGGCGGAGATTCAGTTTGCCGGTGGCGCCAAATCGGTGATGCCGCTGCACGGCGATGCACGCTACGTGAACACATTGGCCGAAGCCCGCAGCATGATTGACGGCCTGAACCTGGAATTGCACCGCACCCGGCTCGGCAGTGCCCATGTGATGGGCGGTTGCGCCATGGGCGAAGAGCCGAAAAACGCCGTGGCCGACAGCCTTGGGCGCCATCACCAACTGCGCAATCTATCGATTCACGATGGCTCGCTGTTCCCCACCAGCATTGGGGCAAACCCGCAGTTGTCGGTGTACGGATTGACCGCGCAACTGGCGACGGCGCTGGCCGAACGTCTGAAAACGGCCTGAAAAAACCGGGTATTCGCGGTGTCTATAGTGCTTTCTTCTGAATAAGTCGACTTGGCCCACCGGTAATGCTGCGATACCATCCGGTTCCCCAACGGACTCCGCCAGGACGACGCGATGAACCGAGTGTTGTACCCAGGTACCTTCGACCCAATCACCAAGGGCCATGGCGATCTGGTCGAACGCGCCTCGCGCTTGTTCGACCATGTGATTATCGCGGTCGCTGCCAGCCCCAAGAAAAACCCGCTGTTTCCCCTGGAACAGCGCGTGGAGCTGGCCCGTGAGGTCACCAAGCATCTGCCCAACGTTGAAGTGGTAGGCTTCTCGACGCTGCTGGCGCACTTCGCCAAGGAACAGAATGCCAATGTGTTCCTGCGCGGCCTGCGAGCGGTATCGGACTTCGAATACGAATTCCAGCTGGCCAACATGAACCGCCAACTGGCGCCGGACGTGGAAAGCCTGTTTCTTACGCCGTCGGAGCGTTATTCGTTCATTTCTTCGACGCTGGTGCGGGAAATAGCCGCGCTGGGCGGGGATATCACCAAGTTTGTGCACCCGGCTGTGGCGGATGCGCTAACCCTGCGATTCAAGAAATAATCCCGAACTGTAGGAGCTGGCTTGCCAGCGATCCAGGCGCCACGGTGCAACTGCCCCATCGCCATCGCCGGCAAGCCGGCTCCTACAGTCCATCGCTGTGACTCGCACTGCGGGCGCCAATGCGGCACAATTGCGCGCATTAGTTTTCAGATGCCTTGGCTGACAGCCCTGGCAGGAGTTTCCATGTCCCTGATCATCACCGACGATTGCATCAACTGCGACGTCTGCGAACCCGAGTGCCCGAACGCTGCCATTTCCCAGGGTGAGGAGATCTACGTGATCGACCCCAACCTGTGCACCCAGTGTGTCGGCCACTACGACGAACCCCAGTGCCAGCAAGTCTGCCCGGTGGATTGCATCCCGCTGGACGAGGCTCATCCGGAGACGGAAGAGCAACTGATGGAGAAGTACCGGTTGATTACCGGGAAGGCCTAAGTCTGGCACCGCGGGCAAAACACGCTTGCCCGCTGCCCCAGCGTCACACTGCGCAATTCGGTCCCACAGACCTTGCACGCCTCGCCTCCACGGCCATAGACGAACAATTCCTGCTGGAAATACCCCGGCTGGCCGTCGCCGCCGATAAAGTCCCGCAACGTGGTGCCGCCGCGTTCGATCGCCGCGGCCAGGATGCGTTTGATCTCGATCGCCAGCTTCAGGTAACGCCCACGGGAGATGCCCTTGGCTTCCCGGCGCGGATCAATCCCGGCGGCAAACAGCGCTTCTGTCGCGTAGATATTGCCCACGCCCACCACCACCGCGTTGTCCATGATGAACGGCTTCACCGCCATCGACCGCCCGCGGGACAGCTGGAACAGCCGCTCGCCGTCAAACAGGTCGGTCAACGGCTCCGGCCCGAGGCGAATCAGCAGTTCATGGTTCAGCGGGTCGAGGCTCCAGAGCATCGCGCCAAAGCGTCGCGGGTCGGTGTAGCGCAGGGCCAGGCCCGACTCCAGCTCGATGTCCACGTGTTCATGCTTGGCCGCCGGGCTCCCGGCGTCCACCAGGCGCAAATTGCCCGACATGCCCAAATGGCTGATCAAGGTGCCGACTTCGGCATTGATCAACAGGTACTTGGCCCGCCGTTCCACCAGCACGATGCGCTGCCCGGACAGCCGCACATCCAGGTCTTCCGGGATCGGCCAGCGCAGGCGCCGCTCACGCACCACCACACGGCTGACCCGCTGGCCTTCCAGGTGCGGCGCAATACCGCGCCGGGTGGTTTCGACTTCCGGTAACTCGGGCATGTGTACCTCTTGGAAAAAGGGTTAGTGCGCGCCCAGCTCGCGGATCGACAACTTCAGGCTCTCGAAGTCGTAGTCCGACAGGCCGATATGGTCCAGCACCAGCGGGCCGATGGCGTTCCACTCGTGGTCATCCACCTGGTTGCCCAGCACGCGGTAGGACGCACAGATGTGCTCGGCCATTTTCAGGATCGCCAGCAGGTTTTTCAGCTGCGGCTTCTGGTTGGACTCATCGCTGAAAATCGCCAGGGCGTTGTGGTGATTGGCAATGGCGTCGGTCACATGCTCCGGCAGACGCCAGGATTTGGCGGTGTAGTAACCCACCACGGCGTGGTTGGTGTTGAACGCCTGATTCTCGGTGTCGACCACGCGGCATTCCGGGCCGGCGCTGGCATAGGCTTCTTCCAGCACGCTCATGTAATTCGGGAAACGCTTGAGCATCAACGGCACGCCGCAATCGTGGAACAGCCCCAATGCGTAGGCTTCATCGACGGCCTGGCTGCCGGTGCGCTTGGCCAGGGCCAGGCAGGTCATGGCCACATCCTGGGCGGTGTCCCAGAAACGGTTGAGGGTGACGATGGTGTCGTCGCTCATCTCGCCCTTGATCGACTGTGCGTTGATCAGGTTGACGATGGAGCGGCTGCCCAGCAGGTTCACCGCGCGCTGGATCGAGACGATCTTGTTGCTCAGCCCGTAATACGGCGAGTTGACGATTTTCAGCAGCGAGCCGGAGAGGCCCGGGTCCTGGCCGATCAGCCGGGCAATCACTTCCAGGTCCGGATCAGGCATGTACTGCTCCATCTGCAAATCCACCATGATTTGCGGTTGAGGCGGCACGCTGATGCCCTGGAGGCTCTGTTGGATCTGTTCGGCGGATAGCTCTTGGGACATAGGGGGCACACTCTGGACTAGGCGGCGATTCTAACCTTTATGGCAACCGGGCTGACACCTCAAAAACCCGAACTGAAACCGGATCGAATGTGGGAGCTGGCTTGCCTGCGATGCAGACGGCTCGGTCTTTCAGATAACCGAGGTGATGCTATCGCAGGCAAGCCAGCTCCCACAGGGATATCACCACCCACATGTCCGGCGGCGCCGCCAAGTACTACACAACACGGTATACTCCCGCTCTTTTTTCCGGAGCGACGTCATGTCCCTGCCAAGCCTGCGTCTCAAAGCCAACGCCGATCGTCGTTTGCGCAACGGCCACCTGTGGGTCTACAGCAACGAAATCGATGTGGCCGCCACACCTCTTCACGGCTTCCAGGCAGGCGACCAGGCGATCCTGGAAGCAGCCGGCGGCAAGACCCTCGGCATCGTGGCCATGAGCCCGAACAACCTGATCTGCGCCCGCCTGCTGTCGCGCGACATCAAGCTGGCGCTGGACAAATCGCTGCTGGTGCACCGCATCAACGTGGCCCTGTCCCTGCGTGACCGCCTGTTCGACAAGCCGTTCTACCGCCTGGTGTACGGTGATTCCGACCTGCTGCCGGGCCTGGTGGTCGACCGTTTCGGCGACATCCTGGTGGTGCAGATCGCTTCGGCGACCATGGAAGCCCACAAGGAAGACGTGATCGCCGCACTGACTCAGGTGCTCAAGCCAAGCGGCATCCTGTTCAAGAACGACTCCGCCGCCCGTGACGCCGAAGGCCTCAACCGCTACGTCGAAACCGTGTTCGGCCTGGTGCCGGAGTGGGTTGCCCTCGAAGAAAACGGCGTGAAGTTCGAAGCGCCGGTGATCCAGGGCCAGAAAACCGGCTGGTTCTACGACCACCGCATGAACCGCGCCCGCCTGGCCCCGTATGCCAAGGGCAAGCGCGTTCTGGACCTGTACAGCTACATCGGCGGCTGGGGCGTGCAAGCCGCGGCCTTCGGTGCCAATGAAGTGTTCTGCGTCGACGCCTCCGCCTTCGCCCTCGACGGCGTAGAGCGCAACGCCGCGCTGAACGGCGTTGCCGAAAAGATGACCTGCATCGAAGGCGACGTGTTCGAAGCCCTCAAAGAACTGAAAGCCAGCGAAGAGCGTTTCGACGTGATCGTGGCCGACCCACCGGCCTTCATCAAGCGCAAGAAAGACATGAAGAACGGCGAAGGCGCCTACCGCCGCCTGAACGAGCAAGCCATGCGCCTGCTCAGCAAGGACGGCATCCTGGTCAGCGCTTCGTGCTCCATGCACTTGCCGGAAGATGACCTGCAGAACATCCTGCTGACCAGCGCCCGTCACCTGGACCGCAATATCCAGATGCTGGAACGCGGCAGCCAGGGCCCGGACCATCCGGTGCACCCGGCGATTGCCGAGACTCGGTATATCAAGAGCATTACTTGCCGGTTGCTGCCCAATAGCTAAGTAACACCGCGGACCCAATGTGGGAGCTGGCTTGCCTGCGATAGCATCACCGCCGGGTATCTGACATACCGAGGTGCTTGCATCGCGGGCAAGCCCGGCTCCCACACAAGCCCCTATAGCTTCCCGCAACGGTTTTGATTGAATTCCATTTTTCGCAGACTAGTATCGGTTTCTGGTTTAACTCCGGAAAACAACAACAATGTCTGAGTCTTACTCCCAGCCCATTGGCGACGCAAAACGCCAACATTTCTCGCGGTTCATCCTCATCACCTGCATCTCCCTGATCAGCTTTTTCCCGATCAATATCCTGCTGCCCTCCTTTCCTGCCCTCGCCGCAAAGTTCGACACGTCAACCGCCGAGGTTGCCTTATCCATCAGCCTGTTCACCCTGGTATTTGCAATTTCCCAACTGATCGCCGGCCCGCTTTCAGACAAATTCGGGCGCAAGGAAGTGCTGCTGGGGTGCATCGTGGTTTCCACTCTCGGCTCGATCGGCTGCGCACTCGCAACAAGCTACCCGAGCTTCCTGCTGTTTCGCGCCGTGCAGGCCATTGGCTGTGGCTTTTTTGTACTCGGCCATGCGCTGGTGGAAGACCTGTTCGAAGAACAGGACCGCGCCCGCATCCGCATCTATTACATGACCTTGAGCGGCTCGTTTGTTGCGCTGTCGCCGTTGCTGGGCTCCTGGTTGCAAACCACATTCGATTGGCAGGGCAGCTTCTACGGGTTTGCGGTAATGGCGCTGGGCATGTTTATCCACGCCTGCCTGATATTGCCGTCCAAGGCCGCCAGCCCTGAAAGAGCCCCCGTCTCGATCATCACCACGCTGAAATCCATCGCCGGGAATCGGGACTTCATCCGCTATTGGTGGATCGCCGCGCTGGTATTTGCCTGTTACTTCGCGCTGATCAGCGTCACGCCGCTGATATTCATGGATGAGTTGAAGCTGTCCGAATACCAGTACGCGGTGGTGCTGATGGTGTACGGCATCGCCTATCTGCTGGGTGGCGTTGCGGCGAGCGCCCTGCAAAAACACATCTCGCTCACGCGGCAAATCAATATCGGGCTGGGCCTGCTGGGCGTCGCGGGCGTGTTATTGGCGCTGATCATCCGCTTTGAGGCCATGACCACCATCAGCCTGCTCATCCCGATGCTGATCAGCGCCCTGGCCGTGACCCTGGTTCGCCCCGCCGCGATTTCTGCGGCCATGTTGCTGTTCTCCAGCAGCGCCGGCACCGCCGCCTCGGCCGGCAACAGCATCATGTTCATCACCGCCGCCGTCAGCAGCGCCGCGCTCGCGCAAGCCGGGAGCAACTTGCTGATGACCATCGCCATCAGCTTCATCGTGTTCAGCGTCTGGGGGGTGGTGACGAACGCCCGGGTCGGTCGCTGAGCGTGAAACTTGCACACCCACACGTCTCGTAAGCGCCATCTACACGCTCGCGGCCATTCCCTCCGGCCGCCAGCGGTGTAGAATCGGACCTATTCATCGCCAGTCATCCCCCGGCGGGTTTATGAGCTCAAGGCCAATGCGCACGGCGATCCCGCAGCGTTTGAGGCAACTTCCGGACACACGGCCATTTTCTGAGTGTTCCAGACGTCAATAGAAGCTCACTCCCCTTTGATACCTGATTAGCCGCCCGGAGTGTTCCATGCCAGATTACCGCTCGAAAACATCCACCCACGGCCGCAACATGGCCGGCGCCCGCGCTCTGTGGCGCGCCACGGGGATGAAAGATGACGACTTCAAGAAGCCGATCATCGCGATTGCCAACTCGTTCACCCAGTTCGTACCCGGCCACGTCCACCTCAAGGACCTGGGCCAACTGGTCGCCCGCGAGATCGAACGCGCCGGCGGTGTAGCCAAAGAATTCAACACCATCGCCGTGGACGACGGCATCGCCATGGGCCATGACGGCATGCTGTATTCCCTGCCGAGCCGCGAGATCATCGCCGACTCCGTGGAATACATGGTCAACGCCCACTGCGCCGACGCCATCGTGTGCATCTCCAACTGCGACAAGATCACCCCCGGCATGCTGATGGCCGCCCTGCGCCTGAACATCCCGGTGATCTTCGTCTCCGGCGGCCCGATGGAAGCCGGCAAGACCAAACTCGCCTCCCATGGCCTGGACCTGGTCGACGCCATGGTCATCGCCGCCGATTCCAGCGCTTCTGACGAGAAGGTCGCGGAATACGAGCGCAGCGCCTGCCCTACCTGCGGTTCGTGCTCCGGCATGTTCACCGCCAACTCGATGAACTGCCTGGTGGAAGCCTTGGGCCTGGCCTTGCCGGGCAACGGCTCGACACTGGCCACCCACAGCGACCGCGAGCAACTGTTCCTGCAGGCCGGCCGCACCATCGTCGAGCTGTGCAAGCGTTACTACACCGAGAACGATGAGTCGGTGTTGCCGCGCAACATCGCCAACTTCAAGGCGTTCGAAAACGCCATGACCCTGGACATCGCCATGGGCGGTTCCACCAACACCATCCTGCACTTGCTCGCCGCCGCACAGGAAGCCGAGATCGACTTCGACCTGCGGGACATCGACCGCCTGTCCCGTCACGTGCCGCAACTGTGCAAAGTCGCGCCGAACATCCAGAAGTACCACATGGAAGACGTGCACCGCGCCGGTGGGATCTTCTCGATCCTCGGCTCGCTGGCCCGTGGCGGCCTGTTGCACACCGACCTGCCGACCGTGCACAGCAAATCCATCGCCGAAGGCATCGCCAAGTGGGACATCACCCAGACTGACGACGAAGCCGTGCATACCTTCTTCAAGGCAGGCCCGGCCGGCATCCCGACGCAGACCGCGTTCAGCCAGTCGACCCGCTGGGAAACCCTCGACGACGACCGTGAAAACGGCTGCATCCGCAGCGTCGAGCACGCCTACTCCCAAGAAGGTGGCCTGGCCGTGCTGTACGGCAACATCGCCCTGGATGGCTGCGTGGTGAAAACCGCCGGCGTGGATGAGTCGATTCACGTGTTCGAAGGCCGCGCCAAGATCTACGAAAGCCAGGACAGCTCGGTACGCGGCATCCTCGCTGACGAAGTGAAGGAAGGCGACATCGTCATCATCCGCTACGAAGGCCCGAAAGGCGGCCCGGGCATGCAAGAGATGCTCTACCCGACCTCGTACCTGAAATCCAAGGGCCTGGGCAAAGCCTGCGCCTTGCTGACCGATGGCCGTTTCTCCGGCGGTACCTCGGGCCTGTCCATCGGCCACGCTTCGCCGGAAGCCGCTGCCGGCGGCGCCATTGGCCTGGTGCAGGATGGCGACAAGGTACTGATCGACATTCCGAACCGCTCGATCAACCTGTTGATCAGCGATGAAGAACTGGCGGCACGCCGGGTCGAGCAGGACAAGAAAGGCTGGAAGCCGGTAGAGAAGCGTCCGCGCAAAGTCACTACCGCGTTGAAGGCTTACGCCCTGCTGGCCACCAGTGCCGACAAGGGTGCAGTACGCAACAAGGCGATGCTCGACGGCCTGTAAGCCTCGCCCATAAAAATGCCCCGCCAGGTGCGGGGCATTTTTTTGCCTGCTCGAATCAGAATTGCGGCGTGTAGGTCATGGTGAACATCACGTTACGCGGGTCGCCATAGTAATTGCTGCCCCAGTTCGCGTTGTACGCGGGGATGTAGTACTTCTTGTCGAACATGTTGTTCAGGTTCGCCGCGACGGTGAACTCCTGGTTGACCTTGTAGGCCACCCGCGAATCCCACAGCGCGTTGCCCGGCACACTGAACGTGCGGTCATAGGCGACGGTGCTGCTTTGCGCGGTGACGCCGGCGCCGACGCTGACTTTCTCCCAATCGCCCGGCAACTGGTAGTCACCCCACACCTTGAGCAGGTGTTTAGGAGTCCAGGTGCTGAAGATCTTGCCTTCGTAGGTGTCGTCCTTGAGGAACTTGGTGGTGTTGTAGGTGTAGCTGGAGACCAGTTGCAGGCCAGGCAACACCTCACCGCTCAAGGTGGCTTCAAAGCCCTGGCTGCGGACCTTGCCGGAAGCGAGCGAGCAGTACCAGCCGCCACAGACTTTGCCGCCTTGCAGGTCTTGAGCCGCACGGTTTTCCTGGTCATAGTGGAAGATAGCGAACGACGTATTGAGCCGGCCGTCAGCCAGTTCGCCCTTCAGACCCAGTTCGTAGTTCTGGCCCTCAATGGGCTTGAGCACGGTCAATGAGGTGGTCAGGTTGGTTTGTGGCTCAAAGGCGTCGGTATAGCTGGCGTAGGCCGACCATTGCTCGTTGAGCGCATAGACCAGGCCGGCGTAGGGAGTGACGTGGCCATTGCTTTGCGTGGTGCTCTGGGTCGGGTCGCCATAGACACCCTGGAAACCGCTCTCGTCCTTGTAGGAATAGTCATACCAACTGGTGCGCGCACCGAGGATCAACGTCAGCGGGTCCAATAGCTGGACGCGCCAGGTGCCATAAATCCCCTTCTGGCGAATGTCATACCAGCTCTTCGTCGCATTCCCTGCCTGGAACAACTGGTTCCTGTCGCGCTGCGGACGGTTGTGGTCGATGTTGAAGATATCCGCACCCGGCGTTGCCGCGCGCGCCCAGAAATCATCCGTGGTGAGTTTGGAATAGTTGGCGCCCAGTACCATCTCCTGCCGCAAACCAAAGCCTTCGAACTTGCCGTCGACATACACGTCCACACCGCGACTCTTGGTGTTGAAGTCGGTGACCCAGTCCACGTAACGCACGGTGCCGCTGTCACCGGGGTTGGGGATGGTGTCCCATGTCGCTTGGTAAGTCGCGTCGTTGTGTTCATCCATGGCCACCAGGGCGGCCTTCATTTTCCAGTCATCGTTGAAGCGATGCTCGATATCGGCAAACACCTGGGTCTGGTTATTGACGTTGCGGTTCCAGCTGGCCCCCACAAACGTCGAACGTGGCAGACCGATGTCGCTGCCGTTGGCATAACGCGGCAGCGACATGAAGTTCGGGCGGGCGTGGCCTTTCTGGTTGCTGATGCCTACGCCGACGGTGGTGTCGGGGGTGAAGTCATAGTCGACGGCGGCATACACCGTCTGGTTCCAGCTGCCCGCGTAGTCGACGAAGGAGTTGGTGGTGTCGTAATCCGCCACAAACCGGCCGCGCAAGGTGCCCTCCGAGTTCAGCGGGCCGCCGGCATCAACCTGGGTGCCGTAGTGGTCCCAGGAGCCGGCCTTGGCGGTGATGGTGACTGTCGGCGCCTGCTGGCCGCGCTTGCGCACCAGGTTCATGGTGCCGCCGGGGCTGTTGGCGCCCTGTAGCAAGGCAGCCGGGCCGCGCAGGGTCTCTACCCGGTCATAGATCGCCATGTTCTCGGTGAGGTAGCTGCCCAGCGCGTAGGTGTTACGCGGGATACCCACACCATCGTATTGCAGGGTGCCCACCTCGAAGCCACGGGAAAAGATGAACATGCCGGGGCCGGGGGATTTGGTCGCCGTCAGGCCCGGCGTGCGCTTGACCACCTCGGAGAGTTTGGTGGTGTTCTGGTCATCCATCTGCTTGCGGGTCATGACGCTGACCGATTGCGGGATGTCCTTGAGCTTCTGCTCGCCCTTGCCGATGGTCACCGCGCCGGTGGTGTAGGAGCCGGTGCCTTCGGTTGTAGCGCCAAGGTGCTCGGCGCTGATGGTGGTGGCACCCACTTCAAGGGCTGTGCCTGATGACACACGCTTTTCCAGGGTCACGGTATCTGCGTTGATAAATGCCGCACTCAACCCCGTCCCCGCAAGCAACCTCGCCAGGGCGTCCCGCTGCCCCAGGTTGCCACTCACTCCCGGCGACAGCACCCCCTGCGTCAACTCACTGGGCACCAGCACTTGAAGCCGCGTCACCGCCGAAAACGCCGCCAACGCGCCGTCCAGGCTTTGCTCCTGGATATCGAAGCGGTAGGTCTGGGCCTGCGTCGTCTCAGCAGCCTGCAAATACAACGGCGCAGTGCCGCACGCCAAGGAAATGGCCAGCGCCAGCAAGGGCCGTGCGGCAAATCGGTGTGCCATGGATGATGCTCCCCGGTGCAAAAGTCAGTGAACGGGCGCGGCACTACTTGAGAGTGCTTACTATTTACGCCTCAGTGATCAAGGACGATGGCTTGGGGAGAAACCCTGAAAGTTTTTTGAAAAAGATTCGTCTAGGACGCTTTGCCTTCGCGCAACACCAGCAAATACGGGGTGTAATGCTCGGCACGCAGGTTAAGGGTGTATTCCAGCGCCTTGATGACGGCATCGGGCTTGTCGATCTCGAACACGCCAGACACCACGCGGTTGCGCAACGTATCGCCGAGCACCAGCGTCTTGCCGGGCCAGTAGCGATTTAATTCGGCAACCACATCGGACAGCGGTTGCTGGCGAAACACCAGTTGCCGCTGGCGCCAGGCAAAACCACTGGCAGGGTCGAACGCGTGGACCGCCGTCAGGCGTTGGTCCTGATACTCCACCGCACGACCCGGCTCCAGATACACCGGCTCACCCAGGCCGGAGCTGACCTGCACCTTGCCCTGGGCGACTTGCACCTGGGTCTGTGCATCGCGGCGGGCGACGCTGAATTGCGTGCCCACCACCTTCACCCAGCCATCGCCGGACTGCACCACGAAAGGCCGCGATGGATCCTTGGTCACGCTGAAAAACCCTTCGCCCCGCAGCAGGCGAACCTGGCGTTCACCGGCACTCATGCGGATCTGCACCGCGCTGTCAGTGTTGAGTTGCAGTTGCGAGCCATCCGCCAGTTCGACCGTGCGCGATTCACCGGTGCCGGTGGCGTAGTCGGCCCGCAGGCGATCCAGCCATGGCGTGTTTTGCAGCGTCAGCCCGACCGCCAAAAGCATCGCGGCAGCATACGCCCAACGCCGTGCCGGCTTGCGCCAAGCCGCTTGCTCGGCCCGGCGAATCACCCGGGCCGGTTCGCGCAGGCCGCCCAGCATCGCCTGGACTTCCTGCCACGCATCATCCTGGGCGGCGCCCTGCCCCAGCCAGACGGAAAACGCCTCGATTTCGGCCGCCGTGACGTCGTCGGCCTGGAGCCGGAAATACCAGCCGGACGCTTCGGCAAACAACTCGTCGGCAGTGGGTGCGGCGATCATGACCGGCGTCCTTGTTCATCACAGGCCAGCCGCGCCTTGATAAAGGCACGGCATTCGATCAAGGCCCGACGCAATTGGTATTCCACACTGCGCGGGGTGATCGACAAGCGTTCGCCAATCTCGCGGTAGGAAAGTTCGTCGACATGATAGAGCAGGAAGATCTGCCGAGTCGCTTCGGGCAGCGCCAGGATCGCATCCTGCATCAGTTGCTCCTGTTGATAGGCGGCCAATTGCTCGTCGGCACCTGGGTTGCTGCAGGGCAGTTCTTCACTGGGCTCGCCGGCATCCAGGCGCTCGCGGCGAATGGCCTGGCGCTGATGGTCGCGCACCAGGTTGCTGGCGATGGTGAAGAGGAAGGCAGGGAGGTTGTCGATCTTCTCGCCGGAGTCGAGTCGGGCCAGGCGCAGGAACGATTCCTGGGTCAGGTCGGCGGCCACCTGGGCGCTGCCGGTGCGGCGGGTGACGAAGGCTTCGAGGGCCTTCTTCTGCTCCGCAAACAGGCGCGCGATCTGAGAATTCCAGGAGAGCACAGCACTACCTTGAGAAGAACGGGATGTTCAGGAAGTGCGCACGCTAGCAGAAGATGAGATTTGTTCGCAATTGATATCTATTTTTGCTGGGGCTTTGCAGTGCTGCTGATGGCCTCATCGCGGGCAAGCCCGGCTCCCACCTGGACCGAGTTGCCTGAGCGAACTAGGTCCAGGTGGGAGCTGGCTTGCCTGAGATGGCCACGCCTCGGTATTACTGAATCTCGTCCGGCTTGACGATCACCCAGTTCTTATCCGCCGTCACCGGCAACCCTTCCTTGGCCTGGGCCGCCGCGTGCTTGGCCATCATGCCGTTAAGCTGGGTCATGTATTTATCCTTGCGGTTGATCCACAGGTGGATGCCGCCCTTGGCCACGTCCACATCGTGGAACAGCATGTAGCCGTCACTGGTTGGCGTGTCGCCACCAACGATCACCGGTTTTTTCCACTCATCGATATAGGTCAGGATCGCCGCGTGCTTGCCGGCCATCCAGGTGGCCGGGGTCCACAGGTACGGGGTCAGCTCCAGGCCGAGGTTGGCCTTCTCGTCATACTTGCCGGCGGCAATCTGCTTGCGGGCGGTGGTCAGTTCGCCGGTCTTGCGGTCCTTGAGCAGGGTGCTCACACCAATCACGTTCTCGGGTTTGACGTTGTAGCCGTACTTCGGATCGGCCGCGACCATGCGCACCAGTTCCTCGGACGCGGCGGTCATCACGTAGACCTCAATGCCGTTTTCCATCAGCTTGTTGAACAGCTCAGCCTGGCCGGTGAAGACTTTCGGCGGCTGCACTTCCATGTTCTTGACCACATCACCTTCGTAGTAGGTGACCGGCACCGGCTTGCCCGACGCCATCATTTCGTCGACGTAGCCTTTGAGCTCCTTGAGGGTGAAGCCGGAGAAAATCTGCGCCACCCACGGGTAGCAGACCATGTCGTCGACTTCGCAGAGGCGGTAGTAGTAGCTGAACAGGCTTTCCTTGTGGTCGGCGGTGTCTTTGAACGGGATCAGCTTCAGGGAAGGGTCCATGGTGTCGCGGGTGATCAGGCCCTTGTTTTCCAGGTACGGCAGCAACGACTCTTCAAGGTCGTAGCGGTAACTGGTGTTGTCCATGTCGAACACCGCGAAGTTGCCCTTGTTGGCATTGGCGGCAATCATCGTGTCCAGTTGCTTGGCGGCCGCCGCCGGCCAGTGTTTCAACTCGGTGGCGGCAAAGGCCTGGCTCGCAAGGCCCAGGCACAGCGCGGCGGCAAACAGTTTCGGCGCTAGCTTCATGTGCGTTTTCTCCCTGAGTGAAAGACATCGACGCTAACAAATCCCTGTGACAGTTTCCGTCCGAGCGCGACCGCTTTCGTCGTGATCGCGCCAACGCCATACACCTGGGCGCCATTCGCTTATTCCAAAAACGACAGTCACCATTCTATAAAGGTATTAAATCAATAAATATCAAGCTGTTAGGCTTGCCGGTTCGCAATCGCAGGCTCACGCGATTGGCTGCCATCTCAACGGAGCTTCAATGAATCTGCCCCTGATTCTCAACTTACTGGTGTTCGTGGCCCTGTTGCTGGGCCTGGCACAAACCCGTCGTACCCACTGGAGCCTCGCCAAGAAGGTGTTGTTTGCGCTGGTACTCGGCGTGATCTTCGGTGTGGTGCTGCACGCCATTTACGGCGCCGGCAACCCGGTGCTCAAGGCCTCGATCGGCTGGTTCGACCTGGTCGGCAACGGTTACGTGCAGTTGCTGCAAATGATCGTGATCCCGCTGGTGTTCGCCTCGATCCTCAGCGCCGTGGCCCGCCTGCACAACGCCTCGTCCCTGGGCAAGATCAGCTTCCTGACCATCGGCACGCTGCTGTTCACCACGGCGATTGCGGCGCTGATCGGTATCGGCCTGACCAACCTGTTCGGCCTCACCGCCGAAGGCCTGGTGGCCGGCACCCAGGAAATGGCGCGCCTGCAAGTGATCCAGAGTGATTACGCGGGCAAGGTCGCCGACCTGAATATCCCGCAACTGCTGCTGTCGTTCATCCCGCAGAACCCGTTCGCCGACCTGGCACGGGCCAAGCCGACGTCGATTATCAGCGTGGTGATCTTTGCTGCGTTCCTCGGGGTTGCCGCGCTGCAACTGCTCAAGGATGACGTGGAAAAAGGCCAGAAAGTCCTCAACGCCATCGACACCCTGCAAGCCTGGGTGATGCGCCTGGTGCGCCTGGTGATGAAACTCACCCCGTACGGCGTATTGGCACTGATGACCAAGGTGGTCGCCAGCTCCAACCTGCAAGACATCATCAAGCTCGGCAGTTTTGTGGTGGTGTCGTACCTCGCCCTGGGCCTGATGTTTGTGGTGCATGGCGTGCTGCTGTCCCTGGCCGGGATCAACCCGCTGCGGTTCTTCCGCAAGGTGTGGCCGGTGCTGACGTTTGCTTTCACCAGCCGTTCCAGCGCCGCGAGCATCCCGCTGAGCATTGAAGCGCAGACCCGTCGCCTGGGGATTCCGCAGTCCATCGCCGGCTTTGCCGCCTCGTTTGGCGCGACGATTGGCCAGAACGGTTGTGCAGGTCTTTACCCGGCGATGCTGGCGGTGATGGTTGCGCCGACCGTGGGCATCAACCCGCTGGACCCGTTGTGGATCGCAACACTGGTGGCGATTGTGACCTTGAGTTCGGCCGGTGTGGCGGGCGTGGGCGGCGGTGCGACGTTTGCCGCGCTGATCGTGCTGCCGGCGATGGGCTTGCCGGTGTCACTGGTGGCGTTGCTGATTTCGGTTGAGCCGCTGATCGACATGGGCCGTACGGCGTTGAACGTGAACGGTTCGATGACGGCGGGGGCGATTACCAGCCAGATCATGCAGCAGACGGATAAAGAGCTGCTCAATACCGATGAGCATGCGGAACTGGCGCAGGCTTAACGGCCGAACTTTGTGGCGAGGGAGCTTGCTCCCGCTGGGCTGCGCAGCAGCCCCAAAGCAGGCGACCGAGTTTTCTGAGAGATTGAGGGATCAGCTTTTAGGGCCGCTTCGCAGCCCAGCGGGAGCAAGCTCCCTCGCCACAGCAAGCTCCCTCGCCACATGAGTTTTTAGGCTTTTTCCCAGACTTCGAAGTTGTACGCCGGCTTGTCACCCTCAGCCGCATTCTCGACATTCGACACCAGCTTCCACTGGTTCAAATCAAACTCGGGAAACCACGCATCCCCTTCCGGGCTCAATGCCACGCGCGTCAAATACAGGCGATCCGCTTGTTCCAGCCCCTGGGCATACAACTGCGCTCCGCCGATCAGCATCAGCTCATCCACGCCCTGGGCCTTGGCCCATTCCTCCGCCCGCTCCACGGCCGCGTCCAGTGACGGAAAAACTTCCGCACCTTCCAGCGCCAGGTCGGTCTGACGGCTGACCACAATGTTCAAGCGGCCCGGCAACGGTCGACCCAGGGAATCCCAGGTCTTGCGCCCCATGATGATCGGCTTGCCCAAGGTGGTGGCCTTGAAATATTTGAAATCCCCCGGCAAATGCCAGGGCATGCTGTTGTCGACGCCGATCACACGGTTTTCACCGAGGGCTGCGATCAGGCTTAAAGGGAGAGTTTTTTTCATGGCGACGAGAATACCAGAGCCGCGCGCGGCATACCCCAACCGGCGTTCCAGCGGTTATGCTCCAGACTCACTGGCTCAACAGGACGACGCGTGACTGCTCTGAATCCCCTGCAAACACTCTGGCTGACCGAAACCGTGCGCCTGCGGGAGGAACACGCGGGCGCCCTGGAAGACCAGGAAGCCAATCGCCTGGCCCGCAGCACCGGCGGTGACTTGCCCACGCGCATCCAGAACCGTGCGCTGTGGCTGGCCGAACGCGATGGCCTGACCGCCGCCCTGACCCGCTGGCTGCAAGGTGCGCGCCTGGCGCTGATCCTGCTGGCGGCGGTCGCTATTATCAGCGGCGCCGGCCTGGCGTTTGCCGCGCTGGGCAATGGCCTGGTGCCGGTGAATGTGTTCTGGGCCCTGGGCAGCCTGCTGGGCTTGAACCTGATCCTGTTGTTGAGCTGGGCCCTGGGCCTGCTGTTTGCCGGTGAACACGGCGCCAGCCTTGGGCGCCTGTGGTTATGGCTCAGCGAAAAACTCGCTCGCGACGCCAAGGCCGCGCAACTGGCGCCCGCCCTGCTGCTGTTGCTGCAACGGCGCAAACTCAATCGCTGGGCCGTCGGCGTGCTGGTCAACAGCCTGTGGCTGCTGGCGTTGCTCAGCGCCATGGTGATCCTGCTGACGCTGTTGGCCACCCGGCGCTACGGCTTTGTGTGGGAAACCACTATTTTGCGGGCCGACACCTTTGTCGCCGTGACCCAAACCCTTGGCGCCCTGCCGGCGTTGCTGGGCTTCAGCGTGCCCACCGTCGAGATGATCCGCGCCAGCGGCGATGCCGCCCTGAATATCGAAAGTGCCCGCCAGGCCTGGGCCGCCTGGCTGGTGGGCGTGCTGCTGGTGTACGGCATCCTGCCGCGGCTGATCCTCGCGCTGCTGTGCCTGTGGCGCTGGAAACGCGGGCGCGCCGCCTTGAGCCTCGACCTCAACCTGCCCGGCTACAGCCAACTGCGCGAACGGCTGATGCCCAGCAGCGAACGGCTTGGGGTCAACGATGCAGCGCCCGACCAATTGCATCACGTGACCGGCGGCGTCAGTGAACTGCAAAGTGACGGCGCCCTGCTGGTGGCTATCGAGCTGGACGAACAGCGCCCGTGGCCGCCGAAGCTCCCGACCAGCGTCAAGGACGCCGGCATCCTCGACAGCCGCGAATCGCGTAACAAGCTGCTGGAACAGCTCACCCGTTTCCCGCCCGCGCGCCTGGCCATCGCCTGCGACCCACGGCGCTCGCCGGATCGCGGCAGCCTCGCGCTGATCGCCGAACTGGCCCGCAGCGCCACAGCCACCCGGGTCTGGCTGCTGCAAGCGCCGGCGGGCCAGGCCCTGGACGCAGAACGCCTGGGTGATTGGCATGCGGCCTTGCAACAACTGGAGATTCCGTTCGCCGATTGCGCGCCGCTCACTTGGCTGGAGACCGGTCATGACTAAGCCCCTGAAACTCGCGGTGGTCGGCCACACCAACGTCGGCAAGACCTCACTGTTGCGCACCCTCACGCGAGACGTCGGTTTTGGTGAAGTGTCCCATCGGCCCAGCACCACCCGGCACGTCGAGGGCGCACGCCTGTCGGTAGACGGCGAAGCCTTGCTGGAGCTGTACGACACCCCCGGCCTGGAAGATGCCATCGCCCTGCTCGACTACCTCGAACGCCTGGACCGCCCCGGCGAACGCCTCGACGGCCCGGCTCGGCTGGCGCGTTTTCTGGAAGGCAGCGAGGCCCGCCAGCGTTTCGAACAGGAAGCCAAGGTGCTGCGCCAACTGCTGGCCTCGGATGCTGGCCTCTACGTAATCGACGCCCGTGAACCGGTGCTGGCCAAATATCGCGACGAGCTGCAAGTACTGGCCAGCTGCGGCAAACCGCTGCTGCCGGTGCTCAATTTTGTCAGCAGCGCCGACCACCGTGAGCCGGACTGGCGCGAAGCCCTGGCCCGTTTGGGCCTGCACGCGCTGGTGCGTTTCGACAGCGTGGCGCCGCCGGAAGACGGCGAGCGCCGCCTGTATGAAAGCCTCGCCCTGCTGCTGGAAAATTCCCGTGGGCAACTGGAGCGGTTGATCCTCGACCAGGAAGCCCAACGCCAGGCACGCCAGCAAAGCGCGGCGCGGCTGATTGCCGAACTGCTGATCGACTGCGCCGCCTGCCGCCGCAGCGTGGTCAGCGAAGCTGAAGTGGAGCAACAAGCCATCAGCGAACTGCGCAAAGCCGTGCGCCAGCGCGAACAAAAGTGTGTGGAGGCCCTGCTCAAACTGTTCGGCTTCCGCCCCCAAGACGCCGCCGCCAGCGACTTGCCGCTGCTGGACGGCCGTTGGGGCGATGACCTGTTCAACCCCGAAACCCTCAAGCAACTGGGCGTGCGGGTCGGCGGCGGCATCGCAGCCGGCGCGGCAGCCGGTGCGGGTGTGGATCTACTGGTGGGCGGCCTGACTCTCGGCGCCGCCGCCCTCGCCGGTGCCATCGCCGGTGGCGCCCTGCAAACCGCCCGCAGTTACGGCAGCCGCCTGTTGGGCAAGATCAAGGGCCAGCGCGAGCTGACCGTCGACGACAGCGTGCTGCGCCTGCTGGCCCTGCGCCAGCGGCAACTGCTCAAGGCCCTGAACCTGCGCGGGCATGCGGCGATCCACAGCATCAAGGTCGACACGCCCCAGGACAAGACCTGGCGCGAAGGCAAGCTGCCGGAAGCCCTGAACAGGGCCCGCGCCCACCCGCAATGGTCGTCCCTCAACCCGCATCCGAAACTGAGCCAGGCCGAGCGCCAGGAACAGATCGAAGCCCTGGCCCAGCGCCTCGACGAGACCTAAGCCGCCAACAGGTGCCGGGCCTTGGACTTCAGCACCTCAAGGTCCAGCACCGGCACGTGCATTTCCTTGGCCTGTTCATCCCAATGGCGCATGCGTAGACTCACGGCGCACAAAGGGTCCTGCTCGAACGCATGGGCTTCTTCGGCCGTCATCACGCCGCCCTGGTAACCCAGGGTGCGGCGACTGGCTTCGCTCAGGCGCGCGTAGTAATCCGGCTGGCTGAAGGTCAGGTAACGCTTGGCCTGCACGTGATATTCCACCAGCTTGGCCATGCGCTCGCTGAAACCTGCCCGGCGCAGATAATCAGCTCCCAGCCGTTCATGACTGACCACGCCATAACCGCCCATGTTCTCGCCGCCTTGACCGCAGATGTGCCCGATATCGTGGAAGAACGCCGCCAGCACCACTTCATCATCGAAGCCTTCGGCCATGGCCAACTGCGCAGCCTGGGACATGTGCTCGATCTGCGAGACCGGCTCACCGATGTAATCGGCGGTGCCGTGCTGTTCGTATAAGCCAAAGACTTCGGCGATTGCCTGCTCAGCGTTCATCACGCATTCCCCCATAGCTCGGTGATATTGCGCTCGGCCATCGCCGGCCCGACGCTCATGCCCACACCGGTGTGCATCAACGCCGCACTCACCCCCGGTGCCGCCCGCAGGAACGAGAACGGCGCCGGCCCACGGGAACCATAGACGCCCTGCCAACGTTCCACGACCTGGATCTTGCAGCCCAGGGTGTGCTCCGCCAGCTCGATCATCCAGTTGTCCACCTGTTCGGCGTTGAACGGTGATGGATCGCTGCCGTAATGATGGGAATCCCCGATGATCAGTTCACCGTACGGTGTCGGACTGATCAGCAGGTGGATGCCGTTTTCATGCAGGTGCGGCACCTCACGCAGGATTTCAGCCTGCACCGGCGCCGCTTCCGGCAGATCCGCAAAAGCGCCGTAGTGCACGCAGCTGAGACCGGTCAGCAAGGCATGTTGCAGGTTCAAATCCACAGCAGGCCGGGCGCGCAGCATTTGCAGGCGGCAGATTTGCGGGTTGAGTTCGGCGATCTGCTCGGCCAGCAGCGTCTGGTAGTCGTGGCCGGAGCAGACAATGATCTGCTCGCCGCGAAAGGAGCCGGCGCTGGTGTGCACCTGGCCGGGCTCGATGTCGCGTACGAGGGTGGAGAAATGAAACTCCACGTTGAGTTCGCGGCCGAGGTAGTTGATCAGCGCCGGGATGGCTTCCCGGGAATACAGTTGTTGATCGTCCAGGCCATGGAGCGCAGCGCGGTGATGGGCGAACTGGCCGCCGTACAGGTCTTGCAGCGCTGCACCCTGGAGCAGTTCGACGCGATAGCCGTGCTCCTGGGCGCGCCCGGCGCAGAAGGCTTCAAGCAGGTGCTCTTCGGCTTCGGTGCGGGCGAACAGGTAGGAGCCATTGCGCTTGAGCTGGATGCCGGCGAGTTGCGCCCACTGGCCCCAGATATCGTGGCTTTCACGGGCCAGGTCGAGCATCGGCCCGGGCGGCTGGCCGGTGACCAGGGCCTGGCCAAAGTTGCGCACGGAGGCGCCCAGCGGTGTGGCGCTGCGTTCGAAGACCTTGACCTTGAGGCCGCGCTTGGCGGCCGCGTAGGCGTGGGACAGGCCGAGGATGCCGGCGCCGATGATCAGCAGTTGTGTCATGAAGTGATGTCCTGAATTCGAGACCGCTATCGCAGGCAAGCCAGCTCCCACATTGGAAGGTATTCACAATCCAAAATGTGGGAGCCGGGCCTGCCCGCGATGAGGCCATCAGCCCAAACGAAATGCCTACTGGCCGGCCACCTTTTCCGACTTACCGTCATAGCGCTTGCGCCACTCGGTCAGTATGTTGTCGCGGTTTTTCGAGGCCCAGGCGAAGTCGTTCTTGATCAACCGCTGCTCGTAATCCGCCGGCAATTCGGTCTGCGGCTTGGCAATCCCCGGCTGGGCCAGGACCGCGAAGTTTTCCTTGTACAACTCCATCGCCGCCGGGCTTGCGGAGAAGTCGGCGAGTTTCTGTGCCGCGTCCGCATGGGCGGTGCCTTTGATCACGGCGGTAGCCTCGATGTCCCAACCCAGGCCTTCTTTCGGCAGGATGATGTCCAGCGGTGCACCCTGGCGCTTCAGTTGAACGGCCGGGTATTCGAAGGAAATGCCGATCGGGAATTCACCCGATGCCGCCAGCTTGCACGGCTTGGAACCGGAGTGAACGTACTGGCCGATGTTCTGGTGCAAGTCGTCCATGTACTGCCAGCCCTGCTTTTCGCCGAAGGTCTGCAACCAGGCGCTCACATCCAGGAAACCGGTGCCGGACGAGGCCGGGTTAGGCATGACGATCTTGCCCTTGTACTCAGGCTTGGTCAGGTCCTGCCAGCTAACCGGCTTGCTCAGGCCCTGCTTTTCAGCTTCGACGGTGTTGAAGCAGATGGTTGCGGCCCACACGTCCATGCCGACCCAGGCCGGCGGGTTGGCGGCGTCGCGGTAGTTCGCGCCGATCTTGCCCAAGTCGGCCGGAGCGTAGTTTTGCAGCATGCCTTGCTGGTCGAGAATCGCCAGGCTGGAAGCCGCCAGGCCCCACACTACATCAGCCTGCGGGCGAGCTTTTTCGGCCAGCAGCTTGGCAGTGATGATGCCGGTAGAGTCGCGCACCCATTTGATCTCGATGTCCGGGTTAACCTTTTCGAAGGCCTGTTTGTAGGTCTTCAATTGCTCGGCTTCGAGGGCCGTGTACACGGTCAACTCGGTCTTGGCGGCAAAGGCATTCAGGCTGAACGCAGTGAGCACAGCAGCGGCTAACGCCAGGGGCTTGAACATGGTGCAGTTCCTTTATGGGTGAATTATTGGCCGGGCGCGGTTTGGCGCCAGGCCTGGGAGCGGCGCAACAAGCCGCGTGAGGCCCACGCCAGCAGCAGGGACACGCCCGCCGAGGTGAACAGAATCAGGGTCGACATGGCCGCCGCGCCGCCGACGTTGCCGGCGTCGTCCATGTTCAGCACGGCGACGGCGGCGAGGATGGTGTCGGGGCTGTAGAGGAAGATCGCGGCGGAAACGGTGGTCATCGCCGACACGAACAGGTAGCGCACGATGTCCAGCAACGCCGGCAGGCAGATCGGCACGGTGACCCGCAAGTAATGGCGGTACAGCGGCGCCTTCAGCGACAGCGCGGCGGCTTCGAACTCCGCATCCAGTTGGCGCAAGGCCGTAGTGGCGGTCATTTGTGCGGTGGTCAAATAGTGAGCAATGGTGCACACCACCAGCAAGCTCATGGTTCCGTAGAACACATGCAGCGGGTTGCCATTGAGGTTGAAAAAGAACACGTAGCCCAGGCCCAGCACCAACCCCGGCACCGCCATCGGCACGAAGCTGAGCATGCGCAATGCCAGGTTCAGGCCCTTCTGGCCGCGGGTTTTTTCCATCAGGTAGGCGCCGGTGAAGATCAGCACGCTGCCGATCAACGCGGTGCACAGGGCCATGGTGATGCTGTTGCGATAGGCCAGCCAACCGCCGCCGGCCGTGTCTTCGAACTGGTAGTGGGCCAGCGACAACGACAGGTTGTAGGGCCAGAACTTCACCAGCGATGAATAGACCGCCATGCCGAACACCAACAGCAAGGTCGCGCAGATCAGCAGGACGACGGCCAGGTAGCATCCATCCCGCAGCTTCGACGGCGCCGGCTGGAACACCTGGGCGCGGCCGCTCATGGAGTCGCCATGCCGGCGACGCAACCAGGCGTCCACACCGAAGCTGAACAGCGCCGGCAACAGCAGGACCATGCCGATCAAGGCGCCCCGGCCGAATTGCTGCTGGCCGACCACGGCCTTGTAGGCTTCCAGCGCCAGCACCTGGTAGTCGCCACCGACGACGACGGGCACGCCGAAGTCAGTGATGGTCAGGGTGAACACCAGGCAAAACGCGGCGAACACCGCCTGGCGGGTCGCGGGCCAGGTGATGCTGCGAAACGCCCGGGACGGGCTCGCACCCATGCTCGATGCGGCATCGAACAATCGCGCATCCGCCAGGGAAAGCGCCGACAACAAAATCATCAAGGCATGGGGAAAGGTGTAGATCACTTCACCGAGCACGATGCCCCAGAAACCATAGATGTTGTCCGACAGCAGCCCCCGCAGCATGCCCTGGTTACCGAACAGGTAGACCAGTGCGATCCCCGGCAGCATCGACGGCGCCATCAACGGCAGCAGCGACATGCCGCGCCAGATCGCCTTGCCGGGAATCAGCGTGCGTTGCAGGGCGTAGGCAAACAGATAAGCCAGCGGTACGACGATGGCCGCCACGCTGAGGGAAACTTTCAGGCTGTTACCCAGCAACCAGTGAAAGTTATCGCTGGTGACCAACTCCCGCGCGGCCACCAGGCCGCCGCCCTGCCCGGCTTCACTGCTGAAGCCGCGCCAGAAGATAGCCGCCAGCGGCATCAGCACCGCAACGCTCAACAGGCACAGCCAGAGCAGCTTGCCGCCGACCACAAAAATACGGTCGCCGACTTCGGCACGAGAAGCCTGTCGAGCCACGTTTTCGGGTATCGGCAGCGTCATATCGCGGGCCATCTCAGGCAAACACCTGCAGGCTGCGCGGGGGCAGCGCGACCCAGATGTCCTGGGCGCCGAGGCGCGGCATGGCTTCCGGGGCCAGCTCGGCCAGCAGCGGATGGCCAGGCAGTTGGTCCAGCTCGAAGCTCATGCGGCAGCGGTTGCCGAGGAAGGTGATCTCGCGGACCTTGGCCGGGAACAGGTTTTCTTCATGCACCGGCGGGTTGACGCTGATGGCTTCCGGGCGGCAGAACAGACGGCCCGACTTTGCAACGCCTGCGTTGTCCGCCAGGCGCATATTCATCCCGCCGACCTGGGCGTGGCTGGCGCTGTTGCGGCTGAACGGCAGCCAGTTGCCCTGGCCGACGAACTCGGCCACGAACGGCGTGGCCGGGCGGTCGTAGATTTCCTGGGGCGTGGCGTATTGCTCGACCTTGCCGTTGTTCATCACGGCGATGCGGTCGGCCATCAACATGGCCTCGTCCTGGTTGTGGGTGACCATCAACGTGGTGATGCCCAGGCGGCGTTGCAGCTGGCGCAGCTCGGTGCACAGATGCTCGCGCACCCGGGCGTCGAGGGCCGACATGGGTTCGTCCAGCAGCAGCAAGGATGGCGCCGGTGCCAACGCGCGGGCCAGGGCTACACGTTGTTGCTGGCCGCCGGAGAGTTGGCCGGGGTATTTTTTTTCGCTGCCTACCAGGCCCACCAGTTCCAGCATCTGCCCGACGCGCTTGCGCACTTCATCGCGACCACTGCCGGTGAGGCCGTAGCCGATGTTTGCTTCGACAGTGAGATTGGGGAACAGCGCGTAGGACTGGAACAGGATGCCGTAGTCCCGCGCCTGGGGTGCCAGTAGGGAAACGTCGCGTTCGCCGAGGTACAACTCGCCGCTGTCCTGACGCTCCAGGCCTGCAATGCAGCGCAGCAAGGTGGTCTTGCCGCAGCCCGACGGGCCCAGCAGGCACACCAGTTCGCCGGCGGCGACGTCCAGGGACACGTTATCCAGCGCGGTGAAGGCGCCGAAGCGTTTCTGTACACCGCGCACTTTCATTGGCGCGCCGGGGTTGCTCAGGACTGTGTTCATGGAGGCACCTCATCAAACTGATGAAGGTCATCCTAGGCAGGCAATGCGTCCCTCTTGTGGCAGAAAGGCAAAACGTGGCGATAGTGGTATTGGTGGATTTGGGTAGGGTTTGAGGAAGGTTTTGCCTGGACCGGCGCCATCGCGGGCAAGCCCGGCTCCCACAGTTGATCGAGTCGGGCCAGCGAAATGCATTCCAACTGTGGGAGCTGGCTTGCCTGCGATGGCGCCTTCAGATCGGCGACATTTCCTGCGCCAACCCCAGAAACGCCGCCGGCAACCGCGCACTCTTTCTCTCTTTGAGGCAGTACAAGTACTCAGGAATCTGCGGGGCATTCTCGATGGTCAGCACACGCAATTGCGGGTCGTGGGGCACTTCCTGACGGGCAATGATGCTGATGCCGATGTTGCGCAGCACCGCCTCACGGATCGATTCCCGGCTGCCGATCTCCAGCAGCGGCCCGTAACTCACACCGGCGCTCTGCAACATCTCTTCGGTCAATCGGCGGGTAGTGGAGCCCGGTTCGCGCATCAGCAAGGTGTGCCCGGCCAGCGCGGTCAGCGGTACATGGTCGAGCACCGCCAGCGGATGGTTGCGATGCACCGCCAGCACCAGCGGGTCCATGCCCAGCACCCGGCGAATCAGGCGCGGGTCTTCAAGCAACTGGGATGAGGCGGCGACGTCGACGCGGTAATCATCCAGCGCTTCCAGCACTTGCTGGGAGTTGCCGATTTCCACCGAAACCTCGACCTGCGGCAGCCGCTCGCGGAAGGTTTTGACAAGGTCGAGGATGTAATACGGCGCCGTCGCGGCAATCCTCAACGCGCCTTGCACCTGGCCACTGTTGCGCAGGAAAAACTCGATATCCGCTTCCTGCTGCAACAGCGCCTTGACCATCGGCAACAGCCGCGCGCCTTCGTCGCTGACGGTGAGGCGGCGCCCGCCGCGGTAGAACAACTCTACCGAGTACTGGCTTTCCAGGTGACGAATCTGGGTGGTCACCGTGGGCTGGCTCAGCCCGAGCTTTTTCGCCGCCTGGGTAATGCTGCCCAGGCGGGCGACCATGTAAAACGCCTTCAGCTCGGCACTCAGCACACCATCCTCTCATCGACTATTTGCGCAACAGGCGCAGACCATTGAACACCACCAGCAGGCTCACGCCCATGTCGGCGAACACCGCCATCCACATGGTGGCCATTCCGAGGAAGGTCACCGCCAGGAAGATCGCCTTGATCACCAGGGCCAGGGCGATGTTCTGCTTGAGGATACTCGACGTTTGCCGCGACAGCCGAATGAATGCCGGAATCTTGCGCAGGTCATCGTCCATCAGCGCCACGTCGGCGGTCTCGATGGCGGTGTCGGTACCGGCGGCCGCCATGGCAAAACCGATCTCGGAACGGGCCAGCGCCGGGGCGTCGTTGATGCCGTCGCCCACCATGCCGACCCGGTGGCCCTTGGCGTAGAGCGCTTCGATGGCTTGCAGTTTATCGGTGGGCAACAGGTCGCCCTGGGCCTGGTCGATGCCGACCTGATCGGCGATCGCCTTGGCGGTGTGGGTGTTGTCGCCGGTGAGCATCAGGGTCTTGATGCCCAGGTCATGCAACTGCTGGATGGCTTCGCGACTGGTGTCCTTCACGGTGTCGGCCACGGCGAACAGCGCCAGCGGGCCGGACTTGTCCAGCAACAGGACCACGGACTTGCCTTGTTTTTCCAGGGCGAAGAGCTTCTTCTCCAGGGCCGGCGAACACAGGTTCAGTTCTTCCACCAGACGGTGGTTGCCCAGGTAATAGACTTCGCCGTTGATCTCGCCCTTCACACCGCGACCAGTCAGGGCCTCGAAGTTATCCACAGTGTGCACGCTGAGATTCTTATCCACAGCCGCGTTGGCGATCGCCAGGGACACTGGGTGATCGGAACGCCCGGCCAGGCTGGCGGCCAGGGCCGGCGCGCTGTCTTGCATGTTCGGGAACAGCGCGAGGTAATCGGTTTGCACCGGCTTGCCGTGGGTGATGGTGCCGGTCTTGTCGAGGGCCAGGTAGTCAAGCTTGTAACCGCCCTCCAGGTACACGCCGCCCTTGATCAGGATGCCTTTGCGCGCCGCGGCGGCCAGGCCGCTGACGATGGTCACCGGTGTGGAAATCACCAGTGCACACGGGCACGCGACCACCAGCAATACCAGGGCGCGATAGATCCAGTCGAACCAGACGCCGCCCATGAACAGTGGCGGAATCAGGGCCACGCCCAAGGCAAAGAGGAACACTGCAGGGGTGTAGATTTTCGAGAAGCTGTCGACAAACCGCTGCGTCGGCGCGCGGGCGCCCTGGGCCTGTTCCACGGCGTGGATGATCCGCGCCAGGGTGGAGTTGTTGGCGGCGGCGGTGACTTTGTACTCCAGGGAACCGGCCTGGTTGATGGTGCCCGCGAAGACTTTGTCGCCCACGGTCTTTTCAATCGGCAGGCTTTCGCCGGTGATCGGCGCCTGGTCGATGGTGGACTGGCCGGAGGTGACTACGCCATCCAGGCCAATACGCTCGCCGGGACGAACCCGCACGATGGCGTCCAGTTCGATGACTTTGACGTCTTGTTCAACCCAACTGCCGTCAGCCTGACGCACAGTGGCCTGCTCCGGTGTCATCTGCATCAAGCCGCTGATGGCATTGCGCGCGCGGTCGAGGGATTTGGCCTCGATCAGTTCGGCCACGGTGAACAGGAACATCACCATCGCCGCTTCCGGCCACTGGCCGATCAGGATCGCACCGGTCACGGCGATGCTCATCAGGGCGTTGATGTTCAGGTTGAGGTTCTTCAGGGCGATCCAGCCCTTTTTATAGGTGGTGAGGCCGCCGCTGAAGATCGAGATCAATGCGACCAGGGCAATCACCCACGTCGGGGCGGCGTTGGTGAAGTGCAGCACTTCGGCGCCCAAGGCACCGATGCCGGACACGGCCAGCGGCCACCAGTGTTTCTTCGCAGGCGGTTCAGCCGGGGCCACGCCTTCTTCGATGGGGTCTGCCTGCATGCCCAGGGACTTGATGGCCTCGACAATCGGCGCAGTAGTCGGCAGGTCGTGGGTCACGCCGAGGATGCGGTTGATCAGGTTGAATTCCAGCTGCTGCACGCCGGCGAGCTTGCCCAGTTTGTTCTGGATCAGCGTCTGTTCGGTGGGGCAGTCCATGGCTTCGATACGGAAGGTGCTCAGCCGCGAGCCCGCTGTCGGGGCTTCGGTCAGCTTCACCAGCGCAGGCGCGGCCTTGCTGGAACAGCAGGAATCACCATGGCTGCCATGGTCGTGCTTCTGCACAGGTTGCAGCTTGGGGCCATGATCGTGCGCGTGGTCATGATCATGGTCGTGCTTGTGCGGGGTGTGGATGGAGTCGCTCATTCTGTCGCGTCCGTAAAGGTGCCTGTTGCCAAGTAAAGACCCTGTAGCCACTATAGGGTCAAGCACCCTTTTGGAGATTGCTGCGATGAAGATCGGCGAATTGGCAAAATTGACGGATTGCCAGGTGGAAACCATCCGTTATTACGAGAAGGAAGGCCTGCTGCCGCCGCCTGCGCGCAGTGACGGTAATTACCGGCTGTACACCCAGGCGCACACCGAACGGCTGGTGTTTATCCGCAATTGCCGCAGTCTGGACATGACGCTTGAGGAGATTCGCAGCCTGCTGGGCCTGCGGGACAGCCCTCAGGACCAGTGCGAAAGCGTGAACGCATTGATCGACGAGCACATTCACCACGTCAAGGCGCGGATCGACGGGCTGCTGGCATTGCAGGAACAGTTGCTCGACCTGCGCCAACGCTGTGGCGGCGGGCCGGACCTGGATCAGTGCGGGATTTTGCAGCGGCTGGAAGTCAGCGGGAGTGTCGCGGCCAGCGAGGCTGAGCCCTCGCATGTGGGCAGGAGCCACGGCCATTGAGAAGCTTGGCGCCATCGCGGGCAAGCCCGCTCCCACAGGGGAATGCATTTCAACTGTGGGAGCTGGCTTGCCTGCGATGCAGACACTGCGGTCTCAGATCGCTACATCAGCCTTGATGCTCGGGTCGGCGTCGTAGCCCACGATTTCAAAGTCTTCGAATTTGTAATCGTAGATCGACTCGGGTTTGCGCTTGATCACCAGTTCCGGCAGCTTCTTCGGCGTGCGCGCCAGCTGGGTCTGGATCTGTTCCATATGGTTGCTGTACGCATGGGTGTCGCCCGTGGTGACGATGATCTCGTGAGGGATCAGGTCGCACTGCTGGGCCAGCATATGGGTGAGCAACGCCAGGGCCGCGGTGTTGTACGGCAGGCCGAGGAATACGTCGGAGCTGCGGATATACAACTGCATCGACAGGTGACCGTCATGCACAAACGCCTGGTACAGCAGGTGGCACGGCGGCAGGGCCTGCTTGCCGTCGCGGGCGTTTTGCTGGGGGCTTTTGGTCTCGTCCGGCAGGTACTCGACGTTCCAGCCGTGGAACAGGATGCGGCGGCTGTTGGGGTTGGTCTTCAACGTCTCGACCATGTAGTCGATCTGGTTAATCTTGCCGCCGTCCTTGGTTGGCCAGGCGGTCCACTGCTCGCCGTACACCGGGCCCAGGTCGCCGTCTTCGGTGGCCCATTCGTCCCAGATCTTTACGCCGTTTTCATTCAGCCACTTGATGTTGGTGTTGCCGCTCAACATCCAGATCAATTCGTTGGCGATGCTTTTGAAGTGAAGCTTCTTGGTGGTCAGCAGCGGGAAGCCGTCGGCCAAGCTATGCCGAAACTGACGGGCAAACACGGCCTTGGTGCCGGTGCCGGTGCGGTCGCCCTTGGTCAGGCCATTGGTCACGACATCGTTCAGTAGTTCGAGATATTGCTTCATGTGTATACCTGTATCGTTGAAGCCGGGACCCTCGGGCCCCGGCGTTCGAATTTAAAGCGCGGTGTTCTTGATGCCTTGGGGGCGATTGTAAGCCCACCACAGCAGGCCCAGGCCGGCGATGATCATCGGCAGGCTGAGAATCTGACCCATGGTCACCCAGCCCCACGCCAGGTAGCCCAACTGCGCATCCGGCACCCGGACGAACTCGACGATAAAGCGGAAGATCCCGTAGAACAGCGCGAACATGCCCGACACGGCCATGGTCGGGCGTGGCTTGCGCGAGAAGATATAAAGAATCAGGAACAACGCCACACCTTCCAGGGCGAACTGGTACAGCTGCGACGGGTGACGAGGCAACTGCGCCGGGTCGCTGAACGGCGGGAACACCATGGCCCACGGCACATCGCTCGGCTTGCCCCACAATTCGGCGTTGATGAAGTTGCCGATACGCCCGGCACCCAGGCCAATCGGCACGAACGGGGCGACGAAGTCCATCAACTGGAAGAACGACTTGCCGTTACGCCGGCCAAACCACCAGGCGGCGATCATCACGCCCACAAACCCGCCGTGGAACGCCATGCCGCCCTTCCACACCTCGAAGATCAGCGTCGGGTTGGCGATGTAGGCTGGCAGGTCGTAGAACAGCACATACCCCAGGCGTCCGCCGACGATGACCCCCATCGACATCCAGAACACCATGTCGGAGAGCTTCTCCTTGGTCCAGGTCGGGTCGAAACGGTTCAGGCGCCGGGAAGCCAGCAGCCAGGCACCGCCGATGCCGATCAGGTACATCAACCCGTACCAGTGGATTTGCAGCGGACCGATGGCCACGGCCACCGGGTTGATCTGCGGGTAAGGCAGCATTACGACTCCTCGTTAAATCAATAGTCATGGCGCATCGGACCATGCCGGTGCGCGATTAAGCCTGCGTTACAGCAAAAAATTCAGCCCTACGCAAAACAGCAGCCCGGCGAACAGCCGCTTGAGCAAGCGTGGCGACAACCGGTGCGCCAGGCGCGCGCCGAAACGGGCGGCCACCATGCTGGTCAGGGCAATGCCCAGCAGCGCCGGCAAGTACACAAAGCCGAGACTATGATCGGGCAGCAGCGGATCATGCCAGCCCAGAATCATGAAACTTAACGCACTGGCCAGGGCAATCGGCAAGCCGCAGGCCGATGAAGTGGCCACCGCCTGCTGCATCGGCACGCTGCGCCAGGTCAGGAACGGTACGGTCAACGAACCGCCGCCGGTGCCGAAAATCGCCGACGACCAGCCAATCACCCCGCCCGCCAACGTCAGGCCCAGCTTGCCCGGCACCTGGCGGCTGGCCTTGGGCTTGAGCTCCAGGGTCATCTGCACGGCGATCACCAAGGCGAACACACCGATGATCTTCTGTAGATGCGGCCCGGAGATCGCCTCGGCGGTCAGCGCGCCGACGCCTGCGCCCAGCAGGATGCCCACGGCCATCCATACGAAGATCGGCCAGCGCACCGCGCCGCGTCGGTGATGCTCACGCACCGCATTCACCGACGTGAAGATAATAGACGCCAGGGACGTGCCCACAGCCAGGTGGGTCAGCACCGAGGGATCAAAGCCCTGCAAGGTGAAACTGAACACCAGCACCGGCACAATAATGATGCCGCCGCCCACGCCGAACAGCCCCGCGAGCATGCCCGCACAGGAACCCAGCAGCAAATACAGCAGAAATTCCATGGCAGCCCCCGAAAACAGACCGGCATGTTAACGGATGCAAAGCACAGGGTTCTATGGGTAGAGTGGGCAAAACACAAAGGGATCGCCTTATGTGCCTGATTGTTTTCGCCTGGCGGCCGGGCCACGCCCAGCCGCTGATCGTCGCGGCCAACCGTGATGAATTTTATGCCCGGCCCAGCTTGCCGTTGGCCCAATGGCTGGATGTGCCTCATGTTTACGCGGGCCGCGACCAGGAAGCGGGCGGGACCTGGCTGGGGGTTGGCGCAGATGGGCGCTTTGCGGCGCTGACCAATATTCGGGATCCGCACCAGCCGCCGGCGCGCAAGTCGCGAGGTGAGCTGGTGGCGCGCTTTCTCAGTGGTTCGCTGCCGATTGACGACTATTTGGCCGATGTTAACGGCAGGTCAATTGAATATGCCGGGTTTAACCTGTTGGTCGGAACGCGGGATGAACTGTGGCATTACAACGCCAAGGATTCAGCGCCGAGTCAATTGGTGGCAGGGGTTTATGGGTTATCCAATGCCGGGCTGGATACGCCCTGGCCGAAGTTGGTGAAGGCCAAGGCGGCGCTGGAGGCCTTATTGGAAGATCCGCAGCCTGAGGCCTTGCTGGGGATTTTGAGCGACCCGCAGACCGCACCGTTTGCCGACCTGCCGGACACCGGCGTGGGGTTGGCGACGGAGAGTTTATTGTCGAGTGTGTTCATTGCCAGCCCCAGCTACGGGACGCGGGCGAGTACGGCGCTGATTGTGAATGCCGACGGGACACGACATATCGTGGAGCGCAGTTTTGGGCCGTATGGTGGCCAACTGGGTGAAGTTGAACTGAAGGTGTAATTACTCACGTAGCAGCTGTCGAGCCTTGGCGAGGCTGCGTTAGCGGTGTGCCTGACACACCGCGGACGCAGCCTCGCCAAGGCTCGACAGCTGCTACGTACGCGTTACCCATCTATAAGGTTTTTGCAGACGCCGGATTGATCATCCGCGCCAACCCAAGGTTCTTCAGCGCCAATTGCAGCGAGCTGTGGATAACTTGCGGGTTGTCGATGGTCATCAACTCCGCCAGCAGCTCCTTGGCCCGGCTCAAATTGATCTGGCGCAGCATCCATTTCACCTTCGGCAAGTTGGTGGCGTTCATCGACAGGCTGTCAAAGCCCATTGCCATCAACAGCACCGCCGCCGCCGGGTCACCGGCCATCTCGCCGCAGATACTCACTTGCTTGCCTTCGGCATGGGCGTCGCGCACCACGTTCTGCAAGGCTTGCAGCACCGCCGGGTGCAGGTAGTCGTAGAGATCGGCCACCCGCGGGTTGTTGCGGTCCACGGCCAGCAGGTACTGGGTCAGGTCGTTGGAGCCCACCGACAGGAAGTCCACCTGCCGCGCCAGCTCTTTAGCCTGGTACACCGCCGCCGGAATCTCGATCATCACGCCAATCGGCGGCATCGGCACGTCGGCGCCTTCGTCGCGCACTTCGCCCCAGGCCCGGTGGATCAGGTGCAGGGCTTCTTCCAGCTCGTGGGTGCCGGAGATCATCGGCAGCAAAATGCGCAGGTTGTTCAGGCCTTCGCTGGCCTTGAGCATGGCGCGGGTCTGGACGAGGAAGATTTCAGGGTGGTCGAGGGTAACGCGAATACCGCGCCAGCCAAGGAAGGGGTTGTCTTCCTTGATGGGGAAATACGACAGTGACTTGTCGCCGCCAATGTCCAGGCTGCGCATGGTCACCGGTAACGGATGGAAGGCGGACAGTTGCTCGCGATAAATCGCCAGCTGCTCCTTCTCACTCGGAAAACGCTGGTTGATCATGAACGGCACTTCGGTGCGGTACAGCCCAACACCTTCGGCGCCGCGCTGCTGAGCACGGGCCACGTCCGCCAGCAGGCCGGTGTTGACCAGCAGCGGCACGCGGTGGCCGTCGAGGGTCACGCACGGCAGTTCCCGCAGAGCGTCGAGGCCCTGGGACAGCTGGCGTTCCTCTTCCACCACTTCGGCGTATTGCTTGCGCAGTACTTCGCTGGGGTTGGTGTAGACCTCGCCGTGGTAGCCGTCGACGATCATTTCGATGCCGTCGACCTTGGAATACGGCAGGTCCACCAGGCCCATCACCGTCGGAATGCCCATGGCCCGAGCCAGGATCGCGACGTGGGAGTTGCCCGAACCCAATACCGAAACCAGGCCCACCAGTTTGCCTTCGGGCACTTCGCCGAGCATGGTGGCGGTCAGTTCTTCACTGATCAGGATGGTGTTGTCGGGGTACACCAACGTGGTCGAGCGCTCTTCCTGCAGGTAGGCCAGCAGACGGCGACCGAGGTCCTTCACGTCCGAGGCGCGTTCGCGCAGATAGGCGTCGTCCATCAATTCGAAACGGTTGACGTGATCGGTGACCACCTGGCGCAGCGCGCCCTGGGCCCATTGGCCGGTCTTGATCACGTCCTTGACTTCGCTGCCCAGGGACGCGTCGTCGAGCATCATCAGGTACACGTCGAACAGCGCCCGCTCTTCAGGCCGCAGCTGGGTGGCCAGCTTGGTCGACAGGGTGCGCATGTCATTGCGCACGCCTTCGAGGGCGGTCTTGAACAGGATGATTTCAGCGTCGATGTCGGTGACGGTCTTGTCCGGCACCACGTCCAGGTCGGCCGGCGGCAGCATGACCACGGCGGTACCGACGGCTGCACCCGGCGAACCCGGTACGCCGACGAACTTGGCTTCCTGGATGCCCTTGCCCTGGCGCCCCAGGCCGCGAATCGAGCCGGTGGCCTCGGCGTGGGCGATAACCCCGGCGAGCTGCGCGCTCATGGTCACGAGGAAGGCTTCTTCGCCTTCGTCGAACTGGCGGCGTTCTTTTTGCTGGATGACCAACACGCCGACAACGCGGCGGTGGTGAATGATCGGCGCACCGAGGAACGAGGCGTAGCGCTCTTCGCCGGTTTCGGCAAAGTAGCGATAACGCGGGTGGTCGGCCGCGTTTTCGAGGTTCAGGGGTTCTTCACGCGTCCCCACCAGGCCCACCAGACCTTCATTGGGCGCCATGCTGACCTTGCCGATGGAGCGCTTGTTCAAGCCCTCGGTGGCCATCAGGACAAAACGGTTGGTCTCGGGGTCCAGCAGGTAAACCGAGCAGACCTGGCTGCCCATGGCTTCCTTGACGCGCAACACAATAATCCCCAACGCCGCCTTGAGATCCTTGGCGGAGTTAACTTCCTGGACGATCTTGCGCAGCGTATTGAGCATGGCTCGGGGTCGAACTCCGTCGTCAGTCGCGCGCTAAAAGGCGCGGGGCAAGCTCTTTAAGAGCGCGACGATAAACCTCGCGCTTGAATGTCACCACCTGGCCCAACGGATACCAATAACTGACCCAGCGCCAGCCATCGAACTCCGGTTTACCGGTCAAATCCATCCGCACCCGCTGCTCGTTGGAGATCAGGCGCAGGAGAAACCATTTCTGTTTCTGGCCGATGCACAGCGGTTGGCTGTGGGTGCGGACCAGACGTTGCGGCAAACGATAGCGCAACCAGCCTCGGGTGCAGGCCAGAATTTGCACATCTTCGCGTTCCAGGCCTACTTCTTCGTTCAACTCACGGTACAAGGCGTCTTCAGGGGTTTCGTCGGGGTTGATTCCGCCTTGAGGAAACTGCCAGGCATCTTGGTTGATACGGCGAGCCCATAGCACCTGTCCGGCATCATTCGTAAGAATAATCCCGACATTAGGACGGAAACCATCGGGGTCGATCACGGCAACAACCTCGCAAACGCATGTCACCGCATTGTTCCACAAAGATTGATACAGCGGCAACGAGGCTGCTTACCTTATGTGCACTCTTGTGAAAAGACCGTATTCTGGACGCCTTTTTACAGACTTTTCAGCGAGTAACTGCAATGCGCCTGGCTTTATTCGACTTGGACAACACGCTTTTGGGGGGTGACAGCGATCACGCCTGGGGCGATTACCTCTGTGAACGCGGGATTCTCGATGCGGTGGCCTACAAGGCCCGCAACGATGAGTTCTACCAGGATTACCTGGCCGGCAAGCTGGATAACGCCGAGTACCTGAACTTCTGCCTGGAAATCCTCGGCCGCACCGAGATGGCCCAACTGGATGAATGGCACCGCGACTACATGCGCGACTGCATCGAGCCGATCCTGCTGCCACAGGCGATTGAATTGCTGGCCAAGCACCGGGCGGCGGGCGACAAGCTGGTGATCATCACCGCGACCAACCGCTTTGTGACCGCACCGATTGCCGAGCGGCTGGGGGTTGAGACCCTGATTGCCACGGAATGCGAGATGCAGGATGGGCGTTACACCGGGCGCAGTACCGATATCCCGTGCTTTCGCGAGGGCAAGGTGACGCGCTTGAATCGTTGGCTGGAAGAGACCGGGTACAACCTGGAGGACAGCTACTTCTACAGCGACTCGATGAATGACCTGCCGCTGCTGGAGCAGGTGACGCACGCGGTGGCGGTGGATCCGGATCCGAATCTGCGGGCTGAGGCCGAGAAGCGTGGCTGGCCGGTGATTAGCCTGCGCGGCTGAGGACGCCATCGCAGGCAAGCCAGCTCCCACACTTGAATGTATTCACACATTTTGATTTGTGAACAGGGTCCAATGTGGGAGCCGGGCTTGCCCGCGATGAAGGCAACTCGGTCCCAAGCCTTAAACCGGCTTGGCGCCCATCAACCCGGCAATCGCCACAAACCCCACCAGGCTCACCACCGCCAGCGCCACGGTGAAGTTCACACTCCCCGCCCCGCCCAACCGCAGTCGATTAAGCCGCGCCACCAGCCAGAACCAGCTCAGCGCCGCCACGGTGTAGATCACACTCGAGCCCAGAATCCAGGTTTGCCCCAGCGGCCAGCCGATCAAATGCGCCAGCCACCAGCCGGTGAACGGCATGCTCACCACGCAAATGCCCATCAACAACCACACAAACCCCCACGGCCGCTGCACGGTATAGGCAGGCCCCGCACTGCGCTTGCGCCAGGCCAGCACCGCCAGCGCAACGCCGCTGAGCAGCAGCAACACCGTGGCCGCGATGTGGATCACTTTAAGGGTGGTCAATGTTTCCATGTTCTCGATTCCTTGAAGGCCGCCCAGTCAGCGTAGTCGCTCAACCGAGGAACAGCTGGTAGGCCGGGTTATCACTTTCATCCCAGTAGGGGTAGCCAATGGCTTCCAGCGCCGCCGGCACCAGGTGGCGCTCGTCCGCCGGCACTTGCAGGCCAGCCACCACACGCCCGTCGGCGGCGCCGTGGTTGCGATAGTGGAACATCGAGATGTTCCAGCGCCCGCCCAATTTGTTAAGAAAGTTGAACAGCGCACCCGGACGCTCCGGAAATTCGAAGCGAAACACCACTTCATCGCTGACGTGCGCCGCATGGCCGCCGACCATATGACGGATGTGCAGCTTGGCCAGTTCGTTTTCCGTCAGGTCCAGCACCGGGAAACCCTGGCTGGTGAGGCTGGCGATCAGCGCGCTGCGCGGGTCGTTTTCCGGATGGGTCTGCACGCCGACAAAAATGTGCGCCTCACGGCCGGAATGGTAGCGGTAGTTGAATTCGGTGATCTGGCGCTTGCCCACGGCTTCGCAGAAGGCCTTGAAGCTGCCCGGTTTCTCGGGGATGGTCACGGCGATGATGGCTTCGCGGCCTTCACCCAGCTCGGCGCGCTCGGCCACGTGGCGCAGGCGGTCGAAGTTGACGTTGGCCCCGGAATCGATGGCCACCAGGGTTTGCCCGGTGATGCCACGGGTCTCGACGTACTTCTTGATACCCGCCACGCCCAGGGCGCCGGCCGGCTCGGTGATCGAACGGGTGTCGTCGTAGATGTCCTTGATCGCCGCGCAGATTTCATCGGTGCTGACGGTGATCACTTCGTCCACGTAATCCTTGCAGATGTCGAAGGTGTGCTGGCCGATCTGCGCCACCGCCACGCCGTCGGCGAAGATGCCCACGGTCGGCAATACCACGCGTTCGCCCGCAGCCATGGCGGCTTGCAGGCAGTTGGAGTCGTCAGGCTCGACGCCGATGATCTTGATTTCGGGCCGCAGGTACTTCACGTACGCCGCGATACCGGCGATCAGGCCGCCGCCGCCCACCGGGACGAAAATCGCGTCCAGCGGCCCCGGGTGCTGACGCAGGATCTCCATCGCCACGGTGCCCTGCCCGGCAATGGTGTGCGGATCATCGTAGGGGTGAATGTAGACGTAGCCTTTTTCGTCGACCAGCTTCAGCGAATACGCCAACGCCTCCGGGAAAGAATCCCCGTGCAGCACCACTTTGCCGCCACGGGAGCGCACGCCTTCGACCTTGATCTCGGGGGTGGTCTTGGGCATCACGATGGTGGCCTTGACCCCCAGCACCTTGGCCGCCAGGGCCAGGCCCTGGGCATGGTTGCCCGCCGAGGCGGTGACCACACCACGCGCACGTTCTTCGGCGCTCAGCTGGGTCAGCTTGTTGTAGGCACCGCGAATTTTGAACGAGAACACCGGCTGCAAGTCTTCGCGCTTGAGCCAGACCTTGTTGCCCAGGCGCTCGGAGAGCTGGCGGGCGGTCTGCAGCGGGGTTTCTACGGCAACGTCGTAAACGCGCGAGGTGAGGATCTTTTTGACGTACTGTTCAAGCATCGGAAAGCATCACTGGGCGGGTTGGGCAGGGCCAAGGAGTCTAACCCAGCGTTTGGCCGGGCGACCACACGAAAACCGAGGTTTTGTTGGGTTATACTCGCGCCCCTCTTTACTCCCCGCCCGTTCCGGAGCCCGCATGACCCAGGATCAACTCAAACAGGCAGTGGCCCAGGCCGCCGTCGATTTAATCCTTCCTAAACTCGACGATAAAAGCATCGTCGGTGTCGGCACCGGTTCCACCGCCAATTGCTTTATCGATGCGTTGGCCCTGCACAAGGGCGCGTTCGACGGCGCGGTCGCCAGTTCCGAAGCCACCGCTGCGCGCCTCAAGGGCCACGGTATTCCGGTGTATGAGCTGAACACCGTCAGCGACCTGGAGTTCTACGTCGACGGCGCCGATGAAAGCGACGCCCACCTGAACCTGATCAAGGGCGGCGGCGCAGCCCTGACCCGCGAGAAGATCGTCGCGGCCGTGGCCAAGACCTTCATCTGCATCGCCGACGCCAGCAAACTGGTGCCGGTACTCGGCGCGTTCCCGCTGCCGGTGGAAGTGATCCCGATGGCCCGCAGCCACGTGGCCCGCGAGCTGGTGAAACTGGGCGGCGACCCGGTGTACCGCGAAGGCGTGCTGACCGACAACGGCAACATCATCATCGACGTGTTCAACATGCAGATCACCAACCCGGTGGAGCTGGAGCGTCAGATCAATGCCATCGTCGGCGTGGTCACCAACGGCCTGTTCGCCGCCCGCCCGGCTGACGTACTGCTGTTGGGCACCCCGGAAGGCGTGAAAACCCTCAAGGCATAAAAGTGTGGGAGCTGGCTTGCCTACGATGGCATCGCCTCGGCACTACTGAAAAACCGCGTCGTCTGCATCGCAGGCAAGCCAGCTCCCACATTCGATCCTCGCCATGGCCGGGATCGGGTTTATTTTTTGAAGACGTAAAACAGATTGGGCTCACTGACCATGTACAACGTGCCGTCGTTGTCCATGGCGATCCCTTCGGCCTGAGGCACGCGCTGCTTCAGGCCATGGCGGCCCTTGAGCAGCGACAGACTGCTCAAGGGGCGACCGTCGATATCCAGTTCCAGCACCAGGAATGACTCATCCGACAGCGCCAGCAGATGGCCGCTGCGCTCATCGTATTGCAGGCTCGACAAGTCGCGCACAAACAACCCGGCATCGCGCTTGGGGTTGTTGATCACGTGCACCGAGTAGGTTTTTTCCGGTTTGAAATGGGGAAAGCCGTGGACCTCGTAGATCAGCATCGGGTCGCGCTCCTTGGCCACAAACAGGCGCTTGCCCACCGAGTCATAGGCCAGGCCTTCAAAACCGTTGTTGCCACCCAGGTGCACGCCGAGGGTCATTTGCTCGGCATCCGCGGCGTCCAGGAACCGGGTGTCGTCATCCACATGGACCTTGATCAGCCGCTGCTGGCGCTCATCACTGATCACATAGGTGTTGTCGCTGATGTACTCCACCGCCTCGGCATCGCCAAACCCCACCAGCGCAATGCGCCGCAGGATTTTGCCGTCCAGGGACAGCTCCACCAGCTCGGCATTCTTGTTGGTGACGGTAAACAGGCTGTTGCGCGCCGGATCAAAGGTCAGGGCCGAGACATCATCGTCGAGGCCGTCGATCACCTGCGCCTCCAGGGTCACCCGGTAATCCCCCAGGCCAATGGAATGCTCGCCGGCAGGATGACGCCAGGTCTGCCAATTGAACCAGGCACGCTCGAACAGGCGCAATTGCTGGGCGACCACGCCGACAGCCACCAGGGCGATCAGGATCAGGATGAAAAAAGCAGGTTTGGGGCGTGCAAGTCGGCGCATCGGAGGCGGGGCTCAAAGTAAAAACTGGCGAATGAATATCACGGTCGCCTGAATTTAAACTTAAACGCCCCGGGTGTGTGGCGGATGCCGCAGATAGAGAAAAATCTGACGTAATCGAACTACTGCGCCTGCTTCTCGAAGCGATAGAACAGGTTGGGTTCACTGACCAAGTACAGCGTGCCGTTCTCGTCCATCGTCACGCCTTCGGCACGGGGAATGGTGTTCTTCAAGCCATTGAAGCCGCCAAGCAGGGTCATGAAGCTGACTTGCTCACCTTTCTCGTCCAGTTCCAGCAGCAGGTGGGAATCGGCCGACAGCGCCAGCAGATGGCCGGTGCGCGGGTCGACGGCGAGCGCCGAGAGGTTGCGCATGTCCAATTCGGTACTGGCGAGCTTCTGTTTGTCACCGGTGAGGGTCTGGCCGCCGTCGCTTTTCCAGGTGAACAGGGCTGGTGGCCGCTCTTCGCCGAGGATCAGCTGCTGGTTGCGCTTGTCCCAGGTGACCGCTTCAAAGGCTTTGTTCTGGTCTTTCGACGGGCCGAGGTCGTAGGACGGGAAGTCGGCTTTGTTCAACTGCCGGGTCTGCGGGTCGACCTTGATGAGGGTCAGGCTGTGCTGGCGCTCGTCGACCACGGCCATCAGGCCGTTTTCCATCATGGTCACGCCTTCGGGGTTGTTCCAACCGTTCAGCGGCATCTTGCGCAGCACGTCGCCTTGCAGGGTCAATTCAACCAGGAACGGGTTCTTGCCCATCACCGAGAACAGGGTCTTGGTCTGCGGGTTATAGGTCAGGTCCGAGGCTTCGTCCTTCTCCATGCCGGGCAGCAGCTTGGCGTCGATCACCGCGTGGTAGTCCGGGAGCCAGACGCTTTGCAGGCGCTCGCTCGGGGTTTCGAAGCGCTCTGCAACCCACAGCAAGCCACGGTCGTCCCAGTGCATCGCCCAGGCAACGCCATAGATGATGGCACCGGCCAGGAAAAACCAGGAATACCAGCGCATGGCGAGGCGGGAACGCAACGTGGGTTTTACGGAAGGGAGGGGCACGGCCATTACGCTTTCCAGAAAGTCAGCTTTAGGGGATAGCACAGGATCACAAGGTCCGCGCGCAGGAGGCTGAGGATTATCCGGATGGGGTGTGAAAAAAATGCAAAACCCGATATTTCCAGGCAAACACAAAACAATGTGGGAGCCGGGCTTGCCCGCGATGGCGGCGGGTCAGTCAACATTCAAGGCGACTGACACACCGTCATCGCGGGCAAGCCCGGCTCCCACATTTTTGACCGCGTCTTAGCGAACGCTGCTTTCGAAGCGGCTCACACCCGGCAATTCCAGCACCAGCTCATCACCCACATTCAGCGGGCCCACGCCCACCGGCGTGCCCGTAAGGATCACATCCCCGGCCTGCAGCGAGAAGCAACCGGCCATGTACTGGATCATCGGGATGATCGGGTTGAGCATGATCGCGCTGTTGCCGTCCTGGCGCACTTCGCCATTGATGGTCAGGCGGATGCCGATGTCGGTCACGTCCGGGAAGGTGCTGCCGACCACGAACGGGGCAATCACCGCCGCGCCATCAAACGACTTGGCGATTTCCCACGGCAGGCCCTTGGCTTTCAGCTCGGCCTGCTTGTCGCGCAGGGTCAGGTCCAGGGCCGGAGCGAAGCCGGAGATGGCGTCCAGCACTTCCTCGCGGCTCGGCTTGGCCGACAACGGCTTGCCGATCAACACCGCGATTTCCGCTTCGTAATGCACCGAACCGCGCTCGGTAGGAATGGCGAAACCGCCTTCCAGTGCCACCACGCAGCTGCCGGGCTTGATAAACAGCAGCGGCTCGGTCGGTACCGGGTTATCCAGTTCCTTGGCGTGTTCGGCGTAGTTACGCCCGATGCACACCACTTTCCCCAGGGGAAAGTGAATATTGGTGCCGTCGACATACTTGTGCTGGTAGCTCATGGACCGACTCCTTCAGGGACTGTTAAACAGCGAAAATCTTGCCCGGGTTCATGATCCCGTTAGGGTCGAACACCGCTTTCACTGCCTTCATGTATTCAATTTCAACCGGCGAACGGCTGTAGGTCAGGTAATCGCGCTTGGTCATGCCCACGCCGTGTTCGGCGGAGATCGAGCCGTTGTACTTCTGCACGGTCTCGAACACCCACTTGTTGACGGTGGCACACTTGGCGAAGAACTCGTCCTTGCTCAGGTTTTCCGGCTTGAGGATGTTCAAGTGCAGGTTGCCGTCACCGATATGACCGAACCAGACGATTTCGAAGTCCGGGTAGTGTTCGCCGACGATCGCGTCGATTTCCTTGAGGAAGGCCGGCACTTTCGACACAGTCACCGAAATGTCGTTTTTGTACGGCGTCCAGTGGGAAATGGTCTCGGAGATGTATTCGCGCAGCTTCCACAGGTTGTGCAGCTGGGTTTCGCTCTGGCTCATCACGCCGTCCAGCACCCAGCCCTGCTCCACGCAGTGCTCGAAGGTTTCCAGGGCCTGGTTGGCCACTTCTTCGGTGGTGGCTTCAAATTCCAGCAGCGCGTAGAACGGGCAGTCGGACTCGAACGGCGCCGGTACGTCGCCGCGACCGAGGACTTTGGCCAGGGCCTTGTCGGAGAAGAACTCGAAGGCCGTCAGGTCCAGCTTGCTTTGGAACGCGTGCAGCACCGGCATGATCGAGTCGAAATCGGTGGTGCCGAGCACCATGGCGGTGAGGTTTTTCGGCGCACGGTCCAGGCGCATGGTGGCTTCCACCACAAAGCCCAGGGTGCCTTCGGCGCCGATGAACAGTTGGCGCATGTCGTAGCCGGTGGCGTTCTTGATCAGGTCTTTGTTCAGTTCCAGCAGGTCGCCCTTGCCGGTGACGACCTTCATGCCGGCCACCCAGTTACGGGTCATGCCGTAGCGAATCACCTTGATCCCGCCGGCATTGGTGCCGATATTGCCGCCAATCTGGCTGGAACCGGACGAGGCGAAGTCCACCGGGTAGTACAGGCCCTTTTCTTCAGCGACGTTCTGCAATTGCTTGGTGACCACGCCCGGCTGGCACACGGCGGTGCGGTCGGTGAGGTTCACGTCGAGGATCTGGTTCATATAGTCGAACGACACAACCACTTCGCCATTCGCCGCCACCGCAGCGGCCGACAAGCCGGTACGACCACCGGACGGCACCAGCGCCACCTTGTGTTCATTGGCCCAACGGACGATGGCCTGTACCTGTTCGGTGGTCTTCGGGAAGACGATGGCCACCGGGGCCGGCGCGAAATGCTTGGTCCAGTCCTTGCCGTAAGCCTCAAGGGAGTCAGCATCGGTCAGGACCTTGCCAGGCTCAACCAGGGTCTTCAGCTCATCAATCAGGGCAGGATGGGTCATCGACAGAACTCTCGAACAATTCATGGTCATCCTGAGAACGCTTCACGTCGCAGGAATGGGTGTTTAGCGGGGCACGTATGCTAGCATACCGCCCCCGCAGGATAGTGCCCAAGGGCGTTCTGCGGTGACGGCTTTCCTGCCGTCCGGGTCAGCTTAAGCGATCCGATTCCCTGCCATTTTTCTCCGGGATACAGGTTTACGCAGATGAGCAAGACTTCTCTCGATAAGAGCAAGATCAAGTTCCTTCTTCTGGAAGGCGTCCACCCATCGGCCGTCGAAGTCCTGAAGGCCGCCGGGTACACCAGCATTGAGTACATCACCAGTTCTCTGCCGGAAGCCCAGCTCAAGGAAAAGATCGCCGACGCGCACTTTATCGGCATTCGCTCCCGCACTCAGCTCACCGAAGAGATCTTCGATCACGCCAAGAAGCTGGTGGCTGTGGGCTGTTTCTGCATCGGCACCAACCAGGTCGACCTCAACGCGGCGCGCGAGCGCGGCATCGCGGTGTTCAACGCACCGTACTCCAACACCCGCTCCGTAGCCGAGCTGGTATTGGCCGAGGCGATCCTGCTGTTGCGCGGCATCCCTGAGAAGAACGCTTCCTGCCACCGTGGCGGCTGGATCAAGAGCGCAGCCAACTCCTTCGAAATCCGCGGCAAGAAGCTGGGTATCGTCGGTTACGGCTCGATCGGCACTCAACTGTCGGTATTGGCCGAAGGCCTGGGCATGCAGGTGTTCTTCTACGACACCCTGACCAAGCTGCCATTGGGCAACGCCACCCAGGTGTCGAGCCTGACCGAGCTGCTGGGCATGTCCGACATCGTGACCCTGCACGTACCGGAAACCGCTGAAACCCAGTGGATGATCGGCGAGAAGGAAATCCGCGCCATCAAGAAGGGCGGGATCCTGATCAACGCTGCACGCGGCACCGTGGTCGAGCTGGATGCCCTGGCCGACGCGATCAAGGACAAGCACCTGATCGGCGCCGCCATCGACGTGTTCCCGGTAGAGCCGCGCTCTAACGACGACATCTTCGAAAGCCCGCTGCGCGGCCTGGACAACGTGATCCTGACCCCGCACATCGGCGGTTCCACCGCTGAAGCCCAAGCCAACATCGGCCTGGAAGTGTCGGAGAAACTGGTCAAGTACAGCGACAACGGTACGTCGGTGTCCTCGGTCAACTTCCCGGAAGTAGCCCTGCCGGCTCACCCTGGCAAGCACCGTCTGCTGCACATCCACCAGAACATCCCTGGCGTGATGATGGAGATCAACAAGGTCTTCGCGGAAAACGGCATCAACATTTCCGGTCAGTTCCTGCAGACCAACGAGAAAGTCGGCTACGTGGTTATCGACGTAGACGCCGAGTACTCGGACCTGGCGCAAGAGAAGCTGCAACACATCAACGGCACTATCCGTAGCCGCGTGTTGTTCTAATCGTTAAACGCGCACAAAAAAGGGAGACCCTCGGGTCTCCCTTTTTTTGTCTGAACAAATCTTACTTCACGTTAACCGTGATGACTTTTGACGCTACAGTCGGGTTGAACTGCATGTGCAGTTTGTCGCCGGCGACCAGTTGCAGGGTGTGCTTGCCCGGGGTGAGGGTCAGTTCGGTTTCGGTCTGGGCCTTGCCGTAGTGGATCACGGTGTCGGTGGCCGGGATCGGCACGCTGGCGTCAGGCAATTCTTTCTGGTCGATCAGCAGGTGGTGGTGGCCGGTGCCCGGATCCTGGCTGGTGGCCGGGGCCAGTTTCAGACCTTCCATGCCGAATTTCACGGTGAAGGTCTTGTCGACAGTGGCGCCATCTTTCGGCGACACGATGAACACCTTGGCGCCTTCAGGTGGCGCGCTGCGCGGGATGCCATCGGCGGCAGTTGCCAGCATCGAAGCGCCCAGCAGCAGGCTGGCCAGGGTTGCACGAGACAAAAGAGCTTTCATTCACTTCTCCAGTTTAATCTGTAGGGTTATGACAACTTCGCGACAAATTGCTGTCCAAGGCACTCAACACCATAGCAAAGCGAGCCTGAACAACGCCTCGCTCATTCGAATTTTTTAGGAGAGACCATGCGCTTCCTGCCTGGCCTGTTACTTTTATTGCCCCTTGTGAGCCCCTTGGCCCATGCCGAACTGATCGACGATGTGTTTGACCGCGGGGAACTGCGCATCGCCCTGGAAGCCAACACCCCGCCCTTCAATTTCAAGGAAGGCGACAAACTCACCGGTTTTGAAGTGGAACTGGGCGAGTTGCTGGCCAAGGAAATGGACGTACGCCCCTCCTTTATCACCGTCGATGCCGCCGAGTTACTGGCTGGCGTGGAAAGCGCCAAGTACGACGTGGCGATCAACCATATCGCTATGACTCCTGAACTGGCGGATCGTTTCGACTTCAGCGAGCCCTACAGCTACTCCAGCGCGCAACTCATCGTGCGCAAGCAGGAACAACGCCCGCTGGGCAGCTTTGCGGCGCTCAAGGGCAAGGCGTTGGGCGTGGCCCAGGGCAGCCAGTTTGTGGAACAGGCGCGCACCGCCGAGGGCGTTGATCTGCGCAGTTATGCCGATGCCAAACAGCCGATCAAGGACGTTGCCGACCAGCAGATTGATGCCGCCATCAGTGACCGCTTGCTGATTCCCTACGCGATTCGCGACAGCGAGTTACCGGTGAAGGGAGGCGCAGATGTGGGCCCGACGTTGAGCCTGGCGATTCCGTTCCAGAAGGGTAACCCGGCGTTCAAGGCCAGCCTGGACAAGGCCCTGCAACGGGTGAAGGCCGATGGCCGGCTGACGGCGCTGTCGGAGAAGTGGTTCGGGATGGATGCGAGCAAGCCGGTGGCCAGGGCCGAATAAACGACTCGGTCAGTGTAGGAGCTGGCTTGCCTGCGATAGCGGTGGGTCAGCACCAGAAATGTAGGCTGATACACCGCTATCGCAGACAAGCCAGCTCCTACATTTTGATCTATGTCGGGCTTGAGAGTCTTGCCAGGGCCGCTGCCGCCTCGGGCAACTCCAGCTCACTGAACACCAGCACCCCATGGTGCTTGAGCAGCGCCGCCGTCACACCTTCACCCGTCACCTTCACGCCGGTGAAGGTGCCGTCATAGGTCAGCAGGTTGCCGCAAGACGGGCTGTTGGCCTTGAGCACCGCAACCCGGATGCCGTGGCGTTGCACCAACGCCAACGCCTGCCGGGCGCCATCGAGGAAGGCTTCGCTGAAGTCTTCGCCCTGGGCCGTCAGCACCTGGGCGCGGCCTTCCCACACATCAATGCCCTGCCCACCGGGGATTTCGGCAGACGGGCGCGGCGTCGGCAAGCCACCCGCCACTTCCGGGCACACGGCAACCACCCGGCCTTCGGCCTGCCACGCGGCCAACTGGTCGAAAGGCCCGCTGGCCCCTCCGTCGTAGCGTACCCGATGCCCCAGCAGGCAGCGGCTGACCAGAATCTTTTGCATCATCAGAACGGCTCGTTACCCCGCCGGCGAAACCAACCGGTAAGGGACAGGCGTTCGCGAGTGGCGGGCATGACTTCATGGGGGATTTCCCCCGACAGGAACACCACCAGGCAACCGCCGGTGGGCACCACATCGTATTCGACGTCGCCCTTGAGGTACATGCGCAACTGGCCGCCGTGCTCCGGCAGCCAGGCGTTGTTCAAGTAGATCACCGCCGACACCATGCGCCGGTCGTCATCGCGGAAGCGGTCCACATGCTTGAGGTAAAACGCCCCCGGCGGGTACATCGCGAAGTGGCTTTCGAAATCTTCCAGCCCCAGGAACAGGCCGCGGTTCATCGCCACCCGCAGGCTGTCCATCAGCTCCAGGTAGTTGTCGCAGGCGACCACTTCGCCCGGCTCCAGCCATTGGATATGGTCACCCCGAATGCCCTCGCGAATCTCCTGGGACGGCCCGCGTCCGACGGCTGCCGGCGCCAATTCACCTTCGGCGGCGCGTTTTTGGCACTCAGCCGCCAGTTCGAGGGTCAGAGCCTCGGGCAGGAAGATATTCTGCTGCGACCAGCCTTGTGCGGCCAGGTCATCGACAATGCGTAACAGCAGCGGGTGATCGGAGGGTATGGACATGGCGCGCATAGTATCCATACGCCTGTGAATCCGACAGAGCCGCCGAGCGTCTGAATACACTTTAGTCAGGTGACCGATAGGATTTCTCGACAAATCCTACGCCCGACACGGACAATAGTGGCCGACTGACAGGAGTCCATATGCGTCGTTTGTTTTTTTCCTTGCTGATGTTCTGCGTTTTGCCCGCTTGGGCAGACGGCCATGACCAGTTGTACAAGGTCGCCGGCTGGGCAGACCAGCGCGCGCATTTTAATGACGCCCTCAGTGCCGCCCAGCAACGCTACCGCAACAGCTTGCCGCCCGCCGTGTATCAGGCGCTGGTGGACAACAGCAATAAACGCTTTGCGCCCCAGTCGGTAGACCAGCGGGCCGAGGCGCAGCTGCGCAAGAATTTGACGGACCCGAAGCCGGCCCTGGCCTTTTTCCAGTCGCCCCTCGGCCGCAAGATTGTCGCCGCCGAGTTGCTGGCGACCCGCCGCGATCAATTGGCGAAGAATGCCCAGGGCTTGCCGCACATGGAAGCCGACGCCACCCGCAGCCTGATCATCGGCCACCTGGCCCAGGCGCTGCCTGCGCGGGAAGCCGGGGCTGAGGTCAGCCTGGCGATCGCCGGAGTGGCCGCCGACAGTTTGAGCCAGATGATCCCCGGCCTGTTGGGCGGCGGTCAGGCTCAAGGCATGTTGAACGGCCAGCGCGAGCGCTTGATGCAGCAGATTGGCAATGATTTGAACAACACGCTGCTGTATGTCTACCGGGATTTGTCCGACCCGGAGCTGGAGGAGTTCGCGACGTTCGCGGAGTCGCCGGATGGCAAGGCGTACTACAAGGCGGCATTGGCGGCGATTCGGGCCGGGCTGGCGGTGGGGCAAAGTACTTCAAGCCTGGCACCGTAAACGATGTGGGAGCTGGCTTGCCTGCGATAGCGGTGGGTCAGTAATGAACGTGTGGCCTGATACACCGCTATCGCAGGCAAGCCAGCTCCCACAGGGAACAGCGTTATTTCAGGTGGTCGGTGAGAAACCTGAAGTATTGCTGCCGAATCTCCGGAATCTCATTCGCCAAGTGATGCCTGCCGCGCGGCAGCATCAACACTTCCGGCTGGTCGAACTTGCTGCGCAGCACTTTCAGGTTGTGCTGCCAGTCCACCGTCATGTCCTCTTCACCCTGCACGATCAACGGCCGCCGCGTACTGCGTGGCGCCGCTTCAATGCGCTTGATCCAACGCGCCAGGGCGCCCACCCAGGCAGTCGGCAGTTGCCGCGGTTGCAGCGGGTCGGCTTCCAGGAACGGCTTGAACTGCGGGTCGTTGGTGTTATCGCTGAAACGCCGGGCGATGCCTTTGACGAACGGCCGAAGCAGGTAATAACTGAGCTGCGACCAGCCCCAGGCACGAGGCCGCACCAGCGGCGAGAGCAGGAACGTCTTGCCCTGGGCCGGGCTGTCAGTGCCATGGTCAAGCAGGTGATCCACCACAATCGCGCCGCCAGTGCTCTGCCCGAACAGGTGCCAGGGCTGCGGCAACTGCAACGACCTGGCCTGTTCGAACAGCGCCTGCACCACGTCCTGATACACCGCAAAATCATCGATGCTGGCCCGCTCGCCGCTGGACAGGCCATGGCCCGGCAAGTCGCAGGCGATCACCACAAAACCCTGGTCCAACGCCCAATCCACCGCGTGGCGGTACAGGCCCATATGGTCGTAGAAGCCATGGAACAAAAACATCGTCGCCACCGGAACGGGCGGCCACCACACCTGGCAGACCACCTCGAACCCGTCCACCGCAAAGCGCCCCAGGCGACTCACTGGCGGCAACTTGCGGGTCGCCAGGTCCAGGCCGTAGAAGCGCTGGTAGACCCGGGCCTCGGCAGAAAGCGGCTGCGCGTCCACCAGGGGGCGCAAGCTTTCGCGTAGATGATCAGGGTCAAACGTAACGGGCATAAAAACTTCCAGACTGTGGCTTCAACGCATTGAACAGATGAATATCGAGTCGCGATATTCATCTGTCAGGGCAAGCATGGCAAGCTACGCGTCCTCCGAGGATTGATCCAAAATGCGACAGCCCTACCGCACCACCCTCTTCGCCAGCCTGATCGTGATTATTTGCGCCGGCGTGTTATGGGCGGCGTATGACTGGTTCCAGGGTCGTTACCTGCGGGCGTTCAGTGAGCATACGGCGGTGTTTTCCGGTGACAGCCTGAGCCTGCCCGCCGAGCTTGCCGGCCCCGGCCCGATCCGCCTGGTGCACTTCTGGGACCCGGCCTGCCCGTGCAACGTCGGCAACCAGCAGCACCTTGGCGAACTGATCGAGCAGTACGCGCCCCGGGGCGTGGAGTTCTATTCCCTGCAGAAAGCCGGCAGCCACGGCCAGCTGCCCGCCACCCTCGGCGCGATGAAGGCCCTCAAGGCCGTACCCGGCGCCCAGCACCTGCCCGCAAGCCCCGCCGTGGGCATCTGGGACCGCAGCGGCAAGCTCGCGTATTTCGGGCCCTACAGCGAAGGGCTGACGTGTAATTCGAGCAACAGTTTTATCGAACCCATCCTGCAAGCCCTCGAAGGCGGGCGCGAGGTCAATGCCACCCACACCCTGGCGGTGGGCTGCTATTGCGAGTGGAGCGGCGAAACGTCGCCACCCTGACCGGGCGCAAGCTGAACAGACGCTGTTCGTTCGGCAAACTCGGACAACTGTATCGGCATGCTGCTGTATCGTAAGCAGCTAGCCGTACCAGCTGACGACACGGGAACACATGAGCCAATTAACCATCATCCTCTGGATACTCAACGTCATTGTTGATACGTCCGGCCAGCTGGCATTTAAAGCCGCTGCCTCAGCCAGTGCCGAGCATGACGGCATGGCCCACTGGCGCCATATGCTCAAGCGGCCCTGGATCTGGATTGGCGTGATCTGCTACGTCTTCGAATTCGTGTTGTGGCTGGCGTTCCTGACGCTGGTACCGTTGTCGGTGGGCGTGATGCTGGGCTCCATCAATATCGTGGTGATCATGATTGCGGGCCGTTTCCTGTTCAAGGAAAGCCTGACCAAATGGCGGTTGATCGGCATCATGCTGATCGCCTGTGGCGTGACCGTCGTGGGGTTTGAGTAATGAAGCGTTTTTATATCCTGGGTTTTCTGTCGCTGATCATTTTCGATACGTTGGCGCAGGTGAGTTTCAAATTCGCCTCGATTCATGCCGAGCCGCTGACCATGGACGCCGCGTGGCTGGTACGCGTGTTCGGTGCCCCGTGGATCTACGGCGCCTTCGTGGGCTACATCGGCGCGTTTTTTACCTGGATGACCTTGCTCAAGTACGCGCCGGTGGGCCCGGCATTTGCGGCGTCCCACCTGGAGCTGATCAGCGTGACGCTGATTTCCGTGTGGCTGTTCAACGACACCTTGACCCTGCCTAAAATCGTCGGGGGCGCGCTGATTATCGCGGGCATCCTGTGCCTGGCGCGCAGTGAAGACAAAGAGAGCAAGACCGTCGAGGCCGAACCCTCGCAGACGCTGGCCTCATGACCCGCGTTGCCGGCCAGCGGGAGATTCCGCCGACGGCGGGGCTTCCCCTGCGCTGGCAGGATTTGTTCAACCGCTCGGGCGACCTGGCCCGCGACCTGGCCCAACAACTCGATATCCCGCTGCCGGCCCTGCCCTGCTCCGGCACCGCCGCGCTGATCATGGCGCTGCGCGTGTTGCAGCAGCGCATGCCTGGGCGCACCGAGCTGATCGTGCCGGCCTATACCTGCCCGCTGGTGGCCCTGGCGGCCCATCACTGCCCGCCGTTACGCGTGGTGCCGTGCGATTTAAAGCCGGGCAGCATCGACCTCGACGAGCAACAGCTGGCGCAGCTGTGCAACGAAAACACCTTGGCCATCGTCGTCACCCACCTCGCCGGGCGCGTGGCGGATGTGGATGCCGCCACACGCATTGCCGAGCCTTTCGGCGTAGCCGTCATCGAGGATGCCGCCCAGGCCATGGGCGCGCGGGATGAGGGCAAAAGCGTCGGGCTTAAAGGCGACATCGGCTTTTTCAGCATGGCGCTGGGCAAAGGCCTGACAACGGCCGAAGGTGGCGTGTTGTTCAGCCGGGATGCCGCGTTGCATCAGGCGTTGCATCGGCAATGCCGGCAGGACTTGCCCTTCAGCCTGCGCTGGGAACTGCAACGCAGCGCCGAGCTGTGGGGCTATGCCGCGGCCTATCAGCCCCGCGGGCTGAAGTACGTGTACGGCAATCCACTGCGGGCGGCGCTGGCGCGGGGCGATGAAGTGGCGGCGGTGGGCGACGACTTTTCCGTCAACGACATTCCGCTGCATCGCCTGGGCGGCTATCGCCAGAAGGTCGGCGCCGCAGCGCTGAAACGCTTGCCCGAGCATTTGCAGCAAGGGCGCCTGCGAGCGCTGCGTCGCGTGGCGTTGCTCAACAGCCTGCCCGGTGTGTCGGTACTGACCGACGGCCCGGGCCAGCAAGGCACCTGGCCGTTCCTGATGGTGGTGATGCCCAGCGCACAAACCCGCGATACCGCCATGGCGCAGCTGTGGACCGCGGGCCTGGGCGTCACCCGCCTGTTTATCCACGTATTGCCGGGCTACCCGGCACTCACTTCGCTGTTACAGCCAGGCGCCGCTATCCCCTGCGCGCAAAGCTTCGCCGCCCAGACGCTATCGATCAGCAACAGCCACTGGCTGACAGACGAGCTGTTTGAGCAGGTGCTGGATCATCTGCGGCGGATTCTTAAGCGCTGACCCAGCTCTGATCGATACGGGTCAGCAAGCGTGCATTCAACTCATTCTGCTGCTGTTGCCAGATGACCACCTGGTTCTCCGGCAATTCTTCCTGGCCATCCGACGCACTCAGCCAACGCTTGAACTTGCTCTGGTAGTGGTAGGCCGACACGTCACCGGTAATGTCGGCGCCAATGATGCTGCCCTGGCATGCATCGATCAGCTGATTCAGGTGCTTCTCCAGAAACTCGCCCTGGTCCCAGTTGGTGTTCACCACCTCCGGGCTCAACACGTCTTTATCGATGGAGAGATACACCGGCAGCGACCGGTCGAGCTGCGCCAGGAACGCGCTCATCAACTCGTCGGCATTGCTGAAGGCCCGGTTGCTGCGGCCCGCGCCGATCCAGTTCAACCAGCGAGTATCGACGTTGGTGTTCCAGTAGGTCAGCTTGCGTTTCACCAGCGGCGACCAGTGATTCTCCCAGGCGTGCTTGAGGGAAATGTCCGGCGAGCCAATGCCCAGCACGTGAACATGCTCGACCTGCGGCAGGCGGCTGGCCCAGTAGACCCAGGACCCGCAATGGATGCCAAACGGATAACGCATGTTGTCCGGGTGGTTGTCGCAAATGATCAGCTGGATTTTTTGCTGGCTGGGCAGGCGGTTCAACAACAGCTGGCTGAGGTGGTGATAATCGCCACTGCCGGTAAACACACAGCCGTAGTCGCTGGGCATCTGCGCTTGCAGGGCGTTCTCCAGTTCCTTGAACTGCGCCCAGCGGCAGCCGAAACGAATCTTCTCCTGCCAGGTTTGCATCGGCAGGGTGATGGCGCCAGGGATGTTGCTCACCGCGCCATCAAAATCGAGGATCAACGCCGGGCGGGCCTGGCTCATGAGGTTTGCTCCTGCTGCCATTGCATGTCGCTTTCAAAGTGGTGACGGAAGCGGTTCAACACCTTGCGTAACAGCGGGTTCCTCACCCACACCAGATGGCGGGTGAAGGTGAATTTGGCGCCGAGGCTGGACTTGACCTGCGGGTCGGTCCAGCCCGCCACGTAAAACTGCAGGCCCTTTTCCAGGGCGTATTCCAGGTTCACAAACCAGCTGACAAAGTACAGGTTGTGCTCCAGCGCCAGCGGGTAGTTCAGGCCGATGTACTTGTCGAGCAGCTTGCCGTCTTGCTGGTAGCACAGGTTGTAGCCCACCAGCTCATCCTCGTCCCAATAGCAGAACACATGCCCACCGCTGTCGGCATCGGTCAGCAACTGGATGAAGAATTCGGGGGTGAGCAGATCGAAGTGGATTTCGCTCTGCGCATACACCGCCTTGTACAGCCGATACAGCTCCTGCTGCCATTGCTCGTCGCTGAACCGCGCATCGCCGGTGTCCAGGATTTCAATGCGCAATGCCTCACGGCTGCGCAACTTGCGGCGGATATTGCGCCGGCGGCTGTGGGACAAGCGCGACAGATACTCGTCGGTCGAGGTGAAGTCGATGGGCACGTAGGCCAGCGCCTGGCCCTCCACGCTGATGAACCCGCGCTGGGTGCAGGCTTCGATCAACGCCTGTGCATAGCGATTGTCCTCGACGCTGAGCAGCGGAGAATCCAGCGGCACATCCTTGACGATGGTGAGTTTGCGTTGCGGGGCGCATTCCTGTTGCAGCCATTGCGCCAGGTCCTGCGGTGGCACGCTCAGCGGGAACGGGGAATATTCGCTGACCGTGGTGCCGACAAAGCAGGTGTCGATATGCAGCCATGACTGCCACAACCGATACCCCGGCCAACTGTGCAGGCGGGCACGCAGCTCATCGTCGGCGGTGGTCAGCAGGTCGAACCGGGTGAAAAAGTACGGCAGTCCCTGTGCTGACAGCTGGGCATTGAAGCCCACCGGCGGGTGGCGCAAAAAGCTGCTGATCAGCGCTGGCGTTTCCATGCAGCAGGCATAAGGCACCTGTGCACGGCTGGGATCTGACATAAATTGCATTCCGAAAGTGATAGCAAAGGCGCGCCCGGATGGCCTGGTTGATCACGGCGCAGCGGGCTTCATGTAACAGAGCAAACATAATAACCCGCCCATCCGCGTCGAACTTCAGAACCCCAACTTCATGCAGGTGAGGTTCAGGGAACGCAAAGCCAACAGCTTCTTCCTCACCGCTCGCCAAACCCACTAAACTGCCCGGATCACTAATAAGGGACAACCCATGAAACGCATCCTGACCGCGCTGGCCATCCTGCTCGTCGCCCTTATGGTGGGCGCCGGCTGGTACGTGTACAGCAAGCAACCGACCCGCCAGGGCACGGTGGAGCTGGCCCACCTGCAAGGCTCGGTCACCGTGCGTTACGACGACCGTGGCGTGCCGCATATCCGCGCCGAGAACGAGACCGACCTGTACCGCGCCCTCGGCTATGTGCACGCCCAGGACCGGCTGTTCCAGATGGAAATCATGCGGCGCCTGTCCCGTGGCGAACTGGCCGAAGTGCTGGGCCCCAAGCTGCTGGAGACCGACAAACTGTTCCGCAGCCTGCGCATCCGCGAACGCGCCTTGAGCTACGTCGAGCACATGGACCATGAGTCGGCATCCTGGAAGGCCCTGCAAGCCTACTTGGACGGGGTCAACCAGTATCAGGACCGCCACGCCAGCCCCATGGAGTTCGACGTACTGGGCATCCCCAAGCGCCCGTTTACCGCCGAAGACACCATCAGCGTCGCCGGCTACCTGGCCTACAGCTTTGCCGCCGCCTTTCGCACCGAACCCTTGCTGACTTACGTGCGCGACCAGTTGGGCAACGACTACCTGAAAGTATTCGACCTCGACTGGCAGCCCAAGGGCGCGCTGAACCTGGCGGCCGGAGACTGGAAAGACCTCGGCGCCATCGCCCAATTGAGCGAACAGGCCCTGGCCGACAACGGCCTGCCGCAGTTCGAAGGCAGCAACGCCTGGGCCATCAGCGGCAGCCGCACCAAGAGCGGCAAGCCGTTGCTGGCGGGTGACCCGCATATTCGCTTCTCGGTGCCGTCGGTGTGGTACGAGGCGCAGCTGTCGGCGCCGGGCTTCGAGCTTTACGGTTATCACAACGCGCTGGTGCCGGTGGCGTTCCTGGGCCACAACAAGGATTTCGGCTGGAGCCTGACCATGTTCCAGAACGATGACCTCGACCTGATCGCCGAGAAGGTCAACCCGGACAACCCCAACCAGGTCTGGTACCACGACAAGTGGGTGGACATGACCAGCAGCGAGCAGCAGATCGCGGTCAAGGGCCAGGACCCGGTAACCCTCACCCTGCGCACTTCGCCCCACGGCCCGATCATCAATGACGTACTCGGGGAAAACGCCGGCAAGACCCCGATCGCCATGTGGTGGGCGTTCCTCGATACCGAGAACCCGATCCTCGACGGCTTCTACCAGCTCAACCGTGCCGACACGCTGGCCAAGGCCCGGGCGGCGGCGGCCAAGGTCCAGGCGCCTGGCCTGAACATCGTGTGGGCGAATGCCAAGGGCGATATCGGCTGGTGGGCGGCAGCGCAATTGCCGATCCGCCCGGCGGGGGTCAACCCGGGTTTTATCCTCGACGGCAGCACCGCCCAGGCGGACAAACTCGGGTTCTACCCGTTCAGCGCCAATCCCCAGGAAGAAAACCCGGCGCGGGGTTATGTGGTATCCGCCAACGCCCAGCCGGCGTCGCCCACCGGCATGCCGATCCCCGGTTATTACAACCTCGCCGACCGTGGCCAGCAGCTGAACGCGCAACTGAGCGACAACAGCGTGAAATGGGACGTGGAGAACAGCCAGGCCCTGCAGCTCGGCACCACCACCGCCTACGGCCCGCGACTGCTGGCGCCGCTGCTGCCGGTGCTGCGTGAAGTAGTCAAGGACCCGGCGCAGTTGAAACTGGTGGAGCAACTGGCAACGTGGAAAGGTGATTACCCGCTGGACTCCACCAGTGCCACGCTGTTCAACCAGTTCCTGTTCAACCTCACCGATGCAGCGTTTCGCCCGAAACTGGGGGGCGCGATGTTCAAGACGCTCCTGAGCACCCGCGTGGTGGACGCCGCCTTGCCGCGCCTGACGGCTTCAGCGGATTCGCCCTGGTGGGACGGCCACCGCGCCGACACCGTCAAGCTCGCCTGGGACAACAGCCTGCAACACCTCAAGGCGACCTTCGGCGATGACCCGTCGCAGTGGCAGTGGGGCAAGGCCCACACCCTGACCCACGGCCATCCGCTGGGCTCGCAGAAGCCGTTGGACAAGATCGTCAACGTCGGCCCGTTTGCCGCTCCCGGTACCCATGAAGTGCCCAACAACCTGTCGGCACAGATCGGCCCGGCGCCGTGGCCAGTGACCTACGGCCCATCGACCCGGCGCCTGATCGACTTCGCCGACGCTGCGCATGCGCTGACCATCAACCCGGTCGGGCAGAGTGGCGTGCCGTTCGACAAGCACTACGCCGACCAGGCGGAAACGTATATCGAAGGCGGGTATGAGCAGGCACATTTCAATGATGAGGAAGTGACGGCGAATACCCGCAGTACGCTGAAGCTGTTGCCTGCCAGATAGGTGGTTGAAATACGGACTGTGTGGGAGCTGGCTTGTGTGGGAGCTGGCTTGCCTGCGATGCAGGCGCCTCGGTATCTCAGTTACACCGCGGTGATGCCATCGCGGGCAAGCCCGGCTCCCACACAAGCCAGCTCCCACATTTAGCGCTCCATCGTGGCATCTACCGTGCTCGAAGCCGCCCCGGCGCCTCACCGTAGGTTTCCTTGAATTTCTTGCTGAACGCCGCCTGGGATTGATACCCCGCCTGGGCGGCGATGTCCGTCAGGCTCAGCCGCGACTGATGCAGCAGGTTGAACGCCAACTCCATGCGCAATTGCGTCAGCAGCACCCACGGCGAAACGCCGGCCACTTTGACAAACGCCCGCATGAACGTCGCCCGGGACATCGACGCGGCGCTGGCCAGGCTGTCGATGGTCCACTCATGCCCGGGCTCGGCCAACATCGCCTGCCAGGCCTTGCCCAGACGTTTGTCGGCCAGCAAGGCAAAGGTGCCCGCCGCCGGGGCTTGCTGCGTAAGCCAGGCCCGCAAAATCAGGGTGAACAACGCCGACGACAGCGCATCGATAAAAAACCGCGCGCCCAACTGCTGACCGTCCGCCTCGCTGCGCAGCAAGGCGATCAGTGCCGCCAACTGTCCATCGGCCTGCCACTGCCGGCTGGACACCACCAGGTAGTCCGGCAACGCACTGAACAACAGCGACTGGCGGTTGTAGCGAAAACTGCCGCAGAGCATGTCCACGTCCGGCTGATCACTCCCCAGGCGATGGATCGGCAGCAGGCCGCCCTTGATCACGGTCTGCGCCACCGGCTCTACCCGCGCGCCCTGGCTGCGCACCAGATGCGTCGCGCCACCGGGCATCAACAGGATGTCGCCCTCCTCCAGCGTCACTTGCTGGCCGCCGGACAATTCGGCGCGACAGGTGCCCGCCAGCACGATGTGATACGGCGCCACGCCGAGCGGCTCGGGCTCGTGGTCCATGGCCCAGGCGCCCTGGAACTGGCAACGCAGGTCCAGGCTGCCCCGCAGGTTGGCCAGGGCGATCAAGGTGTCGATGGAGTTCATTTGCGAGCATCGGTCAAAAAGGTGAGTGGATCGAACAAAAGCAGCAAACCTGCACCGGGCACACTGGCTTCATACCCAACCCGCTGAGGAGTTAACGCAATGTTCAATAACTGGTCCGACTTGCTGCCTACCGTGAAGAAAGCCTTTGGCGCACTGGGCAAGAGCAACCCGAAGATGGTCAAAGCCTACATGGCGCTGGGGGAAGCTGCCGAGGAAAACAACGTCCTCGATGCCAAGACCCGCGAGCTGATTTCCATCGCCGTGGCCATCACCACCCGCTGTGACGGTTGCATCGGTGTACATGCCGACGCGGCGATCAAGGCCGGTGCCACCCGCGAAGAAGTGGCCGCGACCCTGGCCACGGCGATCTCGCTGAACGCCGGTGCGGCGTACATCTACTCGCTGCGCGCCCTGGAAGCCTACGACACGCTCAAACCGGCGCCGCAAAGTTAAGCCGGAATTGTTGCGGCGTCACGCCCAGCCGGCGATTGAACACACTGCGCATGTGCTGGGCATCGCGAAAGCCGCACTGATACGCCACGGTCTTGAGCGGTGCGTGGGTGCTTTCCAGCATCACCCGCGCCGCATCCACCCGCGCCCGCTCGACGAACTCCGCCGGGGTGATCTGCGCTTCCCGGGCAAATACCCGCGAGAAGTTGCGCGCACTCATGTTCGCCGCCTTGGCCAGGTCGGCGATGGTCAGGTCGCCCGTCAGGTTGGCCAATACGTACAGCTGCACCAATGCCACCGCCGAGGTGGCTTCGGCGTGGGGCGTGAGAAACGGGCTGAACTGCGACTGCCCGCCGGAACGCTGGGTAAACACCACCAGACGCTTGGCCACGCTGAGGGCCACTTCCGAGCCGTGGTCCTGGGCCAGCAGGTACAGCGACAGGTCAATGCCCGCCGTCACCCCGGCGGAGGTGTAGAGGTTGCCGTCCTGCACATAGAGGCGGTCGGCTTCCACCTGGGCCGACGGGCATAAGCTGGCCAGATCGGCGGCGTCGCCCCAGTGGGTGGTGACCGTGCGCCCGTCCAGCAACCCGGCGCGGGCGAGCAGGAAGGCACCGTTGCAGATGGAGCCGAAGCGCTTCGCTCGAGCACTGGCGTCCCGCAGCCATTGATTGAATACCGGGCCAAAATCCTCGAACGGCAGCTGCGGCCCGCCGGCCATCAACAGCAGGTCGTAAGGCTCGAGGGCGTCGCTGAAATGCCGGTGCGCCTGCAATGACAAACCGTTGGAACAGGCCATGTTGCCGTGCCCCAGGCCAATCACCTCCAGCTGGTAATGCTCCCCGGGCGGCAGAAACCGGTTGGCCTCACAGAACACATCCAGGGGCCCGGTCACGTCCAGTGACTGGACGCCGGGGAAGATCAGGATGGCGACGGTTTTGCCCATGAGCAGGAACACCTTTTCAACTGAATAAACACAAACCCCTGTAGGAGCTGGCTTGCCGGCGATGGCATCACCTCAGTCTAACTGACAGACCGCGTTGGCCGCATCGCAGGCAAGCCAGCTCCCACAGGCTGCTTGGCGCGATATCGCGGCACATTGGCCGGGATCGCGCCCTCGCCGCGGTAGCCCCCTCGCGGGTGCGCGACCAGACTGGACTCATCAGCGCCAACCCCGGCGCTTTCTTGAGGAGAACGACCATGAGCACCACCATCGCCGGCATCAAGATCCCGGACAGCGCCCTGGCCAAGGCCACCACCGAATACATCCGCGACATCGAATCCGACCTGCTGTACCACCACTCCCGCCGGGTATTCCTGTTCGGCGCCTTGAGCGGTGAGCGCCAGCAGTTGGCCTATAACCCGGAGTTGTTGTACGTCGGCGCGATGTTCCACGATTTGGGCCTGGTGGACGGGCACCGCAGTGACGACGAGCGTTTTGAAGTGGACGGCGCCAACGCCGCGGCGGACTTTCTCAAGCCGTACGGGTTGAGCGACGACGATATCGAGCAAGTGTGGTTGTCGATCGCCCTGCACACCACACCGGGTGTGCCCAAGCATCTGCGTCCGACCGTGGCGCTAGTGACGGCCGGCGTGGAAATGGACGTGCTGGGGATGGAGTACGCGGCGTTCAGCAGCGTGCAGCGCGAAGCCGTGGTGCATGCGCACCCTCGGGGTGAAGGGTTCAAGGAGTGCATCATCTGCGCGTTTGCCGACGGCTTGCGCCATCGCCCGCAGACCACGTTTGGCAACGTGAAGACCGATGTGTTGGTGGATCAGGAGCCTGGGTTCAAGCCGATGAACTTTGTCGAGGTGATTCGCAAGTCGCCTTGGGTGGCCTGAAACACAACCTTGTAAACACCACAAAACCACTGTGGGAGCTGGCTTGCCTGCGATGGCGGTGTGACAGTCGACTAATTTGTTGACTGATACACCGCCATCGCAGGCAAGCCAGCTCCCACATTTTTAAAGCCGGTTCCGTCAGTTAGACCGGTGCCGGTGCACGACGCGAGTCCGCCGGCTTCTCCCAACCATCCGCAGCCGCTTCTTCAATCGCCTGCTGGATGGCTTTCTTGCGGTGTTCTTCGGCACGACGGCTGAAGAACCACACCAGGAAGGTCACCAGCGACACCGCCAACAGAATCAGGCTGGCCACGGCGTTGATCTCGGGTTTAACCCCCAGGCGCACCGCCGAGAACACTTCCATCGGCAACGTGGTCGAGCCCGGCCCCGACACGAAGCTGGCCAACACCAGGTCATCCAGGGACAGCGCGAACGACATCATGCCGCCCGCCGCCAGCGACGGCGCGATCATCGGGATGGTGATCAGGAAGAACACCTTCCATGGCCGCGCCCCCAAATCCATTGCCGCCTCTTCAATCGACAGGTCCAGCTCACGCAAGCGCGCCGACACCACCACCGCCACATACGCCGAACAGAACGTGGTGTGGGCAATCCAGATGGTGACCAGGCCACGTTCCTGGGGCCAGCCGATCATCTGCGCCATGGCCACGAACAGCAGCAACAGCGACAGGCCGGTAATCACTTCCGGCATGACCAGCGGTGCCGTCACCAGGCCGCCGAACAGCGTGCGGCCCTTGAACTGGCTGATACGCGTCAGCACGAATGCCGCCAACGTACCCAGCGCCACCGCCGCGATCGCCGTGTAGCAGGCAATTTCCAGGGAGCGACCCACCGAGCCCATCAACTGGGTGTTGTCCAACAGGCCGACGTACCACTTCACCGACCAACCGCCCCACACTGTCACCAGCTTGGATTCGTTGAACGAGTAGATCACCAGGATCAGCATCGGCAGGTAGATGAACAGCAACCCCGCCACCAGCATGAAGCTTGAGAAACTGACGCGCTTCATATCTTGCCCTCCATCTCTTTGGCTTGGCTGCGGTTGAACAGGATGATCGGCACAATCAGGATCGCCAGCATCACCACCGCCAGGGCAGACGCCACCGGCCAGTCACGGTTGTTGAAGAATTCTTGCCACAACACTTTACCGATCATCAGGGTTTCCGGACCGCCCAGCAGTTCCGGGATCACGAACTCGCCCACCACCGGGATAAACACCAGCATGCAGCCGGCGATGATGCCGTTCTTGGACAGCGGCACGGTGATTTTCCAGAAGCTGTTGAAGGTGCTCGAACCGAGGTCCGATGCGGCTTCCAGCAGGCTCTGGTCGTGCTTCACCAGGTTGGCGTACAACGGCAGGATCATGAACGGCAGGTACGAATAAACCACGCCGATGTACACCGCGATGTTGGTGTTGAGGATCTGCAGCGGTTCGTTGATCAGCCCGATGGACATCAAAAAGCTGTTGAGCAAACCGTTGTTGCTGAGGATGCCCATCCACGCATACACGCGGATCAGGATGGCCGTCCAGGTCGGCATCATGATCAGCAGCACCAGCACGGTCTGGATTTCCTTGCGGGCGCTGGCAATGGCGTAGGCCATCGGGTAGCCGATCAGCAGGCAAAGGATGGTGCTGAAAAACGCCATCTTCAGCGAGCCCAGGTACGCCGCGATGTACAACTCGTCATCGCCCAGCATCCCGTAGTTGGCCAGGTTCAGCACCAACTGCAGTTTCTGTTCAACGAAGGTGTAGATCTCGGTGTACGGCGGGATCGCCACGTCGGCTTCGGCAAAGCTGATCTTCAAGACGATGAAGAACGGCAGCGCGAAGAACAGGAACAGCCAGAGGAAAGGGATCCCGATGACCACATGCCGGCCACCGGGCGTTATTCGTTGCAGCTGGCGTTTGAACTTCTTCATGTTCATGAGCGAAGTACCACGCCGCTGTCGTCTTCCCACCACACGTACACCTGGTCACCCCAGGTTGGGCGCTGGCCACGGCGTTCGGCGTTGGCCACGAAGGATTGCACCAGCTTGCCGCTCGGCAATTCGACGTAGAACACCGAGTGGCCGCCCAGGTAGGCGATGTCGTGCACCTTGCCGCTGGACCAGTTGTGCTCGCAGGTCGGCATTTCGGTGGTCACCAGCAGCTTTTCAGGGCGGATGGCGTAGGTCACCGACTTGTCTTCCACCGAGGTAGCGATGCCGTAGCCGACGTAGATGTCGCGGTCCAGGTCCGGGCACTTGAGTACCGCGTGGCCTTCGGCGTCGTCCACCACCTGGGTGTCGAAGATGTTGACGTTGCCGATGAACTCGCACACCAGGCGGCTGGTAGGCGTTTCATAGATGTCGATCGGGCTGCCGATCTGGGCGATCCAGCCCAGGTGCATGATCGCGATGCGCTCGGCCATGGTCATGGCCTCTTCCTGGTCGTGGGTCACCATCACGCAGGTCACGCCTACGCGCTCGATGATCTCAACCAGCTCCAGTTGCATCTGCGAACGCAGCTTCTTGTCCAATGCGCCCATCGGCTCATCGAGCAACAGCAGTTTCGGACGCTTTGCCAGGGAACGCGCCAACGCCACCCGCTGACGCTGGCCACCAGACAGCTGGTGCGGCTTGCGCTTGGCGTACTGGCTCATCTGCACCAGCTTGAGCATCTCGGCCACGCGGGCGTCGACCTCGGCCTTGGGGATCTTGTCCTGTTGCAGGCCAAACGCGATGTTCTGGGCCACGGTCATGTGGGGGAACAAGGCGTAGGACTGGAACATCATGTTGATCGGCCGCTCGTAGGGCGGCATGTCGGTGATGTCTACACCGTCGAGGTAAATGCGTCCTTCCGTTGGGCGCTCGAAGCCTGCGAGCATGCGCAGCAAGGTGGATTTGCCCGAACCCGATCCGCCGAGCAAGGCGAATATCTCGCCTTTCTTGATTTCCAGGGACACATCGTCCACGGCAATCGTCTCGTCGAACTTCTTCGTGACCCGGTCGATTTTGACCAGCACCTTTTTCGGTGTCTGGTCGCCCTCGAGGGCTTTCTTATAGGCGCCGGAGGCAACTGCCATTTACGAAACTCCCAGAAAAAAAGAGTGCAGCTCGCCCAATACGGACGAGCCTTGGATAGTTTGAGCCTTACTTGCCCGTCTTGACCTTGGTCCAGCTACGGGTCATCAAACGTTGCACTTTCGGGGGTAGCTCGAAGTTGACAAAAGTCCGGTCGAGAACCGCCTGCGGTGGGTAAACCGCTTCGTCAGTGCGTATCGATTGCTCCATCAGTTTGTCCGCCCCTGGGTTAGGGTTGGCATAACCGACGTAATCACTGACCTGAGCGATCACCTCAGGTTTCAGCAAATAGTTGATGAAGGCGAGGGCCTCTTTGACGTTGGTCGCATCCTTGGGGATGGCCAGCACGTCGAACCACAGGTTGCCGCCTTCTTTGGGAATCACGTAGGCGATGTTCACGCCTTTGCCCGCCTCGGCCGCACGGGCCTTGGCCTGGAACACATCACCGGAGAAGCCGGCCGCCACGCAGATGTTGCCGTTGGCGAGGTCCGAGATGTACTTGGAAGAATGGAAGTAGGTCACGTACGGACGCACTTTCAGGAGTTTCTCTTCAGCCTTCTTGTAGTCTTCAGGGTTGGTGCTGTTGGGGTTCAGGCCCATGTAGTTGAGCACCGCCGGCAGCATTTCATCCGCCGAGTCCATGAACGACACGCCGCACGTGGCCAGCTTCTTCATGTTTTCCGGCTCGAACAGCACGGCCCAGGAATCGATATGGTCGACGCCCAGCACTTCCTTGACCTTGTCGACGTTGTAGCCAATGCCGTTGGTGCCCCACAGGTACGGCACGGCGTACTGGTTGCCTGGGTCATTTTTTTCCAGGCGTTTGAGCAGCGCCGGGTCGAGGTTGGCGTAGTGGGTCAGCTGCGACTTGTCGAGCTTCTGGAACGCCCCGGCCTTGATCTGCTTGCCGAGGAAGTGGTTCGACGGCACGACCACGTCATACCCGGTACGCCCGGCCAGCAACTTGCCTTCCAGGGTTTCGTTGGAGTCGAACACGTCGTAGACCGGCTTGATGCCGGTGGCCTTTTCAAAGTTGGCCAGGGTGTCGGGGCCGATGTAGTCCGACCAGTTATAAATATGCACAGTCGGCGCGGCCTGCACGCTGACAGCCAGCGTGATACCTGCACCCACCAGCATGGCTTTGCGAAATAAAGAAATTGGCAAGTGGAGGTCCTCTTAAATAGTTGGGCCCGAAGTTGTTGCCCGGCAACAAAACCGGCGCGCAACTTACCCTCGATAAACCGATCCGGCAAAACTTTCTGTCATTAAATTGTTTTGTTAACCACCGCGCGCATCGCGGCGGTTAACAAAACGGGTATCAAGTCGGCTTACTTGCCCGATTTGATTTTGGTCCAGCTGCGGGTCATTTCCCGCTGAGTAGCAGCCGGCAAGTCAGCAATTGCATAAAGCTTGGCTTGCACGTCCGCCGGCGGGTAGATACCCGGGTCGCTGGTGATGTCTTTGTCGACCAGTGCGGTGGCTTTCTCGTTACCGTTCGGGAAACGCACGCTGTTGGTAATGCTCGCCATGACTTCCGGCTTGAGCAGGTAGTTCATGAACTTGTAGGCGGCGTCGACGTTTTCGGCATCTTTAGGGATGGCGACCATGTCGTAGAAGCTGCCGGCACCTTCTTTCGGAATGTCGTAGGCAACCTTGACCTTGCCACCGGCTTCAGCCGCGCGGGACTTGGCCTGTTGCACGTCACCCGAGTAACCCACGGCTACGCAGATGTTGCCGTTGGCCAGGTCGGAGATGTACTTGGACGAGTGGAAGTAGCCGATCGAAGGACGCAGCTTGAGGAACAGCGCCTCGGCTTGCTTGAGGTCTTCTTTCTTCTGGGTGTCGGTCGGCAGGCCCAGGTAATGCAGCGCCACCGGCAGCATTTCGGTTGGCGAATCGAGGAAGCTCACACCGCAGCCTTTGAGCTTGGCGAGGTTTTCCGGCTTGAGGATGGTGTCCCACGAGTCGATCTTGTCGATGCCCAGTGCGGCCTTGACCTTCTCCGGGTTGTAACCGATGCCGATCGAGCCCCACATGTACGGGAAGGCGTGCTTGTTGTCCGGGTCGCTGACGGACACGGCTTTAAGCAGGGATTTGTTCAAGTTGTCGTAGTTCGACAGTTTGGACTTGTCCAGTTCCTGGTAAACACCGGCCTTGATCTGCTTGGCCAGGAAGTTGTTCGACGGCACGACGATGTCGTAACCGGACTTGCCTGCCAGCAACTTGGCTTCCAGGGTTTCGTTGGAGTCGAACACGTCATAGACCACCTTGATCCCGGACTCTTTTTCAAAGTTCGCGATGGTGTCCGGTGCGATGTAGTCGGACCAGTTATAAACGTGCAGCACTTTATCGTCGGCGTGCGCCGCGCCTGCCATGGCCCCCATCAGGGACAAGGCCAGGAGGGTCTTGCCAGCGTTCTTCAAACCTAATGCCTTCATTCGGTCATGCTCCAATTTTTTCTTTTTTGGGCCACGTTCGTTCTTTAAGTACAACGTGTTTCGCAGCCCGTCTAAGGGCAACAAAACAGGGCGACAGTCTGGCAAGTTCAAGGGCCGGCTTTCAACCAATGCCCCACTTTTCTAACATCCCAGAAGCAGCGCCCAACCGGCGCTGCGTTCTGAGCCTAGCATTTAGCCCTGCAATGCCGCCAAAGTCAGGTCCAGGCAGTGCCGCGCCTTGGTCACCAACTCGTCTATCTCGGCCTTGCTGATCACCAGCGGTGGCGAAATGATCATGGTGTCGCCCACGGCGCGCATGATCAGGCCATTCTCGAAGCAGAACGTACGGCAGATCATGCCAACGCCACGGCCTTCGTAACGTTTGCGTGTTGCCTTGTCCTGTACCAACTCGATCGCACCGAGCATGCCCACACCGCGAACTTCACCCACCAGCGGGTGATCAGCCAGTTCCCTCAGACGCTTTTGCAAATAGGGTGCCGTTTCGTCGTGAACGCGCTTAACAATTTGTTCATCGCGCATGATGCGGATGTTTTCCAGGGCGACAGCCGCCGCCACCGGGTGACCGGAGTAGGTGAAACCGTGGTTGAAATCACCGCCTTCGTTCAGCACCGCAACCACGTCGTCGCGCACGATCAGGCCGCCCATCGGGATGTAGCCCGAGGTCAGGCCCTTGGCGATGGTCATCATGTCTGGCTTGAGGTCGTAGAAATCGCTACCGAACCACTCACCGGTACGGCCAAAGCCGCAGATCACTTCATCGGCCACGAACAGGATGTCGTACTTGGCGAGGATTTCCTTGATGCGCGGCCAGTAGCTGGCAGGCGGCACGATCACGCCACCGGCGCCCTGGATCGGCTCGGCAATAAAGGCACCGACGTTGTCCACGCCCAGTTCCAGAATCTTCTCTTCCAACTGGTTGGCCGCCCACACGCCGAACTCTTCCGGGCTCATGTCGCCGCCTTCGCCGAACCAGTACGGCTGGGCGATATGGACGATGCCCGGGATCGGCAAGTCGCCCTGTTCATGCATGTAGGTCATGCCGCCCAGGCTCGCGCCGGCCACGGTGGAGCCGTGGTAGCCATTCTTGCGGCTGATGATGGTTTTCTTGTTCGGCTGGCCTTTGATCGCCCAGTAGTGGCGGACCATACGCAGCATGGTGTCGTTGCCTTCGGAGCCGGAACCGGTGAAGAACACGTGGTTCATGCCTTGCGGGGCGATATCGGAGATGGCTTTGGCCAGTTCCAGCACCGGCGGGTGGGCCGTCTGGAAGAACAGGTTGTAGTAAGGCAGCTCTTTCATCTGCTTGGCAGCCGCATCAGCCAGTTCGTCGCGACCGTAACCGATCGCCACGCACCACAGGCCGGCCATGCCGTCGAGAATCTTGTTGCCTTCGCTGTCCCACAGGTAAACGCCGTGGGCTTTGGTGATGATCCGTGGGCCTTTCTCTTTCAATTGCTTGAAGTCGCTGAACGGCGCCAGGTGGTGATCGCTGCTCAAGGCTTGCCATTCACGGGTTTGCGGGTTGTTGCTGGACATACCAATCTCCTAGATGTTTCAGGTGAGGACGCGCCGTTTAAAGGGCGCGCCCGGCGCATCAGACGGCGAAGAGCAGGAATTCCCGCTCCCACGAACTGATCACGCGCTTGAAGTTTTCATGCTCGGCCCGCTTGACCGCGACGTAGCCTGTGATGAATTTGTGACCCAGGTATTTCTCGATGGTCTTGCTGTTTTCCATGCGTTCCAGGGCGTCTTCGATGGTCAGCGGCAGGCGCAGGTTGCGGCGCTCGTAACCACGGCCAACCACTGGCGCACTTGGGCTGATGCCTTCGACCATGCCGATGTAGCCACACAGCAGGCTGGCGGCAATCGCCAGGTACGGGTTGGCGTCGGCGCCCGGCAGGCGGTTTTCCACCCGACGGTTCTGTGGGCCGGCATCCGGTACCCGCAGGCCAACGGTGCGGTTTTCTTCGCCCCACTCCACGTTGACCGGCGCCGAAGTGTCGGGCAGGAAGCGGCGGAACGAGTTCACGTTGGGCGCGAACAGCGGCAACAACTCGGGGATGAATTTCTGCAGGCCACCGATGTGATGCAGGAACAGCTCGCTCTTGCTCCCGTCTTCATTGGAGAAGACGTTCTTGCCGGTGGCGATATCGATGATGCTCTGGTGCAGGTGCATCGCGCTGCCGGGCTCGCCGGTCATGGGCTTGGCCATGAAGGTGGCCGCCACGTTGTGCTTGAGCGCCGCTTCGCGCATGGTGCGCTTGAACACCAGGATCTGGTCGGCCAGGGACAATGCATCGCCGTGACGGAAGTTGATTTCCATCTGCGCGGTGCCGTCTTCGTGGATCAACGTGTCGAGGTCCAGCTCCTGCAGCTCGCACCAGTCGTAGACGTCTTCGAACAACGGGTCGAATTCGTTGGCGGCTTCTATAGAGAAGGACTGGCGGCCGGTTTCCGGGCGACCGGAGCGGCCAATCGGCGGTTGCAGCGGGAAGTCCGGGTCTTCGCAGCGTTTGGTCAGGTAGAACTCCATCTCCGGCGCCACGATGGGCTGCCAGCCTTTGTCGGCGTAGAGCTTGAGGACTTTCTTGAGCACGTTGCGCGGCGACAGCTCGATCGGGTTGCCTTGCTTGTCGTAGGTGTCGTGGATCACCTGGGCGGTAGGCTCTATGGCCCAGGGCACCAGGTACACCGCGTTCTCGTCCGGGCGGCAGATCATGTCGATGTCGGCCGGGTCGAGCAATTCGTAATAGATGTCGTCTTCGACATAGTCGCCGGTCACGGTCTGCAACAGAACGCTTTCGGGCAGGCGCATGCCTTTTTCGGCGATGAACTTGTTGGTCGGCGAGATCTTGCCCCGGGTGATGCCGGTGAGGTCGCCAATCATGCATTCGACTTCTGTGATCTTGTGGTCTTTCAACCAATCGGTGAGCTGGTCGAGGTTGTTACTCATAAATGCCTCTGGGCTGTGTTTCCTGACATCCATTAAAGGTCAGGCGTAAGTTGACGCAGCATCCGCGTCGCGTTGCATCACCCGCTTTCGACAGGCATTGCCAAATGCCTGGAAGATTGCGAGGTAGTGCGGGTTAGAGCTTACCTGCCATTCGGGGTGCCATTGCACTCCTAAAGCAAAAGCCTTGCCCGCGGGGATCGAAAAGCCTTCGATCAAGCCGTCCGGCGCGGTGGCCTCGACCTGAAAACCCGGCGCCAGGCGGTCGATGCCCTGTGAATGAATCGAGTTGACCTGGATCGTCGACGGCAAGCCCAGGCTTGCCAATACCCCATTCGGGGAGATGGCCACCGGGTGCGCCGGGCCATACTGGATGTCCAGCGGCTGGGTGTCGTCTTCGCGGTGATCCATCATGCCCGGCACTTCGTGAACCTTCTGGTGCAGGCTGCCGCCAAACGCCACGTTCATTTCCTGGAAGCCACGGCAAATCCCCAGCACCGGAACGCCGGCCGCGATGGCGGCACGCAGCAGCGGCAGGGTGGTTTGGTCCCGTGCAGAATCATGAGCAGTCCCGGGCGCGCTGGCCGGACCGTCGTAGTGAAAGGGTTCGATGTTGGAAGGTGAGCCGGTAAAAAGAATGCCGTCCAGGCCGTCAAGAATATTGGCCGGGTCGAGCACATCCGCCAGGGACGGAATGATCAATGGCAAGCCCTTGGCAGCGGTGGCCACTGCACGGACGTATTTGTCGCCACTGATGTGATAAGCATGCAGACCGACCTGTTTGGAGCAGGCGGTGACGCCGATTAACGGCAGGCGAGACATGAAGCACCCCGGTATTATTGCTGTTATGGGTTTGAATCGAGCTTAGCCTTGTTCATTTTTTTACACAACACCCCCGTAAAAAATACAACACGGCCCGCTCAAACGTGCTGGTTCCAAGAGCCCCAATCCCAAAAAACTGCCCCAAAAAGCCCCAAAAAAGCCCTCATGGCGCTTTTTTAGGGCAAAAAAGGCCTCGCTTGACTTCGGCATGCCGTTCGGGTTGACTGAAACCCGAAGAGATCAATGATTGATATTTTTAACAACAAAGGTGTTGCATCATGTCGGTACCCCCGCGTGCCGTTCAGCTTAACGAAGCGAACGCGTTCCTTAAGGATCATCCTGAGGTTCTGTACGTAGACCTTCTAATTGCGGATATGAATGGTGTGGTGCGCGGCAAGCGCATCGAACGCACCAGCCTCCACAAGGTTTACGAGAAGGGCATTAACCTGCCTGCCTCTCTATTTGCCCTGGATATCAACGGCTCAACGGTGGAAAGCACCGGCCTGGGCCTGGACATCGGTGATGCTGACCGAATCTGTTATCCAATCCCCGACACCCTGTGCAATGAACCCTGGCAAAAGCGCCCAACCGCGCAGCTGCTGATGACCATGCACGAACTCGAAGGTGAACCTTTCTTCGCCGATCCTCGCGAAGTTCTCCGCCAAGTTGTAAGCAAGTTTGACGACCTCGGTCTGACCATCTGCGCCGCATTCGAGCTGGAGTTCTACCTGATTGACCAGGAGAACGTGAATGGCCGGCCACAACCGCCCCGCTCGCCGATCTCCGGCAAACGCCCGCACTCGACACAGGTCTACCTGATCGACGACCTCGACGAATACGTCGACTGCCTCCAGGACATTCTGGAAGGTGCAAAAGAGCAAGGCATCCCTGCCGACGCCATCGTCAAGGAAAGTGCCCCGGCGCAGTTCGAAGTGAACCTGCACCACGTTGCCGACCCTATAAAGGCCTGCGACTACGCGGTACTGCTCAAGCGCTTGATCAAGAACATCGCCTACGACCATGAGATGGACACCACCTTCATGGCCAAGCCCTACCCGGGCCAGGCAGGCAACGGCCTACACGTACACATTTCGATCCTGGACAAGGACGGCAAGAACATCTTTGCCAGCGAGGATCCCGAGCAGAACGCCGCATTGCGTCACGCGATCGGCGGTGTGCTGGAGACCCTACCCGCCCAAATGGCGTTCCTGTGCCCTAACGTCAACTCCTACCGTCGTTTCGGCGCACAGTTCTACGTGCCGAACTCGCCGTGCTGGGGCCTGGATAACCGCACCGTAGCGATTCGCGTACCGACCGGCTCGTCCGACGCCGTACGTATCGAACACCGTGTGGCCGGCGCCGACGCCAACCCTTACCTGCTGATGGCTTCGGTACTGGCGGGCGTGCATCACGGCCTGACCAACAAGATCGAGCCTGGCGCACCGGTGGAAGGCAACAGCTACGAGCAGAACGAACAGAGCCTGCCGAACAACCTGCGTGATGCCCTGCGCGAGTTGGACGACAGCGAGGTGATGGCCAAGTACATCGATCCTAAATACATCGATATCTTCGTCGCCTGTAAGGAAAGTGAGCTGGAAGAGTTCGAACACTCCATCTCCGACCTTGAGTACAACTGGTACCTGCATACCGTGTAAGCGGTTGCTTGATTAAAGGAACGCCGCAGGCTTTTGGCCTGCGGCGTTTTTTTATGCCGGTTGTGGCGAGGGAGCTTGCTCCCGCCGGGCTGCGAAGCGGCCCCCATCAGAACACCGCGCTCTTTCAGGCAGGACCGGGGTGCCGGTTTGGGTCTGCTGCGCAGCCCAGCGGGAGCAAGCTCCCTCGCCACAAGGTATGGATCATCCAGTGGCTCTGCGTACAATGCCCGCTGCCCTGTAGGAGACTTCAATGAATCGCCCCGCCCCTCGCAAACCCCGCGCCCGCAGCCAGGCCCGGATCGACGCGATACTCGACGCCGCCCGCACCTTGCTGGCCGCCGAAGGCGTGGCCAGCCTGTCGATCTACAGCGTGGCCGAACGGGCGCAGATTCCGCCTTCGTCGGTGTACCACTTCTTTGCCAGTGTGCCGGCCTTGCTCGAAGCGTTGACCGCCGATGTGCACGCCGCCTTCCGCGCAGCCATCCAAGCGCCCATCGATCATGATTCACTCAAACACTGGCGCGACCTGTCCGGCGTGGTGGAACAGCGCATGCTCACCATCTACAGCAACGACGCCGCCGCCCGGCAATTGATCCTCGCCCAGCACGGGTTGACCGAAGTGACACAGGCTGACCGCCAGCACGATCTGGAGCTGGGAAACCTGATGCATGAAGTGTTCAACCGGCACTTCGAGCTGCCGAGCCTGCCCGCCGATGTCGACGTGTTTGCGCTGGCCCTGGAACTGAGCGACCGCGTCTACGCGCGCTCGGTGCATCAGCACGGGCAGATCACCCCGCGCATGGCCGAGGAAGGCATGCGGGTGTTTGATGCGTATGTGGGGCTTTACCTGCCGGCGTTTTTACCCAAGCGGGTGGTCACTGCCTGATTGATGTGTTGCCCACAAAGGCCTTATCGCAGGCAAGCCAGCTCCCACACAGATCAAAATGTGGGAGCTGGCCTGCCTGCGATGGCGGTTTCAAGAACGCCAATCACAACTTGGCGATCGACACCTCGGTGGATTTGACGAAGGCAATCACTTCGCTGCCAATCACCAGCTCCAGCTCTTTCACCGAGCGAGTGGTGATCACCGAAGTCACGATGCCGGACGCGGTCTGCACGTCGATTTCCGACAGCACGTCACCTTCGACGATTTCCTTGATGGTGCCTTTGAACTGGTTACGTACGTTGATGGCTTTAATAGTCATGGTCGTTCTTCCTGTGTAAGACAAGTGAGTTATTGAGCCCAACGCAATTGCGTAGGCAGCGGTGAAACAGGTTCGGGTTCCGGCGGAGTGCCGGGCAGCGACAACACACGGTTAAGCACTTCGGTTTCCAGCGCCGCCAGGCGGTGGGAGCCACGCACCCGCGGACGTGGGAGTTCCACGTACAGGTCGAGGCCGATTTCGCCGTCTTCGATCAGGATCACCCGGTCGGCAATGGCCACGGCTTCGCTGACGTCGTGGGTCACCAGCAACACGGTGAAACCGTGCTTGCGCCAGAGGTTCTCGATCAGTTGTTGCATCTCGATCCGGGTCAGGGCATCCAGGGCCCCCAGCGGCTCGTCCAGCAGCAACAGACGCGGTTGGTGAATCAGGGCGCGGGCCAGGGCCACGCGTTGCTTCTGGCCACCGGACAACGCCGCCGGCCACTCGTTGGCGCGCTCGGCCAGGCCGACCGCTTCCAGCGCTTCCAACGCCTGTGGGCGCCAGTTGCCCTTGAGCCCCAGGCCCACGTTGTCGATGATCTTTTTCCACGGCAGCAGGCGTGCTTCCTGGAACATCAACCGCGTGTCTTCAATCGCATCGCTCAGCGGTGCGGAGCCGGCGAGCAGTTCACCACCGCTGGCCTTATCCAGGCCCGCCAGCAGGCGCAGCAAGGTACTTTTGCCGCAGCCGCTGCGGCCCACGACTGCTACGAATTGACCGGCCGGAATATGCAGGTCGATGTCCTTCAGCACTTCGCGCGTGCCGAAAGCCTTGCGCAACTTGCGCACTGCCAGGGGAATGCCCCGCAGCAGGCGTGGAGGTTGAGCGGTCATGCCGCACCTCCTTTATTCACTTGATAGGCTGGGTGCCAGCGCAGCCAGACACGTTCCAGGCCGCGAGCCGCCAGGTCTGCCAGCTTGCCGAGTACCGCGTACAGCACGATGGCCAGTACCACCACGTCGGTTTGCAGGAACTCCCGGGCGTTCATTGCCAGGTAGCCGATGCCGGAACTGGCGGAGATGGTTTCGGCGACGATCAACGTCAGCCACATGAAGCCCAACGCAAAGCGCACGCCCACCAGAATCGAAGGCAAGGCACCCGGCAAGATCACCTGGCGAAACAGGCTGAAACCGGACAGGCCATAACTGCGGGCCATTTCCACCAACGCCGGGTCGACGTTGCGGATGCCGTGGTAGGTATTGAGGTAGATCGGGAACAGCGTGCCGAGGGCCACCAGGAATATCTTCGCGGTCTCGTCGATGCCGAACCACAGGATCACCAGCGGGATCAGCGCCAGGTGCGGCACGTTGCGGATCATCTGCACCGAGCTGTCCAGCAGGCGTTCACCCCAGGTCGACAGACCGGTAATAAAGCCCAGGGCCAGGCCGATGCTGCCGCCGATCACAAAACCCAGGCCCGCACGCCAGCCACTGATAGCCAGGTGCGTCCAGATTTCGCCACTGCGCACCAGGCTGATGCCCGCTTCGATCACGGCGCTGGGTGCCGGCAGAATGCGCGTCGACAGCCAACCGGCCGAGACGGACAACTGCCATACCGCCAGCAACAGAATCGGCAGCGCCCAGGGCGCCAATCGATGACTCAATTTTTCAAGGTTCATGGCGGCGCCTCAGCTCTGGGACGCAGCTTTGGGAAGGATGTCGTTGGCGACCATTTCGCCGAACGGGCTGACGTAGCCGGCGCCCTTGGGCAGCTCGGGACGTTCGATGTCCAGGTGCGGGAACAGCAACTCGGCCACCCGATACGACTCTTCCAGGTGTGGATAACCGGAGAAGATAAAGGTGTCGATGCCCAGGTCAGCGTATTCCTTCACCCGTGCCGCCACGGTCGGGCCGTCGCCTACCAGGGCGGTGCCCGCACCGCCGCGCACCAGGCCGACGCCGGCCCACAGGTTAGGGCTGACTTCGAGGTTGTCGCGGCTGCCACCGTGCAAGGCGGCCATGCGTTGCTGGCCAACGGAGTCAAAGCGCGACAGCGAGGCCTGGGCGCGGGCGATGGTTTCATCGTCAACGTGGGAGATCAGCTTGTCGGCGGCCTGCCAGGCTTCGGCGTTGGTTTCACGCACGATCACATGCAGGCGAATGCCGAAGCGCAGGGTACGCCCGAGCTTGGCGGCCTTGGCGCGAACCTGTGCAATCTTTTCCGCTACCGCAGCCGGTGGCTCGCCCCAGGTCAACACCATTTCCACTTGTTCGGCTGCCAGGTCCTGGGCCGCTTCGGAGGACCCGCCGAAATACAGCGGCGGACGCGGTTGCTGGATCGGCGGGTAGAGCAACTTGGCGCCTTTGACGCTGATGTGCTGGCCGTCGTAATCCACGGTTTCGCCTTCCAGCACGCGGCGCCAAATGCGGGTGAATTCCACCGACGCCTGGTAACGCTCTTCATGGCTCAGGAACAAACCGTCGCCGGCCAATTCATCCGGGTCTCCACCGGTCACCAGGTTGAACAACGCCCGGCCACCGGACAACCGATCCAGGGTCGCGGCCTGGCGCGCAGCCACCGTCGGGGAAATGATCCCGGGGCGCAGCGCGACAAGGAATTTCAAGCGCTGGGTCACCGGGATCAGCGACGCCGCCACCAGCCACGAGTCTTCGCAGGAGCGGCCGGTGGGAATCAGTACCCCGCCGAAGCCAAGGCGGTCTGCCGCCTGGGCCACTTGCTGCAGGTAACCGTGATCAACGGCGCGAGCGCCTTCGGCGGTGCCAAGGTAATGGCCGTCGCCGTGGGTAGGCAGAAACCAGAAAATATTGAGGCTCATGGAGTTGTCTCCTGAAGAAGCCGGATTACGGCGCTTTGGCAACGGCGGCGGGGGGTGTCCAGATCACGTCCTTGACGCTCAAGGGCTTGGGGATCAATTTGAGTTGGTAGAAGCTGTCGGCGATTTTCTGCTGCGCGGCGACCACTTCCGGGGTCAGGAAGAGCGCGCCGTAGCCCTGGCGTTTCACCGAGGTCAGGGTGATGTCGGCGGGCAGGCCCAGCAGCGGTGCAACTTGTTCGGTGACTTGTTCCGGGTTGGCCTTGGACCATTCGCCCACGGCGCGCACTTCTTCCACTAGCGCCTTGATCACCTCAGGGTGTTTTTCGGCGTAAGGCTTGGTGGCCAGGTAGAACTGATGGTTGTCGGCAATGCCGGTGCCGTCACGCAGGGTGCGGGCTTGCAGTTGTTTCTCGGCGGCCGCCTGGTACGGGTCCCAGATCACCCAGGCATCGACGCTGCCACGCTCGAACGCAGCGCGGGCATCGGCGGGCGGCAGGAACACGGTCTGCACGTCGGTGTATTTCAGGCCGGCATCTTCCAGGGCACGTACCAGCAGGTAGTGCACGTTGGAGCCTTTGTTGAGGACGACTTTCTTGCCCTTGAGGTCTTGCACCGATTTGATCGGCGAGTCTTTCGGTACCAGGATCGCTTCACTGGTGGGCGCTGGTGGTTCGTAGGCGACGTAGAGCAGATCGGCACCGGCGGCCTGGGCGAACACCGGCGGGGTTTCGCCCGTCACGCCGAAGTCGATGGAACCGACGTTCAGTCCTTCCAGCAGCTGGGGGCCGCCGGGAAATTCGGTCCACTGCACCTGCACGCCCTGCTCGGCCAGCCGCTTCTCCAGCGAGCCCTTGGCCTTGAGCAGCACCAGGGTGCCGTATTTCTGATAGCCGATCCGCAGGGTCTCGGCCGCTTGAGCTTGAACAATGGCACCGAAGGACACAGCCGCAGCAAACAGTGCGACCAGACCACGACGCAAGATGACAGTGCGCATGGCGCTCTCTCCACAATACGATTAGGGGGTTGGCTGCACCTGCTTGGCCGTTGGCGGCTGAGTAAGGTGAGTAGTACTTGTTGAATCCAGGTAAAGCTGGGTAAGGCTTAAATGCTCCAGCGAGCACTCAACAAACGTTCATTCAACACATGGGGATCAAGGGGTTTCGGGCGGCGGGCCATGGCGGCGTAGAACGTCTCCAGGGCCTCGCTCAGGCGTTGTTCCAACACCGGCACCAACTGCGCCTGGGCACTGCCTTCGCCGTAGGCGATCTGGCTGTCTTCGGCAAAAATCCCGTGGAGCAATTCCTGGGCTTTCAGGGCCGACAGCACCGGCTTCAGTGCGTAGTCCACCGCCAGCATGTGGGCGATGCTGCCGCCAGTGGCCATCGGCAACACGATTTTGTGGGCCAGGGCGCGCTCGGGCAGCAGGTCGAGGATGGTTTTCAGGGCGCCGGAAAACGAGGCCTTGTACACGGGCGTGGCAATCACCAGGCCATCGGCATTCGCCACTTGCTGCAGCAGGTCGATGATCTTGGGGCTGTCGAACCGCGCGTGCAGCAAGTCTTCGGCCGGGAAGTCCCGTATCTGATAACTCACCACTTCCACGCCTTGTTGCTGCAACCAGTTGCGGGTGTGATCCAGCAACACCCCGGACCGGGAACGTTGGCTGGGGCTACCACCAAGTGTTACGACCAGCATTTAGGAAATTCCTTTGGAAAGTGTCGGCGGTTCGCTATGTGGCGATGGCGCCAAGATGGGACAGACCATATCAGCCAATTTATATATCTATAAATCTTATTTTTTCATTTGTTTATTCCCTAAATGCATATGCCGTTCATCAAACTCCAGGCATAAAAAAAGGCCGTCGAAACGGCCTTAAAACCCCTGCATGTGAAACGGTTTACAACCTGAACTCTCTGTTGCTGGCAGGCCGCCATCGCGGGCAAGCCCGCTCCCACAGGGGAATGCGGTTCAACTGTGGGAGCGGGCTTGCCCGCGATGGCGATATCAGCCTTAACGATTCGGTTGAGGCGTGAGCCGCAGGTACGGCTTCACTGCCCGGTAGCCTTTCGGAAAGCGTTTCTTGATCTCTTCTTCGTCCTTGAGCGACGGCACGATCACCACCTCGTCACCGTCCTGCCAGTTGGCTGGGGTGGCGACTTTGTAGTTGTCGGTCAGTTGCAGCGAGTCGATCACCCGCAGGATTTCGTGGAAGTTGCGACCGGTGCTGGCCGGATAGGTAATGGTCAGGCGAATCTTTTTGTTCGGATCAATCACGAACAGCGAGCGCACAGTGAGGGTGTCACTGGCATTCGGGTGGATCAGGTCATACAGGTCGGAGACCTTGCGGTCTGCGTCGGCCAGGATCGGGAAGTTGACGAGGGTGTTCTGGGTTTCGTTGATGTCTTCGATCCACTTGTGGTGGGAGTCCACCGGGTCGACCGACAGGGCAATGGCCTTGACGCCCCGCTTGGCGAATTCATCTTTGAGCTTGGCGGTGAAACCCAGCTCGGTGGTGCACACCGGGGTGAAGTCCGCCGGGTGGGAAAACAGCACGCCCCAGCTATCGCCCAGCCACTCGTGGAAGCGAATCTTGCCGGCGCTGGAATCCTGTTCAAAGTCGGGGGCGATGTCGCCCAGTCTGAGGCTCATGGTGTGGCTCCTGATGAGTGCTTATGGAGCCCACTGTGCCTGTGTCGCGGATTATTTAAAAAGAATAAATATCGATTTATCTAGACGATAAAGGAATATTAAAAATCTGTTCATTGGACTTGGCGGCAGCCGAGGATCAACATCGGCTTCAAGGTTCGAGAAGGCCTTGAGACGCTGTACAAAGAGGGGATTCAGGAAGGGCTTGCGGGGGTTGAGCCCGACTTGAACAGTAAAAAGCACCCTGCCCGGCGTTGCGCCGGGCAAGGTTTTACGCTCTTACTTGAACGCGTAGGTGTAGCTCAGGATTACGCGGTTTTCGTCCTGGGAACGAGTGTTCGCCAGGTCGGTACGCCACATCGCGTTTTTCCAGGCAACGCCCAGGTTTTTCAGCGGACCTTCTGGAACAACGTAAGCCAGGGTCAGGTCGCGTTCCCACTCGTTACGCTCGCCGACGGTGGTGTCGATGTTGCTACCCTTGAGGTAGACCACACCGGCAGTCAGGCCAGGTACGCCGATCTTGGCGAAGTCATACGCGTAGCGAGCTTGCCAGGTACGTTCGCCGGCACGGGCAAACTTCTGGATTTGCATGTCGGTGATGGTGCTGTTCGACGAGCCGTCACCTTGGTTCAGCCAAGGGAAGTCGCTGTCGCCCTTGGTGTACTGGTAACCAGCGCCGAAGGTGTGACCGGCAACCGAGTACAACGCCAGGTAGCTGTACAGGTCGTTGTCGACCTTACCCTTGACCTTGGTGGCATTGGTCGGATGATCCGAGTAGTAGCCGGAGGTGTAGTAGCCAGCAGTATCACCGTTGGCACCGTTGTCACGGCTACGGTAGTAGCGCAGGTCGCTTTTCAGGACGCCAGGACCAATCGCCCAGTTGTGGACCAGGCCCAGGAAGTTCTGAGCGTAGAAATCCTTCAGCTCGCCGAAGTAGTACGAAGCGGTCAGGTCTTTGGTGATCTTGTAGTCAGCACCGGCGTAGTAGAACTTGTTGACGAAGTTACCTGCGTCATAGTTCGAGCTGCCGTTGGCACCGGCCAGGGACAGACCTTCATTGTTGCTGGAGTTACGGCCCTTGGAGTGCTCGATCTGGCCAGCAGTCAGGGTCAGGTCCTTGAACTCGTTCGAGGAGATCTCGCCGCCCTGGAAGGTTTGTGGCAACAGACGACCATCGTTGGTCTTGATCACCGGGTTGTTCGGCTGCAAGGTACCGATCTTCAGCACGGTCTGGGAGATCTTGACCTTACCGGTCACGCCCAGGCTGGCGAAATCGTTGACAGCTTTGTTGCCATCGCTTGGGAACACGGTGCCGCCGGAAGCAGTACCTGTGTAGTTACCGTGATCAGCGCGGCTGGAATCCAGACGCACGCCGTACAGGCCGATGGCGTCAAGACCGAAGCCCACAGTACCTTGGGTGAAACCCGAGATGAAACGCAGGTCGAAACCTTGGCCCCATTCAGCGTTTTTGCTGCGGGTGTTCGAGGTAGCCGATGGCTTCAGGTCGCGGTTGTCGGTGTTGATGTAAAAGTTACGTACGCCGAGTGTGATCTTGCTGTCATCGATAAAACCAGCGGCGCCTGCTTGTTGAGCGATTGCCCCCAAAGCTACGGCCAACGCCAATGTTGACTTCTTCATGTACCGCTCCTCTCATTTCTAATTTTTGTATTTCTTAGGTCTCGGGTCTGACGCCCTCGATCCACAGATGCGCGATTAGCACCGGATAGTGACTGACAAGTCAATCGTAACCTTGTGTGTCTACTACTTTCGTCTAACCGCAGTTAATTTGGTCCTTGCAGGGTAATGAGTTTTTCATACACCCAAAAAGAATTGTTTCGTCCTTTTTCATACGATTCAGGAATAACGCTTTCCATGGCACGGTCGAGCCAGTAAGGCGGTACCGCTCCATAAGGGTGTTCCTGAAGAGCATGTCTTTTCGCCTTTTTAGATCGTTTCGCGCTGACCCAAAGGTCAATACGTCACTCACGATCAAAAATGCGACGCCATCATGGCCAAACGCACATCATTCCGTCAATTTGTTACAGTTTTTGTATCGATGAAACTTTTTTGCCGTCCCAGCAATCCACCTCACCGTACTCGGTGATAATGTCACTTTGATGTCAGTTATGTGTATAAATCGGCAAGCCCTGTATTCAGGGCCGATGCACCCGCCCCGGATGCATGACTCGCCAAATTGACAGGCGAGAGGATTGCCCCCTCGCCCCTTCAGGCTTACAACGCCTTTTCGAAAATCTTCGAATTACGCTGATAGTTGTACAACGACGCCCGCGCCGATGGCAGACGATCCACCGTGCTCGGCACAAAACCGCGCTCGCGGAACCAGTGGGCAGTACGGGTGGTGAGGACGAACAAGGTCTTCAAACCCTGGGCCCGGGCGCGGGTCTCGATGCGCTCCAGCAGTTCATCACCGCGGCCGCCGTGGCGGTACTCCGGGTTCACCGCCAGGCACGCCAGCTCGCCCGCGTCCGAGTCGGCGATCTGATACAGCGCCGCACAGGCGATGATCATGCCTTCACGTTCCACCACGCTGAACTGCTCGATTTCCCGTTCCAGCACTTCCCGGGAACGACGCACCAGAATCCCCTGCTCTTCCAGCGGACTGATCAGATCCAACAATCCGCCCACATCTTCAATCGCCGCTTCGCGCACCAGCTCAAACTGCTCCTGGGCCACCAGCGTACCGCCGCCGTCCCGGGTGAACAGCTCGGTGAGCAAGGCACCGTCTTCGGCATAACTGACAATATGGCTACGCCCTACGCCGCCGCGGCACGCCTCGGCGGCCGCGTCCAACAGCTCGGCCTGGTAATTGCTGCCCAGGCGTTGCAGATGCGCGGGCACCTGTTGCGGCCGCAGTTCGCGCACCAGGCGCCCGTGTTCGTCGATCAGGCCAAGGTCGGCGCCAAACAGCAGCAGCTTGTCCGCGCCCAGGTCGATCGCGGCGCGGGTAGCGACGTCTTCGCAGGCGAGGTTGAAGATTTCACCGGTGGGCGAGTAGCCCAGGGGCGACAGCAGCACGATGGAGCGCTCGTCCAGCAGGCGGTTGATGCCCTTGCGGTCGACCCGGCGCACTTCGCCGGTGTGGTGATAGTCGACGCCTTCAAGCACACCGATCGGGCGCGCCGTCACCAGGTTGCCGCTGGCCACACGCAGGCGCGAGCCCTGCATCGGCGAAGAGGCCATGTCCATCGACAAGCGCGCTTCGATAGCAATGCGCAGATGGCCGACAGCATCGATCACGCACTCCAGCGTTGCGGCATCGGTGATGCGCAAGCCTTCATGGTAAGCCGGGGTCAGGCCGCGGGCGGCGAGGCGGGTTTCAATTTGCGGGCGCGAACCATGGACCAGCACCAGCCGCACGCCCAGGCTGTGGAGCAGCACCAGGTCATGGACGATATTGCCGAAGTTCGGATGATCCACACCATCGCCCGGCAGCATGACCACAAAGGTGCAGTCGCGGTGGGCATTGATGTAAGGCGAAGCGTGACGAAGCCAATTGACGTATTCGGGCATAAAACCTGGGCCTGTAATAAAAAGCAGCCAAAAAAGGATGATTCATGGAAACGCACAGCGGGCTGTTGGTTATCGTCGGAACAGGCTTGGCGACACGCTCGCTCTCCTTCTATGTACGGATGGGCCGGGGTTAATTTATGCAGGTGTCAGGCAGTAATGTTGAATCAGTTCTCGCAATAGACGCACTGTAGGCGTCAAGCGTGACATTTCAAGGTACTCGCCGGGCTGGTGGGCGCAGGCGATATCGCCAGGGCCAAGCACCAGGGTTTCGCAACCAAGGCGCTGAAGATAAGGCGCTTCGGTGCCGAACGCTACTGCTTCGGCGCGATGACCGGTAAGTCGTTCAGCCACCCGCACCAACTCGGCATCCTCGGCCTGCTCGAAGGGCGGCACTTCGGGGAACAGCGGCGCGTAGTCGATCTTCACCTGATGGCGCTCGGCCAAGGGCTCGAGCTTCTGGCGGATGGCGGCGCGCAGCACCTGGGGATCCATACCGGGCAAGGGCCGCAGGTCAAACTCCAGGGAACACTGGCCACAAATGCGGTTGGGGTTGTCGCCCCCGTGGATGCAGCCAAAATTCATGGTCGGTTGCGGCACGCTGAACTGCGGGTTGCGGTATTCGCGTTGCCAGGCCAGGCGCAGGCCGCGCAGCTCGCCGATGGCGTCATGCATGGCTTCGAGGGCGCTGTGGCCCAGGCTTGGATCCGACGAATGGCCGCTGCGCCCGAGAATATCGATGCGCTCCATCATCACGCCCTTGTGCAGACGGATGGGTTTGAGGCCGGTGGGCTCACCGATCACCGCTGCGCGACCTAAAGGACGACCCGCCTCGGCCAGCGCACGGGCGCCGGCCATGGAGCTTTCTTCATCGCAGGTGGCGAGAATCAGCAGCGGTTGCTTGAAGGGTTGGTCCAGCAATGGCTGTACCGCTTCGATCACCAGGGCGAAAAAGCCTTTCATGTCACAGCTGCCCAGTCCTACCCAGCGACCGTCGACTTCCGTCAGCTTGAGTGGATCGGTCTGCCACAACGCGCCGTCGTACGGCACGGTGTCACTGTGCCCCGCCAACACCAGGCCGCCAGGGCCGGTGCCGAAACTGGCCAGCAGGTTGAATTTGCCGGGGCTGACCTGCTGGATGTCGCAGGCAAAGCCCAGGTCCCCCAGCCAGGTGGCGAGCAAATCGATAACCGGGCGGTTGGATTGGTCGAGAGAGGCCTGGGTACAACTGACCGAAGGCGCGGCAATCAGCGCGGCGAATTGTTCTTTCATGGACGGTAAAGGCATGCGCTGTCTCTCAACTTCCCGGACGAACCCCATCATAGAGCCATCTGCACAACACAATAAACCGTTGCGGCACGTTGCCGGGCTCAGTCCTGTACACTGCACGACCTTGGCAGCCACACATTTCCCCGGCTGCGCTCCCGATCCTGGATTTTCCGGCCATGCAGAAAGAAACCGAAATCAAGCTCCGCGTCAGCCGCGAAACACTCGCCGCGCTGCGTGAGCACCCGTTACTGAAAAAACGCAACAAAAGTGGCTGGGAACGCCGTGAGTTGATGAACCAGTACTTCGACACCCCGGAACGCGACCTGGCCCAGGCCAAAGTCGCCCTGCGCCTGCGCAAAGACGGCGACGAAGTGATCCAGACCCTCAAGACCCGTGGCCAGAGCGTCGCCGGCTTGTCGGAACGCAATGAGTACAACTGGGACCTGGCCAAAGCCAAGCTCGACGTGAAGAAACTCGACGGCGAATGCTGGCCCGAGCAACTGGCCGAACTGGACAAAAAGACCCTCAAGCCGATCTTCACCACCGACTTCGTGCGCGAACGCGCCGAAATCGCCTGGGGCCGTGGCAAGGCCAAGGTCGTGATCGAAGCCGCTTTGGACCTGGGCCACGTGGTCGCCGGCAAGCAGAAAGAAGAAATCTGCGAGCTGGAACTTGAGCTGCGCGAAGGCGACCCGGCCGCCCTGCTGGAACTGGCCGCTGAACTCGCCGCGACCCTGGCACTGATGCCCTGCGATATCAGCAAGGCCGAGCGTGGCTATCGCCTGTTCGACGCCAACAGCTATTCCCTGAGCCTGCCGGCGCCGGTACTGCACGCTGAAATGCCGCTGGACGACGCATTCGCCGCCGTCATGTGGCACCTGCTGGGCAGCAGCCAGCGCCTGGCCGAGCAATACCGTTTCAACGGCCACTGGCGGCTGCTGCAAGACTGGGTGGAAAACCTCGGCGAACTGCGCGCCCTGCTCGGCAGCCTCGGCCAGGCCGCACCCCGCCAGTCCACCAGTGAACTGCGGGCCGCACTGGACGCGTTGCTGGAAGACTGGCGTCCGCTGGTCCAGGCCGGTGACGACGACGAAGACATCCGCAAAGCCGCGCCGGAACAGTTCGCCGAAGAACTGGAAGACGTGCGCTGGGGCCTGTTCTCCCTGACCACCTCCCGCTGGTTGCTGGCCCGTACCTGGGCTGCCGATCGCAACGTGCGTGGCAACCGCCAGGGCGCTGCACAACTCGCCAACTGGCTGCCGCGCCTGCTGGCCGACGACGCCGTCGCCCTGCAACTGCCGCGTTACCAGCAACAACCGGAAGACCTCGCCGAGCAACTGCCGCGTATCGAGCGCATCCTGGCCTGGCTGCACCATGCACGCCAAGTGCTGGATATCGCCGAGCTGGACCGTTTGTATGGCGAGCTGAACAAGCTGGCGCATCTGGCCAACCAGCCGATTACCGATGAGTCACTGGATGCGCGGATGCATCAGGCGATCGCGGTTTATCAGAATCGTGCCTGGAAAACCCTGCTGCGCCTGTAAGATCGCTATCGCGGGCAAGCCCGGCTCCCACATTGGAATGCATTCCAGTGTGGGAGCCGGGCTTGCCCGCGATGGGGCCGCCGCTATCAGCGCAACACCGGCAAACTCGTGGTGGACTTGATCTCCGACAAGGCCACTATCGAGTTGACCTCCTGGATCCCCGGCACCATCGACAGTTTTTCGAAGAAAAACCGCTCATACGCCTCGATGTCCGACGTGACGATCCGCAATAGAAAATCCACCGCCCCCATCAGCACATAACACTCCAGCACTTCCGGAAAGCCGCGAATCGCCTCGGTGAATTCCGTGAAGTTGGAACGGCCGTGGGCGTTGAGTTTCACCTCGGCGAAAATCTGCGTGTTGAGGCCGATTTTCTTGCGATCCAACAAGGTGACCTGGCCGCGAATCACGCCCTCCTCTTTCAACCGCTGAATCCGCCGCCAGCACGGTGACTGTGACAGGCCGACCTGTTCGGCGATCTGCGCGCTGGAAAGCGAAGCGTCTTCCTGCAACAGCGCCAGGATGCGCCGGTCGTACACGTCCAGCTCACTGTGCATATAAATACCCATCTATCATGCTTTTTTGAATTGAATGATTCCCTTATAAGCCATTACAGGCTTTTTTAGACAAGAAATCTCCCACGACGAATGTAAAAATTTCTCCAGTCGAATCCGGAGAGCCATCATGCATGTCGTCGAAGCCGCCAGCCCCGCCACACGCGCCGATGCCTGGGCCGTCAGCAATGCCCACTGCCAGGCGCACTATCAAATCCTCGCCGAGGCTGAGCCCGACGTGCTGTGCCGGGTGCTCAACTATTTTGCCCTGCAGTTCCTGGTTCCTCTCCAGGTGAACGTACAGCGCGAAGACGACCTGCTGGCGATCGATATCGTGATGGATGGCCTGAGCTGGCACCGTGCCCAGGTGATCGGTGAAAAACTTCGTAACCTGATCAGCGTGTGCTCGCTGGAACTGCAGCCGGCTGATGCCGCGCGGCCTCTGGCGGTGCAGGCGGCCAGTCAGTAAAAGCCTGCAATAAACCCCGGAAGCCGAACTGCAATGGGTGACTAGCCTGAGGACTACGCCTAACCGTTGCCCAGGAATGTCACTATGTCTGTTGCGCCAAACACCCAGGATCGCTGGCTGGAAATCCATCAGTTGTTGCCAGCCCTGATCGACCAGGGCGTAGTGCCCGCCGATCTGAACGTACCGGCCAACAGCGGGCTGCACCCTCTTGAATGCATTGCCAGCCATGGCCCCTCCCTGGAAACCCTCACCGAATGGCTCGCCCGACACTGTGGCCAGCCTTACCTGCGTATCGACCCGTTGAAAATCGATGTCGCGGCGGTGGTGCCGCTGATGTCCTACGCCTTTGCCCAGCGGCACAGGATCCTGGCGGTTGCGGTCGATAGCCACAGCATCACCGTCGCCAGCGCCCAGCCTTACGTGAGCAGTTGGGAAGCCGGCCTGGCCCAGGTCTTGAAGCGCTCCATCCGGCGTGTGGTCGCCAATCCCCAGGCTATCCAGCGCTGCACGGTGGAATTTTACCGGCTGGCGAAATCGGTCAGCGGCGCGGTCGATCAAAAAACAGCCGGTTCACCCAGCATCGAGCAATTGCTCAACCTCGGCGCCAGCGACCAGGAGCCCGACGCCAATGACGCGCACATCGTCAATATCGTCGACTGGCTGCTGCAGTACGCTTTCGGCCAGCGGGCCAGTGATATCCATCTCGAACCCGGCCGCGACCAGGGCCGCGTGCGGTTTCGCATTGATGGCCTGCTGCATGACGTCTATCAATTCCCGTCCCAGGTCACGACGGCGGTGGTCAGCCGCCTGAAAAGCCTCGGCCGGATGAACGTGGCGGAAAAACGCAAACCCCAGGACGGCCGCGTGAAGACCAAAAGCCCCGCAGGCGGTGAAGTGGAACTACGCCTGTCGACCCTGCCCACGGCCTTCGGCGAAAAGCTGGTGATGCGGATTTTCGACCCGCAGGTGCTGCACAAGGACGTCCAGCAACTGGGGCTCTCCAGCGACGACCTGCAACGCTGGCAATCCATGACCGGCCAGGCCAATGGCATCATCCTGGTCACCGGCCCCACCGGCTCGGGCAAGACCAGCACCCTGTACACCACGCTCAAGCAACTGGCCACCCGGGAGGTCAACCTATGCACCGTCGAAGACCCGATCGAGATGGTCGAGCCGGCCTTCAACCAGATGCAGGTCCAGCACAACATCGACCTGACCTTCGCCAGCGGCATCCGCGCGCTGATGCGCCAGGACCCGGACATCATCATGATCGGCGAGATTCGCGACCTGGAAACCGCAGAAATGGCGATCCAGGCCGCCCTCACCGGCCACCTGGTGCTGTCGACGCTGCACACCAACGACGCCCCCGGTGCCATCAGCCGCTTGCTGGAACTGGGCATTCCCCATTACCTGATCAATGCGACGCTGCTTGGGGGTGATGGCCCAGCGCCTGGTGCGGCTGTTGTGCCCACACTGCAAGCGGCCTGCCGGGCAGGTCTATGAGGCTGTGGGCTGCGGGGACTGTCGGGAAAGCGGCTATCAAGGGCGGGCCGGGATCTATGAAGTCATGCTGCTGAACGACCGTCTAAAGGCCCTGATCACCCCGGGCGCCGACATCCAGGCACTGCGCCGCGCGGCCCTGGACCAGGGAATGTGCAGCTTGCGGTCTGCCGGCACGCGCAAGGTCATGGCCGGGCTGACAACGCTGGAAGAAGTACTGCGAGTGACGCCTGGGGATTCAGAAACAAATCCTTTGCTTGATGGGCCGGTAAACCGTCCTTATCCCTGACAACACCGTTACAATCGGTCAAACCTCGCGTTACCGCCAACACCAGACAAGGAATCGTTATGCAGATCGGAACCGTACTGCTGCTATTTGTAGGCTTGGCCGTCGCCATCCTCTTCATGGGTTTCAAGGTCGTTCCACAGGGTTACCAGTGGACGGTCGAACGCTTCGGCCGCTACACCAACACCCTCAAGCCGGGCCTGAATATCATCATCCCGGTCATGGACCGCATCGGTCGCAAGATCAACGTGATGGAAAGCGTGCTGGACATTCCGCCCCAGGAAGTCATCACCGCCGACAACGCCACGGTACAGATCGACGCCGTGTGCTTCTTCCAGGTGGTCAACACCGCCCAGGCTGCCTACGAGGTAAACAACCTCGAGCACGCCATCCGCAACCTGCTGCAAACCAACATCCGTACCGTGCTCGGCTCCATGGAGCTGGACGCGATGCTCAGCCAGCGGGATGGCATCAACGAGAAACTGCTGCGCACCGTCGACGAAGCCACCGCACCGTGGGGCATCAAGATCACCCGGATCGAGATCAAGGACATCAGCCCGCCCGCCGACCTGATGGCCGCCATGTCCGGCCAGATGAAGGCCGAGCGGATCAAGCGCGCACAGATCCTCGAAGCCGAAGGCCTGCGAGCGTCCGCAATCCTGACCGCCGAAGGCAAGAAGCAGGCGCAGATTCTTGAGGCAGAAGGCGGTCGTCAGGCCGCGTTCCTGGAATCCGAGGCCCGCGAACGTCAGGCCGAAGCTGAAGCCCGCGCCACCCAGGTGGTATCGGAAGCAATCGCCACCGGTAACGTGCAGGCCATCAACTACTTTGTCGCCCAGAAATACATCGACGCCCTCGGCAAGCTGGCGTCGGCCAACAACAGCAAGGTGATCCTGATGCCGCTGGAAGCCAGCCAGGTGATCGGCGCTGTCGGCGGCATCGGCGAGATCGTCAAGGCCACCTTCGACAACAAGAAAGCCTGAGGCACGCACCATGTGGGAATTCCTGCAGCACCTGTCGTTTTGGGACTGGCTGGCACTGGGCACCGTGCTGTTGATTCTTGAAGTGTTCGGTGCCGGTGGTTATCTGCTGTGGATGGGCATCGCTGCGGCAGCCGTGGGCGTGATCAAGTTCCTGGTTCCGAGCCTCGGGCTGGAGTGGCAACTGCTGCTGTTCGCGGTGTTGTCGATCCTGACGGCGGTGTACTGGTGGAGACGCCAGCGCAGCAGCGCCAAGGTCAGCGACCAGCCGGGGCTGAACATGCGCGGTTCGGAGTTGATTGGGCGCACCTTTGTGGTGCATCAGGCAATTATCGAGGGCCGTGGGAAGATCAAGATCGGCGATGGCGTATGGATCGCAGCCGGCCCGGACGCGCCCGTGGGAGCACATGTGCGTGTCATCGGTCAGGACGGCGTGATTCTGAAGGTTGAAACTGTTTAGTCAGCCATGGAACTCGGCTGGGCTATCTACAATCAAACTGTACAGATAACCCAGTCGGAGTCACCCATCATGCGTCTAAAATATGCTGTCGCTACCCTCGCTGTGCTTTCCCTTCCTGTCGGTTCAGCCATGGCCGACAGCTTCTGGCGTAATGTCATCTCATCGGGTGCCACAACCGGCTCGACGTACCTGACGTTCAAGGACCACAAAATGGTGGTCGCCGCTCAGGACGACGCCGGTAGCTTCGTCGCCAGCGACGGCAGCATCCGTGGCCCGTACCTGGAAGCTGCGATGCAGAAGGTTCGCGCCGATAACCCTGGCCTCAAAGCCACGGACATGGATTTGGCTAACGCGATCCTGGCAAAAAACGCCATTGCTTCCGAGTAACACCGCCACATAAAAATGCCGCTCTTTGAGAGCGGCATTTTTTTGCCTGGCTTTCCTACAGTCAATATTGGCGTTTCAGCGCCCAAACAGGAAAAGTCCTGTCGAGATGCCCGCACGCCACGCAACAAGCTGTCGATTCCTTTAGTTCTAGTGAATCGATGACCATGCAAAAACTCTCCTGCGCCCTGCTGCTCGCCGCGATTGCCACCCCTTATGCTCAGGCAGAAGGCTGGTACGGGTCGGCGAAGCTCAACAGCGCCCGCCAGAATCTGTCCAGCTCGCTGCTGACCAGCCCGCGCGTCACCGACCGTGTGTCGGCCCCCGATAGCAGCAAAACGTTCACCGGATCATTTGCCGTGGGTTATGCCTTTGCCGATGGCTGGCGCCTGGAAGGGGAATACACCACACCCAGCCATTCGAACTTCAAATCCCAATGGGCGCCATTCAATGCCAACGTCAACAGCCTGCAGACCGACAGCCAGCGCTTGATGCTCAATGGTTATAAAAACATCCCGATCAACGAGTGGCTGTCGTTCTACGGCATGGCGGGAGTGGGATTGGCCCAAATTGACGCCGAGGGTTACCAGACCAACAAGACCCGGCGTTTCGCCGACAATCGCCAATACAACTTCGCCTACAACGTGGGCCTCGGGCTGGACGCCAAGGTCAGCGAAACCCTGACCCTGGGCACAGGCTGGCGCTACGTGGACATGGGCCGGATTGAAACCGGCTACAACACTTTCGCCAACCGTATCAACGCCCGCGACGAGCAGCTCAAAGGCAAGCTCAAGGAACAGAATGTGTTCCTTGAGGCCCGCGTTTCCTTCTGAACCAGGCTCCAGGAGTGCCGCTGCCGAGGCGGCATTTTCTCCAGAGGGTGACGTTTCATTCACAGACGACAGGCTATATTCAGTCGAGCCGTGCAACCATGCCCGGCATTGATATGCTTTTCTCTCATCGTCTACCTGAAACGGATGCCTTCAACGCCATGAGCCAACTGCCTTTTCTGCCGTTTTCCAAGCCCACCATCGATGAAGCCACCATCTCGGCGGTGGGCGACGTACTGCGCTCCGGCTGGATCACCAGCGGGCCGAAAGTGCAGGCGTTCGAAGCGCAGTTGTCGGAATACTTTGGCGGGCGTCCGGTGCGCACCTTCAACTCGGGCACCTGCACCATGGAGATTGCCTTGCGCATCGCCGGTATCGGGCCTGGAGATGAAGTTATTACTACGCCGATTTCATGGGTCGCCACGGCCAACGTGATCCTCGAGGTGGGTGCCACGCCGGTGTTCGCCGATATTGACCCGGTGACCCGCAATATCGACCTGGCCCAGGTGGAAGCGGCAATCACGCCACGCACCAAGGCGATTATTCCGGTTTACCTGGCCGGCCTGCCGCTGGACATGCCGTTGCTCTACGCACTGGCCAACAAGTACAACCTGCGCATCGTCGAAGATGCCGCCCAGGCCCTGGGTTCCAGCTGGGATGGCCAGCGGATTGGTGCCACGGGCGATTTCGTGTCCTTCAGCTTCCAGGCGAACAAGAACATCACGTCGTCCGAAGGCGGCTGCCTGGTGCTGAACAACGCTGAAGAAGCGCGCCTGGCCGAAAAATATCGCCTGCAAGGCGTGACCCGCACTGGCTTCGACGGCCTGGACGTGGACGTACTTGGCGGCAAATTCAACATGACCGACATTGCTGCGGCCATCGGCCTGGGTCAATTTGCCCATATCGAGAAAATCACCGCCCACCGCCAGGAACTGGCGCAGCACTATTTCGAGTGCTTCGGCAGTGACTTTGAAGAGAAGTACGGTGCGCAATTGCCACCGGCCGATTTCGAAAACAGCAACTGGCACCTGTTCCAGTTGGTACTCCCGGAGCGCCAGGACGGTTTGCCGGCACGCGCCACGTTCATGGAGCAGATGCAGGCCCATGGCGTCGGTATTGGCTATCACTACCCGCCGATCCACCTGCTGAGCTTGTACAAGGCGCAGGGATTCAAGGAAGGCATGTTCCCGGTAGCGGAAAAAGTGGGGCGGTTGATTGTGTCGTTGCCGATGTTCACGGCGATGACGAAAGCGGACGTAGAGCGTTCGGTAGCAGCAGTCAAAGCGGTATTGAAGCGCTGATCAAACCCTTGCGGGAGCCGGTTGCCGGCTCCCGCAGCGGGATCACTCGCCGATGGCAGCCTTGTAGGCAGCGGCATCCAGCAGTTTTTCCAGATCAGCGGTGTTGCTTGGCTTGAGTTTGAAGATCCAGGCGCTGTAAGGCGTGGAATTCAACTGCTCAGGCTCGCCACTCAGGTCTTCGTTGACCGCAATCACTTCGCCAGCAACCGGCGAGTAGATATCCGAAGCGGCTTTCACCGACTCGACAACGCCTGCGGTATCACCTGCGGCAAACACTTTGCCCACCTCGGCCAACTCAACAAACACCACATCCCCCAATGCTTCCTGGGCATGGTCCGAGATCCCGACGGTCACGGTGCCGTCAGCTTCCAGACGGGCCCATTCGTGACTTTCGGCAAAACGCAGGTCGGCAGGGATATCGCTCATAGTCTGTGTCCTCAAGAAAAAATGTCAGCGGCCATCGGCCCGCCGGAAAAGTTAGATCAATGTTTTGCCATGGCGCACGAACGTCGGTTTGACCACCCGAACCGGGTACCACTTGCCGCGGATTTCCACCTCGGCCCGGTCAGCAGTCGCCGACGGCACACGCGCCAGGGCAATGGATTTGCTTAGCGTAGGAGAGAAACTACCACTGGTGATCTCTCCTTCGCCAACATTGGCGATACGAACCACCTGATGCGCGCGTAAAACCCCACGTTCTTCCAGCACCAGGCCGACCAACTTGGACTTCACGCCCGCTGCTTTCTCGGCCTCCAGGGCCGCACGGCCGATGAAGTTTCGCTCGGCCGGCTCCCAGGCGATGCTCCAGGCCATATTGGCCGCCAAGGGCGATACGTCCTGGTGGATATCCTGACCGTAGAGGTTCATGCCGGCCTCAAGGCGCAGCGTGTCGCGGGCGCCGAGGCCAATCGGCGAAATGCCTGCGCCTACCAGGTCGTTGAAAAACGCCGGGGCCTGATCGGCCGGCAGGACAATTTCCAGGCCGTCTTCACCGGTATAGCCGGTGCGCGCAATAAACCAATCACCGTCGGCCAAACCTTCAAAGGGCTTGAGCTGGTGAATCAGGGTGGCGCGGGACTGGGTCACCAGTTCGGCGATCTTCTGCCGGGCATGGGGGCCTTGAATGGCGAGCATGGCCAACTCGGGCCGCTCGTGAAGCTGGGCTTGATAGCTGCCGAGTCGGCCCTGCATCCAGGCCATGTCCTGGTCGCGGGTGGCGGCGTTGACCACCAGCCGGTAACCGCCCTCGGTGCGATACACGATCATGTCGTCCACCACGCCGCCCTGTTCGTTGAGCATGGCGCTGTACAACGCACGGCCGCAGCCGTGCAGTCGGTCAACATCATTGGCCAGCAAATGCTGGAGCCATTCCTTGGCCTGGGGGCCTGTGACATCGATCACGGTCATATGGGATACATCAAACACCCCGCAGTCGCGGCGCACCTGATGGTGCTCCTCAACCTGCGAGCCGTAGTGCAAAGGCATATCCCAACCGCCAAAATCGACCATTTTCGCGCCAAGGGCGAGATGCAGGTCATACAGAGGCGTGCGCTGTCCCATGGGTTTCTCCTTCCGGGCGTGGCGAAGGTGCGGACGGTTGCCGTTCGGGCCACACGCCTTGAAATACAAGGCCTGTAGCCGGGCTCAGCAACCCGACCTGGAAGATCGACCGCACCGAATGCCGCGCATTGTAGCCTCAAGGCGTAGGACTGGCACCTAGCCGATTCGTCTCGCCGAACGTCGGATCAGCCCGATGACCGGTAACAGGCCCACCAGCACCAGGGTCAGGGCCGGCAGTGAAGCCCGCGCCCACTCCCCTTCGCTGGTCATCTCAAAAATCCGCACCGCCAGCGTGTCCCAGCCGAACGGGCGCATCAGCAGGGTGGCCGGCATTTCCTTGAGCACATCGACAAACACCAGCAACGCCGCGCTCAGGGTGCCCGGCAGCAAGAGTGGCAGATACACTTTGCAAAACAGTCGCGGCCCGCTGACCCCCAGACTGCGCGCGGCTTCGGGCAAGGACGGGCGGATTCGCGCCAGGCTGTTTTCCAGCGGCCCGTAGGCCACCGCAATGAAACGCACCAGATACGCCAGCAAGAGCGCCGACAGGCTGCCCAGTAGGAGCGGCTTGCCGGCCCCGCCCAGCCAGCCGGAAACCGGGATCACCAGTTCACGGTCCAGGTAGCTGAACGCCAACATGATCGACACCGCCAGCACCGAGCCCGGCAGTGCGTAGCCCACGTTGGCCAGGCTGATGCCGGAGCGGATGGCTCGGGTAGGCGCCAAACGATGGGCGAACGCCAGCACCAGCGCCACGCTAACGGTGATCAGGGCCGCCATGCCGCCCAGGTAAAGGGTATGCACGATCAGACCGGCGTAGCGCTCGTCCAGGTCGAAACGCCCGCGCTGCCAGAACCAGGCCACCAGTTGCAGCATCGGAATCACAAAGGCGCAGGCGAACACAAAACCGCACCAGCCACTGGCTGCCAGCGCCTTGAACCCGCGCAGGTGGTACAACGCCTTGCCGCGCGGTCGCTCGTTGCTCGGCCGGCTGGCGCCCCGGGCACGGCGTTCGCCGTAGAGCACCAGCATCACCACCAGCAACAGCAGGCTGGCGAGTTGCGCGGCACTGGAAAGGCTGAAAAAGCCGTACCAGGTCTTGTAGATGGCGGTGGTGAAGGTATCGAAGTTGAACACCGAGACCGCACCGAAATCCGCCAGGGTCTCCATCAGCGCCAAGGCCACGCCCGCACCGATGGCGGGGCGCGCCATGGGCAAGGCCACCCGCCAGAATGCTTGCCACGGCGACTGGCCCAATACCCGCGCTGCTTCCATCAGGCCTTTGCCCTGGGCGAGAAAGGCCGTGCGCGCCAGCAGATAAACGTAGGGGTAGAACACCAGCACCAGCACGATGATCACGCCGCTGGTTGATCGCACGCGGGGCAGGCGCAGGCCCATGCCGAACACGTCGCGCAGCAGGGTTTGTACCGGGCCGGAGAAGTCCAACAGGCCGACGAAGACAAAGGCCAGGACGTAGGCGGGAATCGCAAACGGCAGCATCAACGCCCAGTCGAGCCAGCGCCGGCCGGGGAATTCGCAGAGGCTGGTCAGCCAGGCCAAGCTGACGCCCAACAGCGTGACACCCACACCGACACCCAGCACCAGGGTCAAGGTGTTACCCAACAGGCGTGGCATCTGGGTTTCCCACAGATGGGACCAGATCTGTTGGTCGATGGTTTGCCACGACAGCAGCAAGACGCTCAGCGGCAGCAGCACCAGGGCGGCGACGGTGAAGACCGGCAGGTACCAGCGGCGTTGGGCGGGATGGGCCAAAGGATCGTATCTCTGGGAATAATATCTTGAACTCGCCACAAAACAGTGTGGGAGCCGGGCTTGTCGAACCGTCGCACCGCCGCGATGCAGGCACCACGGTGTGTCAGCCACACCGTGGTGATGCTATCGCAGGCAAGCCAGCTCCCACACTGTCATGCGGTGTTTGGAAGAGTGTACTTAGTTCCAGCCAGCCCGATCCATCAAGCGAATAGCCTCGGCCTGGCGCTTGCCCGCCACTTCCACCGGCAATGTATCGGCCACGAACTTGCCCCAGGTCGCCACTTCCGCCGACGGCGGCACCGCCGGGTTGGCCGGGAATTCCTGGTTCACGTCCGCAAAGATCTTCTGCGCTTGCGGCGTGGTCATCCACTCAACCAAGGCCTTGGCGGCCTCCGGATGTGGCGCGTGCTTGGTCAGGCCAATACCCGAAAGATTGACGTGCACCCCACGGTCGCCCTGATTCGGCCAGAACAGCTTCACCGCCAGGTCCGGCTTCTGCTTGTGCAGGCGGCCGTAGTAGTAGGTATTCACGATGCCGACGTCGCACTGCCCGGCGTTGATCGCCTCCAGCACGGCAATGTCATCGGAGAACACGTCGGTGGACAGGTTGTTGACCCAGCCCTTGACGATTTCTTCGGTCTTGGCCGCGCCATGGGTTTCGATCAGGGTGGCGGTCAGCGACTGGTTGTAGACCTTCTTCGCGGTGCGCAGGCACAGGCGGCCTTCCCATTGCTTGTCAGCCAGGGCTTCGTAGGTGGTCAGGTCGCCCGGCTTCACGCGGTCGGTGGAGTACGCGATGGTCCGCGCGCGCAGGCTCAAGCCGGTCCAGGCATGGGCCGAAGAGCGGTATTGAAGAGGGATGTTCTTGTCGATCACCGCGGAGGTGAACGGCTGCAGGATACCCATCTGCTCCGCCTGCCAGAGGTTGCCGGCGTCGACGGTGAGCAGCAGGTCGGCGGTGGCGTTTTCGCCTTCGGCCTTGATGCGCTGCATCAGCGGCGCTTCCTTGTCGGTGATGAACTTGATCTGCACGCCGGTCTTCTGGGTGTAGGCGTCGAACACCGGCTTGATCAGTTCATCGATACGCGAGGAGTAGACCACGACTTCGTCGGCCGCCTGCACGGTGGTGCTGCCGATAAGGGTGAGTGCCAGGGCAGTCAGGAGGCGCTTGGGTGCCAACATGGGTGCGGTCTCTCATTTGCGAAAAGAGGGCAAATGATAAGGACTCACATTTGGTAGCGCTCAACGGAGCCGTTACCAGATGTTGCACAGCTGAAATAGGTGGCGCGGTTGAGGCCCTATCGCGGGCAAGCCCGGCTCCCACAAGGGAATGCGCTCCCCGGTGGGAGCCGGGCTTGCCCGCGATGAGGCCATTAACCCCGGCGAGAATCTCAGGCTTTGGCCAGCTCCGGCAAATCCCCCGTCAAACCCAATGCCTGACGCACAAACAACGCCTTGGCCTCCGGCATCTGCTCGACCACCTTCAACCCGGCATTACGCAACCAGCGCAACGGCAGTTGATCGGCCTGGAACAACCGTTCAAAGCCCTCCATCGCCGCCATCAACGCCAGGTTGTGCGGCATGCGTCGGCGCTCGTAACGGCTAAGCACCTTCACATCCGCCAGGCGCTCGCCGCGCTCGTTGGCGGCCAACAGCACTTCGGCCAGCACCGCCGCGTCGAGGAAGCCCAGGTTCACGCCCTGCCCCGCCAATGGATGAATGACGTGGGCCGCATCGCCAATCAATGCCAGGCCCTCGGCCACGTAACGCTTGGCGTGACGCTGGCGCAGTGGCACGCAAAGCCGTGGATCGGCGCTTAACACCGTACCCAGGCGGCCTTCGAAGGCGAGCTCAAGCTCACGACAGAAGCTTTCGTCGTCCAGCGCCATCAAACGCTCGGACTCACTCGGGGTGGTCGACCAGACGATCGAACACCAGTCCTCCTGCCCATCCCGCACCAGCGGCAGGAACGCCAGCGGCCCGTTGTCGGTAAACCGCTGCCAGGCCGTCTGCTGATGCGCCTGGCTGCTGCGCACACTGGTGACGATGGCGTTGTGCAAATAATCCCACTCACGGGTGGCGGTGCCGGTCAGGCGGCGCACCGCCGAGTTGGCACCGTCTGCTGCGACCACCAGCGGCGCGCGCAAGGTGCGGCCGTCGGCCAGGGTCAGCAGCCAGTCATCACCGGAGCGACGCATCTGTTCCAGGCGCGCATTGGCCAGCAGGCCGAGGTCGCAGTCATGCAGGCGATCGAGCAAGGCATCCTGGACCACACGGTTTTCGACGATATGCCCCAGCACCTCGGCATGCACGCTGGCCGCCGAAAAGTGGATCTGCCCGGTGCCGCTGCCGTCCCACACCTGCATCTCGCCGTAAGGGCTGGTACGTCGCTCGACGATGCCGTCCCACACGCCAAGGCGCTCGAGGATGCGCTGGCTGGCGGCCGACAAGGCGCTCACCCGCGGCTCGAACGCGGCGTGCGGGTCGAAGGGTTTGACGCTCAGCGGGCTGCCGTCGAGCAGCAGCACCTGCAGGCCACTGCCCTGCAACGCCAGCGCCAGGGCGCTCCCGACCATTCCGGCCCCGACAATCAGCACATCTGCGCGCATGTCCATGCTTTAAGCCTGTCTCGATTGCGGCTTGCGCCGCACGTAAAGGGTTTTGTCGACCCGCGCCACCAGGGTGCCGGAGCCGTCATGAATCTGCACCTTGAGCTGCGGCAAGTACTTGTCGCCGCTGGCGGTGTGCTGGCGAATCTCGTCCAGCAACACTTGGTCGATGGAAAATTCGGCATACACCGGGCCTTTGCCCGGCGAGATGAAATCGATGCTCGCCGCCTTGTCCCAGACAATGTAGTCGCGGCCCAGGTTCTCCATCAGCATCAGCATGTAGAACGGGTCGACCATCGAATACAGGCTGCCGCCAAACTGCGCGCCGACGTAATTGCGGTTGTACCAGCCCAGGCCCATGCGCACCTTGACCTCGCGAAAATCGCTGCCGATGTGCAACACCCGCACCCCGGCGCCGAGGTACGGCGGGTACAGGGTCATGATCCAGCGCAATAGCCGTGCCTTGCCCAGGCGCTGGGTCAGCCACTCACGCATCGGGGCGGGTGCCCAGGCCCATGGCCTGACGCGCAAACCAGCGCTTGGCCGGCGGCAGCAAATCCAGGCCCAGCAGGCCCATGTTGCGGCCCAGCGCTACCAGCGGCTGGGCACTGCCAAACAGGCGGGTGACCTGATCGGAGAAGCCGACGGTGATTTTCTGGTCCAGGCGCTGACGCTCGCGGTACGCCTGCAAGGTCGCCAGGTCGCCCGGTACTTCCGGCCCGGCCAACAAGGCCTCGGCCAGGGCATAGGCGTCCCGCAGGGACAGGTTGAAACCCTGCCCGGCAATCGGGTGCAGGCTGTGGGCGGCATTGCCGAGCACGGCCAGGTGAGAGCGCACTTGTTCTTCGGCTTCCACGAGGGTCAACGGGTACAAGTGACGCGCGCCGACCTGCTTCAAGGTGCCGAGGCGGTAGCCGAACACGCCCTGCAACTCGCTGAGGAAACTGCGCTCGTCCAGCGCGGCCAGGCGCTGGGCGTCCATGCCGATGCGGGTCCACACCAGCGCGCAACGGTTGTCCGGCAACGGCAGCAAGGCCATCGGGCCTTCGTCGGTGAAACGCTCGAAGGCCTCGCCGTTGTGGGCTTCGCTCGGGGTGATGTTGGCGATCAGTGCGCTCTGGTTGTATGGCCGCGTTTTAACGCCGATCCCCAACTGCTCGCGCAAACCGGAGCGGCCGCCGTCGGCCAGCACCGCGAGGTCGCATTCAAGTACGGTTTCATCATTGAGGGTCAGGCGGTAGCCATCGGCAAGCGGCTCCATGCGAGTGACTTCCGCCGGGCAACGCCAGCTGACCACTTCCTTGTCCAGGCCTTGCCACAGGCATTGGCCGAGCCAGGCGTTTTCCACCACATAGCCGAGGGCCGGCACGCCTTCTTCCATGGCCGACAGGCGCGCGGTAGAAAAGCGGCCACGGTCCGACACATGAATCTGCTTGATCGGCTCGGCGCGGCGGGAAATCTCCTGCCACACCCCCAACCGTTGATAAATCTGCCGCGCGCCAAAGGACAGCGCCGAAGAGCGCGCGTCGTAGCTCGGCTGGTAGCTGTCGCCCGGGGCAAACGGCTCGATCAGCACGATCTTCCAGCCACGAGCCTTGGCCCCGGCCTGCAACGCCAACGCAAGGCTGGCGCCCACCAGGCCGCCGCCGATAATCGCCAGGTTGACCCGGCTCATCGGGCGCTCGCCATCAGCGCTTCAATCTCGGCGACGGCCTTGGGCACGCCACCGGTCAGAATTTCACAGCCTTGCTTGGTCACCACCACGTCGTCCTCGATGCGTACGCCAATGCCACGCCATTTCTTCGCCACGTTCTGGTTGTCGGGCGAGATGTAGATTCCCGGCTCCACGGTCAGCGCCATGCCGACTTCCAGCACCCGCCACTCGCCGCCTACTTTATATTCGCCGACATCGTGCACATCCATCCCCAGCCAGTGCCCGGCGCGATGCATGTAGAAGGCTTTATAGGCTTCGCTGGCGATCAACTCGTCGACGTCGCCCTGCAACAGCCCAAGCGTCACCAGCCCGGCGGTGATGACTTGCACCGTCGCCTCATGGGCCTGGTTCCAATGTTTGTTCGGGGCGATTTCGGCAAAGGCGGCTTCCTGGGAGGCCAGCACGATCTCGTAAATCGCCTTCTGCTCGGCGGAAAACTTGCCGCTCACCGGCCAGGTGCGGGTGATGTCGCTGGCATAGCAGTCGATCTCGCAACCGGCATCGATCAGCACCAGGTCGCCGTCCTTGAGCACCGCGTCATTCTGCTGGTAATGCAGGATGCAACTGTTGCGCCCCGAGGCGACGATGGAGCCATAGGCCGGCATCTTTGCCCCGCCCTTGCGAAACTCGTAGTCGAGCTCCGCTTCCAGGCTGAACTCATACAATCCGGCGCGACTGGCCTGCATCGCCCGCACATGGGCCGCGCAGGAAATCCGCGCGGCCTCGCGCATCACCTTCACTTCCGCCGCCGATTTATACAGGCGCATGTCGTGAAGCAGATGATCCAGGGCAACAAATTCGTTCGGTGGCTGGGCGCCGAGGTGCGCTTTAGAGCGGATCACGTTGATCCACTCCATCAGGTGCCGGTCGAACTCGGCGTTGCTGCCCATGGCCGAGTACACCCGGTCGCGGCCTTCGATCAGGCCGGGCAGGATGTCGTCGATATCGGTAATCGGGAATGCATCATCGGCGCCGAATTCGCGGATCGCGCCTTCGGTGCCCGCCCGCAGGCCGTCCCACAGTTCGCGCTCGGCGTTGCGTTCGCGGCAGAACAGCACGTACTCGCCGTGCTGGCGGCCGGGCATCAGCACGATCACCGCTTCCGGTTCAGGGAAGCCGCTCAGGTACTGGAAGTCGCTGTCCTGACGATAGACGTGCTCGACGTCACGGTTGCGAATGGCAACCGCGGCTGCCGGCAGGATGGCGATGCTGTTGGGTTCCATCTGCGCCATGAGCGCCTTGCGGCGCCGGGTGTATTCCGCTTTGGGGATATGGATCATGGGCAGATGGGCTTCCTTTCTTAGTGCAACGAAGGCTTGGGTGCAGCGGGCTCAGCCGATTTACGGGTCTCGGTGAACAGCAGCAACGGCGCAACGCGCAGGTATTCCATGACTTCCATGTAGTCGCTTTCGCCGTCTTCGGACTCTTCCAGGGCGTCTTGCACCTGGGAGATAGCGGCCAGGTCTTGCAGCACTTCCTGGGCATCGGTGCTCAGGTCGAGGCCGCCGGCGTTCACGCCAAAGCCGTGGAGAAAGCCCTGGCACCATTGGCCCAGTGCCGCAGCGCGCTCGGTGAGCGGTGCGTCATCGGTAGGCAGCAGCAACACGACGGTGACGTCATCACCGGTCAGCTCGCCTTTGACCATCTCTTGCAGGCCGATGAGGGCGTTGCGCACGTTTTCGGTGGGCTCGGTTTCCAGCAGCTCGGCGACGTCGGCCAGCCAGTTGTCGGCGTCAAAGCCGACACCGGTGCAACTGCGGCCCAGCAGCACGCCGTGCAGTTCGGCAGGCGAGCAAGGATGACCGCTGGAACTCAGCAGTTTGGAAAAAGCATCGTACGGGGAGTTCTGAATAGGCATGGTGAGCTAGGCGCCAGACGGCGCAATGTCTAGAATGAAGCGCTGTATCCTAGCATCGGCAGACGTACCAAGACTATCGAGGGCGTCAGATCGTTTATCCAGCAGTTGCCATTCATCAGACAAATCCAGTGGAACCCAATGGAAGACACCGACCTGCAAGCGCTGATGGCCAGACTCGAGCTGCTAATTAACCGGGTCGAGCAACTTAAGAGCCAAAACGGACTCCTATTAGCTCAGGAAAAGACCTGGCGCGAGGAACGCGCTCACCTCATTGAAAAAAACGAAATCGCCCGGCGTAAGGTCGAATCGATGATTTCGCGCCTGAAGGCCCTGGAGCAAGACTCATGAGTTCAAGCAATAGCGTCACCGTGCAGATTCTCGACAAAGAATATTCCATCATCTGCCCACAGGAAGAACGCAGCAATCTGGTGAGCGCTGCCCGCTACCTGGACGGCAAGATGCGTGAAATCCGCAGCAGCGGCAAAGTCATCGGCGCCGATCGCATCGCCGTGATGGCCGCACTGAACATTACCCACGATTTACTGCATAAGCAGGAACGGCCTGACGTGCAGGCCAGCGGCTCGACGCGCGAGCAGGTACGCGACCTGCTGGAGCGGGTCGATCTGGTACTCTCTACCGATCCAGAGCCACCCAAGGGCTGATTGCGGCGTCGGTTTCGGGTATACTCGCCCCACTCCCTGGCGTGCTTGCCAGTCGGCGATGTCCCTGAGCCGATTCGCACTACCCTGGAAGTTACACGTTGGGCTGGTGTGCATGTCCGCTAGACGGAAAGCCTTAAAGCCTACTGTTTCTTCCACCTTGAACTTTCGGGTTCAAGGGCTAAGTCGACAGCGGTTCTGTCGGGGAGCCTGATTCCCAAATCCAATGCCAGTCTTAGGACTGGCATTGTTTTATGAGCCGAAAACCATGACCGAACCTGCGCTGCTTTCCCGCCCGCAACTTCGACGCATGCTGCGCAAAGCCCGCCGCGCCCTGACGCCCAGCGAGCAACGCCAGGCCGCCCTTGGCCTGTATCGGCAACTGGCACAGCACCCGCTGTTTCGCCGGGCCAAACACATATCCTTATATCTACCCACGGACGGTGAAATCGATCCGCGCCTGCTGCTGCGCGCCGCACAGCGCCGGGGCAAGGCGACGTATCTGCCGGTGCTCAGCGCGTGGCCGCGAACCAAGATGGTGTTCCAGCGAGTGCGGCCCGGCGAGAAGCTGAGGCCCAACCGGTTTCGCATCCTCGAGCCGCAGGTGAATGTCAGCCGCCAACGCAAGGTCTGGGCGCTGGACCTGGTGCTGCTGCCCTTGGTCGGGTTCGATGATGTGGGCGGACGGCTGGGCATGGGCGGCGGTTTTTATGACCGTAGCCTGGCCTACATGGCCCGCCGTAAATCCTGGCGCAAGCCGACGCTGCTGGGCCTGGCCCATGAATGTCAGAAGGTCGAAAGATTGGCGCAGGCAAGCTGGGATGTACCGCTTGAGGGCACAGTCACCGATAAGGATTGGTATATGGCAGAGACGCTACTGGAATCAGCAGCGCCTTAAAGACGGGTCAGCGTTTGAACGGTTGCTGCTGTTGCTGTGCGAGCTCAATCGGTGCGTCAGTCTTGTTCGACCACAAGCTCTGCGCATAGCCGGTGGTCACAACGCCCAGGCCGAACAAAATAACCAAAATCCATAGTAAATCCGGTTTGCGTTTCATCGATTGCCCCCCTTCAGGCATCTTGCACACGATGACAGCAACGTTCCATTAGTAGTCCGTGCCAGCTGCGTCAAGCTCAAAACCCCGGCATTCTGCGTTAACGTGAACCAACACGCAAACCTTGACGCCAACCGACTGTCGGTTTGTCATAAAATTGCAGGACAACTTTCCCAATCGCCTTTTGAGGAGCGAAAACATGGCCTATTGGCTGATGAAATCCGAGCCCGATGAACTGTCCATCACCGGCCTGGAAAAGCTCGGAGAAGCCCGGTGGGATGGGGTTCGCAACTACCAGGCACGCAACTTCCTGCGGGCGATGGCGGTGGGTGACCAGTTCTTCTTCTACCATTCCAGTTGCCCGGAACCGGGGATTGCCGGCATCGGCAAAATCGTCGAGGCGGCCTACCCGGACCCCACCGCGCTGGAGCCTGACAGCCATTATTTCGACGCCAAGGCGACACCCGAAAAGAACCCGTGGAGCGCAATCAATGTCGCCCATGTAGAGACCTTCCCCAAGGTCCTGGGGCTGGGCTACCTGAAACAGCAAACCGCCCTCGCCGAGTTGCCCCTGGTGCAAAAAGGCAGCCGCCTTTCGGTGATGCCCGTCACCGCCGAGCAGTGGGCCGCTGTGCTCGGCTTGCACTAAAAGGCAGAACCCTGCGGTCACGCCCGTGGCGCATGCATCTGCGCGTCAACCGGGTTAGGCTTGCGCTTCATTTGACCCGCATCAAGGGCCCTCGGGCAGGATCGGTCAAACTAGGACGCTAACGCCGCAGGATGCACCCATGTCGACGAACCACCGCACCTCCCATCTTTTCGCCATTCCATTGATTGTCTTGCTGCTGGCCGCCGGCGGCTTCGGCTATTGGCAATCCACCCAGGACCGCCTGCCCGAAGGCTTGAGCATGGGCAATGGCCGGCTGGAATCGACCGAAGTGCAGATCGCCACCAAGATCCCCGGGCGCCTGGCCGAAGTACGGGTGGACGAAGGCGATAAGGTGCTCAAGGGCCAGTTGCTGGCGCGCATGGACACCCGCACCCTGGAAGCCCAGCGCGCCCAGGCCGAAGCCGAAGTGCTGCGGGCCAAGGAAAATTTCGCCGCCGCCGAAGCCAATGTGCAACTGCGCCAAAGTGAACAACTGTTGGCCAGCCAGGAACTCAAGCGCACCCAGGAGCTGTACAAACGCGGTTTCGCCAGTGGCCAGTTGATCGACCAGCAGCAAGCCAAGCAGAACACCGGCAACGCCGCCGTAATCGCGGCCCAAGCGCAGGTCAATTCGGTAAAGGCCGCCATCGGCGCCGCCCAGGCCCAGGTCGCGCAACTCACCAGCGAAATCGAAGACAGCAGCCTGCGGGCGCCCATCGACGGCATCATCCAGCTGCGCCTGGCCGAGCCCGGCGAGGTGCTCGGCGCCGGTGGCCGCGTGTTGCTGCTGATCGACCCCAACGACCAATACATGAACCTCTACCTGCCCGCCTCGGTGACCGGCGCACTGACCGTCGGCAGTGAGGCGCGGATCCTTCTCGACGCCCTGCCGAAGCAACCGTTGCCGGCGAAAATCAGCTTTGTCGCGGCGAAATCGCAGTTCACCCCCAAGGAAGTGGAAACCCGCGACGAGCGCCAGAAGCTGGTGTTCCGGGTCAAGCTACGCCTGACCCAACCAAGCTCCGTGCCCCAAGCCAAACCGGGCATGCCCGGCGCCGGCTATGTGCGCACCGCTGACCTGGACTGGCCGGCCAACCTGCAATGAGCGGCCTGGCGCTGCACGCCACGGGGATCAACCATCGCTACGGCAAGCAACAGGCGCTGATCGACATCGCCTTCAGCCTGCCCGCCGGCACCCGCTGCGGGCTGATCGGCCCGGACGGCGCCGGTAAGTCGAGCCTGCTGGGCTTGATCGCCGGGGTCAAAAAGCTTCAACACGGTGAGCTGGAAGTGCTCGGTGGCTCCATCGAAGACCGCCGTCACCGCAACAGCCTGTACCCGCGCATCGCCTTCATGCCTCAAGGCTTGGGTGGCAACCTGTACCCCGAACTGTCCATCAGCGAAAACATCCGGTTCTTCGCCACGCTGTTCGGCCTGTCGAAAGCCGATTGCGACCAGCGCATGCACAACCTGCTGCTGGCCACCGACCTCGCACGCTTCGCCGAGCGCCCCGCCGGCAAACTCTCCGGCGGCATGAAACAGAAACTCGGCCTGTGCTGCGCGCTGATCCACGACCCGGATCTGTTGATCCTCGATGAGCCCACCACTGGCGTCGACCCGCTGTCCCGCCGGCGTTTCTGGGAACTGGTAGAAACCGTACGCAGCGAACGTCCACAGCTGACATTGCTGGTGGCCACGGCCTACATGGAAGAAGCCGAGCAGTTCGAACACTGCCTGATGCTCGACCGCGGCAAGCTGATCGCCGACGGCCTGAGCAGCGAACTGGCTGCCGCGACACCCAGCGGCAAGCTGGACGAAGCCTTCACCCATTTCCAGGGCGACAGCGCCCATAACAACGAACCGCTGGTGATACCGCCACGGGAAAGCGACAACACCGACATCGCCATCGAAGCCCACGACCTGACCCTGCGCTTCGGCGATTTCACGGCAGTGAACAAGGTCAGCTTTGCGATTGGCAGGGGCGAGATCTTCGGCTTCCTCGGCTCCAACGGCTGCGGCAAGACCACCACCATGAAAGTCCTCACCGGGCTGATGCCCGCCACGGAGGGCACCGCTACGCTGTTGGGCAACCCGGTAAATGCCAAGGACCTGGCCACCCGCAAGCGCGTGGGTTTCATGTCCCAAAGCTTCTCGCTGTACGGCGAACTCAGCGTGCGCCAGAACCTGGTTCTGCACGCGCAGTTGTTCGACCTGCCCAAGGTCGAGAGCGGCCAACGTATCGACGAGCTGATCAAGCGTTTTGACCTGGGCGACGTCGCCGAGCAGCCTTCCGGCGAGTTGCCCCTGGGTTTGCGCCAGCGCTTGTCCCTGGCCGTGGCGGTGCTGCATCGCCCGGAAGTGCTGATCCTCGATGAGCCGACCTCGGGCGTCGACCCGGCCGCGCGGGATGATTTCTGGCGGTTGCTGATCGAGCTGTCCCGGGAACAAGGCGTGACGATCTTCCTGTCCACCCACTTCATGAACGAGGCCCAGCGCTGCGACCGCATCTCGCTGATGCACGCAGGCAAGGTGCTGGCCTGCGACACACCGGATGCGCTGCAACAGCAGTTCCACGGCGACACCCTGGAAGCGGCGTTTGTCACCTGCCTGGAGCAAGCCCAAGGCGCACCTGAAGCAGCAGCCGCGCCCGCCGAAACCGTCAGCGAACCCATGGCGCCGCCCGTCAGCAAACGCGGGTTCAGCGTCGCCCGCCTGTTGGCCGTCGCCAGCCGCGAAGGTAAGGAACTGCTGCGGGACAAGGTGCGCATGGCCTTCGCCTTGCTGGGTGCGATTTTCATGATGGTGATCTTCGGCTACGGCATTTCCCTGGACGTGGAAAAGCTCGCCTTCGCCGTCTACGACCAGGACCAGACGCCACAAAGCCGGGCCTATCTGGAGGCGTTTCGCAGTTCGCGCTACTTCGCCGAGCAGCCGCCGATCACCGACGCCAACGAACTGCACAAACGCCTGCAACGTTCGGAAATCAAACTGGCGCTGGAGGTTCCGCCGGGGTTCGGTCGCGATCTCTACGCCGGTCGCCAACCTGCCGTGGCCGCCTGGCTCGACGGTGGCATGCCGTTCCGTGCGGAAACCAGCCGCAATTATGTCGAGGCCGTGCATCAGGCCAATCTCCAGCAACTGGCCGAGCTGAACAGCACACCGCTTAACCAGCAGGCCGCCGCCAAACTGGAAACCCGCTTTCGCTACAACCAGGACGTGGTCAGCGTGAACGCCATCGGCCCCGGCGTGATGGCGCTGATCCTTGCGTTTATCCCGGCGATGCTCACCGCCCTGGGCATCGTGCGCGAAAAGGAGCTGGGCTCGATCACCAACTTCTACGCCACGCCGCTCACCCGCCTGGAATTCCTGCTGGGCAAGCAGGCGCCGTACCTGGCAGTAAGCCTGATCAACCTGGGGCTGCTGGTGGCAATGAACCGCTGGCTGTTCGGCGTGCCGTTCAAGGGCAGCGGCGTGACCCTGGCCTTTGGCGGCCTGCTGTATGTGCTGGCCACCACCAGCATGGGCCTGCTGATTTCCGCGTTCACCCGCACCCAGATCGCGGCGATCCTGGGCACCATGATCATCACCAGCCTGCCGACCATCCAGTTCTCCGGGCTGATCGTGCCGCGCTCGTCCCTGGAAGGCGCCGCCGCGTTGATGGGCATGTTGTTCCCGGCGGGTTACTTCCTCGATATTGCGGTGGGCACCTTTACCAAGGCCCTGGACCTGCGTCAGCTGTGGCCACAGTGCCTGGCGCTGTTCGGGTTTTTCCTGGGGTTTACCGGGCTTAGCCTGATCATGCTCAAGAAGCAGGAGGCCTGAGATGCACAAGTTCGCCCATATCCTGCGCCTCGGCATCAAGGAACTGACCAGCCTGCGCCATGACAGCGTGTTGCTGCTGTTCCTGTTCTACGCCTTTACCGTCGCCATCTATATGCCTGCCGCCGGTTCGGTGATCGGCGTGCACAACGCCAGCGTGGCCTTTGTGGATGAAGACCACAGCGCGCTGTCCCGGCAACTGGCCGAAGCGCTGCAACCGCCGGAATTCCAGGCAGCGGTGCCGTTGCCGTATGACCAGTTGGACAAGGTGATGGACAGCGGCCAGTACACCTTCGTGATCAATGTGCCGGCGAATTTCCAGGCCGACCTGTTGGCCGGGCGCCAGCCAGCGGTGCAGGTCAACGTCGATGCCACGGCCATGAGCCAGGCATTTATGGGCGCCGGGTACATCGGGCGGATTTTCCAGCGGGAGTTGCTCACCTATGGCAACCAGGCTGACGCCGCCCAAAAGGCACCGGCGCTGCTGACCACCCGGGCGCTGTTCAATACCAACCTGGAGGGCGGCTGGTTTTTGGCGGTGATTCAGATCGTCAACAACATCACCATCCTCGCCATCGTGCTGACCGGCACCGCGCTGCTGCGTGAGCGCGAACATGGCACCCTCGACCATCTGCTGGTGCTGCCGCTGACGGCGCTGGAAATCATGCTGGCGAAAATCTGGAGCAACATGCTGGTGGTGGTGCTGTGCACCTGGCTGTCGCTGGAAGTGGTGGTGAAAGGCTTGCTCGGCGTGCCGCTGGCCGGCTCGCTGACTCTGTTTTTGCTGGTGACGGCGCTGTACCTGTTTGCCAGTACCGCCTTGGGTATCTTCCTCGCCACCCTCGCCCGCTCGACGCCGCAGTTCGGCTTGCTGGCGATCCCGGTGATTATCCCGATGCTGTTGTTGTCCGGCGGCAGCACGCCGCTGGACAGCATGCCGCAATGGTTGCAATGGGTAATGCAGGGCTCGCCGTCGACGCACTTTGTGAGTTTGAGTGCGGCGATTCTGTTCCGGGATGCGGGGGTGAGCGTGGTGTGGCCGGATTTGCTGGCGCTGGCGGGGATCGGGCTGCTGTTTTTTGCGGTGGCGTTGATGCGATTCAGGAAGAGCCTTGCCTCTTGAGAGCGATGCGCTCTTGTGGCGAGGGAGCTTGCTCCCGCTGGACCGGGCTGGCGCTCCAGTGCGAAGCGCTCCCAGGATTTTGGGGCCGCTGCGCAGCCCAGCGGGAGCAAGCTCCCTCGCCACAGGAGCGCCCTTTTACCAGACGTCAATTCCGTGGTGTTACTGGATGATCAGGTTGTTGAACAACAAATCCTCAACCACCGGCTTGCCGGTTTCGTCGTTCATCACTTGCTGGGTTTGCTTCAGGGCTTCCTGGCGCAGTTTTTCCTTGCCGTCGACGCTGCTCATGGCGTCGCTGGTCTGCTGGGTAAACAGCGCCACCAACTGGTTGCGAATCAACGCATCGTTGGCTTTGACGGCAGCGGCCGCCTCGGGACCGGTCACCCGCAGGGCGATATCCGCCTTGAACACCCGCAGCTTCGCGGTGCCGTCCAGGCCGTAGTTACCGACGAACGGCGGGCTCAGGCTGATATAGCTGACCTTCGGCGCGTCGCCTTCTTTGGCTTCTTCGGCCTGGGCTGCCATCGGCAGTGTCAGGGCCAGCATCAACAGGATCCACGCTTTCACAGTTCATTCCTCAATTCGGTTGCCCAGTAGCATAACGCTAGCAGCCCTGAGCACAAGCTTATGGCGGCTTATCAGGCCGGGGCATGCTCGTTGACCCGTCGCCCCGCCCACCTACACTTATCGGCCAACACGCCAAAAGGAATAGTCCGATGAAAGCTGTGCTGTGCAAAGCCTTCGGCCCCGCCGAAACCCTGGTGCTGGAAGACGTCGAAAGCCCGGCGATCAAGAAGAACGAAATCCTGTTGGACGTGCATGCCGCCGGGGTGAATTTCCCGGACACGCTGATCATCGAGGGCAAATACCAGTTCAAGCCGCCGTTCCCGTTTTCACCGGGCGGTGAGGCGGCGGGCGTGGTCAGCGAGGTCGGCGAAAAGGTCAGCCACCTGAAAGTCGGTGACCGGGTGATGGCGCTGACCGGCTGGGGCAGCTTCGCCGAGCAGGTCGCCGTGCCGGGCTACAACGTGCTGCCGATCCCGTCGAGCATGGACTTCAACACCGCCGCCGCCTTCAGCATGACCTACGGCACCTCGATGCACGCCCTCAAGCAGCGCGCCAACCTGCAACCCGGGGAAACCCTGCTGGTGCTCGGTGCTTCCGGCGGCGTCGGCCTGGCCGCGGTGGAAATCGGCAAGGCCATGGGCGCCCGGGTGATCGCTGCGGCCAGCAGTGCCGACAAGCTGGCGGTGGCCAAGGCCGCCGGTGCCGATGAGTTGATCAACTACAGCGAAGCCAGCCTCAAGGACGAGATCAAACGCCTCACCGGCGGCAACGGTGTGGATGTGATCTACGACCCAGTGGGCGGCGACCTGTTTGACCAGGCCATCCGTGGCATCGCCTGGAATGGCCGGCTGCTGGTGGTGGGTTTTGCCAGCGGGCGTATTCCCGAGCTGCCGGTGAACCTGGCTCTGCTCAAGGGCGCGTCGGTGGTCGGCGTGTTCTGGGGCTCGTTTGCCCAGCGCCAGCCCCAGGACAACGCGGCCAACTTCCAGCAACTGTTCGGCTGGTTTGCCGAGGGCAAGCTGAAGCCGCTGGTGTCCCAGGTGTATCCACTGGAGCAGGCGGCGCAGGCGATCAATGACCTGGGCCAGCGCAAGGCTGTCGGCAAGGTCGTGGTGCAGCTACGCTGACCATTGTTTCATTTTGTCCACGAGGTGCCTGGGCCCATGATCGGCCGAGGCACTCACTCATTGGCAGGAAGAATAATGGTCACACGGTTGCGCGCGCTGTTCCTGGGAGTATTGATGGTGGTGTCGGCCCAAGCCCTTGCCCATAAAGAGGACAAGGACGTACGAGGGCTGAGCAATGTGACGGTTCTGATCGTGCGCCATGCGGAAAAACCCGATGACGGCCCGTTGCTGAGCCCCAAAGGCGAACAAAGGGCGGCGGCCTATGCCAGCTACTTCGACCCCTTGCTGTTGAACGGTATCTCGGTGGTGCCTCAGCGGCTGATCGCCACCAGCGACAGCAAGGAAAGCTCACGCCCGCGCCTGACCCTCACGCCCCTGGCCCAGCGCCTGCAACTCCCGCTGGAAACACCCTACGCCGACAATGAAGTGGGCAAGCTGGTGAAGTCGCTGCGCAAGTCCAACCAGGCCCAGACCGTACTGATCGCCTGGCACCATGGGCATATCGACAAGCTGATCGAAGCCTTTGGCGGCGACGGCCCGGCGCTGACCGGCATGAAAAAATGGCCGGAAAATGTGTATGACTGGCTGATCGTGCTGCGCTTCGACGACCAGGGCCAACTGGTGGAATCCCGCAGCCAGAAGGTCCAGGAACACCTGCTTCCAGGCGATATTGCAGCCGCCAACGGCGGCTGAGCCGGATCGCTGCCTGTGGCAAGGGAGCAAGCTCCCTTGCCTCAGGTTCTTGAAATTCCCGCCTGAAAACGCCCCTCACTTGCCTCTAAGCGACATGTTCGTAAAAGAACATGCAATTGCACTCAATTCCTATGCCCGCAGATAAGAGGCGGTGCTATTTTCGGTAACGAAACTGTAACATTCGCATCCGCAGTCAAAACAAGAAATCTGGAGCTCTTGAATGTTTGCTTTCTTCCGTCCTGCCGCACATCAGGCGCCCCTGCCTGAAGAAAAAATAGACAGCACGTACCGACGCCTGCGCTGGCAGATCTTCGCCGGTATTTTCTTCGGTTACGCCGGGTACTACCTGCTGCGCAAAAACTTCTCCCTGGCCATGCCCTACCTGATCGACGAGGGTTACACCCGTGGCCAGCTGGGCCTGGCGATGTCGGCGATCGCGATTGCCTACGGCCTGTCCAAGTTCCTCATGGGCCTGGTGTCCGACCGGTCCAACCCGCGCTACTTCCTGCCCTTCGGCTTGCTGGTGTCCGCCGGGGTGATGTTCATTTTCGGTTTCGCACCTTGGGCGACGTCCAGTGTGACCATGATGTTCATTTTGCTGTTCATCAACGGCTGGGCCCAAGGCATGGGCTGGCCGCCAAGTGGCCGGACCATGGTGCACTGGTGGTCGCAGAAAGAACGCGGCGGCGTGGTTTCCGTGTGGAACGTGGCGCATAACGTCGGCGGTGGCCTGATCGGCCCGCTGTTCCTGCTGGGCATGGCCTGGTTCAACGACTGGCACGCGGCGTTCTACGTCCCGGCCACCGTGGCCCTGCTGGTGGCGGCGTTTGCCTTCATCACCATGCGCGATACCCCGCAATCGGTGGGCCTGCCGCCTATCGAGCAGTACAAGAACGATTACCCGGAAGGCTACGACGCCAGCCACGAAGACGAATTCAGCGCCAAGGAAATCTTCGTCAAGTACGTACTGCGCAACAAAATGCTGTGGTACATCGCCTTCGCCAACGTGTTCGTCTACCTGCTGCGCTACGGCGTGCTGGACTGGGCACCGACGTACCTCAAGGAAGCCAAGCACTTCGACGTGGATAAAACCTCGTGGGCGTACTTCTTCTACGAGTGGGCAGGCATTCCGGGCACGCTGCTGTGCGGCTGGATGTCGGACAAGATCTTCCGTGGCAACCGTGGCCTGACCGGCATTGTGTTCATGGCATTGGTCACCGTGGCGACCCTGGTTTACTGGCTCAACCCGCCGGGCAACCCGATGGTCGACATGATCGCGTTGTTCTCCATCGGCTTCCTGATCTACGGCCCGGTGATGCTGATCGGCCTGCAGGCGCTGGAACTGGCACCGAAGAAAGCCGCCGGTACCGCAGCGGGCTTTACGGGCTTGTTCGGTTACCTGGGTGGCTCGGTGGCTGCGAGTGCGGCCATGGGCTACACCGTTGACCATTTCGGCTGGGACGGCGGTTTTGTACTGCTGATCGGCGCGTGCCTGTTGGCGATTGCGTTCCTGATCCCCACCTTGTGGCACACCAATAGCGTCAGTACCGCACGTTAATCGCAGGCATTGCCTTTGGAACACCGCTTGAGCCGCGCCTCCAGATTCTTGTCTGGCATGGCGTGGCTACGCAGGGCGTTGACGGTCTGCTCGACATAATCGCGCGTAGTGCCGTAACGCCCGCAAGCGCTTTGCAGCACGTGATTGAGCACGATATCGGGCAAGTTGCCGGCATAACTGGGCAGGTGCCGTTCCAGGACAAATCCCAATGCCTGCACCTGGCTGCCATCTTCAAGACGGCAGGTCAGCCAGTGTGGCCGGTAGGAGGGATAAGGCATCTCGCGCTGCCACAGGGCATAAAGCGAAGCCTCCAGTTGATCTTCCGGCAAGCGGTAGGCAAACCCGCTGCACGAGCCGCCGCGATCCAGGCCAAACACCAACCCCGGTATTTCCGGCGTGCCCCGATGCTCGTGAGACCACAGGTACAAGCCCCGGTGATAACCGTGGACCCGTGCCCGCATCCGTTGGGTTGACGAACATTCAGGCCGCCAGATCAGCGAACCGTAAGCGAATAGCCAGACCGGCCCACCCTTGTGCCGGGCCATGGTGGCCTGCATCGAACTCATCAACTGTTCGTGAGTGAGCTGCGGCCCAAGATCGAGCCGCGGAGGGTAAGCCAATTGCAAAAGATCAGATTCAATGGCGGTCATGGCAGATCGCTTAGGTCTCCTTTGTGGTTACGAGAAGCTGTTACCAGTTGTAAGCAACTTTACCGTAATAGAACGCGCCGCTGTAACCGTACGGCGAAAAAGTGCTATAGGCCAAATTGCCACCACTGCTGGCGTAGGCATTGAGCTTTTCCGGGTACTTGTCGGTGACGTTGTCGCCGCCGACGGTGAAGGTCCAGTTTTTCAGCTTGTAGTCGGCCGACAGGTCCAACAGCCAGGCGGCCTTGAAGCTTTGGTCGTTGGTCGGATCTGCCTGGTAGCTGGTAAATGAACCATAGCGCACCAGATTACTGTGCAGCGCCCAATTGCCGAAGCTCAGGTCGTTGCCCAGGCTCAGCTTGTGCTGGGGCGTGGTGTCGCCCAGCAGGCCGATGCGCTCGCGCCGGTCCACCCGAACCAGGCTGGCGCCCAGGCTATCCAGTACAGCCGGGTTGGCTTTTACGTCGGTGACCTTGGTGTGGTTGTAGTTGTAGCCCACGGTGCTGTTCCAGCGCACACCGTTATCCAGCTGGTAGCGGTAGTTGGCCACCAGGTCGATGCCATTAGTGGTGGTGTCGGTGGCGTTAGTGAAGTAACGCACCGTGGTGTAGTTGATGTTGCCCACGCCGTTGGCCTGCAGGTACGCGAGCGCGGCCGGGTTTTTGCTCAGGTCCAGGTTGGAGGACAGGCTGATGCGGTCGCTGATGTCGATACGGTAGACGTCGGCAGTCACAGTCAGGTTGTCAGTTGGTTCCAGCACCAGGCCAAGGCTGTAGTTGCGGGACTTCTCGGCTTTCAGGTCTTCAGCGCCCAACAGGCGTGCCACCTGGCTGTTGGCCGGGAACGTACCGGCTTCCTGGATGGTGTTGCCGATCAATTGCGACGAGGTGTAGGCGAAGTTCTGCTGCGCCAGGGACGGCGCGCGGAAACCGTTGGAAACACTGCCGCGCAAGGCCACTTGCGGGGTGAAGTCGTAGCGGGCCGAGAGCGAGCCGCTGACGTTGGAGCCAAAATCACTGTAGTCCTCGTGACGCACGGCAGCCGAGGCGCTGAGTTTTTCGGTGAAGTTGGTTTCCAGGTCCAGGTACTGCGCCCAGTTATGCCGCGTGCTGGTGCCGGCGTCTGAATCACGGAAGCCGCCCAGGCCCGAACTGCCGGTCTGGTAGTAGGACGCCGGATCACCCGCCTTGATTTGATAACCCTGATCCAGGTATTCACCACCAAACGCCACCGACACCGGATACGGCAACCAGCCCAGGCTGAATTCCCGCGACAGGTCCAGGCTGAGTTGCTTCTGGTCATTGACCAGGGTGCCGTTGTCGAACTTGCGCGGCGTGGCCAGGCCCAGCGAGGTGTTGATGGTTTCGGTGCCGATCTGGTACTGGTTCTTGCCGTAGTTGACCGACACATCGTAGTGCCAGTCATAGGCCAACAACCCGCGCAGGCCAACCGCCAGGGACGTGTCTTCCACGTCGCCGCGAATCAGCGGCAGGTAACCGTTGGGGTTGAGAGCAGGAATGTTGTTGCTCGCGTTGCTGGCCCGATAGAACGCTGCGGTCTCGCCGCGGGTCTTGCTGTAGCCGCCAAACGCGTAGAACTCAGCCGCGTCGCTGAAGGAATAGGCCGAGTTGAGAAACAGCTTGCCCTGGTCGGTAGCCGGTTCGCCCTGGCGGAACACGCGCTGGCCATAGGTCGTAGAACCGACGCTGCCCGGCCGCAAATCCTTGCCGGCGCGGTTGGTGTAATCGTTGTCGGCTCCTTCGGCCGAGATATTGATAAAACCGTTATCCCCCAACGCCACACCGGTGTTGCCGCTGAGGTTGCGCTGGATCCCGTCACCCTTCTTGTACTCGCCGAACTTGCTGGTGATCGAGCCGCCGTGGTCGTCATGCTTGAGGATCACGTTGATCACCCCGGCAATCGCATCCGAGCCATAACGGGCGGAGGCGCCGTCACGCAGCACTTCGATATGGTCCACCGCCGACAGCGGGATCGCATTCAGATCCGCCGGGGCCGAGCCGCGCCCCACGGCGCCGCCGAGGTTGACGAAGGCGCTGGTGTGGCGGCGCTTGCCATTGACCAGCACCAACACTTGGTCCGGCGACAGGCCGCGCAGTTGCGCCGGACGCACCAGTTCGGCGCCGTCTACCAGGCTTGGACGCGGGAAGTTGATGGAAGGAATCAGGCGGGCCAGTACCGCGCCCAATTCATCAGAGCCGGTACTGCGCAAGGTGTCGCCGGAAATCACGTCGATGGGTGACAGCGAAGCACTGGCGGTGCGCTCCTGGGCCCGGGTGCCGGTCACGATGACTGTATCGAGTTTGGGTACATCGGCAGTGGCTGCTTCGGCGGCTGCCACTGGATTGAATCCTACGGCGGTCAGCAAATTAGCCGACAAAATCGCCGTGTACAGCAGGTGCTGCTTGTTGCTCCCCATACCGCTCCCCTTGGAATCAAAAGCCAGAACGTCAATGCTCTGAGCTCATACGATCGATCCGTGTGGCGGACGGTGGCGGTCATTTATTGGTTATTGGCAGATAGTCGGTAGTCCGTTGTCATATAGCTTAATGATATTTATGTAACAAATTAAATACCTTTAAAGAATAAGCGAATGCATAAGCACCGCCCGTCCGCTCATCAGGATTGAGCCGTGCAAGCCCGGTACCTTCAGCGCCCGTTCAGCCTTTACGGGGCTTAAGCCTTCAAAATGGCCATCTGTCACGACCCACTTAGCCGCCCAATCACCGACTATCGAGGTCGCACCATGAAATACCGACTTCCCAGCCTGCTGCTCCTGGCACAGGCCACCACCGCCCTGGCGGTCGAAGCACCGACCCAGGACGAGAAAGGCTTCTGGTATGCGCAGACAAGCGTCTACACCCGGCACTTTGCGCCGGACAAGGATCACAACAACCATCAAGACCTGATCGGCCTGGAACGCAATGAAGCGTCAGGCCTGGTGTATGGCGGGGCAACGTTTCGCAACTCGTTCAGCCAGCGTTCGTACTACGTCTATGCCGGCAAGCGCTACGACATGACCGATTACCCGGTATACCTGAAGCTGACGGGGGGCGTGATCCAGGGCTATCGCGGCAAGTACCGCGACAAGATTCCGCTGAATGGGCTGGGGGTAGCACCCGTGATCATCCCGTCGGTGGGTACTCATTACGGGCCCGTCGCCGCCGAGCTGGTGTTGCTCGGGTTCAATGCGGCGATGGTGACAACCGGGGTGAGGTTTTAAGGACGGGGCGCGTAGGCAAATACGTCAGCGCGCATCTGGTGCGCATCCATGCCGGCGTCGACCAACGCATCCAGCGTGCCATAGATCATTGCCGGTGAACCGCTGGCGTAGACGTGCACGGCCTTGAGGTCGCTGATGTCTTCGCACACCGCTTCATGCAACAGCCCGCAGCGCCCTTCCCAGCCGCAAAGGTCGCTGACCACTTTGTGCAGGAACAGGTTGGGCAGCTGCAGCCACTGGTCCCAGTGCTCGATGTCGTAGAAATCTTCTGGCCGGCGCACACCCCAATACAGGTGAACCGGGTACTTGAAGCCACTGGCGCGGCAGTGTTCGATCAGGCTGTGCATCTGCGCCATGCCGGTACCGGCGGCGATCAGCACCAATGGCCCGTCGGGCAATTCCGCCAGGTGGGTATCGCCAAATGGCAGCTCGATGCGCGCCATCTGGTTGCGCTGCAACTGCTCCAGCAGGCTGCGGGCGCTGTCTTCCCGGGCCAGTACGTGCAGCTCCAGCTCGCGCCCGGCATGGGGCGCCGAGGCCAGGGAGAACGCCGACTTCTCGCCGTTTTCCCGCTCGATCATCAGGTATTGCCCGGCGTGGTAGCGCACCGGTTTGCCGGCCGGAGCCCGCAGGCGCACGCGCCATACGTCACCGCCCACTTCAACGCACTCACTCAGTTGGCAAGACAATTTGCGCACCGGCAACTCTCCCGGCGCCAGCACGCCATCCCACAACACGATGCAATCTTCCAGCGGTTCGGCAATGCAGGTATAGAACTCGCCATGGTCACGCACCTCGCCGGCTTGCTGCACCCGGCCTTCCACCAACAGCGCCGCACACACGTGGCACACGCCATTGCGGCACGCCTGGGGGCAATCGTAGCCCAGGCGTCGCGCGCCCTCGAGGATCCGCTCGCCGGGCGTCAGTTCAAGTACCGCACCGGAAGGCTGCAGGGTTACACGCATCAATCTATTCCTAATTCTTTCCAGAGCGCATCGACACGGGCAGTCACCGCTTCGTCCTTGACGATCACGCGGCCCCATTCACGGGTGGTTTCACCCGGCCATTTATGGGTGGCATCCAGGCCCATTTTCGAACCGAGGCCCGATACCGGCGAGGCGAAGTCGAGGTAGTCGATCGGCGTGTTGTCGATCATCACCGTGTCGCGCTTGGGGTCCATGCGCGTGGTGATGGCCCAGATCACGTCGTTCCAGTCCCGGGCGTTGATGTCGTCGTCGGTGACAATAACGAACTTGGTGTACATGAACTGTCGCAAAAACGACCACACACCCAGCATTACCCGCTTGGCATGGCCCGGGTACGACTTCTTCATCGTCACGATGGCCATGCGATACGAGCAGCCTTCGGGCGGCAGGTAGAAGTCGGTGATTTCCGGAAACTGCTTTTGCAGGATCGGCACAAACACTTCGTTCAGCGCCACGCCGAGGATCGCCGGCTCATCCGGCGGACGGCCGGTGTAGGTGCTGTGGTAGATCGGCTTGATCCGGTGGGTGATGCGCTCCACGGTGAACACCGGGAAGCTGTCCACTTCGTTGTAGTAGCCGGTGTGGTCGCCGTAAGGGCCTTCATCAGCCATTTCGCCCGGATGAATCACCCCTTCAAGGATGATTTCGGCGGTGGCTGGCACTTGCAGGTCGTTGCCGCGGCATTTCACCAGCTCGGTACGGTTGCCACGCAACAGGCCGGCGAAGGCGTACTCGGACAGGCTGTCGGGCACCGGCGTCACGGCGCCAAGGATGGTCGCCGGGTCGGCGCCCAGGGCCACGGATACCGGGAATGGCTGGCCGGGATGCTTTTCGCACCACTCACGGAAATCCAGCGCGCCGCCACGATGGCTCAGCCAGCGCATGATGACCTTGTTGCGGCCAATCACTTGCTGACGGTAGATACCGAGGTTCTGGCGGTCCTTGTTCGGGCCCTTGGTGACGGTCAGGCCCCAGGTGATCAGCGGGCCGACGTCGCCGGGCCAGCAGGTCTGTACGGGCAGCATGCCGAGGTCGACGTCATCGCCTTCGATGACCACTTCCTGGCACACCGCGTCTTTGACGACCTTGGGGGCCATGGCAATGATCTTGCGGAAGATCGGCAGCTTGGACCAGGCATCCTTCAGCCCCTTGGGTGGCTCGGGCTCCTTGAGGAAGGCCAGCAGCTTGCCGATCTCGCGCAGTTCGCTGACCGACTCGGCGCCCATGCCAAACGCCACGCGATCGGGGGTGCCGAACAGGTTGCCGAGCACCGGGATATCAAAGCCCACCGGTTTTTCGAACAGCAACGCCGGGCCCTTGTTGCGCAAGGTGCGGTCGCAAATCTCAGTCATTTCCAGCACCGGGGAAATCGGCACCTGGATACGTTTCAACTCTCCGCGCTGCTCAAGTTGCTGCACGAAATCCCGAAGATCCTTGAATTTCATTAACCATGCCACCCGTAAAATAGGCGTACATCCTACCTGCTCTTACGGTCGCTGGCAGCTTATTGAGCAGCATTGCCGACGACACCGACTCAAAGAGCCGATGCCTGGGTTTCATCTCTCAAGGCCTTGAACAACGGTTCAAGGAACCCCTCGACATACCGCGAACCGACTGCAGAGAGGTGATTGTCGTCGGTGTACAGCGACTGCCCCCCCAGCTCCACACGGCACCAGTCATTCACACTGCATAACTTCGGGGCCGGATCCAGCACCTTCACCCCAGGATCAGCAGCAGCGATTTTTTCGAATACGTGGCTGATATAGGCCTGGCGCTGGAGATGTTCAGCCAGGGGCATTCCCTCTTTGTCGGTGGGCCGGCCGAGCATCGCCAGGCGGCTGAGGCGATAAGGCGCACTGAACTCCTGCAGGGGGACTTCCTTGACCAGCCACACCCGATGGCCACCGGAGCGCAACTGCTGCACAAGGGCACGTATGCTTTCGTCGAAACGCTGCTCGGCGAAGGCCCGGTCATAGGTTCCGGTCTTCGGGTCCAGCAGCGAGAACTCGGTGTCGCCATCGCGCTGCCCATAAACGTACAGGCTCCAGCGCGCCACCAGCACCACGTCGCTAAAGGTTTCCTGGCCCAGCAGTTGGGTGACCTTCTGGTTGAAGCTCAAGCAGCCTGGAACGCTCTCTTTGCGATTAAACGGCAGGCAACCGGCATAACCCGCCTGGGTGACGCTGACCCCGTACTTGCTTGCACCGTCTTGCAATGCCGGAACCAGGGACGTGGCATGACTATCACCCCAAACCAGCGCGCGTGTCGGGCCCGACTGAGGGCCGAAATGACAAAATCCATGGTGGCGATTCTTCCCCCCATCTACCAGGCAGGCCATCAGGTCCGGGCTCCACGTGCGCGCCTGGGCAAATTGCAACGCCTCGGGCGACAGGCGCCAAGGCAAACCCTGCGTCCAGACCAGTCCTTTGCCGAGCAGCCCCACCCCAAGCAGCGCGATACCCGCCACCACCAGGATTTGCTTGCGCCCTGCCAACAACCGACGCTCACGGAACGGCGCCTCGACGAAGCGCCAGGATCCATAACCCAGCACCAGGCTCAACCCAAACAGCGCGCCGAGCTCCCACGGGCCCAGCCCGTCGACACTGGCGTACTTGCCGAACACATACACCGGCCAATGCCACAGGTACCAGGAGTAGGAAATCAGGCCAATCCCCACCAATAGGCGACTGCCCAGCAGCTTGCCCGCCAGGGTGGCTTGCTGGCCGTTGGCCCAGATCAGGCACACCACACCCAGCACCGGCAACAGGGCCGCAGCACCGGGAAACGGGGTGCTCGGGTCATAGGCGAAGACCGCCAGCAGGATCAGGCCAAGGCCGGCAAGACTGACGGCCTGCGCCAAGGCCAGGCTCGCGCGGTACTCGCGTGCCGGGATAACCGCCAGCATGGCACCGGCCAGCAGCTCCCAGGCACGCATCTGCAGCAGGAAAAAGGCTCTTTCCGGAGCGTGAGCGACCGCCCACGCGCTCATCCCGAAAGACACCAGCAACAACACGAACAGCGCTGTACGCCAGTGTTTGAGCCGGCTCGACAGCAGCGTCAGCAGCAGCGGGAAAACAATGTAGAACTGCTCTTCAACTGACAACGACCAGGTATGCAGCAATGGCTTGAGGTCGGAGGCCACGTCAAAATAGCCATCCTGGCGCATGAAAAACAGGTTGGAGATAAACACCACCTGATTGTGCATCGAGCGGCCCAACTCGCTGTAATCCTTGGGCGCCAGCAGAAACCATCCCACCGCCAGCGTGCCGAGCATCATCACGAAGAGCGCCGGCAGGATACGCCGAGCGCGTCGGGCCCAGAATTCGATGAAACTGAACCGCCCCGCCTGACGTTCGCGCCAGATGATCGAGGTGATCAGATAACCGGAGATCACGAAAAAAACGTCGACACCAACAAAACCGCCAGTGAAACCCGGCACACCAAAATGAAACAGCACAACCGCGATAACAGCTATGGCACGCAGGCCGTCAATGTCCCTGCGATAAGCGAGAGTGGTCATAAATCTTGTTATTAGCCCGGTCAGATTGACAGCAAGCGCAGTCACGCTCGCCTTTTGTCTCTAAACAGACACACGCTTGCGCCAAACCTCCCTTTTTTGACACAAAAAAAATGACGCCCCGTGGGGCGCCATTCTTTTGGACCTGAAGCGTCGTGTTACTTGCGCTTCATCGACAAGAAGAACTCGTCGTTGGTCTTGGTGGTTTTCAGCTTGTCGATCAGGAACTCGATGGCTGCAACTTCGTCCATCGGGTGCAGCAGCTTGCGCAGGATCCACATACGCTGCAGTTCGTCGTCGGCGGTCAGCAACTCTTCGCGGCGTGTGCCGGAACGGTTGATGTTGATGGCCGGGAACACACGCTTCTCAGCGATACGACGGTCCAAAGGCAGTTCCATGTTACCGGTACCTTTAAACTCTTCGTAGATCACTTCATCCATCTTCGAGCCGGTTTCAACCAGCGCGGTGGCGATGATGGTCAGCGAGCCGCCTTCTTCGATGTTGCGCGCAGCGCCGAAGAAACGTTTCGGTTTCTCCAGGGCGTGGGCATCTACACCACCGGTGAGCACTTTGCCGGAGCTCGGGATCACGGTGTTGTAGGCACGGGCCAGACGGGTGATGGAGTCGAGCAGGATCACCACGTCTTTCTTGTGTTCGACCAGGCGCTTGGCCTTCTCGATCACCATTTCGGCAACCTGCACGTGGCGGGTTGGCGGCTCATCGAACGTCGAGGCAACCACTTCGCCGCGCACGGTGCGCTGCATTTCGGTCACTTCTTCCGGACGCTCATCGATCAGCAGCACGATCAGGTGAACTTCAGGGTTGTTACGGGCGATGTTCGCTGCGATGTTCTGCAGCATGATGGTCTTACCGGCTTTCGGCGGCGCAACGATCAGGCCGCGCTGGCCTTTACCGATCGGGGCGCACAGGTCGATGACACGACCGGTCAAGTCTTCGGTGGAACCGTTGCCGGCTTCCATCTTCATGCGCACGGTCGGGAACAGCGGGGTCAGGTTCTCGAAGAGAATCTTGTTTTTCGCGTTCTCGGGACGATCGTAGTTGATCGTGTCGACCTTGAGCAGGGCGAAATAACGCTCGCCTTCCTTTGGAGGGCGGATCTTGCCAACGATGGTGTCACCGGTGCGCAAATTGAAGCGACGGATCTGGCTCGGCGAGACGTAGATATCGTCTGGGCCGGCAAGATAGGAGGCGTCTGCAGAGCGGAGGAAGCCGAAGCCGTCCTGGAGAATCTCCAGCACGCCATCACCGGAGATTTCCTCGCCGCTTTTCGCGTGCTTTTTCAGCAGGGAGAAAATCACGTCCTGCTTGCGCGAACGGGCCATATTTTCTATGCCCATCTGTTCGGCCAATTCGAGCAGTTCGGTAATCGGCTTTTGCTTGAGTTCAGTCAGATTCATATAGGAATGACGTAATCATTTATGGAGGGGGGGAAATTAAGCTTTTGGCTTAATGAGGCCGCGCCGCAGAGAAGGCGACAGGATCGCGTACTAATCGAAAAGGAGAGCGTCGGCGACGGCTTGCAGGGGGCAGTGGAGAAACCAGTGCGGGGCCGAATGTACCACCTGAGTTTCAGAGCGTCTAGCCCTGTTTCACGAAAAAGCCCCGCAATTTGCGGGGCTTTTTGAGGACGCTTAGATGTTGGCGTCGAGGAAAGCTTGCAGCTGGGACTTCGACAGCGCGCCGACCTTGGTGGCTTCGACGTTGCCGTTCTTGAACAGCATCAGGGTCGGGATACCACGCACGCCGTGCTTGGCCGGGGTTTCCTGGTTGTCGTCGATGTTCAGCTTGGCGATGGTCAGCTTGCCTTCATAAGTGGTAGCAATGTCGTCCAGGACCGGAGCGATCATTTTGCAAGGACCGCACCACTCAGCCCAGTAGTCAACCAGCACCGGGCCCTGGGCCTTCAGTACTTCGGCCTCAAAGGTCGCGTCGGTGACGTGCTTGATAAGATCGTTGCTCATGGATGTCTCCGGGTTGTAAGCAAAAAAAACGTTGCCCATCATAGCCGCCCTTCCCGCGTTCAGGAAGCCGCAGCTGATTGACTCTTCCTATGATGGCGCATGAGTTTGGGTATAGCCCAACTCAAGGGGTCACGGGAGTGATGAAGGCAATGCCGGTGCGCAGCGCGGCGTTACGTACGTGCTCCTGCATGCTTTTCTGCGCCGCCCCGCTGGCGCGCCGGGCCAGTGCACGGAGGATCTTGCGGTGCTCCTGCCAGGTCTCCATGGCCCGTTCCGGCCGGATGAACGGTAGCTTCTGACTCTCCAGGAACACCTCGGCACTGGCACTGAGGATGCTCACCATCGCCTGATTGCCGCTGGCCAGCAGGATGCGCTGGTGGAATTCGAAGTCCAGCCGCGCCGCCGCTTCAAAGTCCAAGGCCTTGAGCTCCTTGCGCATCGCCTCGACATTATCTTCCAGGATGTCCAGCTCCCCGGTGGTCAACGTCACGGCTGCCAGCCCCGCCGCAAAGCCTTCCAGGGCGTAGCGCAGCTGAAAAATATCCAGCGGCGTCGCCTGCGCCGTAAACGGCCAGGCCAAACCCGGGGGCTCTTCAGCCGCCTGGACGAACACACCCTTGCCCGGCTGCACACTCACCACGCCCAAGGCACTGAGGGATGACAAGGCTTCACGCAACGAGGCCCGGCTCACGCCCAATTGCAGCGCCAAATCGCGCTGGGAGGGCAATGCATCGCCCGGCCCGAAGCCCTCGTCAGCGATCAATTTGCGGATGGCCTGTAGCGCCACTTCCGGTACGGCTTGGGCGATGGAATTCATAAAAACTCAAGTTTCCAGTCAACTGAGCAGCTAGTTGTAAAGCTATTCACGGCGCCCGGCAAGCCACGCCCCAAAGGGGCTCGCGGGTTTTTGGCGACGCTCGAAAAGGGTGCAGAAAGCGCAGCAACTGTTCAGACCAGTAAGACCGCCAGAACTCAATGACTACCGGCCTCTGCGGTCATTAAGGCAGTGCTGGCATGGGCTGTGCACTGGCGAAACTCAGAAAATCCTTTCGTCCTTTTCGGAGAGTTGCCATGACCAAGCGTTGCAGCGCCCTGCTCACTGCCCTGTTTGCCAGCCTGATGCTGAGCCAGGCGCCCGCCCAGGCCAACGGTCTGGACGATATCGTCGCCCGTGGCACCCTCAAGGTGGCCGTACCTCAGGATTTCCCACCGTTCGGCTCGGTAGGCCCCGACATGAAGCCCCGTGGCCTGGACATCGACACCGCAAAACTGCTGGCCGACCAGCTCAAGGTCAAACTTGAACTGACCCCGGTCAACAGCACCAACCGCATTCCGTTCCTCACCACCGGCAAGGTCGACCTGGTGATTTCCAGCCTGGGCAAGAACCCCGAGCGCGAGAAGGTCATCGACTTCTCCAAGGCCTACGCGCCGTTCTACCTCGCCGTATTCGGCCCGCCGGATGCGCCGATCAGCACCGTTGACGACCTCAAGGGCAAAACCATCAGCGTGACCCGTGGCGCCATCGAGGACATCGAGCTGACTGCCGTTGCCCCGAAGGAAGCCACGATCAAACGTTTTGAGGACAACAACTCGACCATCGCCGCCTACCTGGCCGGCCAGGTGGACCTGATTGCCAGCGGCAACGTGGTGATGGTGGCCATCAGCGAGCGCAATCCCAAGCGCGTACCTGCACTGAAAGTGAAGCTCAAGGACTCGCCGGTGTACGTGGGCGTGAACAAGAACGAGCCGGCGCTGCTGGACAAGGTCAACCAGATCCTGGTCGCGGCCAAGGCCGACGGCAGCCTGGAAAAGAATGCAATGCAGTGGCTCAAAGAGCCGCTGCCGGCTGATCTCTGATCGCGGTAACGAGGGTTACACATGGCCTATCAATTCGACTTTGTGCCGGTGCTGGCCAATACCGATCTGTTGCTGCGCGGCGCGCTGTTCACCCTTGAGCTGACCGCCATCGGCGCGGTGCTGGGGGTGGCGCTGGGAATCGTTGGCGCCGTGGTGCGGGCGTGGAAGATCCAGCCCTTCAGCTGGATCTTCGGGGTGTATGTCGAGTTGATCCGCAACACGCCGTTCCTGGTGCAGTTGTTTTTCATCTTCTTCGGCCTGCCGTCCCTCGGACTGAAAATCACCGAATGGCAAGCAGCTGTGCTGGCGATGGTGATCAACCTGGGGGCTTACTCCACAGAGATCATCCGCGCCGGGATCCAGGCGATCCCTCGCGGCCAACTGGAAGCAGCGGCCGCACTGGCGATGACGCGTTTCGAGGCGTTCCGCCATGTGGTGTTGCTGCCGGCGCTGGGCAAGGTCTGGCCCGCCCTGAGCAGCCAGATCATCATCGTGATGCTCGGTTCGGCGGTCTGCTCACAGATCGCTACTGAAGAGCTGAGCTTTGCCGCCAACTTTATCCAGTCGCGCAACTTCCGCGCGTTTGAAACCTACGCGCTGACGACCTTGGTCTACCTGTGCATGGCGCTGATGATCCGCCAACTGCTGAACTGGATCGGTCGACGCTACGTGATGAGGAACGCCCGATGAGTGATTTTTCCTTCTGGGACATCGTGCGCAACCTGCTCACCGGTTTGCAGTGGACGTTGTTGTTGTCGCTGGTGGCGTTTATTGGCGGCGGCGTGATCGGTTTGCTGGTGATGACGATGCGCATCAGCCGCAAAGCGTTCCCGCGCAACCTCGCCCGTACCTACATTGAACTGTTCCAGGGCACGCCGCTGTTGATGCAGTTGTTCCTGGTGTTTTTCGGTGTCGCCTTGCTTGGGGTGGACATTTCACCCTGGCTGGCGGCGGCGATTGCCTTGACCCTGTTTACCAGCGCCTACCTGGCCGAGATCTGGCGCGGCTGCGTCGACTCCATCGCCCACGGGCAATGGGAGGCGTCCGCGAGCCTGGCCCTCAACCCGCTCGAGCAATTGCGCTACGTGATCCTGCCCCAGGCCCTGCGCATTGCCGTGGCGCCAACCGTGGGTTTCTCGGTGCAAGTGGTCAAAGGCACCGCCGTGACCTCGATTATCGGTTTTACCGAGCTGACCAAAACCGGCGGCATGCTCGCCAACGCTACCTTCGAACCCTTCATGGTCTATGGCCTGGTGGCGCTGGGTTACTTCCTGCTCTGCTACCCGTTGTCCCTCAGTGCGCGCTACCTGGAAAGGAGACTGCATGCCTCTGCTTAGAATTTCCGCCCTGCATAAGTATTACGGCGATCACCACGTACTCAAGGGCATCGACCTGAGTGTCGAAGAAGGCCAGGTGGTGGCGATCATCGGCCGCAGCGGCTCGGGTAAATCCACCTTGCTGCGCACCCTCAATGGCCTGGAATCGATCAACGACGGAGTGATCGAAGTCGACGGTGAATACCTCGATGCCGCCCGTGCCGACCTGCGTACCTTGCGCCAGAAGGTCGGCATGGTGTTCCAGCAGTTCAACCTGTTCCCGCACCTGACCGTGGGGGAGAACGTCATGCTAGCTCCGCAAGTGGTGCAGAAAGTACCCAGGGCCAAGGCCGCGCAACTGGCGCGGCAGATGCTCGAGCGGGTGGGACTGGGGGAGAAGTTCGACGCCTTTCCCGATCGCCTGTCCGGCGGGCAGCAGCAGCGTGTAGCCATTGCCCGGGCACTGGCGATGTCGCCCAAGGTGTTGCTGTGCGATGAAATCACCTCGGCCCTGGACCCGGAGTTGGTCAACGAAGTGCTCAGCGTGGTGCGCCAATTGGCCAAGGATGGCATGACCCTGATAATGGTCACCCATGAGATGCGGTTTGCCCGGGAAGTGGGTGACAAACTGGTGTTCATGCACCAGGGCAAGGTGCACGAAGTCGGCGACCCGAAAGTCCTGTTTGCCAACCCGCAGACGGCCGAGCTGGCCAATTTTATTGGCTCAGTGGAGCACACGGCCTGACACATCAGGCCCCAGGAGCCCACTCAAAACCTCCCTGCCCTTCAAATATCGTCTCATCCCTTACTGCCTGTAAGGCAGGCAGGAAGGTCTCGACGTTGACCACGGCAGTAAAGCGGCGCCCCTGCACAGGCATACCGGCCGCCTGTGCAACAAGCGCATGGCCTGGCAACAATTGCCCGGTCGCGGGCTCGCCTGGCAAGCGTGACATCGCCAGTTCAACGGCTTTTCCATCGACTTGAGCGGATTGCAGACTCAGGGTGAAATGCCCCTGGCGCCCAAACCGAAACCCCTGTGCGCCAGCGGGTATGCCCGTAAACCGCAGCGCCATGGATACCGGTTCCTCACAGGCAATGCTCAGGCGCAGGGTGCGCTTGCCCAGAGCGAGCTGCGGCTGACCGGCCGGCATATCCAACCGCTCGGCTCGGCGGATCAAGCCGTAATCAACCCGAGGCTGACTCAAGGACACACGACAGTTATCGGCCCGGGCCTCATTGGCCAACATCACCACAAAAAGCAGCACATAGAGGAAAAGCCCGTAACGCAAGCGTCCCCATTCAAAACACTTCGCTGGCTCACCGGGCACGGCAGATTGCCGAAGCTGTTTCGTAGAATTTGTCGTCATTGGATTCAGGCTCAAGGTTCAGTTGCAACTCGCAGGTGGTTGAGTCCGGCAAGGAGATACTCAGCGTGCGGGACTCATCCAGGCTGTTTAGAAAAACTGCGCCCTCGCCCACTACGCTGGTCAGGAAAGCATTGTTGCTGTCGAATACCGAGGCCCCTTGCGGCAAAGGGTGTCCATGCTCGTCACGAACCTCAAGTAATAAACGTCGCACTTTCACCACCTCAAAATCGACCGTATTGAAAGAGCCGCGTCCGGCAGAAAGGACCTTGGTACCGTTTTTCAGATCAACGCGCTTGGGCAGGGATTGGGTTTGCACTTCAACCTGGCTGCGGTGATAGGCAGGCAGGCCTGCGATCACCGCCTGCCCCCGATAATCGGTCCAAACGGGACCCTGCGGCGTCGAAATCTTGGCCGCCCCGACATCGCCCACCGAGACGATTCCAAAGGTGTCCTGGATGGCGTAGGGCGAGAACGTCATGCCCCGCTCGTGAGCCACCACGCCGCCTTGCAATTGACCGGTGTAACCGGTGCCCAATGAGTCACGCTGCACGCCTAACCCAAGCTGGGTGTAACGCGGCATCGCATTCACACGGGCTTGAACAGACTCCGTACCGCTTGCCTGCTCACGTGCAACACCTACTTCATAGTTCACGTAATCGTTGATCCGATCACTGAACGCGGTTCCAAGATCGACCCTGTCACCACGCCGACTGGCATAAGACGTGACACGGCGATCCCCACCAAACGGCACCGTGACCTGCAACCGAAGCGAAAGCCCCTTGTCGGACACATCACTGCGCTCATCACGCTGGGTGTTTTTGATCTTGCGCGGCCGAGAGCCGCCCACCCGGGAGTCCGCAATCAATGCCACCTGGGTGCCATTGAATGCCTGATTCCATGAGGCAAATACGTGCTCGGCCGATTGACCATCAAATTGTGAGTTGCGAGAGTAGCTGACGGAGAAGCCTCCCAAGGACCGATCTGCCCAGCTCAAACCCAGCGTGTATTGATTCTTGAAACGGGTATCCAACAGGTCATTACGCGTCGATTGCCCCGCTTCCAGTACCTCCCGATAGCCCCGCGTCTGGGTAGTGGCACTCAAGCTCATTTCAATGCCGGCAACCAGCGGACTGCCCACGGAAATGGAACTGCGAGCCCCGCTAACATCACCCTGGCCATCGCGTGACAGGTTCTGGCGCACGCCAAGCGAAAGGCGCTGGAAAAATACACTGCTCAACACTCCCCCCGCCGCCTGGTATTCGTCGGTACTCAGCAGGCCGAAGCCCAATGACGAGTCCCGCCCCATGCCCCAAGTCCCGCTTCCCATCGCTACGACCGGCGACTCCCCTGCATCCTGCGTTGCCCCACGCACCTTACCCAAGGAGAAGTAATAACCGGGCACTACCGGTACCCCACTCGCAAAGGACGCAGCGGGTACGGTGAAGCTATGTCTACCGCCGCGGGTACCAATGACACTGACCTCAAGATCACTGGTGCCATTGAGCAGTGGTAACCCGCTCAAGGCGAACGGGCCTTCCGGCACCAGTGTCGTATGGATCAGCACCCCAGCCTGGCGCACCTCAACCCGGGACGGGTTTTGGGCCAATCCTTCGACCACCACACGGCTGCCACCACCCGGACTGCGCGACTGGCCATCGGGTGAGAGCTGGAAACCAGACATCTGTAACCCACCGAACAACGGATTGTTGCTGGAAATCTGCCCGACCTGGAACGTTGACTTCAGGGATACGAAATCGCGTTGGGCGTACGCATTCACATGCTCGGTACTGCTCTTGCCATTGTCGGAGACATAGAACTGGCGGCTGCGAACAATCCAGTTCCCGATGTTGAATCCCGCCTCGGTGTAGGCGGAAACGGAGCGCGAAGAGCCGCTTTCGAAGCGGTCCTCGAACCCCTGAACATCGTAATTGAACAAGGCTGCTGATCCGCCCCGGGAAAAACTCCCGGCTTCCCACTCGGGATCACGTATTGACTGAGTGGGCACGACCAGCAAGACCTCATCGCTCCCGGGACGCAACCTGACGATCGTCGCGGGGTACTCGCCAAGAAAGTCATGACACGCCTGATCGGGAGCAGTGCCCTGTCGGATGACGGCGACTGGCACCCTTAAACCGGCTTTTTCCAAAAGTCCCGGGGTAAAACACAGCTGTCCCTGGTAGTCGAAGCGCGCCTCCACCAGGCCTAATGAGTTACCGTTGACCTGCAGCCCTACCACATGAGCGCCCTCGCGGAATCGCGCTGCGCTGCGAAAGTAGTGGGCCACCTTCGGGTCGATTCCGTTCGCCGACAAAACGGCGAGATCAAAGCCCTCCCCCAACTCAAGCGCCTGTGCCGGAACGCTCCACAGCGTTGCCAGGCCGATAAAGATTCCAGAACCGCAAGCCCGGGAAACCGAGGTTCGCGCAGGCAGTACAGACAGGTCCAAACAGTTTGCATGGGTAGCGACTCTCATAGACCGATCAGCCCGCCTCGACTACAACGGAGGCTTCGTAGGCGGTCGCCGAATAGCCGTAAACGGTCGCCGGCTGAATTTCAATACCACTGACCTGGGCCACCGCCCCTTCGATGCTGGTCGATAACACCTCGCCCGGCAGGATATAAGTACGCGGCAATATCGCCGGGTGCCTTGACGGCAGGAGGTGCACCTCCAGTCCCATCCGAACCACGTAAGCACTGTCGTTATGAACCGTCAGCCGATCGCCCCGCAGCTTCCACTTCAGCAACTTCCATGGCTCTTGATTCCGTGGCAAGCCTTTGGGGTGCAGGATCAACGGCAAATCCTGTCGAATGGTAATGCCAATTGTCGCGCGCCCTTCTGCCCGGGCCTGTGGAATCCCTTCAAAGGTGACACGCTTCAAACGCTGAGTCTTGAGCGGCTCCTTCAGGGTACTGATAAACCGCACGAGTTGTGTTTCGCCAGGCTCGACACGGGCGATAGGTGGCGTAACGATCAACAGCGGCGCCAAGTCTTCCGGAACGTTCTGAATGACCGAGTGAAGTAACGCCGGAGCAGCGTCCGTGTTTTTTATATTGATGGTTGCCTCGCCATTTTCTTCATAAACAATAACGACAGACGTCTCGGGCTCCATTCCGTCTGCCATCACACCGCAACTAACAAAAAAAGAAAGGCTCGCACACGAGAACAGGGTAATAACCGTGTTTAAAAGACGACTCATCAAACTCTACCCGCAAACAAATAAAGCACCGTTGATAACTACGAAGCACATTTAGGCGCATAAACAACCAGCACAAAGCTGTGGCGCATGTCCACATGCCAAATGCTGGTCGTGTTTATATCGTTAGATCCGAGTCACCACCAAAGTGGCAAGTCCATTCAACGGAATATCTCTACTAAGGTCCAACGCACTGCCACGATTGATAACGGCCCTGACTACGAGGGTGCCGGTAACTGAAGTGACCGAGGCTGGAGTGGGGCTGGTATTACGGCTCCAGGAGTGCTGGTAAGGCTGCTTGTCTACCCTGCCATCGCTGCTGTACACCCACGCGCCACTTGAACTGGCCCTTTTAAGCGGATACAGGGCGGTGCCCGCGCTGGTCAAATTGGACAGCCTGACCGAATACCCGCCGGTACGGTTGGTCCCGACCATGCCCAGGCCAAAATTCTGGCTCTCCGGAAAGCCGGTTCCCAGAATACCGGCCACTGTACTGGTTGCCTGCGAGTCCGTAACGGACAGTGCCATCTGAGCAGCAGCCGTTCCACAGTTGACGGTCAGGGGTAGCGTCTTTTCTTGCAGGGGAAGAAAAGAGGATGGCGGGATGCTCGACGCATTGATCGTACCGTAATCAACAGTGCCGCCACTGGCGCCGAGGCCTACCGTGCAGGCCGCTGGCTTAATGGTGCCGATAACCCTCAGGTTCCCGGAGCCACTTGTATCTGCTTGAGCACCCATACTGGCCGCCAAGCACACAATACCTATTGCCAAACCAAATTGTTTTTTCATGTTCATCCTGTCACTGAAAGTTATCAGGTGCATTTGGTTCACCGGGCAACTCCATGCCCAACAACTATCGACCTTGATAAGCGAACTACAAATAAATAACACCACGGCACAATCGCCGAGTGACAGTCTCTCTCGTTAGTACCAAAAGAAAGAATGAGACGACGCCTGATCTAATGTAAGAGCCGTAAAAAAATAATGCCCCTTTAAGTCATCCCGGCAGTAGTCCTGACTTAATTATCCACTTAAACAAATAACCCACGCGTGTAGGGATATTCGCCTTTCCTATTAAAATTAGAAATTTCTGTTATTCCTGTTGCCTTACAGACCAATCGCCAGCCATATCGAGAATCGTCCTACGCATCCCGTAAATTTTGCTCAAAGACGCCGGTGGGAAAATTCCCCAAGCACTTCGCGTTGGCGTCAGCGGTTGATCGTGGCACGATGTCGAGGTTATCGACCGAGACCCCCTAACCATGCCGCAATCCCAAGCCAAGAATCTGTCCCTGATCGCCGCCATCGACCTGGGCTCCAACAGCTTTCACATGGTCGTGGCCAAGGCCCAGAACGGCGAAATCCGCATCCTTGAGCGGCTCGGCGAGAAAGTGCAACTGGCCGCCGGGATCGACGACGAACGTCAACTCAATGAAGAATCCATGCAACGCGGGCTCGATTGCCTGAAGCGTTTTGCCCAACTGATCAACGGCATGCCCCCGGGCGCCGTGCGGATCGTCGGCACCAACGCCCTGCGCGAGGCCCGCAACCGTGGCGAATTCATCCGCCGCGCCGAAGAGATCCTCGGGCACCCGGTAGAGGTCATCTCCGGTCGCGAGGAGGCCCGCCTGATCTACCTCGGCGTGTCCCACACCCTGGCCGACACACCGGGCAAGCGCCTGGTCGCCGACATCGGCGGTGGCAGCACCGAATTCATCATTGGCCAGCGCTTCGAACCGCTGCTGCGCGAAAGCCTGCAGATGGGTTGCGTGAGCTACACCCAACGCTATTTCAAGGACGGCAAGATCACCCCGGCCCGCTACGCCCAGGCTTATACGGCGGCGCGGCTGGAGATCATGAGCATCGAGCACGCGCTGCACCGCCTGACGTGGGATGAGGCTATCGGTTCGTCCGGCACCATCCGCGCCATTGGCCTGGCGCTCAAGGCCGGCGGCCACGGCACCGGCGAGGTCAACGCCGAAGGCCTGGCCTGGCTCAAGCGCAAGCTGTTCAAGCTGGGGGATGCCGAAAAAATCGACTTCGAGGGCATCAAGCCTGACCGCCGCACGATTTTCCCGGCGGGCCTGGCGATCCTCGAAGCGATTTTCGATGCCCTCGAACTGCAACGCATGGACCACTGCGACGGCGCCCTGCGTGAAGGCGTGCTCTACGACCTGCTGGGCCGCCATCACCACGAGGACGTCCGGGAGCGCACCCTCAGCTCGTTGATGGAGCGTTACCACGTCGACCTGGAACAGGCGGCGCGGGTTGAGCGCAAGGCGCTGCATGCGTTTGACCAGGTGGCCGAGGATTGGGACCTGGAAGATGGCGTCTGGCGCGAACTCTTGGGCTGGGCGGCCAAGGTGCATGAAGTGGGGCTGGACATCGCCCACTACCATTACCACAAGCACGGCGCCTACCTGATCGAGCACTCGGACCTGGCCGGTTTTTCCCGGGAAGACCAACAGATGCTCGCGTTGCTGGTACGCGGCCACCGTCGCAATATTCCGAAAGACAAGTTTGCCGAGTTCGGCGCCGAGGGCATCAAGCTGATTCGCCTGTGCGCCCTGCTGCGCTTTGCGATCCTGTTCCACCACATCCGTGGTACCCAGGAAATGCCGCAAGTGGTGCTGCGTGCCAATGCCGACAGCCTGGACGTGGTTTTCCCCAAGGACTGGCTGGATGAAAACCAGCTGACCCAGGCGGATTTCGCCCAGGAAGCGGAGTGGCTGACGCGGGTTGGGTTCGCGCTGAACGTTCGCTAAAACGATCTATATAACGCCACAAAACAAATGTGCGGGCCCATGTGGGAGCTGGCAAGCCAGCTCCCACATGGGCCCGCGTATACCTTGCTTAATTCACCGTCAGAATCGGGCTGCCCAGCTTCTCGAGCAATGTCGCCTGGGCGCTGCGCGGGTTCTGGTTGCCGGTCGGCGTGTTGCGCACGTAGCGCCCGTCCGACTGCAGGCTCCAACTGTGAGTGTTGTCGGTGAGATAACTCTCCAGCTCCTTCTTGACCCGCATGATCAGCTTCTTGCCTTCCACCGGGAAGCAAGTCTCCACACGCTTGTCGAGGTTGCGCTCCATCCAGTCGGCACTGGAGAGGAACATTTGCTCCTCGCCACCGTTAAGGAAGTAGAACACCCGGGTGTGCTCCAGGAAGCGCCCGATGATCGAACGCACGTGGATGTTGTGGGAAACCCCGGCGATGCCTGGACGCAGGCAGCACATGCCACGCACCACCAGGTCGATACGTACGCCCGACTGGCTGGCTTTGTACAACGCGCGGATGATCTTCGGATCGGTCAGCGAGTTGAACTTGGCGATGATGTGCGCCGGCTTGCCTTCGAGGGCGAACTGGGTCTCGCGGGCAATCATGTCGAGCATGCCCTTCTTCAGGGTGAACGGCGCATGCAGCAGCTTCTTCATGCGCAACGTCTTGCCCATGCCGATCAACTGACTGAACAACTTGCCGACGTCTTCACACAAGGCGTCGTCGGAGGTCAGCAGGCTGTAGTCGGTGTAGAGCTTGGCGTTGCCGGCGTGGTAGTTACCGGTGCCCAAGTGGGCGTAACGCACGATCTCGCCAGCTTCTCGGCGCAGGATCAGCATCATCTTGGCGTGGGTCTTGAAGCCCACCACACCGTAGATCACCACCGCACCGGCCGCTTGCAGGCGGCTGGCCAGTTGCAGGTTGGATTCTTCGTCGAACCGCGCGCGCAGCTCGATCACCGCGGTGACTTCCTTGCCGTTACGCGCGGCGTCTACCAGCGCATCGACGATTTCCGAGTTGGCACCGGAGCGGTACAGGGTCTGGCGCACGGCCAGCACGTGCGGGTCCTTGGCGGCCTGGCGCAGCAGGTCGACCACCGGAGTGAAGGACTCGAACGGGTGCAGCAACAGGATGTCCTGCTTGCTCACCACACTGAAAATGTTCTCGCTGTTTTGCAGCAGTTTCGGGATCTGCGGGGTGAACGGCTTGTATTGCAGCTCCGGATGGCTGTCCAGGCCGGTGATGCTGAACAGGCGCGTAAGGTTCACCGGGCCATTGACCTGATACAGCTCGCTCTCGCTCAGGTTGAACTGCTTGAGCAAGTAGTCAGACAGGTGTTTCGGGCAGGTGTCCGCCACTTCCAGCCGCACCGCGTCACCGTAGCGACGGGAGAACAGCTCGCCGCGCAGGGCACGGGCCAAGTCTTCGACGTCTTCGGAGTCCAGCGCCAGGTCGGCGTTACGGGTCAGGCGGAACTGGTAGCAGCCCTTGACCTTCATGCCCTGGAACAGGTCATCGGCGTGGGCGTGGATCATCGACGAAAGGAATACATAGTTATCACCAGGCCCCCCCACCTCTTCCGGTACCTTGATGATCCGTGGCAGCAAGCGCGGCGCCGGGATGATCGCCAGGCCCGAGTCGCGACCGAAGGCGTCGATACCTTCCAGCTCGACGATGAAGTTCAGGCTCTTGTTCACCAGCAATGGGAACGGGTGCGTCGGGTCGAGGCCGATCGGGGTGATGATCGGCGAGATCTCGTCGCGGAAGAACCGGCGTACCCAGGTCTTGAGCTTGGTGGTCCAGTAGCGGCGACGGATGAAGCGGACCTGATGTTTTTCCAGTTCCGGCAACAGGATGTCGTTGAGGATCGCGTATTGGCGGTCCACATGGCCGTGCACCAGCTCGCTGATTCGGGCCAGGGCCTGGTGCGGTTGCAGGCCGTCGGCGCCGGCTTGTTCACGGGCGAAGGTGATCTGCTTCTTGAGGCCGGCGACACGAATCTCGAAGAACTCGTCCAGGTTGCTGGAGAAGATCAGCAGGAACTTCAGCCGCTCCAGCAACGGGTAGGACTCATCCAGCGCCTGTTCCAGCACGCGGATGTTGAATTGCAGTTGTGACAGCTCGCGATGGATGTACAGGCTGCTGTCATCCAGGTTGGTAATCGCAACCACCGGCGCCGGTGCGGCGGCTGGCGCTTCCGCTGCCGCAGCAGGTGGCGCCGGCTCCAGCTCCGGCGGGGTCTCGGTGACTTGTTCGACCACCGGGTGAGCGTCTTTTACGGCAACTTCTGTGAGTCCTTCGGTATTCATCGAGTGTTCCTGTGAGGGCTATTGTTGCTCTCTAAGCAATTGGGCGGCGCGGGCGGCGAAGTAAGTCAGGATGCCATCGGCACCCGCGCGTTTAAAGGCAGTCAGGGATTCAAGGATCACCCCTTCACTCAACCAACCATTCTGGATCGCGGCCATGTGCATGGCGTATTCACCGCTGACCTGATAGACAAAGGTCGGCACCTTGAATTCCTCTTTGACCCGATAAAGGATGTCGAGGTACGGCATCCCGGGCTTGACCATGACCATGTCGGCGCCTTCGGCCAGGTCCGCCGCCACTTCGTGCAGGGCTTCGTGGCTGTTGGCCGGGTCCATCTGGTACGAGGCCTTGTTGGCCTTGCCCAGGTTCAGCGCCGAGCCCACTGCATCGCGGAACGGGCCGTAGTAGGCGCTGGCGTACTTGGCCGAGTAGGCCATGATTCGTACATTGACGTGGCCGGCCAGCTCCAGGGCCTCGCGAATCGCCTGGATACGACCGTCCATCATGTCTGACGGTGCCACCACCTGGGCGCCCGCTGCGGCGTGGGACAAGGCCTGCTTGACCAGTGCATCAACGGTGATGTCGTTCTGAACATAGCCTTCTTCGTCGAGAATGCCATCCTGCCCGTGGGTGGTGAACGGGTCCAGGGCCACGTCGGTGATCACCCCCAGTTCCGGAAAGCGTTCGCGCAAGGCACGGGTGGCGCGCTGGGCGATACCGTCCGGGTTCCAGGCTTCGGCGGCGTCCAAAGACTTGAGCTCGGGCGGCGTGACCGGAAACAGCGCCAGCGCCGGAATCCCCAGTTCGACCCAGTTCGCCGCTTCTTCAAGCAGCAAATCAATGGTCAAGCGCTCCACGCCCGGCATCGACGCCACCGCTTCCCGACGATTTTCACCGTCCAGCACAAACACCGGCAGGATCAGATCATTCACCGTCAGGACGTTTTCACGCACCAGACGACGTGAAAAGTCATCACGACGGTTGCGACGCAGACGAGTGGCGGGAAACAGACGGTTGGCGGGGGTAAAGCTCACGGCAGACTCCTGAGCCCGGGTTGACGGGCGAGCGTGACAGTTATAAGCGGCCATTATGACGAAGGAATTACAGTTGTGGTTAGCTCATACGCAGTAAGGCAACCGCCGTGCGACCTGTAGTCGCATTCGTCGTTTATGTAGGAATTGTTCACTTCGTGACACATCTCGATACTTTCATGAATGTTCACGAAGGCGTAGGCTGCGCGTTCATTTCGCCAGCACCCAGACCATGCTTCAACAATTTCTGCATGACTTCGGCTACTTTGCGCTGTTCCTAGGCACCTTCTTCGAAGGCGAAACCATTTTGGTTCTCGCAGGCTTCCTGGCGTTCCGTGGATACATGGATATCAACCTGGTGGTGGTCGTTGCCTTTTTCGGCAGCTACGCCGGCGACCAGTTGTGGTACTTCCTGGGACGCAAGCACGGCCGCAAACTGCTGGCGCGCAAACCGCGCTGGCAATTGCTGGGCGACCGGGCCCTGGAGCATATCCGCAAGCACCCGGACATCTGGGTGCTGAGCTTCCGCTTCGTCTACGGTTTGCGCACGGTGATGCCGGTCGCCATCGGTTTGTCGGGCTACCCGCCGGGCCGCTACCTGTTACTCAACGGGATCGGCGCCGCCGTGTGGGCCGCTGCGCTGGGGGCTGCGGCTTACCATTTCGGCGCGGTACTGGAAGGCATGCTGGGCAGCGTCAAGAAGTATGAGCTGTGGGTGCTGGGCGCACTGCTGGTGCTGGGCCTGGGCTTGTGGCTACGCCGGCGCATCAAGAACGCCCGGCTGACCCGTGAAGCCTGCGCCGCCGAAAAGGTTCGCCTGGCCGCAGGCGAACCGGAAACAACCGAAAAACCTACGACGCCAGTCGAGTAAGCCGGTCTCTGCAACAGTAGAGACCGATGCCACTGAGCAAGCTGTAACTGACCAGGCCCAGCCAGCCTAACGAGCTGGCCGGCCACAGCCCAACCAGCGGCGCCAGCCACACCAGTGGCACATTCAGCGCCAGGCGCACCAGCTCAGCCTTCAGCGCCCACGGGCGATTCTCCAAAGCCACCCCCAGGGTGAACAACCCCAACGCCATCGCGCTCCAGCCCAACACCAGGGCGGCGGTCGGCAAGCCCTCGCCAAAATTCATCAGATAGCTGCCAAACCCCACGTACGCGGCAAATTGCAGGGCAATGTAGATCTGTTGGCGCCCATCCAGCGGCACCTCGAATTTGCGGAACTGGCTCAAATCCGGCTTGGTCATCGGGTACTTCGCCGCCACATCGGCCGGCCGCCAGCCGGTACGCATAAACCAGATACGCAGCTTGTCCCACCCACTTTCGGTGCGCCGCGCATCACTCCACAGTTGCGCATAAAACTGCAGGTTGGCCCACAACGGGTTCCAACTGGCCAATGGCGTGGTCACGCCAAAGATCACCGGTTCGTTATCGTCTTCTTCCTGGAAGGAGCCGAACAGACGGTCCCAAATAATGAACACACCGCCGTAGTTGCGATCCATGTAGAGAGCGTTCTGTGCATGGTGGGCCCGATGATTGGACGGCGTGACGAAGAACCACTCGTACCAGCCGAGCTTCGGCACATGGCGCGTGTGCACCCAGAATTGATACAGCAGGTTGAGGGACGCCACGCTGATAAACACCACCAGCGGCACGCCAAGCACGGCCAGCGGCAGGTAGAAAATCCAGCTCAGCAGAAAGCCGGTGCTGGTCTGGCGCAAGGCGGTGCTGAGGTTGTAGTCCTCGCTCTGGTGATGCACCGAATGGGCGGCCCAGAGGATGTTGCGTTCATGGCCACAGCGATGCAGCCAGTAGTAGCAGAAGTCATAGAACACAAAGGCGAATACCCAGGTCCAGACGCTCTGGGCCGACAGTTCGATGATTGCCAGGTGCTTGAGGGCGAAGGCATAGGTGAGGATGCCCACCCCTTTGGTCAAAAGCCCCGTGGTGGTGGACAACACGCCGGTACTGAGGCTGTTGATGGCGTCGGCCACCCGGTAATTGCGCTGGCCGCGCCGGTAGTCGGCCAGCAGTTCGACCACAATCAAGGCAATGAAAAACGGTACCGCGTAAGGGACGAAGTCCATGGGCAAGTCCGGTCAATTATTGTTACATCTAGAGTAGGTGTAGCGGCTGGATATCCCATTGGCAATGAGTGACAAATGAGTAGACATTTAACGCCATGAATCAGGAGAAATGCCCATGAGCAAAAAGATTGCAGTGATCCTTTCCGGCTGTGGCGTGTACGACGGGGCCGAGATTCATGAAAGCGTGATCACCCTGCTGCGCCTGGACCAGCGCGGCGCCGAGGTGCAGTGCTTTGCACCGGACATTGCCCAGTTGCATGTGATCAACCACCTCACGGGCGAAGAGATGCCCGAGTCGCGCAACGTGCTGGTGGAATCGGCGCGTATCGCCCGGGGCGAGGTGAAGGATATCCGTGACGCCAACGCCGAGGATTTCGACGCGCTGATCGTGCCCGGCGGGTTTGGCGCAGCGAAAAACCTGTCGAACTTTGCCGTGGAAGGCGCCGGCTGCAGCGTCAACCCGCAGGTGCTGGAATTGGCCGAGGCGTTTGCCGAAGCAGGCAAGCCCGTCGGGCTGATCTGCATCTCGCCGGCCCTGGCGGCGAAGATCTATGGCCCGGGCGTGACCTGCACCATCGGCAACGATGCCGACACCGCCGCCGCCATGGACAAGATGGGCGCCACCCACCAGGAATGCGCAGTAGACGACATCGTCGAAGACAAGGCGCGCAAACTGGTGAGCACGCCGGCCTATATGCTGGGCAAGCGCATCAGCGAAGTGGCTTCAGGCATCAACAAGCTGGTGGACCGGGTGCTGGAACTGACTCACGAGAACGATTAGGCCTTCATCAGCCGGGTCAGGATCCGATCCAGCGAGTTGGCAAACGCCTGCTTGTCCTTGTCCCCATGGGGCGGCGGGCCGCCGCCCATCTGCCCCTGTTCCCGCAAATCGGTGAACAGGTTACGCACCGCCAGCCGTTCACTCATGTTCTGCGGGCTGAACTCCTTGCCTCGCGGGTCCAGCGCCGCTACGCCGTTCTTCACCAGGCGGTCGGCCAACGGCACATCGCTGCAGATCACCAGGTCGCCGGGCACCGCGTGCTCCACCAGGTAGTCATCGGCCGCATCCGGGCCGCTGGGCACCACGATCAGCTTCACACACGCGAAGCTCGGCTTGATCTGGCTCTGCCCGGCCACCAGCACCACTTCAAACTGGCGCTTGAGGGCGAACTTCACCACCTGGTCCTTGGCCGCCCGCGGGCAGGCGTCTGCATCGATCCACACGCGCATGGCTAGGCCACCACGCGGCGTTTTTCAGCCAGCCGGCTGCGGCCGTACAGCACCACAATCGCCAGGATCGCCACGGCCTGGGCACCGAGCGAATACGCATCGGCGTGGATACCCAGCCAGTCGAAGTCAAAGAACGCCACCGGCCGGGTACCGAAGATCCCGGCTTCCTGCAACGCCTTGACGCCATGGCCGGCAAACACCACCGACAGCGCGCACAGCAACGCCGCGTTGATGCCAAAGAACAGCGCCAGCGGCAGTTTCGCCGAGCCCCGCAGAATCACCCAGGCCAGGCCCACCAACAGCACCAGCGCCGTGGCACCACCGGCCAATACCGCGTTGTGCCCGGCGGGACCGGCCTGCAACCACAGGGTTTCGTAGAACAGGATCACTTCGAACAGCTCGCGGTACACCGAGAAGAACGCCAGCATGGCAAAGCCGAAACGCCCGCCACCGCCCACCAGGCTGCTCTTGATGTAGTCCTGCCAGGCCGCCGCGTGGCGACGGTCGTGCATCCACACCCCGAGCCACAGCACCATCACGCTGGCAAACAGCGCGGTGCAGCCTTCCAGCAACTCACGCTGGGCGCCGCTGACGTCAATCACATACGCCGCCAACGCCCACGTCGCCAAACCGGCCAACAGCGCCAGGCCCCAGCCGACGTTGACGCTGCGCACCGCCGATTGCTGGCCGGTGTTACGCAGGAACGCGAGGATCGCGGCCAGCACCAGGATCGCTTCCAGGCCTTCGCGCAACAGGATCAGCAAACCGGAGATGTAGCTCAGGGACCAACTCAGGCCATCGCTGCCCAGCAAGCCGGCCGATTCGGTGAGCTTGCCCTTGGCTACGTCCAGGCGCTGCTGCACTTGTTCGATCGGCAAACCGTCCTGCAACGACTGTCGGTAGGCCATCAGGGCCTTTTCGGTGTCCTTGCGTACGTTGGCGTCGACGTTGTCGAGGGAGCTTTCAACCAGCTCGAAACCTTCCAGGTAAGCCGCTACCGAGAGGTCGTAGGCCTGCTCATGCTCGCCATTGCGGAACGCGGCGAGGCTTTTGTCGAGGGTTGCGGCGGTGTAATCGAGCAACTGCGCCGGGCCACGCTTGACCTGCGGCGGTTGCGCACGCTGGGCGCGGAAGGTGGCGACTGCGTCCGGACCTTCGGCGGCCAGCACTTCGTTAGGGGTCTGGCGGGCGAGGTCGGCGAGGTTGAAGGACTTTTCGCTTTTCGCGGCAGCCGGGTCGGCGGTGAAACCTGCGATATAGGTGGCCAGGTCCCAGCGCTGGCGGTCGTCCAGTTGATCGGCGAACGACGGCATGTCGGTGCCTTCGACGCCCAGCCCAAGGGTGTTGTAGATCGCGTAGAGGCTCAAGCGGTCGAGGCGTGCAGCGTCCCGCAGGTTGGCGGGCGGCGGGGTCATGCCGACGCCTGCGGGGCCATCACCGGCGCCGGTGGCGCCGTGGCACACCGAGCAGTTTTGCGCGTACAGCGGTGCGCCACGGGTCGGGTCCGGCGTAATGGCCGGGGCCTGGCTGACTTCATATGCCACCGCCAGCTTGGCGCCCAATTGCCGGGCCTGGTGGGCAACCGCCGCGCCATCCTGATGGGCCGTCACGGCGGCCAGCAATTCATCCACGCCTTTTATCAGCTCGGCTCGCTCGGGTTTTTCCGGTAGCTCAGCCACCAACCCCTGCAAAACCCCAAGAAATTCCACCTGTTCGCGGTATTCCGAATCATCGATGACCTTGCCCGCCTCCACCGTCGGCGGGTAGTCCGCGCCGATGTAGTCCAGTAAATGCAGGGCCTGGGGGGCACCCTCGGCAGTTGCAGCCAGCAGGTTGACGCTGCACGACATCAACGCCGGCAGTACCAGCCAGGCAAGAAAGCGGGAAGGGGCAATCATGAATGAATCTCAAATGGAAATACGAAGTAACACATTGTCAAACCTTAAGCCGTTTGACTCAAGGCGTTAGTGATTTTGTGTAGGCGCGGGTAGTGGCATCTTCATTGAAATATGGATCCAAAAGGCCATTGTTTTGCCAGTAATGCAGCTTATAATGCCGCGCCTTCGTTATTGCGAAATGGCATTTTCGCTCCTCTTTTTATGAGGAATTGACAGGATAGCGACGCTTTCCTGCCATTGGTGATTCGGCCCGACCAGCACATTCGGCCGATTACGTTCAGGGAAGAAGCTCTTCGATGGCATCTCGCGCCTTTACTTCGCTCGCGCTCGCGGCGGTCACGTTGTTGTCCGGTTGTTCGATGTTTCGCAGCTACGACACCGAGCTGCAAGCCACCAACCAGCAGTTGGCCACCGGCAATGTCGATGGCGCGTTGACCCTGCTTGAGAAGAACAACACCGGCGACGACAAAGACCTTCTCTACTACTTCGAAAAGGGTGAGTTGCTGCGGGCCAAGGGCGACCTGACCGGCAGCCAGGTCGCCTGGCGCAGTGCCGACCTGCAAGTCTACAAGTGGGAAGAGTCGGTCAAGTTCGACACCGACAAGTACCTCGCGCAGTTCGGCGCCTTCCTGGTCAATGACAAGGTCCGCCGCTACGAAGGCTACGACTACGAAAAAGTCATGCTCACCACCCAGATGGCCCTGAACCTGCTGGCGTTGAATGACTTCGACGGTGCCCGCACCGAGATCAAGAAAACCCACGAACGCGAGGCGGTGATCGCCGACCTGCGGGACAAGGAATACCTCAAGAGCGAAAACGAAGCCGAGCGCCAGGGCATCGCGACCCAGTTCAAGGACCTGCGCGGCTACCCGGTGGAAAGCCTCAATGCCCCGGAAGTGGTGGGCCTGAAGAACAGCTATCAGAGTGCGTTCAGCCATTACCTGGCCGGTTTCGTCTACGAAGCCCTGGGGGAAAAAGACCTGGCCGCGCCGGGTTATCGCAAGGCGGCCGAACTGCGCCCCAATACACCGCTGCTGGAACAGGCCCTGCTCGACCTGGATAAATCCAAAGTCAGCGCCGATGAGACCGACGTGCTGATCGTGGTGCAAAGCGGCCTGGCCCCAGCCCGCGACTCGATTCGCCTGCCGTTGCCGATCCCCATCGACGGCCACCTGGTGATCACCCCGCTGTCGTTCCCGGTGATCAAGCCCGACACCTCCACCGCGACCTTCGCCCAGATCGGTGTCGACGGCCAGCAGCAGAACCTCACCGCCCTCAACAGCATCACTGCCATGTCTCGCCGCGCCCTGCGGGATGACATGCCGGGCATCATCCTGCGCACCACCGTGCGCGCCGTCACTCGCGGTATCACCCAGAACAACCTGAACAAGACCAACCCGATGGCCGGCCTGGTACTGGGTATCGCCTCGGCCGTCACCGAAGGCGCCGACACCCGCACCTGGCGCACCCTGCCGGACATGACCCAGGTGACGCGCCTGCGCCTCAAGCACGGCGAGCACCAGGTCAGCCTGCCCAACGCCCTGGGCGGCACGCTGGTGACGGTCAAGGCCGACCAGCGCTATCAGGTGATCACTCTGCGCGTGGTCGGCAACCAGGTATTCGCCGGCGGTCTTGCGGCCCACGTGGTGCAGAGCAACCCGCCGCAAGCCGTCGCCACTCTCAAACAACCTTAAGGAGCACGCTATGCGTCACTTCATCCTCGGCGCCCTGGCGCTGATCCTGCTGGCCGGCTGCGCCACCCCGCCACCACCGGAACCCGGCAGCGCCGCGAGCAAAATCGTGGTGATGGGCAAGTTCAAGGGCATTGCCGTCGGCGCCATCCGCGTCGCCCGGGAAAACGGTTTCCTGACCGCCAAGGTGCAGTTGAGCAACATCACCAGCAGCAACCAGATGATGTATTACCGCTTCGCCTGGTTGGGGGCCGACGGTTTCCCGGTGGGCGATGAAGAGACCTGGAAGGTGCTGAACCTCTACGCCAACCAGGCGACCTTCCTGCCAGCCATCGCCAACCTGCCCCAGGCGGCGGACTTCCGTCTTGAAGTCAAAACCCCTTAAGCCGTCCACCCTTCTTGAGAGATTTCCCCATGTTTGCACGCTTTTCGTTCCTCGCCGTGGTGGCCGTCCTGGCCAGTGGCTGCGCCAACACATCGCCGGTACTGGGCGGTAAAAACATCAGCTACGGCGACACCAAGGCCGTGGAACTGGTGACCAACGAGTTCGGCTCCACCGACCTGCAGATGATCGCCGAAAGCATGACCCGCTCCCTGGCCCAGTCCGGCATCCTGCAAGGCCGCCCGGTGGTGCAGGTGTATGACGTGAAGAACAAGACCAGCGAGTACATCGACACCCGCGAGATCACCACGTCGATCAAGACCCAGCTGATGAAGACCGGCACCGCCCGCTTCGCCAGCGACAACACCGACATGCAAAGCCAGGTCGACCAGTTGAAGTTGCAGAACCAGAGCGGCCTGTACAAGAAGTCCACCGTCAGCAAGACCGGCAACATGGTCGCCGCCAAGTACCGCCTGGAAGGCTCCATCAGCTCCATCGTCAAGCGCAGCTCGGACTACAAGGACGTGTTCTACAAGTTCAGCCTGCAACTGGTGGATGTTGAAAGCGGCCTGGCCGAGTGGATGGACGAAAAAGAAATCCGCAAGACCACGGAGCGCTAAGCAATGCGTGCATGGATCGGCATGATCGGCCTGCTGTGCGCCTTTGGCGCCTCGGCCGCACCGAAGATCGCGGTGACCGACCTGGCCTACGAGGCCAGGGTGGAGGAGTACATCCACCAGGTCGCCGCCAGCAACAACTTCCAGGCCAGCGCCTACAACGCCAGCGGCGGTTCGAGCTATAGCGAGTATGAGAGCCGTACCAGCTACATCGAGCAGACCGAACTGCGCAAGTTCAGCGGCGACATCAAGGGTGAAATCCTCAAGTTGCGGCAGTTCCAGCTGGTGCAGGGCACGCCTTACACCGCCGACGCCAAGGGCGACGTATATGACGTGATCAAGCGGATCAAGGCCGGCAACTTCAAGGGCGCGGACTACGTGCTGTTCGGCACCTTGTCGGACATCGACTTCACCCAGGATGTGAATGCGCTGGACCACACCAACAGCTATTCGGCGGTGCTGGGCCTGACGCTGGTGGCGGATTTCAGCCTGATCAACACCCGCACCTTTGAAATCACCTCCGCGTTTACCGCCATGGGCGAAGGCCAGGACACCAAGCTGGTGAACAACCGTGACGTGCGCGTGAGCCTGAACCGGCCGCGTGTGGTGCGGGAAGTGTCGAAGGCGTTGGGCGAGGATGTGGCGCGGCAGTTGGCCGAACAACTCGGCGGTGGTTATCAGGAAGCACCTGGGCAGCCTGCATTGCGCAATAACCTGCCACGGGATGAAGCGCCGAAGATCTTGCGCTGATTACTGCAAGTACAAGCAACACAAAACCAATGTGGGAGCTGGCTTGCCTGCGATGCAGACGCCTCGGTGTATCAGTTACACCAGGGTGATGCTATCGCAGGCAAGCCAGCTCCCACATTTTTGATCCGGTTTCGCCAGTTACGCCGTTGCGCGATGCAGGCTGGCAAGAAAACCTGCCGCCCCAACGAACAACCCGGCAAACGTGCGGTTCATGCGCTTCTGCTGCTTCGGTGTGCGCAGCAACCGCAACACTTTCGAGGCCAGCCCGGTGTAGCCGGCCATCACGATCATGTCCACGCAGATCATCGTCGCGCCCAGGATCAGGTATTGATTCAGCAGCGGCGCCTGTGGGTTCACGAACTGCGGCAGCACCGCCAGCATGAACACCAGGGCCTTGGGGTTGCTGGCGTTGACGAGGAACCCGCGGAACATCATCGCCATCGGCTTGCCGATCGGGCGGATCGCCGCGTCATCGCTCAGGTCGGTGGGCAGTGCGCGCCATTGCTTGATGGCGAGGTACACCAGGTACGCCACGCCAAACCATTTGATCGCATAAAACGCGGTAGAGGATGCGGCGAGAATCGCCCCCAGGCCACCGGCGACCACGGCAATCTGCATCGCCAGGCCCAATTGCAGGCCAAGGGCGTTCCAGTAGCCGCGCAGGAAACCGTACTGCAGGCCGCTGGACATCGACGCAATGGCGCCGGCGCCAGGAGAGAGACTGATGATCCAACTGGCCAGGAAAAAGGCCAGCCATGTGTCGAGTGCCATTACACACCTCAGAGCTGAGTTTGCTGAATGTTTCTAAACTAACGCTGCTGCCCGAGAAATGGCTACAAAAATTTTGGTCTGGGCCTGGGTGGTGAGGGAGTTTGCTGTGGCCACAGAGCTTACTGTGGCGAGGGAGCTTGCTGTGGCGAGGGAGCTTGCTCCCGCTGGGCTGCGTAGCGGCCCCAAAATCTTGGGAGCGCTGCGCACTCCAGCGGGAGCAAGCTCCCTCGCCACAGCAGCCCCCTCACCACATCAGCCCCCTCGCCACAGCAGCTCCCTCGCCACAGGTTAAGGCAGCACGTCACTGCCGCGCCAGCGGCGCACCGAGCGCTGGAAAAACAGGCTGTTGGGCACTTGCACCATGACGCTGCCCGTCCCGGCCTCTTCCACTTCGATCAGCGTGGTGTAGAGCAGGTTGATTGCCACCACCCGGCCTTTGACGCCAGGCTTGTCGACGGTGTCCACCAGCTCGACCACGTCGCCAAGGCGGAACGGTCCCACGGTGAAAATCAGGATGGCGCACAGCAGGTTGGACAACACCGACCACATGGCGAAGAACGCCACCGCCGCCACCGCCACGAAACCCGACAACGCCGTCCACAGCACCGTGGCGGACACGCCCAGGCGCTCCAGCACGAATATCAGCGCGCTGCCCATGATCAGCCAGCGCAGGCCGCCGCGCAGGGGCATCAGCAACTGCGGCGGGAACGGATAACGCTCCCCCAGGCGGTTCAGGCATTTGGCGACGAAACGCTGGGTGAAGTAGCCGGCCAGCAGGATCAGCAGAATTTGTACGGCCACCCAGATCGGCGCGACCCATTGTGCCGGCAGCGGCAGTTGCAGCGCTTCCATCAGGACAGCGCCTCCAGCTCCGCTTGCAAGGATTCCAGCAGTTCGAGGGCTTCCATCCAGGTCTCCTCCAACTGCGCTTCACGCACCTTGAGTTTGGCCTGTTCGGCCAGCAGGTCGCGCAACTCATCCTTGCGGGCCGGCTCGTACACGGCGCTGTCACCGAGGCTGGTTTCGATCTTCGCCAGCTTCTCGTGGATTTTGCCCAGCTCGGCTTCCAGTTTGTCGGCTTCGCGCTTGTGGGGTGCAAGCTGCTGCCGCAAGGCAGCGGCGGCCTGGCGCTGGGCCTTCTTGTCGGTCTTGTCCGGGTTGACCGGCGTGTTGCTGACCGGCGCGTTGCGCAGGCGGTAGTCCGAGAGCCAACGGGCGTAGTCTTCCAGGTCGCCGTCGAATTCCTCGACCTTGCCGTCAGCCACCAGCAGGAAGTTATCCGTGGTGCTCTTGAGCAGGTGCCGATCGTGAGACACCACCAACACCGCGCCGCTGAACTCCTGCAGGGCCATGGTCAGCGCCAGGCGCATTTCCAGGTCCAGGTGGTTGGTGGGTTCATCGAGCAGCAGCAGGTTTGGCCGGTCCCAGGCGATCAACGCCAGGGCCAGGCGGGCCTTTTCGCCACCGGAGAAGTTCAGCACCGGCTCGTCGATGCGCGCACCACGGAAGTCGAAACCACCGAGGAAGTCCCGCAGGGTCTGTTCGCGTTCGGTCGGCGCCAAGCGCTGCAAGTGCAGCAGCGGGCTGGCCTTGGCGTCGAGGGAGTCGAGCTGATGCTGGGCGAAGTAGCCCACCACCAGGTTCTCACCGCGCACCAGGCGACCGGCCAACGGCTGCAATTCGCCCGAGAGGTTTTTGATCAGGGTCGACTTGCCCGCACCGTTGGGGCCGAGCAGGCCGATCCGCGCGCCTGGGGTAAGCTGCAACTTGACCTTCTCGAGGATGGTCTTGTCGCCATAACCCAGGCGGGCGTCGGACAGGTCCAGCAACGGGCTGGAGATTTTCACCGACTCGCGGAACACAAAGTCGAACGGTGAATCGACGTGGGCCGCCGACAGTTCTTCCATGCGCTCCAGGGCCTTGATCCGGCTCTGGGCCTGACGGGCCTTGGTGGCCTGGGCCTTGAACCGGGCGATGTAGCTTTCCATGTGCGCACGTTGCGCCTGCTGCTTCTCGTAGGCCTGCTGTTGCTGGGCCATGCGTTCGGCACGGGCGCGTTCGAAGGCGCTGTAGCCGCCGCGGTACAGGGTGATTTTCTTCTGGTCGACGTGGGCAATGTTGTCCACCACGGCGTCGAGGAAATCCCGGTCGTGAGAAATCAGCAGCAAGGTGCCCGGGTAGCTCTTCAGGAAGTCTTCCAGCCACAGGATCGCATCGAGGTCCAGGTGGTTGGTCGGTTCATCGAGCAGCAACAGGTCCGAGGGGCACATCAGTGCCTGGGCCAGGTTGAGGCGCATGCGCCAGCCACCCGAGAAGTCGGCGACCGGGCGGTCCATCTGTTCGTTGGTAAAGCCCAGGCCGGCAAGCATCTTGCGGGCACGGGCGTCGGCGGTGTAGCCGTCGGCACTGTCCAGTTCCGAGTGCAGGCGGGCCTGTGCGGCGCCGTCCTGGGCTTTCTCGGCCTCGGCGAGGTCGTGTTGCACCTGGCGCAGGCGCAGGTCGCCATCGAGCACGTAGTCGATCGCAATGCGGTCGAGGGTGTCGATCTCCTGGCGCATATGGGCGATGCGCCAGTCGGCCGGGAGCAGACAATCCCCGGAGTCGGGCGTCAGCTCACCCAGCAGCAAGGCGAACAACGTGGATTTGCCGGCGCCATTGGCACCGATCAGGCCGGCTTTGTGACCGGCGTGCAGGGTCAGCTCGGCGTCTTCGAGAAGACGTTGCGGGCCACGCTGTAATGTTAGGCTTTGAAGTCGGATCATAATGGCGGCGGAGTCTACCAGCTTCGTTGGCCGCTGGCTTGGGTGTGAATATGTGCGCTGACCTGTGGAGCTTTGCCCTCTCGACTTACGCCCGCCCGGGCGTCGAGGACGCTTGCCTGCGCTTGCAGGCGCAAGGGGCTGATGTGTGCCTGGTGTTGTGCGGGTTGTGGCTGGAGCAGCGCGGTGTGGCGGCGCAACCGTCGCGTTTGCAGGCATTGCGGCAGATGGCCGGGCCGTGGCAGGCCGAGGTGGTTGAACCGCTGCGGTACGTACGCACGCAATGGCGGCCCCTGGCGCAGCACGATGCTGAACTGGGCGCGTTACGGGAGCGGGTCAAGGCACTGGAGCTGGAAGCCGAGCGCTTGCTGTTATTGCGACTGGAAGGTGTGGCGCAGGATTGGCCGATGGCCGAGGTGAAAGATCAAGCATGGCTTGAAGGACTGGCGGCCGAAGCCGCCAACCTTGACCACGACGCGCTGCATCAGCTGCGCGCCGCGGCTACCGGCACTTAGGAAGCGCTGGTTGGAGTGACGCTTGGCGCTGCCGGTGCAGGCGTGCTGCTGGCCGGTGCGGCAGGTGCTGCAGTGCTGGCAGCAGGCGCGGCTGCAGTTGCAGGCTTGGCAGCTGGAGTTGCTGGTTTGGCCGGTGCAGGCTTGGCGGCTGCTGGTTTTGCGGCTGGCTTGACGGCTGGTTTCGCAGCAGCAGGTTTTGCGGCAGCTGGCTTGGCGGCCGGCTTGGCAGCAGCTGGTTTAGCGGCAGCCGGCTTAGCGACCGGCTTGGCAGCAGTTGGTTTGGCAGCAGCTGGCTTCGCGGCTGGTTTCGCAGCAGCAGGTTTAGCCGCCGGCTTGGCAGCTGGTTTTGCAGCAGCAGTTTTAGCAGCTGGCTTCGCGGCCGGTTTGGCAGCAGCAGTTTTAGCAGCTGGCTTCGCGGCCGGTTTGGCAGCAGCAGTTTTAGCAGCCGGCTTGGCAGCTGGTTTTGCAGCAGCGGTTTTAGCAGCTGGCTTGGCGGCCGGTTTGGCAGCAGCGGTTTTAGCGGCTGGCTTGGCAGCTGGTTTGGCAGCAGCAGTTTTAGCAGCTGGCTTGGCGGCCGGTTTCGCAGCAGCAGTTTTAGCGGCTGGCTTGGCAGCCGGTTTCGCAGCAGCAGTTTTAGCAGCTGGCTTGGCGGCCGGTTTCGCAGCAGCAGTTTTAGCAGCTGGCTTGGCGGCCGGTTTGGCAGCAGCAGTTTTAGCGGCTGGCTTGGCAGCCGGTTTCGCAGCAGCAGTTTTAGCAGCCGGTTTAGCCGGTGCTTTTACCGCAGGCTTGGTCGCAGCTTTTGCAGGTGCCTTGGCGGCGACTGCTTTGCTGGCAGGCTTTTTCGCCGCGCTGGCTGCAACGGCTTTGGCCGGAGCACGGGTGCTCAGCACTTTGCCGACAGCTTCCTTCACACGACCAATGCCCTGAGCCAGTTTCAGGCTCTCGGAAGCATCACGCTTGAGTTGGGAAATGTAGGTGCGGGTTTCGGATTGACGATCCTTGAGGGCGTCGAGCAGGTCCTCAAGTTCTTTGACGGCGTCCTTGGCTTTGGCTTGTGCCTTGGCTTTGCCAGCGGTTGCTGCGCCTTGCAGTTTGGTACGGGATTTGTGCAGTTTTTCCTGAGCTTTGCCGCGTTGTTTTTCAAGCTTGGCGAGCAACTTCTCAGCATCAGCCAAGGCTTGTGAACAGGCGCTTTCCAAATGCTCGAGCAGGCTGCCCGAAAGTTGTTGGAGCAAATGCAACGGGGTATTTACAGGCTTCTGTTTGGCCGACATGGTTTACCTCCTGGCTGACGTGGGTGCGGCTCATACTAGCCCTCTGCTCTTACCGCCGCTAGGGCATGTTGACAGTATCGAATGGCTTGCGTTGCACCGCACGAAAATTCTTATCGATATAACGAAAATCCACGCCACTTTTTAAGCATTCACACTGGCATAATCCATCGCACTTTCGGCTGGAGAACGCCCATGTCGCGTTACCTTTTTTTAGTGTTGAGCGTGGCGCTTTCAGCGGCCAACGCGAGCGAGAAATCCCCGTCCAAAGATGACCACGACCTGGCCTACAGCCTGGGCGCAAGCCTGGGTGAACGCCTGCGCCAGGAGATGCCGGGCCTGCAGATGGAGGCGCTGATCGACGGACTCAAACAGGCCTACCAAGGCAAGCCACTGGCCTTGGACGACACCCGCATCGAACAGATCCTCGCCCAGCACGAAGCGCAAAACGCGCCAGACAATCGGGCGCCACAAAGTGAACAGGCACTCGCGGCAGAGCAACAATTTTTGGCGAGCGAGAAATCCAAAACTGGTGTGCGCGAATTGGCAGACGGCATCCTGCTGACCGAACTGACCCCCGGCAGCGGAAAAAAACCGGCGGCCGATGATCGCGTGCAAGTGAATTACGTGGGGCGATTACCCGACGGGACCGTCTTCGACAAGAGCACGCAGCCGCAGTGGTTTCGTCTGGACAGTGTGATCAGCGGCTGGCGCAGTGCGTTGCAACAGATGCCGGTGGGCGCGAAATGGCGCCTGGTGATTCCATCCAACCAGGCCTATGGCGCTGATGGTGCCGGCGAGTTGATCCCGCCTTATACGCCACTGGTATTCGAGATCGAGTTGCTCGCCGCGGGCGCCTGAGCCCAAACGAAAAACGGTGCGCAATGCGCACCGTTTTTTTGTTGCGACGAGTCAGGCCTTGGCCGTCAACTCTTCCTTGTGAGCGTTGTGCAGCACTTCGATCAGGCAGTCTTCCAACTCGAAACGCTCGTGAAGCAAACCGCCCAGCTCTTTGAATTTTTCTGCAACACACTTGCCGGCATCACACAGGTCGTTGAACGCCAGCAGCTTCTCGGTGATGACGTCGATGCGCGGGTAAATCGTCTCGGCCAAGTCCAGGCCACGTTGATCGTCGAAGGCCTCGGCCTCTTTGGTCAACTGCTCGTAGACACCGAAGTGCCCCGCCGAGACGTAATCCACCAAGACGCCGCAGAATTCCTGCAATGGCTTGCGGTTCTCGCTTAGCGCTTCGGGCTTGGCACCGAGAGCATCAAAGGCCCGAACCAGTTCGTGACGCGCTTTCAACCAACCATCGATCAGTTTGTGCACCCCACCCCAGCGTTCCTGAGCATTCTGACAACTTTCCAGCATGATGATCTCTCTTCCCTATAGGGGCGCCGCCCGCTGCCCGCGCAACACTTCAAGGTTAAAGCGGCCACCGGGCAAAGGTGCATCGAACAGTCTGTTTCAATAACGCGTGCGGGCCAGATTATGCCCGCACGACTATGGCATCAAGGTACGCAGGAGAGAAAGTTCATACAAGTGTTTAATCCCTTCCTACAACCCGCGGGCACCGGTCAGTGCCGCGCAAGGCCAAAACGCTGGCTCAGCAGCAACCGCGAGAACTGCGTCACGCCAAGGATCAGCATGGCCACGAAGAACAGCAGGCTCCACTCGGGAATACTCAAGTCGAACAGCGTCCAGTTGATTTCCACACAGTCGACGGTGCCCTTGAACACGAGCGCCAACGCCTCCCGCAGCGACAGGTTTTCGATCATGTATTGGAGGCTGGGCCAACAGGTCGGTAGCTGTTCCGGCGGCGTATTTTGCAACAGCACCTGGCGTACGGCAGTGATGGCGCCCAATACGGCACAGCCCATGCTCGCCAGCCAATACAGGTAGATCCCGAACCGCCTGGGCCCGTGAATTGCCGCCACCAGGTTGATCAGTGTGAAGGCTGCCACAAGAACTCGTTGCACCTGGCAAAGGAAACAAGGACGCAAAAGCGCGGCATATTCCAGGTAAAAGGACGCGCCCAGCGTCAGCGCACCAGCCAAAAAAGCCAGGAGGAAGAGGGAGCGTGAGGGGGCCAAAGACATTGTTTATCCGCAACGCAAGAGATAGGTAGTTACGGTAGAGGAAAGGCCTTACCCCTTTCAATACGCGCCAGAGCAGACGATTCCGCGAGAGCGTAGGGATATCCCGCCAAAAGCAGAGTGATTAAACGCGCGTCTGTGTAGGAGTTTACTACAAGCCGTATTGACTACAGCTAGTGGGTGGCATCGAAGGGTTGGCCGCCAGACATTTCTGAGCCAACCCTAACGCTGTTTCCTACGTCAAACCCGGGCCGGTACCGGCAGCGGGGATGCCAGCAAACGCTTGTCCAGCAAGCCCAGACCTTCCTGGAACAATTGGTTGCTGCGCTCGGTATCGCCCAACTGCGCCAACAGGCGCGCCAGTTCGGCGCAAGCTTCAGGGTTGCGCTGCACCTGCAGGCTGCTTTCCAGGTAGTCCCGCGCCTTGCCCCACAAGCTGTTTTGCAGGCACAGGCGCCCGAGGGTCAGCAACAGGCTGGCATCGCCTGGGTGATCCTTTAGCCAGCCTTCGGCAAACTTCAACTGCTTCGCCGAGTCGCTGCCACGCAGCAAACCGTAGAGCCTGATCAGATGGCTGTCGTATTCGCGCTTGAGCGCACCGCGCAACACTTCTTCGGCCTTGGCGTCTGCGCCCAATTGGCGCAGTTGTTCGGCGTAAGCCAGCACCAGTTGTGGCTCCTGGCGCTGGGCGGAAGTCAGTTGTTGCCACGCTCGCTCGAGAGACTGCTGGCCCGCCTCGCCCAGCTCTTCGCGCTGGGCAGCCAGGGTCAGGTTCTCGCCCCAGGCGCGACGCTCCAGGTCGGCCAGCTCGGTAGGTGGCAGCACCTTGTCCTTGCGCAGTTCCGGCAACAGCCGGATCACCGAAGACCAATCACCGCGCTGTTGATACAGGCGCTGCAGCTGACGCAGTACCTGAGCGTTATGGGGGTGACGCTCATGCATGGCCTGCAAGGTGACCAGGGCACCGTCAGTGTCGCCACGGTCCATCTGCAACTGCGCATGACTCAAGGCCACCGCCAGTTCGGCCTGGGGCTGTCGTTCAAGGGCACGCTCCAGCAAGCCGTCCGCTTCCTCATAACGCCCTTGCTCGTTGGCTGCGCGGGCAGCGCCGAGGTAATACAGCAATGGCTGGCGTTCGGCTTCGGCAGCACGGTGCAAGTGACGCTCGGCACTGGCCCAACGCCCTTCGGCGAGGTCCATCTGGCCCTGCTCAATGGCGACCTGGACCCGGCGGCTGCGGTTGCGTCGCGACCACGGATTGACCACGCCACCGGAGGTCAGCACCAGGCCCAGCAGCACCCGGACCAAATAGATCACCAGGCCGATGGCAAACAGCGCCACCAGCGTCGACCACAGCCCGGACTCGTAATGCAGCACATGGGGATAGGTAATCAACACGTAGCCGGTGTGTTTCGAAATGCCCACAGCCAGTGCCAGGGCGATCGCAATCGCCAGCACCAGGATCACATAGAAACGCTTCATCGGCTTTACTCCTGGGTCGCCGGTTTGCCAGCGGAAGCCTTGGCTTCTTCGGCAGACAGGTGGCGACGGTCAAGGTAAGCCTGCACGGCGGCCAGGCTCGCGGCCAGGTCCGGCGTCACCACCGAGACGGCCTTGGGCTCGAGCTCGGCAATACGGGCCAGCATGGCTTTGCTTTGCGGGTTGTCCTGATTGAAGTTGTCCTGCAACACGCTGCGGGCCTCGCCCAGGGATCGGCTGTACACCGCCGGCTCGCCGTTGAGTGCCGCCCACTGCGCCTGCTCCAGCGCCAGGCTCAGGGCCAGGCGCACCTGGTTCAGGCCTTGACCTGCCAACAGAGGGCGAATGTTGTCATCCGGGTTGAAGTCGATGCGGAAATACCGCGAGATCTGCTCCCACCACTGGCTCCAGCGGCTGTCCGTATCGGTGGTCGGGCGACCCTCATTGGCGGCTTCCGGGAGTTGATATTCCGGGGCGATGGCCGCCAGTTGCACCACCTGATCGCGCAATGCCGCCAGTTGCAGATACAGCCCGGTGCGGTCCGGCTGCTCAAGGCTGCGCAAGGCAGCGAGGCTCTTGGCCAACTGCTCACGCGCGGCGTAGGAGCCCGGGTCGCTTTGTTCGCGAAGGATCTCGTCGGCGCCCTGGACCAGCGCCTGCGCACTGTTGATGTCCTGCAAGGCAGACAGACGCAGGCTGGCCAGGCGAATCAGGTGCTCGGCCTCGGCCAGGCGCCAGTCCTGGCGGCTGGCACCCAGCACGGTTTCCAGGCGCTGGCTCAAGCGCTGTTGATCGCCCTGCAATTGCGCCACCAGCCGGCGGCGCTCTTCCAGTTCATCAGCGCCTGGCAGTTGCCCCAAGCGTGCCGACAACTGCTGCTGGCTCTGCTTGAGGCTCTGGGATTGGTCATCCAGGGTTTGCACTTGGCCCAGCTGTTGCTGGCTGCTCGCCTGCAGTGCGCGGACCTGCCAGATCCCCCAGCCACCGGCGGCAACGCCAGCAGCACCGAGCAACAAGGCCACGATGGCCAGGCCGTTGCCACGGCGCGGAGCGGTGGTGACCGGTGTCTCAACAGGCGCTTCAAGCACGGGCTGAGCTTCATCTTTAGGCAAGGCTGTTTCGCTCACGTATCCATCCTTTGCGTATTAGAGAGTGGGAACGGAAACGCTCCGTAACGCCACTAACAAAGCCGCGGCACTCGCGCCACGACAATCCACAACTTCTTGCGCGCCAGCGGCACGCGCCATTTCGGCAACTCGCGGGCTGGGCACGAACAACGGCAGCCGGGCCACCTGGGGCCACTCTGTGCCAGCCAGGGCCTGCAGGTGTAAAAAACCCTGCCCACTGCTGACCACCACGCCGTTCAAGCGTTCCACGTTTATGCGCCGGGTCAGGGTTGCACTGTCGTAATCCGGCAGGAAACGGCGATACAACTCCAGATAGTCGACACTAGCACCTTGCTCGCGTAAACGCTCAGCCAGCAGCTCGCGCCCGCCCTCGCCCCGCAGGATCAGCACCCGGGCAGCGGGCCGTGCGATAGCCTCGCGCAAGGCGGCCAGTTCAAGCAAGGCTTCGCTGTCATCGCCGTCCTGGGGATAGCTGACATCAAGGCCGTGATCCGCCAGGACCTGCGCCGTGGCAGCGCCGACGCTGAACCACGGTACGGCCGGTGGCTGCGGCCAGTGTTGAGCCAGCAACTGCACGCCGAGGCGCGCCGCCGGCTTGCTCACCACGATCACCGCGCAATAACGGTCCAGCTCGCGAAAAACCGCCTGCTGTTCAGGCGTGACGGGCAGCGCTTCAATCTCCAGCAATGGCAGGCTGCTGCTGAAGATGCCTGCTTCGGATAACGTCGCCGCCAAGGCGGCCGACTCATCGCCAGGCCGCGTCAGCAGCACACGCCATTGCGTCACTGCGGACCGGCCTCGCCGTACACGGCTTGCAGGATGGCACCGGCGCCTTTTTCCAGCAGTTCTTCGGCGACTTTGATACCGAGGCTGGTCGCCTCGCTTTGCGGCCCGCGAATCTCTGCGGTGAGCAGCAGCCCGCCACTCGGGTCACCCACCAGGCCACGTAGCCAGAGGTTCTCGCCCTCAAGCACCGCGTAGCAGGCGATCGGCACCTGGCAGCCACCGTTGAGGTGCTTGTTAAGGGCACGTTCGGCGGTGACGCGAACTTCAGTGTCGTGGTGATCCAGGGGCTTGAGCAGCGCATGGATTTCGCTGTCGGCGGTGCGACATTCGATACCTACGGCACCCTGCCCGCCAGCCGGCAAGCTGTCTTCGACACTGATGGCCGAGGTGATGCGGTCTTCGAAGCCCAGGCGAATCAGACCAGCTGCCGCGAGGATGATCGCGTCATATTCGCCGGCGTCGAGCTTGGCCAGGCGGGTATTGACGTTGCCCCGCAGGAAGCGGATCTGCAGGTCCGGGCGACGGGTCAGCAACTGTGCCTGGCGACGCAGGCTGGAGGTGCCGACGACGCTGCCCAGGGGCAATTCATCAAGGGAGGCGTAGGTATTGGAAACGAAGGCGTCACGCGGGTCTTCGCGCTCGCAGATGCAAAAAAGGCCCAGGCCTTCAGGGAAGTCCATGGGCACGTCTTTCATCGAATGCACGGCGATGTCGGCTTCGTTCTCCAGCAGCGCGGTTTCCAGTTCCTTGACGAACAGACCCTTGCCGCCGATTTTCGACAATGGCGAATCAAGCAGCTTGTCGCCGCGACTGACCATGGGCACCAGGGACACCTTGAGGCCGGGATGGGCCTGCTCAAGGCGTGCTTTGACGTACTCGGCCTGCCATAAGGCCAGGGCGCTTTTACGGGTGGCGATGCGGATTTCGCGAGAGGACATGGATCAATCCGTACTGAATAGATACGGCAGATAATAACAGCTCAGGCAAAGGCGCTTTGATTTGAATCAGCAAGTGCGGGGCCTCCCTGGCCGCGTCGCACCGGGATATGGGCGGTGAAGCTCGCCTCAGCCCTCGGGCTAAAGCTGCTGCATCATCTTGCGCACACCGGCGACATGGCGCCGGCTGACGATCAGGGCGTCGCCATTGAGGCCTTTCAGGAACAGCTGAAAGTGCCCAAGCGGCGTGCGCTGCAAGCGCTCGATACGCTCGCGGGCCACCAGCGCGTTGCGGTGGATGCGCACAAAGCGGTCGCCGAATTCGTCTTCCAGGGCCTTGAGCGGCTCATCGAGCAGCACTTCACCGGCCTCGTGACGCAAGGTCACGTACTTGTGATCGGCGATGAAATAGACCACCTGGTCTAAAGGAATCAGCTCGATGCCCTTACGGGTGCGGGCGCTGATATGACTGCGCGGGCCGTTGCCGCCCTGGGCTGCGGGCTGGGTCAAGGCGGCGAGCTGGACACGGTTGGGACGCTCGGCCTTCTTCAAGGCACGAAGCAGTGCATCGGCATTGATCGGCTTGACCAGGAAGCTGACGCCGCTGGCATCCAGGGCCTCGGAAGAGAACTCATCCTGGGAGGCGCACAGCACCACCGAAGGCGGCGACTCTCGCTCGCTCAGGCGGGCAGCTACCTGCAAGCCATCAAGGCCCGGCATGTGGATGTCGAGCAAAACGACATCCGGCTTGAGGCTGTCAATAAGGGCCAAGGCTTCCTCGCCACTGGTGGCGCTCGGCTCAAGGACACTGTAACCCTCGAGTTCACTGACCAAACGGCTCAGTCGCTCGCGGGCTTGGGGTTCGTCATCAACGATCAGGACATTCATATTGCGCTGGATTCCTGCGTGAGTCTCGCACAAGGATAGCGTAGACAGGTGCGGTGACTTCCGTCACGGCGATCCACGCTAAGACTAGCGCGAGCGGCAAAAAGTGCCCCGAGAGTGGCACCAATATTTACCCGGACCTGTTCAATCGCGCCCAAAGCCTGCTGCCTTCGGGCATCGTCGTAGGGTTTGCTGATACACAATACGAACACCCCCTCTCTAATGGATAGCCTGGAGTTCGACCTCATCGCCCGGCATTGGTGCAATGCACCTTCTGTCAGCGCGATGCTCTATCAGTGCAACTGTAGACGCTCGCGAAGACGATATTGCTCAATCGTCAAATATCGTTTCAATAAACACGCTTTGCCAGGCCCAGGACCGCAAGTTTTAAACCCCCGTTCGGTCCTGGCTCCAGTCTCGTCCTGCGCGAGGCCGGGAGCAAGGCACTTAGCCATCTTGGAAACAAATAAAAATGCCGCGCCCCGGCATCATCGCCTCCGGGGGCAACCCTGTTATTATCGGCGCCACACTTTCATGCCCTCTTTCCAGCAGATCACGAGCGAATCCATGAGCACCGACAAGACCAACCAGTCCTGGGGCGGCCGCTTCAGTGAACCCGTCGACGCCTTCGTCGCGCGCTTCACCGCCTCCGTCACCTTCGACCAGCGCCTCTACCGCCACGACATCATGGGCTCGATCGCCCACGCCACGATGCTGGCCAAGGTCGGCGTGCTGACCGACGCCGAGCGCGACAGCATCATCGACGGCCTGACCACCATCCGTGGCGAGATCGAAGCCGGCACCTTTGACTGGCGCGTCGACCTGGAAGACGTGCACATGAACATCGAGGCCCGCCTCACCGACCGCATCGGTGTGACCGGCAAGAAGTTGCACACCGGTCGCAGCCGTAACGACCAGGTGGCCACCGATATCCGCCTGTGGCTGCGGGACGAGATCGACCTGATCCTGGCGGAAATCACCCGCCTGCAAAAAGGCCTGCTGGAACAGGCAGAGCGTGAGTCCGGCACCATCATGCCCGGCTTCACCCACCTGCAAACCGCGCAGCCTGTGACCTTCGGCCACCACCTGCTGGCCTGGTTCGAAATGCTCAGCCGCGACTACGAGCGCCTGGTGGACTGCCGCAAGCGCGCCAACCGCATGCCGCTGGGCAGCGCCGCACTGGCCGGCACCACCTACCCGATCGACCGCGAATACACCGCGCAACTGCTGGGTTTCGACGCCGTGGGCGGTAACTCCCTGGACGGCGTGTCGGACCGTGACTTCGCCATCGAATTCTGCGCCGCGGCCAGCATTGCGATGATGCACTTGTCGCGTTTCTCCGAAGAGCTGGTGCTGTGGACCAGTGCGCAATTCCAGTTCATCGACCTGCCGGACCGCTTCTGCACCGGCAGCTCGATCATGCCGCAAAAGAAAAACCCAGACGTGCCGGAACTGGTACGCGGCAAAAGCGGCCGGGTATTCGGCGCGCTGATGGGCCTGTTGACCCTGATGAAAGGCCAGCCGCTGGCCTACAACAAGGACAACCAGGAAGACAAGGAACCGCTGTTCGACGCCGCCGATACCCTGCGCGACTCGCTGCGGGCGTTTGCCGACATGATCCCGGCGATCAAGCCCAAGCACGCCATCATGCGTGAAGCGGCCCTGCGCGGTTTCTCCACCGCCACCGACCTGGCGGACTACCTGGTACGCCGTGGCCTGCCGTTCCGCGACTGCCACGAAATCGTCGGGCATGCGGTGAAGTACGGCGTGGACACTGGCAAGGACCTGGCGGAAATGAGCCTGGAAGAACTGCGCCGGTTCAGCGACCAGATCGAGCAGGACGTCTTTGCGGTACTGACCCTGGAAGGGTCGGTGAATGCCCGTGACCATATCGGCGGGACTGCACCGGCGCAGGTGAAGGCTGCCGTGGTTCGCGGCCAGGCGTTGCTCGCCAGCCGCTAAAAGCATCGCAGGCAAGCCAGCTCCCACAGTAGATCGAGTTCTTCAGAACAACTCGGTCACCTGTGGGAGCCGGGCTTGCCCGCGATGGCGCCCTCACAGACGCCAGCTATCTACTTCTTCGCCGCAACCATCGCCATAAACGCCGGCATCGCCGCCTCCTTGTCCGCCGCCACCCGCTGGGCATTCGGCAGCGCCTGCAAGCGCGCCAGCAAATCCTTGGCCTTCGGCATCTCAGCCAACAGATCCAGCCCGAACAGCTTCCCGGCCACGGCACACGCCAGGTCCACGCTGTACACGAAATACAAATCCGCAATCGTGAAACTGTCCCCCGCCACATACGGCGCGAACTTCCCATGCCGCCCCAGTGACGCAACCCCAAGCAATAGCTCAGCCCTGGATTTGTCCTTGATCGCCTCCGGCACCGGCATCCCGAAAAACGCCTCGGCGAAACACGCCCGGGCCGGCAACTCGATATACAGCTCGATCTCCCTGCACAACGCCAGCACCTGGGCCCGCTGGAACCCATCGCTCGGCAGCAGCGAACGCCCGCCCTGGGTCTGTTCGAGGTATTCGAGGATCACGCTGGTTTCATTGATGAACCCTTGCTCGACACCCAGCACCGGCACCTTGCCCCGCGGGCTCACGGCCAAGGCTTCAGGGGTCTGGCCTGCGTAGAACGGCACCTCTTCGAAGGGCAGCCCTTTCTCCAGCAGCGCCAGCTTGACCATGTTGTAGTAGTTGCTGACCGAAAATCCATAAAGCTTGAGCATCACAAAGCCTCCAGGCCGTGTACGGGGTTGGCAGCAGTGGTTATAGATCGGGATGCCACGCCTGGCCAGCAGCATCACCCGAGTGAATGGGGGTAGACTGGCGCCCTTTCCTTCAGGAGCCTGCCATGAGCGAGCCAACCGATATCGACAACGACGAAGAAGAGTTCGCCGAGACCACCTTGATTGAAGCGATCGAAAACCAGATCGAAAGCGACAACCCGCCCGCCGCCAAGGCCACGTTCAACAAGCTGACCCTGGTGGGCTACGAGCGCGAAGACATCCTGCAAATGATGGCCCACGTCCTGGCCATCGAAATCGACGCCCTGCTCGAAGAAGACCGCGCCTTCAATACCGAATGGTATGAAACTACCTTGCGCGCACTGCCAGAGCTGCCGCCCGAGAAGCAATAAGCGCCACCCCGCGCTGGCCAGCAAACTCTTGCTGGCCACAATCCTGCCCTACATCAACGCCGCATGAGTTCCGACTGGACAGGCCGCCAAAGTGCGTTCACCTTATGGCTGCTAACGTCTAAAAATTCCTAGAAAGTCTGGAGTCCTTATGTCGTATACCCCTGAGTTGGTTGCCGAACTGGAAATCCTTGCACTCTTCAACCTGGGCAGCTCCCAGGAAGGTCTGAAAGTTCATCAGACTGCCGCTCCCACTGCCATTGCCGCTGCCCGGCGCCTGTTTGATAAAGACCTGATCGACCAGCCAGACGGTGGTTACCTCACCAGCCTCGGCCGGGATGCTGCCGAACACGCACAAAGCCTGCTGACTATTCTGAAGACCGCCAAAGAAGCCGCCTGACATTTCGTATCGCCCACGGGATCCTCTTTTCACGGATTCCGCGGGCATTCCTGCGCCCGGGATAAAATTCCGGCGCCAAACACAAATTCCCGCTAAACCTCCTACGCTACTGGCTGTAAACTCCCCAACGGCCGCCCACGTCGGGCCCTGCGAGCCACCGAGTTCGACATGACCCGCACCCACGAAATCCGCCCCGACCTGGACGAAGGCATCGACCGCAAGGTGCTGGCCCAGTTGCGCGCGCGGTTTCTGGCCCTGAACGAGGGCCGCATGGCCCGGGCCGTTGAAGGGCTGACGCCGCGCCAGCAAAGCGTATTGACGCTGCTGCCACTGTTTTTCCACGTCAATCACCCACTGCTGCCGGGCTATGTGTCGGGCAGTACGCCGGCCGGCCTGTCGAATTTTGAACCCGACGCACAAGCCTTGGCCGAGGCCCAGCGCCTGACCCGCACGTTTTGCTACAAGCCCCGGCACGGCAACCCGCCGCGACCGATTCACGGCCTGTTCCTGATGGGCAGCCTGGGCACACTGGCCCAGGCCGATCAAAGTGATATGGACGTGTGGGTCTGCCACGCCGCCGATCTTGGGGAAAACGAACTGGCCGAGCTGCGCAAAAAATGCCAGCTGCTGGAAACCTGGGCCCTGAGCATGGGCGCCGAGGCGCACTTCTTCCTGATCGAGCCGACGCGCTTTATCCAGGGCGAGCGTGACACCCAACTGAGCTCCGAAGACTGCGGCACCAGCCAGCATTACCTGCTGCTGGACGAGTTCTACCGCACCGCCATCTGGCTGGCCGGGCGCACGCCGATCTGGTGGCTGGTGCCGGTGTACGAAGAAACCCGCTACGCCGAATTCACCCATGCGCTGATCTCCAAGCGCTTTATCCGCGCCGACGAAACCCTCGACCTGGGCCACCTGGCCCACATCCCGCCGGGTGAATTTATCGGCGCCGGCCTGTGGCAATTGTTCAAGGGCATCGAATCGCCCTACAAGTCGGTGCTCAAACTCCTGCTGACCGAGGTCTACGCCAGCGAGCACCCGAAGGTGCAGTGCCTGAGCCTGCGCTTCAAGCGGGCGGTGTTTGCCAACCAGGTGGACCTGGACGAGCTGGACCCGTACATCGTGGTCTACCGCCGGATCGAGGAATACCTCAAGGCCCGCAACGAGCCGGAACGCCTGGAACTGGTACGGCGCAGCCTGTACCTGAAGGTCAACCGCAAACTCACGGCCGGCCAGCGCGCATCCGGCTGGCAGCGCTTGCTGCTGGAGCGCCTGGCCCATGAGTGGGGTTGGGACCAGCGCCAACTGGCCCTGCTGGACAGCCGCAGCCAATGGAAAGTCCGCCAGGTGGCCTCCGAACGCCGAGCGCTGGTCAACGAGCTTAACTACAGCTACCGCTTCCTGACCCAGTTTGCCCGCACCGAACAGACCGTCAGCCTGATCAACAAGCGCGACCTCAATGTGCTGGGCCGGCGCCTGTACGCCGCATTCGAGCGCAAGGCCGGCAAGGTCGAGTTCATCAACCCTGGCATCGCCCCGGACCTGGCCGAAGACACCCTGACGCTGGTGCAGTCGCCCAACCGCAAAGAGCCGGGCCAGTATCACTGGGGCCTGTACAACGGCAGCCTGACCGCTCTGGAATGGGAGCATTTTGCGCCGATCAAGCGCAGCCGCGACCTGCTGGAAATGCTCACCTGGTGCCACCGCAACGGCGTGATCGACAGCAGTACCCGCCTGGCGCTGCATCCCGGTAGCAGTGACATGACCGAGTTCGAGCTGTTCAACCTGCTGGGCAGCCTGCAACAGACTGTCGTGCTGCCTTTGGCCAGCGTGGATGAGGAACGCCTGCTGCGCTCGGCAGTGCCCGAGGAAGTGCTGCTGCTGATCAACGTCGGTGTCGACCCGCTCAAGCATCACCGCGACCTGAACATCCTGATGACCACCGAGCGCACCGACTCCCTGAGTTATGCGGGCGTACGGGAAAACCTGGTGCTGACCCTGGACCAGGTCACCGTCAACAGCTGGAACGAGGTGATGGTCAGTCGCTACGACGGCCCCCACGCACTGCTCGACTGCCTGCGGGACTACTTGAATCAGCTACCCGCCGATCATTTGCCACGGTTGCGGGTACGCTGCTTCTGTCACAACCGCGCACAATTCATCGCCCAGCGCGTGGAAGAAATCTTCGACACCGCGCAAAACCTGCTGCTGGGCCAGGAAAACCATCGCTACCTGGTGCAGGTGCAACAGCACTACCACGTGATGGAACTGACGCCCGGCCAGGCCAACCATGTGTCACTGGCGACCCAGGACGCGTTGATCGCCTACCTCAGCGAAGAACAGGCCAGCTACAGCCCGCTGCACCTCGATACCATGGCCCTGGAAGACCACGACCTGGCACTGCTGCTGCCCATGGGCCTGCCCGACTGCGTACAGGTGTTCTACCGGATCAACGAGGGGGTCGCCGAGCTGTACGTGCTGGATGAATTCAACGCACTCTGGCAGCAGCGCCTGCCGTTTCACGACGAGCAAAGCCTGTTGGTGCCGTTGCAGCGCTTCCTGCAGTCGATCATTTATCGCCGCGACGCACTGCTGCCGCTGGACCCGCAACAGCCGCTGGGCGCGGTGCAAATCCTGTATTACCAGCTGTTGCCGTCCGGCAGCAGTCGCGCACGCCGGGCTGAACCACGCCCGGCGCCGCAAACCCCGGCCAATAAGCCGTTCTACGACGTGCAGGCGATTATCGGCAAGGCTGCACCGGGCCAGGTGGGCATCACCTTGTACTGCAATCAACGGGAGTTTTCCGAGCTGGAATTTGGCGACCAGCTGTTTGCGGTGGTCGCCCAGCAAATCGTCGGGCAACGCCAGGAGGCCGAGCGCTACCGCTGCTACATCACCGATCTGGACCTGTCCGGCCTGCTCGGTGATGTTCAAAGCCCGAGCAATCTGTACCTGCGCTACAAGGCTGATCTGGAACTGGCGCTCAATGAAGCGCTGAACCAGGTTTAAAGCGAGAACGCGCCGCCGTCTTTTGGCTGGCCTTCGACACTGAGCAATTCAAGCTTGAGGGTCTTGCCGCCCGGCGCTGGCCAGTCGATGTGCTGGCCGACTTGCAGGCCCAGCAACGCGCTGCCCACCGGCGCCAGGATCGATATCTTGCCTTCGTCGGCGTTCGCGTCCTTGGGGTAGACCAGGGTCAGGTGATAGTCCTTGCCACTGCCTTGTTCACGGCAATGCACGCTGGAGTTCATGGTCACGACAGTTGCAGGCACTTCATCGTGGCCAACCACTTCTTCGGCGCGGTCGAGTTCGTGTTGCAGGGCTTCAACCCCCGGCGACGCCTCGCCTACACGGTCGATCAGTTGCTCAAGACGCTGCACGTCAAGACGGGTGAGGATGATGGAAGGTGCGGTCATGATTCAGGCAGACTCCTTTTTTCTGCACAAAAAAGCAAAACCCCGCCAGAAAAAGGCGGGGTTCTCACGGACCTCGATGAGTTGAGGTGTACCCGGACACTACCACAGCACAATAAATAAACAAGACGGCCTCAGGTGGAGGCCTTGCGCTGCTCGGCCTGGGCGACGATCACGCGGCGCCGCGCATCATCGGCAGAGCGCCATTCACGGATGTCTTCCACGTGGCGGAAGCAGCCGAGGCAGACTTTCTGCTCATCCAGCCGACATAAACTGATACAAGGTGACGGCACCGCCGGGCTGACATTGCTGAACAGCGGCTTGGGCGGGCGTACAGGTGCGGGCTGCGTCACGATCAGATCTCGTCGAAGTCCAGCTCGACGCCGGCTTGTTCCTGGGTGAGGCGCGCGAGCATTTCGCTCAGCAGCTCATCGGTGGTGTCGTGGGTCCAGCGGTTTTCTTCTTCATCGTAATCGAAGTGGAAACCACCGGTACGCGCCGCCAGCCATAGCTGACGCAGAGGCTCCTGGCGACTGAAAATCAGCTGGGTGCCATTTTCAAACTTGACGGTCAGTACACCGGCCGAGTTCTCCAGGTCCACATCCAGGCCGCTGTCGTCGAAAATATCCTCCAGCGCTTGCTGGGTCGAATCCACCAGGTCGTGAAAACGCGCTTCGGTCAAACTCATTGTGGGAACCTCGAAAAGTGTCTGGTCTCGCTCAAGCGCCGCACAATACGGACGCGCCATCATGATTGCAAAGGATACCGATTTCATTACCCGAAGCCGTGTGAATTATCCTCAACTGATGTAAGCGCAATCGCGACAAACTCGGCAAAGCCCCGCCGGACGGGTATTTCGGCGCATAGGCAATCCGGCAGGTGGTCGGTATACTCGGGCGCAATTAATGCATATTCAAGGATTTCGCCATGAAGCGCCTGATCTCTTCCCTTGCTGCGCTCGTCGCGGTCGCTTGCCTCGTTAGTGCCTGTGGTCAAAAAGGCCCGCTGTATCTGCCCGATGACAGCAAAGACCCGAATGAACAGGCGCAGTCGTCGCAAACCAAAGCGCACAAGCACGACACCTACTAAGGGAACATCATGGACGCTTTTAACTACCGGGACGGCGAGCTGTTCGCGGAAGGTGTCGCGCTGTCCGCCATTGCCGAGCGCTTTGGTACCCCGACGTACGTGTACTCCCGTGCCCACATCGAAGCCCAATACCGCTCCTTTGCCGACGCACTGGAAGGTACGCCGAGCCTGGTGTGCTTCGCCGTAAAAGCCAACTCCAACCTGGGTGTACTAAATGTCCTGGCGCGTTTGGGCGCCGGTTTCGACATCGTGTCCCGGGGCGAGCTCGAGCGTGTACTGGCCGCTGGCGGCAAGGCTGACAAGATCGTGTTCTCCGGCGTCGGCAAGAGCCGCGAAGACATGCGCCGCGCCCTGGAAGTGGGCGTGCATTGCTTCAACGTCGAATCCACCGACGAGCTGGAGCGCCTGCAAGTGGTCGCCGCCGAGATGGGCGTTCGCGCGCCGATCTCCCTGCGGGTCAACCCGGACGTAGACGCCGGCACTCACCCATACATTTCCACCGGTCTCAAAGAGAACAAGTTCGGCATCGCCATTGCCGACGCCGAGGACGTGTACATCCGCGCCGCCCAGTTGCCGAACCTGGAAGTATTGGGCGTCGACTGCCATATCGGCTCGCAACTGACCAGCCTGCCACCGTTCCTCGATGCCCTCGACCGCCTGCTGGCGCTGATCGACCGCCTCGGCGAGTGCGGCATCTACCTGCACCACATCGACCTCGGTGGCGGCGTGGGCGTGCGTTATCGCGATGAAGAGCCGCCGCTGGTCAGCGACTACATCAAGGCCGTGCGCGAGCGCACCGAAGGCCGCGACCTGACGCTGATGTTCGAGCCGGGCCGCTACATCGTCGCCAACGCCGGCGTGCTGCTGACTCAGGTCGAGTACCTCAAGCACACCGAGCACAAGGATTTCGCCATCGTCGACGCGGCGATGAACGACCTGATCCGCCCGGCGCTGTACCAGGCCTGGATGGACGTGACGGCCGTCAAGCCACGTGCAGGCGTTGGCCGCGCGTACGACGTCGTCGGCCCGATCTGTGAGACCGGCGACTTCCTGGCCAAGGAACGTCAGCTGGCCCTGGAAGAAGGCGACCTGCTGGCCGTGCATTCGGCCGGTGCCTACGGGTTTGTCATGAGCTCCAACTACAACACCCGCGGGCGTACCGCCGAGGTGCTGGTGGACGGTGATCAAGCGTTTGAAGTGCGTCGCCGCGAGACGGTAGCCGAGTTGTTTGCTGGCGAAAGCCTGCTGCCGGAGTAAGGTCATGTTGCTGCGTTTTACCAAGATGCACGGGCTGGGCAACGACTTCATGGTCCTCGACCTGGTCAGCCAGCACGCGCACATCCTGCCCAAACACGCCAAGCTGTGGGGCGACCGGCACACCGGTGTCGGCTTCGACCAGTTGCTGCTGGTGGAAGCACCGAGCAACCCGGAAGTGGATTTCCGTTACCGGATCTTCAACTCCGACGGCTCCGAAGTGGAACAGTGCGGCAACGGTGCCCGCTGTTTCGCCCGCTTTGTGCTGGACAAGCGCCTGACCGCCAAACGGCAGATTCGCGTCGAGACCAAAAGCGGCATCATCGAGCTGGATATTCGCAGCGACGGCCAGATCGGCGTCAACATGGGCGCGCCACGGCTGGTGCCGGCGGACATTCCGTTCCAGGCTACCGAGCAAGCGCTGAGCTACCCGGTGGACGTGGACGGCAAGACCGTCAACCTGGCCGCCGTGTCCATGGGCAACCCCCACGCCGTGCTGCGGGTGGATGACATCAACAGCGCACCGGTTCATGAACTGGGGCCGAAGATCGAAAACCACCCGCGCTTTCCGGCGCGGGTTAACGTGGGTTTCCTGCAGGTCATCGACCGTTCCCGTGCGCAGTTGCGCGTCTGGGAACGCGGTGCCGGCGAAACCCAGGCCTGCGGCACCGGTGCTTGCGCCGCTGCCGTCGCCGCCATCAGCCAGGGGTGGATGGATTCGCCGCTGCTGATCGACCTGCCCGGTGGACGCCTGTCCATCGAATGGGCAGGTCCCGGCCAACCGGTGAAAATGACCGGCCCGGCCACCCGCGTCTACGAAGGACAGGTCCGTCTATGAGTGAGCAAATCTAATGACTGATAAGCCTCAAGTACCCGCGCAAGCATCCCCAAGCGAAAGTCTGGAGGCCGCAGCCGTTGCGGCGTATCTGGAGGCTAATCCGGACTTCTTCGTCGAACACGAAGAGCTGTTGCCGGCCCTGCGTATTCCCCACCAGCGCGGCGACACCGTGTCGCTGGTGGAGCGGCAGATGAAGATCCTGCGCGAGCGCAATATCGAGATGCGCCACAGGCTCTCGCAACTGATGGACGTGGCCCGCGACAACGACCGCCTGTTCGACAAGACCCGCCGCCTGGTCCTGACCCTGATGGACGCCGCCAGCCTGGAAGAAGCGGTGATTGCCGTCGAAGACAGCCTGCGCCAGGACTTCCAGGTGCCCTTTGTGAGCCTGATCCTGTTCAGCGACAACCCGATGCCGGTGGGCCGCTGGGTCAGTGGCAGCGATGCCCAGACCGCCATTGGCGGCCTGCTGTCCGAAGGCAAGACCATCAGCGGCACCCTGCGTGAGCATGAGCTGGACTTCCTGTTTGGCGCCGAGCAGCGCCAGCAGATCGGCTCCACCGCCGTGGTCGCCCTCAGTCATCAAGGCTTGCATGGCGTGCTGGCCATCGCCAGCCGTGATCCACAGCATTACAAAAGCTCGGTGGGCACACTGTTCCTGAGCTATATCGCCGAAGTGCTGGGCCGCGTCCTGCCACGCTTCACCACCGCCCTGCGCGCGGTGCGCTAGCCATGGAACGACAACTGGACGCCTACTGCGCTCACCTGCGCAGCGAGCGCCAGGTGTCGCCGCATACCCTGGAAGCCTACCGGCGGGACTTGAACAAGGTCCTGGCGTTCTGTGAGAAACACCACATCGGCAGCTGGAAGGCCCTGGACATTCAGGGTCTGCGCAGCCTGATCGCCCGCCTGCACCAACAAGGCCAATCCTCCCGCAGCCTGGCGCGCCTGCTGTCGGCGGTACGCGGCCTCTATCACTACCTGAACCGCGAAGGCCTGTGCGACCACGACCCGGCCAACGGCCTGGCGCCGCCCAAGGGCGAACGCCGCCTGCCCAAGACCCTCGACACGGATCGCGCCCTGCAATTGCTTGATGGCGCCGTGGAGGACGATTTCCTGGCCCATCGCGACCAGGCGATCCTCGAACTGTTCTATTCCTCGGGCCTGCGCCTGTCGGAGCTGACCGGGCTCAACCTCGATCAACTGGACCTGGCGGACGGCCTGGTGCAGGTGCTCGGCAAAGGCAGCAAGACCCGCGTATTGCCGGTGGGCAAGAAGGCCCGCGAAGCCTTGCTGCTATGGCTGCCGCTGCGCGCCCTGGCCAACCCGGCGGATGATGCCGTGTTCATCAGCCAGCAAGGCCGGCGCCTCGGGCCGCGGGCCATTCAGGTGCGGGTCAAGGCCGCCGGCGAGCGCGAGCTGGGGCAGAACCTGCACCCGCACATGCTGCGGCACTCCTTTGCCAGCCACTTGCTGGAGTCGTCCCAGGACCTGCGCGCCGTGCAGGAGCTGCTGGGCCACTCCGACATCAAGACCACCCAGATCTACACCCACCTGGACTTCCAGCACCTGGCAACGGTGTACGACAGCGCCCATCCACGGGCCAAACGCATTAAGGGCAGTGACTCATGAGCATCAAGCTGATCACCTTCGACCTGGACGACACACTCTGGGATAACGTGCCGGTCATCATCAGCGCCGAGGCATCGATGCGCGAATGGCTGGCGACCCACGCCACCAAGGTGGGCGACTTGCCCCTGGAGAAGTTCGCCAGCCTTCGCCAGCAGGTGCTGGAGCGGTATCCCGAGCTCAAATACCGCATCAGCGTGTTGCGCCACAAGGTGCTGCAACATGCCTTCGAGGAAGCCGGATACCCACTGCCGGAAGCGGCGCAGATGGCGGATGTGTGCTTTGAAGCGTTTATCCACGCGCGCCACCAGCTCACGGTGTTTCCCGAGGCCGAGCCGATGCTCCAGGCGCTGCGCCAGCACTATTTGCTTGGGGTGATCACCAACGGCAATGCCGATGTACAGCGTGTGGGGCTGGCGGATTACTTTCACTTTGCCCTGCGGGCTGAAGACATTGGTATCGCCAAGCCGGATGCGCGGTTGTTCCAGGAGGCCTTGCAGCGCGGTGGCGTAGAGCCGGGCGCGGCGGTGCATGTCGGGGATCATCCGGGGGATGACATTGCCGGGGCGCAGCAGGCGGGACTGCGGGCGGTGTGGTTTAACCCGGCGGGCAAGGCCTGGGAAGCGCAAAAGCGCCCGGATGCCGAGATTCGCAGCCTGACCGAGTTGCCAGAAGTCCTCGCCCGTTGGAACGTATAACTGACGATGAAGCGCTTTTGTGGCGAGGGAGCTTGCTCCCGTTGGGCTGCGAAGCGGCCCCTGAACCAGCCACGACGGCCTTTCTGAAAGACCGCGTCGACCCAACCAGGGGCCGCTTCGCGCCCCAACGGGAGCAAGCTCCCTCGCCACCACAAACGCTTCATTCTTAGATGGGTGTTGGGACTGACCCTTTTGATTCGCCCATGAAAAAGCCCGCAGCGACGGCGGGCTTTTTCAGCAAGCGGACAGCGGCCCTTAGATAGGCCGGCTGCCGTACTTGTTATCCGGCTTCTTCGGCGGATCAGCCACCACGTTAGCCTCGACTTCCTGCACTTTGCCGCCTTTAGCGAGGAATTCTTCCATCGCACGGGCCAGCGCATCGCGCTCTTTGTTCTTGGCTTCTACGCTCGGCAGTTCGTCAACCGACACCGCAGCCTTGGCCTTGCCCTTGGCTGCCGGGGCCGGTGCATCGTCGCCACCGTCGTCGTCAGCCACGTCTTCGGCAGCCGCCTCAAGACCTTCTTCGGTTTCGTCGTCGTCGCCTACTTCGAGGTCGTCGTTTTCCAGATCATCGTCGCTCATGTTCTACCTCATGACTTGCGAAAAGCAGATTAGTTATAGCCCAGCTTCGCCACCTGTCGACGGCGGCCGGAAAAAAATCAACATCCACCGGTTAACCAGTGGCTTATGCCCCATCACCGTGCAAGGTGGCGAGGACTTTACGAGCACCGCCATGATCACGGTGCTCGCCCAGATAAACACCTTGCCAGGTCCCCATCGCCAAGCGGCCGGCCCTTACCGGCAAACTCAGCTGGCAGCCCAGGAGACTGGCCTTGAAGTGCGCCGGCAGATCATCCGGACCTTCGTCGTTGTGTTCATATCCCGCCATGCCTTGCGGCACCAGCGCATTGAAAAAACGCTCGAAGTCACGGCGAACCGCCGGGTCGGCATTCTCGTTGACCGTCAACGAGGCCGAGGTGTGCTGCAGCCACAAATGCAACAGGCCCACCCGACAGGCCTTCAATTCAGGCAGGCCGGCGAGCAACTCGTCCGTTACCAGATGAAAGCCCCGGGGCTTGGCCCGCAGGGTTATCAGGGTCTGTTGCCACATACAGTTCTCCGCCCATCGGCGCGCATTCTAGCGCGCTCAGGGAAAAAACAAAGTGCCGAATACGCCTACATGCCTGTAAGACATTCGCACAGTGAAAAGTGCGGTGTGGATAGCATCACAAAGTCGTGAAAAAACCCATACACCTTTAGCCACAGACAAACCCCAGGCAAAAAAATGCCCGGCAAGCCGGGCATCTTTTTTTCGCGTACTTACAAGTTGTAGCCGCGTTCGTTGTGTTGCGCCAGATCGAGGCCAACTGCCTCTTCTTCTTCGGTCACCCGCAGGCCCATCACCACGTCCAGCACCTTGAGGATGATGTACGTCACGATAGCGGTGTAGATGACGGTGAAGCCGACGCCTTTGCACTGGATCCAGACTTGTGCCGCGATGTCGGTGGTGGTGGCGTTGAAGCCGCCCATCGCCGGTGCAGCAAATACGCCGGTCAGGATCGCGCCGAGGATACCGCCGATACCGTGCACGCCGAAGGCGTCCAAGGAGTCGTCGTAGCCCAGTTTGCGTTTCAGGGTAGTGGCGCAGAAGAAGCACACCACACCGGCAGCCAGGCCGATCACCAGGGCGCCCATCGGGCCCACGGTGCCAGCGGCTGGAGTGATTGCCACCAGGCCCGCAACCACACCCGAGGCGATGCCCAGGGCGCTTGGCTTACCGTGGGTGACCCACTCGGCGAACATCCAGCCCAGCGCTGCAGCAGCGGTAGCGATCTGGGTGACCAGCATCGCCATGCCGGCAGTGCCGTTGGCCGCAGCAGCGGAGCCGGCGTTGAAGCCGAACCAGCCGACCCACAGCATGGCCGCGCCCACCAGGGTGTAACCCAGGTTGTGCGGTGCCATCGGGGTGGTTGGGAAGCCTTTACGCTTGCCGAGTACCAGGCACGCTACCAGGCCAGCCACACCGGCGTTGATGTGCACCACGGTGCCGCCGGCGAAGTCCAGCACGCCCCAGTCGCCCAGCAACGAACCCGGACCGCCCCACACCATGTGGGCAATCGGTGCGTAGACCAGGGTGAACCAGACGCCCATGAAGATCAGCATCGCGGAGAACTTCATACGCTCGGCGAACGCACCGACGATCAGCGCCGGGGTGATGATCGCGAAGGTCATCTGGAAGGTCACGAACACCGCCTCAGGGAACAACGCCGCCGGGCCGGTGATGCTGGCCGGGGTCACACCCGAGAGGAACAGTTTGGACAAGCCACCCACAAACGAGTTGAGGTTGACGACGCCTGCTTCCATACCGGTGGTGTCGAACGCCATGCTGTAGCCGTAGACGAACCACAGGATGGTGATCAGGCCGGTGATGGCGAAGCACTGCATCATCACGGAAAGAATGTTTTTGGAGCGAACCATGCCGCCGTAGAACAGCGCGAGGCCTGGAATGGTCATGAACAGCACCAGCGCGGTGGACGTGAGCATCCACGCGGTGTCGCCGGAATTGAGGACTGGAGCAGGTGCTGGGTCCGCCGCCATGGCCAGGGCCGGCATTACGAGGGACAACAGGGCTCCTAGCCCTGCGAATTTACGCAGAGTCATATTGTTTTCTCCTGGGGCGTTGGGGTTTGGCGGCTTAGATTGCGTCGGTATCGGTTTCGCCGGTACGGATGCGAATAGCCTGTTCCAGATTGACCACGAAGATCTTGCCGTCACCGATTTTGCCGGTGTTGGCGGCCTTGGTTATCGCCTCGATAACCCGGTCAAGATCCTTGTCGTCAATGGCGACATCAATCTTCACCTTTGGCAGGAAATCGACCACGTATTCCGCGCCGCGATACAGCTCGGTGTGACCCTTCTGCCGACCGAAGCCTTTGACCTCAGTAACGGTAATGCCCTGCACGCCGATCTCGGACAGTGACTCGCGTACATCGTCCAACTTGAACGGCTTGATGATGGCAGTGACTAGCTTCATGAAAACTCTCTCCCGAATTGGTGGACTTGCCCCAGGAAAACAAACCCGTCTCAAGTCTAAGCGCAGTGCCTGGCTTTGTAACGCTTCGTCGCCCTGGCATTTGCCATTGCGACGCTCGCTAACCACTGGTGACGAAACATGTACCGCTGGTCCGTCGGCGCACTGCATCGTCACAGCGACTGCATCAGTGCATGGGTCATGATCGTCTAAGCAGAAAGCTTGCCAGCTCCGTAAAAATCACTGAAATCAGTCCTTTGTTCGCTTGTGCCCACCTGCCGGGCGCTGTTGCCGCGAAGATACGCACGAAAACAGTGCGCGACCGCCCGGCCCCATGCGCGAAAAGCGTGCGCCGGCGGCGGTAAAAAAGACTATAGACGCTGCGTGATACACTGCCGGCCAACAGATTTTCCGGACTATTTCCCATGCTCGCGCCCAAAGACCTCCTCGACGCCCTGAGCGGCCACGCCTCCCGCCTGTTCAGCAGCGACACACCGCTGCCACGCAATGAAATTGAAAGCCAGTTCAAGGCGCTGCTGCAGAGCGGCTTCAGCAAGCTGGACCTGGTCAGCCGGGAAGAGTTTGATAGCCAGATGGTGGTGTTGGCGCGCACTCGGGCGCGGCTGGAAAGCCTTGAGGCCAAGGTGGCGGAGCTGGAAGCGCGATTGACGCCTGCCGCCGAATAAACCGGCCAACCGGGGCAGGTCTTGCCTGTCCCCGTTAAACCGTTGCTACCGTCAGCTTACCCGCTGATACCCGCCGACAACGCCCTTCTTCGACAACACCCACTGCCACAGCTGGATATCCCGCGCGCGAAACGCCCCTGCACACGACAGCAGGTAATAGCGCCACATCCGGTAGAAACGCTGGCCAAAGGTTTCTGCAAACTCGGGCCACGCCAACTCGAAGTTTTCGCACCAGGCCATCAGCGTCTTGTCGTAATCGGCGCCAAAGTTGTGCAAATCTTCGGCAACAAATAATCCGTCCATGGCATCGCCAACCTGCCCGATCGAGGGCAAATCGCCGTTTGGAAAGATGTATTTATCGATCCACGGGTCCGGCGTGCTGTTGCGCTGGTTCTTGCCGATGGTGTGCAGCAGGAACAGCCCTTCGTCCTTCAGGCAGCGGTTGGCGACCTCCATATACGCCCGATGATTCTTGCGGCCCACGTGCTCGAACATGCCGACGCTGGCGATATGGTCGAATTGCTCGTCGATATCCCGATAGTCCTGCAGCCTAAACTCGATCGGCAGATGGGCGTACTTGGCGCGGCCCCACTCCGCCTGCTCCTTGGAGATGGTCACACCGACACACTCGACGCCGTAGTGCTCGGCGGCATGGCTCATGAAGCTCCCCCAGCCACAGCCGATATCCAGCACGCGCATGCCCGGCTTGAGCCCCAGTTTTTTACAGATCAGGTCCAGCTTGGCGAACTGCGCCTGTTCCAGGGTGGTGGCGTCTTTCCAGTAGCCGCAGGTGTAGGTCATGCGCGAGTCGAGCATGCTTGCGTAAAAGTCATTACCGAGGTCGTAGTGCGCTTCGCCGACTTGCCAGGCGCGCTTCTTGTTTTGCAGGTTCAGCCATCGGGAACTGAACGCGTGAAACAACAAGGTGGCCGGGTTGGCCTGGTCGATCACGCCGGAGCGCATGAGCCGGTAGAAAAACTCATCCAGCGCCTCGGCATCCCAGCCGCCGTCCATATAATCTTCGCCAAGCCCCAGGTTTCCCTTGGCCAGGGCCAGGTCGAACGTGGCACTGTGGTGCAGTTGCATATCCGCAGCCGACGGTCCGTTGACCTCGATCTGCGCCTGCGCCAGCAACTCCTTAACGAAGCGCGCTCCCTGAGACATCTCATCAGAACCGGAAAAAGAATGACGCGTTTTGTTAAGCACAATTGCTCTCCAGAAATAGCGTTGCCTTTGATTCATACACTGCGAGAAATCTGGCCATGGAAGCGTCTGGAAAGGCCCTTGCGGCATGACCGGGAACGCTGGCTGGGAACAGATGTAACAAATCTTATCCAGCCAATTTTTAAAGATATAATGAATTAATATTATGAAAACCATGCAAAATTGGAATGCAAGATGGACATCCGGGCGCTCCGTTATTTCGTAGAAGTCGTGGACCAGCAGAGCTTCACCAAAGCCGCCACCAAACTGCACCTGACCCAACCCACGGTCAGCAAGATGGTGCAGCAACTGGAATCGAGCCTTGGCCTGAGGCTGCTGGACCGCATGGGAAAACGCTTCACCCTGACGGACGCCGGGGAGATCGTGCTCAAGCGCGCCAAGGAAATGATCGCGCTGCACGACGAGATGACCGTAGAGCTGCAAGACCTGCAGCAGGTCGGCCGTGGCGCCCTGCGCATGGGGCTTTCACCCTCCACGCACCTCGCGCTGGCGCCGATCTTTGCCGAATATCACGCCCGCTATCCGAAGATCGAACTGAAACTGTTTGAAAGCGGCGGCAACGTCACCCTTCAGGACCTGCGCCAGGGCACCCTGGAGTTCGGCACCATTTTGGACTCACCGCGCGTGGCGGATATCTGGTCCGAATTCGAATCAATGCCCTTGTTCGAATCGCCGCTGTGCCTGCTCGCGCCCCACGACTCGCCCTGGCAGGGACGCAGCTCGGTGCAACTGAGCGAACTGCACGCCTGCGAATTCATCTTTTACGATGACACCTTCACCCTGAACCAGTTTGTACTCGATGCCTGCGCCCAAGCCGGTTTTGAGCCGCGCATCAGCGGCCGCAGCAGCCAATGGGACTTTATCGCCTCCCTGGTGCGGCTGGGCGTGGGCATCACCCTGCTGCCCCGGGCGTTCTGCGACACCCTCGACGCCAGCCAATTCAGCATTGCGGAAATTCAGTCGCCGGCCCTGAACTGGCGGCTGATGCTGGCGTGGCGGCGCCAGTGCAAGCTGTCGTTTGCGGCGCAGGCGTGGTTGACGTTGGCGAAGGAGTTTCTGTGTGTGCCGGCCGATAAAGTTTGATGCGAAGGTAGTGCCGGTCTTCCAACTGTCCTTGCGTAGCTAAGGTCGTTTCGGGCAGTTTCCTACGACACGCACTGACGCTTTCCGATAGCATCCCCATGCCATCGCTCTCTAGGCTGCTTGCTGCTGAATATTCAGCGCTGGGTTTGGCGACCCGGAAAGCATGCGACGCATGGCGTCCACCATCCGATATCGGGCATTAGCTCGCGACTCGTTTATGGCGGCTGTGTGTGGGAGACCTTAGGGTCTGCCGGTATTCGCTTGCACCGGTTCGCCAACCCGCACGCAGCTGCCACCCTTATCGTTTGGCGACGGTAACCGGCAGTTCACTCAAGCGAATATGGGTACTGCACCATGGAAAACGATCATCTCGTTCCTCACGTTTTTACGCGGCACAATCTGCATCTTCATGCCCTATTACTGGAAAATCAGGCTTGGTTCAGTGCTCGTGATTTGGGGCGATTTTTACGCCTTTACCTGGATGAACGGGCGCTGCGCAAGCTTGACCCTGACCAACACCAATACCGAAAGGTGCTCCACCATGGTGCCGTGGAACGAACGCTTCTGATCAGCGAGTCCGGCATCTATGCGTTGTTGGTTTATCACTACTGCCCGGAGTACCGGAGCCTTCGTGAGTGGGTGACCCATGATGTGATCCCAGCATTACGCGATGCTCAAGTAACCAGCCGATGTGAGCATCCAGTCTTGAGCTTGCTCGATTGGCCACAGATGTCTCTGAGCCTTCTGCATTGGAATAATAAAGCGTGGATCAGCCTGCAGGACGTGCCCCATGTGCTACCGGAGCAAGGGCAGTCCAGGCCCAGCGAAAAATCATGGTGGAGACGCCTTTTCCGCCTGCGTTCTCCAGATTAGGGGACGGGCCGGACAAGGGCTTTTGAGAGGATCTAAGTAGCCTAAGCGCAGCAATCAATAAGTACCCAGGATCACAGCATGGAAGCACTTTGATATCATTCAGAAGCTCGCTTTAACCTTCAAACCTCGGACGGATAAAATCCCCAATGGAAATAGGAAACATCGTCAAAATTATCATGGCTATCGGCGCGATAATTGGTGTGGCAAAAATCATCTATGAACTCTCCTCCAGCAGTAAATTGAAATTAAGAGAGGAGTATAAATTTGCGAAAGAATTCCTCACCGACTTGGATGAGGAGATACCACCTCATCACCTTGCCGTTGAACGCGGCTACTACGCTCTAGCGGGAACTTCTTCAATACAAGTTTCAGATATTAAATATCTTATTACGCTCTCCAATCCCGATAAGTCTCTTAGAGATTACGCACTTTCAAGAAAGTATGTCGAGCTCAACAAAAAGCTTCATAGAATTGATTTTAGGTCAAAGTACCAAAGTAATTTTTCGAGAATATGGAGAAAATCCTTCTATATCTTTATCTACATATTAGCTTCCCTGTTAGCCATGTCCCCACTCCTGCTGGCTGCGCCCTTAAACCTTGGTCCAAGATTCATGCTATTGGCCTTAGTCACAATCCCTGGATGCGGATTCTTTGCCTTTGACGCGTTACGCAGCGCCATGAAAATCATGAGAGGTGAAGCGCTAGTCAAAGAACAAGAAAAACATGTGCCACTCATCATCGTAAAAAATGAAAAAACCCGGATAAAAATTTAACGTAATATTTTGGCCTGACTGCTTCTAATTGAACGCAGTCAGTCTTAAATTATTGTGCGAAGAAGAGCTTTTGCTTGGTAAGCTGCAATCCATCGTTCAATGCTGCCACCTGTGAGATGTCCTGTAAAACTTCCAGGGCGCACGCAGCAACCTCTGAACTACCCTTGAAAAACCGCAGGAAGCGGCCACTCATTTCAAGGATCGAGCATGTCCCTCGCCATTGTCCACAGCCGCGCCCAGATTGGCGTCGAAGCCCCCGCCGTCACCGTCGAGGTGCACATGGCCAACGGCTTGCCGTCGCTGACGCTGGTGGGCCTGCCGGAAACCGCGGTCAAGGAAAGCAAAGACCGCGTGCGCAGCGCCATTCTCAATTCCGCGCTGCAATACCCGTCCCGCCGCATCACCCTCAACCTCGCGCCCGCCGACCTGCCCAAGGACGGCGGGCGTTTTGATCTGGCGATTGCCCTGGGGATTCTCGCCGCCAGCGTGCAGGTGCCGACGCTGACCCTCGATAACGTGGAATGCCTGGGCGAACTGGCGCTGTCCGGCGAGGTGCGGGCGGTGAAAGGTGTGTTGCCGGCAGCCCTGGCGGCGCGCAAGGCCGGGCGCACCTTGATCGTGCCTCGGGCCAATGCCGAGGAAGCGTGCCTTGCCTCGGGGTTGAAGGTGATTGCGGTGGATCATCTGCTGCAAGTGGTGGCGCACCTGAACGGTCACGTGCCGATCGAACCCTTCGTTTCCAGTGGCCTGATGTACCTGAACAAGCCCTACCCGGACCTCAGTGAAGTGCAGGGCCAACTGGCAGCCAAGCGCGCCCTGTTGATCGCTGCGGCGGGCGCCCACAACCTGTTGCTCAGCGGGCCGCCGGGCACCGGCAAGACCTTGCTCGCCAGCCGGCTGCCGGGGTTGTTGCCGCCCTTGAGTGAGCAGGAAGCGCTGGAGGTCGCGGCGATTCAGTCGGTGGTCAGCCTGGCGCCGCTGAGCCACTGGCCGCACCGGCCATTTCGCCAGCCGCACCATTCGGCATCCGGCCCGGCGCTGGTGGGCGGTGGGTCGAAACCGCAGCCGGGGGAAATCACCCTGGCCCATCACGGTGTGTTGTTTCTCGATGAGCTTCCGGAGTTTGATCGCAAGGTCCTGGAGGTGCTGCGGGAGCCGCTGGAATCCGGGCATATCGTGATTTCCCGCGCCCGCGACCGAGTGAGTTTCCCGGCGCGTTTCCAGTTGGTGGCGGCGATGAATCCCTGCCCTTGCGGCTATGTGGGCGAGCCGAGCGGCCGTTGCCGCTGCACGCCGGAGCAAATCCAGCGCTATCGCAACAAACTCTCCGGGCCGCTGCTGGACCGGATTGACCTGCACGTGACTGTCGCCCGGGAAAGCACCGCGCTGAACCCGGGCAAACAGTCCGGCGATGACACCGCCAGCGCGTCCGTGCTCGTCGCCGAGGCCCGGGAGCGTCAGCAACGGCGCCAGGGCTGCGCCAATGCCTTTCTTGACCTGCCGGGGCTACGCCAGCACTGCAAGCTGGTGAAGGCCGATGAAGGCTGGCTGGAGAGCGCGTGCGAACGGCTGACGCTGTCGTTGCGGGCGGCGCATCGCCTGCTCAAGGTCGCCCGCACCCTGGCCGACCTGGAACAGGTGGATGCCATCGCCCGCCATCATCTGGCGGAAGCCTTGCAGTACCGGCCTGCCAGCGCTTCCTAGGCAACCCCAGGAGCACCGCGCGGCGCAACCAGGTGCTGGGCTGTCGGACCGAGGCTTGAGGCGTCGGATCGGCCGTCATCGCGGGCAAGCCCGGCTCCCACAGTGGACCGCGTACTTCAGAACAACACGGTCAACTGTGGGAGCGGGCTTGCCCGCGATGGGGCCCGAACAGTCAATCAACGAAACCGGTCAACCTCATGCCGCAAGCCCGCCGCCAGGGTTTCCAGTTCCTTGGCGGTGATCGCCAGGTTCGACACCACTTCACGCTGCTCGCTGTTGGCCAGGGCAATGCTCTGCAGGTTGCTGCTCAGCAAGGTCGCCGTGCTGCTCTGCTCCTGGGTGGCAGTGGTAATCGCCGCAAACTGCTGGCCGGCCGAGCGGCTTTGCTCGTCGATCCGCGCCAGCGCCGATGCCACGTCAGCATTGCGCGCCAGGCCTTCCTGCATCAGCACGTTGCCTTGCTCCATGGTGCTGATGGCGTTGCCGGTTTCCTGCTGGATGCTCTGGATCATCCCGGAGATCTCGTCCGTGGCCTGACGGGTGCGCGACGCGAGGTTGCGTACTTCATCCGCCACCACCGCAAACCCGCGCCCCTGCTCACCAGCCCGTGCGGCTTCGATGGCGGCGTTGAGCGCCAGCAGGTTGGTCTGTTCGGCAATCGCGGTGATCACACCGACGATCCCGCCGATTTCCTGGGAGCGCTGGCCCAGGGTGTTAATCACCGTGGCCGTGCTGTTCAGTGCAGTGGCGATGTGTTCCAGGGACGACGACGCCTCTTGCATCGAGGTGCGGCCGATCTTGGTTTGTTGGGCGTTGTCCTGGGCCAGGCGTTCGGTATTGCCCATGTTGTCGGCGATGTTCAGCGAGGTGGCGCTGAACTCTTCCACTGCGCCGGCCATGCTGGTGATTTCGCCGGACTGTTGCTCCATGCCTTCATACGCACCGCCAGACAAACCCGACAGCGCCTGGGCGCGGCTGTTCACGTCTTCAGCGGCCTTACGGATGTGCGACACCATGGTCGACAGCGCTTCGCCCATCTGGTTGAAACTGCGGGCCAACTGGCCGATTTCGTCATGGCTGGAAACGTTGAGCCGCGCACTCAAATCACCAGCGCCCAGGGCTTCGGCCTGACGCACCAGGTCGCCCAACGGCTGCAACTTGCTGCGCAGCAGCCAGACCGCAGCGCCCACCGCCAGCAACATCGCGAGCAAGCTGCCGATCACCAGGCGAATGCCCACCGACCAGGTCACCGCACGAATTTCGGCTTTCGGCATGCTCGCCACCACCGACCACGGGCCGCCTTCAAACGGCACCGCGACGCTGTAGAAGTCTTCGTTCTTGTCGCTCCAGAAGCGGCCTTTGCCGGGTTTGGCGGCCAGATCGAGCATCACCGGGATCGCCTGGTCGAGCGCCTGCACACCCGCCGGCGGCACCAGCCAGTGCTTCTGTTCGTCCAGCAGCGCCAGGGAACCGGTTTGGCCGATGCGGAAGCGCTTGAGGTTGTCGAACTGGGCGTTCTGCGCGTCGGTGTAGTCGAAGCCGACAAACAGCACCGCAATCACTTTGCCGCTGGCGTCACGCACCGGGCTGTATTGGGTCATGTAGGAGCGATCAAACAACACCGCGCGGCCGACGTAGCCCTGCCCGCCGAGCAAACGCTGATAGGCCGGGTGCTGGTGATCCAGCGCCGTACCGATGGCGCGGCTGCCGTCCTGTTTGGTCAGGGAGGTGCTGACGCGGATAAAGTCCTCGCCACTGCGTACGAACAAGGTCGCCACGCCGCCGGACATCTGCTTGAACTCGTCGACTTCAGCGAAGTTGTTGTTCAGCACTTCCTCGCCCAGGTACAGGCCCGGGGTCTGCACGCCCGCCACCGTCACCGGTTGGTCGGGGCGCGTGCTCAAGCCAGCGCTGAAGCGCTTTTCAAACAGCCCGCTCAAACGCTGGGTACTTTCGCGCAGGGTGCTGTGGAAGGTATTGAGTTGGTCGGCCAGCAACCGGGCCTCGCTGGCCAGGTGTTCCTCGCGGGTGTCGAGGTTGGCGGAGTCCAGCGAACGCAAGGCGAACACCGTGCTGCCGCTGATGACGACCGCCAGTATCACGGCGAGGGCAAGCCCCAGTTGGGAGGCGATCCGGGCGCGAGGTTGAGACATGAAGGCTCCTGGCCGAGGCCAGGATCATCCTGATCTCATAGCGCTGCTCGGCAAAATTCTAATAGGGGAAACGTTGTAGAACGCTAGTTCCAACAACCCTACTTCGGCGGGCAAGCTCAATACTTGAGCAATTCGCAGGGGTATCACGCAAACGATTGCTCCGAGGCGCGCAAACACCTCAATCGAGGCGCTCCACCCGGGGCAATTCCATCGCCTGCACCTCGCCCTGGAGAAAGTCCGCCAAGCGTCGCAAACGCTCGCCTCCGGGCCGGGTTTTCGGCCACACCAAGTAGTAATTTTCCCCACTGGCCACGGCGGTGGGCCATGGCAGGCTCAAGCGGCCCTGGGCGACGTCTTCGGCCACCATCAGCAAGTCGCCCATGGATACGCCGTACCCTCGGGCGGCGGCGATCATGCCCAACTCCAAGGTGTCGAACACCTGCCCGCCCTTGAGCGAAACCTGGGATGACAGCCCCATGCGCTCGAGCCAGTAGCGCCAGTCGCGACGGTCGGGCGTCGGGTGCAGCAATTCGGCAGTGGCCAGCCGTGTGACATCCCAGGGGCCGTCGCTCAACAGGTTCGGCGCGCCCACCGGAATCAGCAACTCGGGGAACAGGTAGCTCGCCTCCCAGTCCGGCGGGAAATGCCCATTGCTCAGCAACACCGCGCAATCAAACGGCTCCTGGTTGAAGTCCACTTCATCGATGCTCATCCAGGCGCTGGTCAGCTGCACTTCATTGCCCGGCTGCAAGTGCCGGAAGCGACTGAGGCGCGCCAGCAACCAGCGCATGGTCAGGGTGGACGGGGCCTTCATGCGCAGGATGTCGTCTTCCGCATTCAACGTATGGCAGGCGCGCTCCAAGGCCGCAAAGCCTTCGCGCACGCCCGGCAGCAGCAGGCGCGCCGCCTCGGTGAGCTGCAAGGTGCGGCCGCTGCGCTGGAACAGGCGGCAGGCGAAATGCTCCTCCAGGGTACGAATGTGCCGGCTCACCGCACTTTGGGTGATCGACAACTCTTCCGCCGCCCGGGTGAACGAGTTGTAGCGGGACGCGGCTTCAAAGGCGCGCAAGGCGTAAAGAGGAGGAAGACGACGAGACATGGCGAAAGCTCCGACGGCGCAATATCGAAACCCTACCAGAATCATTCAGGCATGAGTTTTAATCATGCTAACCATCGGATTTATCCCTTTGTGCAAAGCGCTGTGAGCGCCGAGAATCAACCCTTCCACCCTTCCCTGACTTTTTGAGCGTGATGATCATGCAGCATCCGGCACGTACCGAACTCTGGGCCATTCTGCGGCTGTCAGGGCCGCTGATTGCCTCACAGTTGGCCCACATGCTGATGGTGCTGACCGACACCCTGATGATGGCCCGCCTGAGCCCCGAGGCCCTGGCCGGCGGCGGCCTGGGGGCGGCGAGCTATTCGTTCGTGTCGATTTTCTGCATCGGCGTGATCGCAGCCGTGGGCACCCTGGTCGCGATCCGCCAGGGCGCGGGCGACATCGAAGGCGCCACCCGGCTGACCCAGGCCGGGCTGTGGCTGGCCTGGTTGATGGCGCTGGTGGCCGGTTTGCTACTGTGGAACCTCAAGCCGGTGCTGCTGATGTTCGGCCAAACCGAAACCAACGTCGCCTCCGCCGGCCAGTTCCTGACCATCCTGCCGTTCGCCCTGCCCGGCTACCTGACGTTCATGGCACTGCGCGGCTTCACCAGCGCCATCGGCAAGGCCACGCCGGTGATGGTCATCAGCCTGGGCGGCACGGTGATCAACTACCTGCTCAACCACGCGCTGATCGAAGGCATGTTCGGCCTGCCGAAACTCGGGCTGATGGGCATTGGCCTGGTCACGGCCATCGTCGCCAACTGCATGGCCCTGGCGCTGATCTGGTACATCAAATACAACCGCGCCTACGACGCCTATCCGCTGCGCAAGGGCCTGCTGCGGCCCAACCTGCATTACCTGCGGGAACTGTGGCGCCTGGGCCTGCCGATTGGCGGCACCTATGCGGTGGAAGTCGGGCTGTTTGCCTTCGCGGCGCTGTGCATGGGCACCATGGGCAGCACGCAATTGGCTGCGCACCAGATTGCCCTGCAGATTGTGTCGGTGGCGTTCATGGTGCCGGCAGGCATGTCCTACGCGATCACCATGCGCATCGGCCAGCATTACGGTGCAGGGCAGTTGCTGGAGGCGCGGCTCGCCGGGCGGGTCGGTATCGGCTTTGGCGCGCTGGTGATGCTGGGCTTTGCAGCGGTGCTGTGGCTGTTCTCGCACCAATTGATCAGCTTGTTCCTCGACCAGAACGACCCGGCCTTTCGCGACGTGATCAACCTCGCCGTCAGCCTGCTGGCCGTGGCCGCGTGGTTTGAGCTGTTCGACGGTGTGCAGACTATCGCCATGGGCTGCATTCGCGGGCTCAAGGACGCCAAGACCACGTTCCTGGTCGGGCTGGGTTGCTACTGGCTGATCGGCGCACCGGCCGCGTGGCTGATGGCGTTTAATCTTGGTTGGGGGCCGACGGGCGTGTGGTGGGGCCTGGCCCTGGGCCTGGCGTGCGCGGCAGTCAGCCTGACGTGGGCGTTTGAGCGGAAGATGAAGCGGATGATTCGCCAGGAGCCTGAAACCCACCGCGGGTTTCAAGCCGCACAGCCTGAGTAACGAATGTACTCGGTCAGTGCAGGAGTTGGCTTATGTGGGAGCCGGGCTTGCCCGCGATGCAGGCACCTCGGTCGGTCAGACACATCGCGGTGATGCTATCGCAGGCAAGCCAGCTCCCACAAAAGCGGGCTCCCACAGTTTGATTGGGTTTACACGGTCAGATCACGCCGCCTACCAACTGCTGGCTGTCACCAAAGGTCAGGTAGTCCACCAGTTCCGCCAACGGCAGCGGCTTGCTGATCAGGTAACCCTGGGCCTGATCACAGCCGAACAACCGCAGCAACGCCAGTTGTTCCGCGGTTTCCACACCCTCGGCCACCACTTCCAGGTTCAGGTTGTGGGCCAGGTTGATCATGGCGTGGACCAGCTTGCGGTTCTCTTCGCGCTCTTCCATACCGCCGACAAAGCTCTTGTCGATCTTGAGCAAAGCAATCGGCAGGCTGTTGAGGTGCACGAACGACGAGAAGCCGGTGCCGAAGTCATCCAGGGAAAAGCGCACGCCCAGCCGGCCGAGGGCGTCCATGGTCTGCTTGACCAGGTCGCTGCGGCGCATCACGGCGGTTTCCGTCAGCTCAAACTCAAGCCACTGGGCTTCCACGCCACGCTCGGCAATCAGCCGGCTGAGGGTGCTGAGCAATTGGCTGTCCTGGAACTGGCGGAACGACAGGTTGACCGCCATGTGCAGCGGCGCAATCCCGCGTTCGCGCAGGTCTTGCATGTCGCGCAGGGCCCGGGAGATCACCCAGTAACCCAGCGGCACGATCAACCCGCTTTGCTCGGCCAGCGGCACGAACTCGCTCGGCGGCAACAGGCCGCGCTCACCGTGGCGCCAACGCACCAGCGCCTCGAGGCCGACGATATGCCCGTCGTCGAGGTCCAGCCGGGGTTGGTAATGCAGCTCCAGTTCGTCACGGCGCAACGCGCGGCGCAGTTCGCTTTCAAGGTCGGCGAGGCTGCGGGCATTGCGGTTGATGCGTTCGTTGAAGATATGAAAGGTGCAGCCCTGGGTGCTCTTGGCTTGCTGCATGGCGATATGGGCGTGCCACATCAGCGGGTCGGCGCCGGCCTTGGCGCGGGCATGGGCCACGCCGAGGCTGCAGCCGATCAGCAGGCTTTCGCCATCGACCCAATACGGTTCGGCCATGGCTTCGACGATGCGCTCGGCCATCCATTCGGCGCGCTGGGGCGCACGGCGGGTGTCGATCAGCAGGGCGAACTCATCGCTGCCCAGGCGCGCCAGTTGATCGCCGGCCTCCAGCTGGCTCTTGAGCCGCGAGACCACTTGCAGGATCAGCCGGTCGCCGGCCTGGTGGCCGAGGGCGTCGTTGGCGTGGCGGAAGTTGTCCAGGTCGAGGTGACCGAGGGCGACGCCACGGCCGTCGTTTTCCGCCAACCGGGCGGTCAACAGGGTCTGGAAACCCTGGCGGTTGGCGATACCGGTCAGTGGGTCTTGCTCGGCCAGGCGTTGCAGGGTGTTTTCCAATACACCGCGCTCGCGCACATGCCGCAGGCAACGGCGCAATGTATCCACATCCAATGCATTCAGCACCAGCCAGTCGCTGACGCCGAGGGGCGAAACCAAAGGTTCCTCTTCCAACAGCAATACCGTTGGCAAGCTGCAACGACCGGGGCCGGGCTGAAGGTTGGCCGTGGTCAGCAACACCGCACTGTGATCGTCGTCGAACAGATTGCTCACAGACTCCCAGTTGGGTGCGCTGATCAACACGGCACCGATGCCCATCGGCGCCAGGCACTCGCGCAATAACGCTGCCCACGCTGGCTCATCGGCCAGTAGCAGCAAACGCAAGGGTTCGACAGGCGTAGACAAGCTAGCTCCCTAGACTCTGCAAAATTTCGTTGGCGGCGGGCATTATGACGTGCGACCCGATAATGACCAATGACAGGGCTTATCAAATACGCACTGCGCAGCTCTAGACCGAACAATAGTCCGAAATACCCTGCACATCCTGCGGCAAAGTAACAAAACCGGCAAATTTAGATCGAGTGGTACGTCACACTGTCGTTCAGAGGCAGCAGAATCTTGCCAGCCTGTTAAAATGCCCGCCCTTTTGATCAATGACTTCCTGAATTTCGTATGTCCCGACTCAATCCCCGGCAGCAAGAAGCCGTGAACTACGTCGGCGGCCCTCTATTGGTGCTCGCCGGTGCCGGTTCCGGCAAGACCAGCGTGATCACCCGCAAGATCGCGCACCTGATCCAGAGCTGCGGCATCCGTGCCCAGTACATCGTCGCCATGACCTTTACCAACAAGGCGGCGCGGGAGATGAAAGAGCGCGTCGGCACCCTGCTCAAGGGTGGCGAAGGCCGTGGCCTCACCGTGTGTACCTTCCACAACCTGGGGCTGAACATCATCCGCAAGGAGCACGTGCGGCTGGGCTACAAGCCGGGCTTCTCGATCTTTGACGAGACTGACGTCAAGGCGCTGATGACCGACATCATGCAGAAGGAATACGCGGGCGACGACGGCGTCGACGAGATCAAGAACATGATCGGCTCGTGGAAAAACGACCTGATCCTGCCCGCCGAAGCCCTGGAAGCTGCGCGCAACCCCAAGGAACAGACCGCCGCCATCGTCTACACCCACTACCAGCGCACGCTCAAGGCGTTCAACGCGGTGGACTTCGACGACCTGATCCTGCTGCCGGTAAAGCTGTTCCAGGAACACGCCGACATCCTCGAAAAGTGGCAGAACAAAGTCCGCTACCTGCTGGTGGACGAATACCAGGACACCAACGCCAGCCAATACCTGCTGGTGAAGTTGCTGATCGGCAAGCGCAACCAGTTCACCGTGGTGGGCGACGACGACCAGTCGATCTACGCCTGGCGCGGCGCCCGCCCGGAAAACCTGATGCTGCTCAAGGACGATTACCCATCCCTGAAAGTGGTGATGCTGGAGCAGAACTACCGCTCCACCAGCCGCATCCTGCGTTGCGCCAACGTGCTGATCTCCAACAACCCCCACGAGTTTGAAAAACAGCTGTGGAGCGAGATGGGCCATGGCGACGAGATCCGTGTGATCCGCTGCCGCAACGAAGACGCCGAAGCCGAGCGCGTGGCCGTCGAACTGCTCACGCTGCACCTGCGCACCGACCGGCCCTACAGCGATTTCGCGATCCTGTACCGCGGCAACTATCAGGCCAAGCTGATCGAGTTGAAGCTGCAGCACCACCAGATCCCTTATCGTCTGTCAGGCGGCAACAGCTTTTTCGGACGCCAGGAAGTGAAGGACCTGATGGCCTACTTCCGGCTGATCGTGAACCCGGACGACGACAACGCCTTCCTGCGGGTGATCAACGTCCCACGCCGGGAAATCGGTTCGACTACCCTGGAAAAGCTCGGCAACTACGCCACCGAACGCAAGATCTCGATGTACGCAGCCACCGACGAAATCGGCCTGGGCGAACACCTGGACACCCGCTTCACCGATCGCCTGGCGCGCTTCAAGCGTTTCATGGACAAGGTGCGCGAGCAGTGCGCCGGCGAAGATCCCATCAGCGCCCTGCGCAGCATGGTCATGGATATCGACTACGAGAACTGGCTGCGCACCAACAGCTCCAGCGACAAGGCCGCCGATTACCGCATGGGCAACGTGTGGTTTCTGATCGAGGCGTTGAAAAACACCCTGGAGAAGGACGAAGAAGGCGAGATGACCGTCGAGGACGCCATCGGCAAGCTGGTGTTGCGCGACATGCTTGAACGCCAGCAGGAAGAGGAAGACGGCGCCGAAGGCGTGCAGATGATGACCTTGCATGCGTCCAAGGGCCTGGAATTCCCCTACGTGTTCATCATGGGCATGGAAGAGGAAATCCTCCCGCACCGCTCCAGCATCGAAGCCGACACCATCGAGGAAGAACGGCGCCTGGCCTACGTGGGCATTACCCGCGCGCGTCAGACATTGGCCTTCACCTTTGCCGCCAAGCGCAAGCAGTACGGCGAAATCATCGATTGTGCCCCCAGCCGGTTCCTCGACGAACTGCCGCCGGACGACCTGGCGTGGGAAGGCAACGACGACACACCCACCGAAGTCAAAGCCGTTCGCGGCAACACCGCCCTGGCGGATATACGCGCGATGTTAAAGCGCTAGAATCGACTACTTTTTAATCTACTTTCGGCGCGTGTTGCGCCAACAGAGGAAGCTTTCCGTGGAAGCACTGCACAAAAAAATTCGCGAACAGGGCATCGTGCTTTCCGATCAGGTACTCAAGGTCGACGCCTTTCTGAACCACCAGATCGACCCGGCGCTGATGAAACTGATCGGCGACGAATTCGCTGCGTTGTTCAAGGATTCGGGGATCACCAAGATCGTCACCATCGAAGCCTCGGGCATTGCGCCAGCGATCATGACCGGCCTGAACCTGGGCGTGCCGGTGATTTTCGCCCGCAAGCAGCAGTCCCTGACCCTGACTGAAAACCTGCTGTCGGCCACGGTGTATTCCTTCACCAAGAAAACCGAAAGCACCGTGGCGATTTCCCCGCGCCACCTGACCAGCAGCGACCGCGTGCTGATCATCGATGACTTCCTGGCCAATGGTAAGGCGTCCCAGGCGCTGATCTCGATCATCAAGCAGGCCGGCGCGACCGTGGCTGGTTTGGGGATTGTGATCGAGAAGTCGTTCCAGGGCGGCCGTGCGGAGCTGGATGCGCAGGGTTACCGGGTTGAGTCGCTGGCGCGGGTGCAGTCGTTGGCGGGTGGGGTTGTGACCTTCATCGAGTAATCGATAACGCCTCAAATGCTGGGGTGAGCACAGTTCAAAATGTGGGAGCTGGCTTGCCTGCGATGCAGGCACCTCGGTACTTCATTCATACCGAGTTGATGCTATCGCAGGCAAGCCAGCTCCCACAAAAGCCAGCTCCCACATTTGATTTGTGGTGTTTGTTAGTGCGCGGTGGCCTGTAGGCCGGCGAGCAGCAGCCGCTGGTACAGGTCCTCTTTCAACCCCTCCGGCTTATCCAGCCGCATCCGCACCAAGTGCTCGGGAAACGCCTCCGGCTCCGGTGCATCCAGCGCCGCCTTGCCCAACTCCAGAATCTCCGTCAGCTTGAATTTGCTCTTGAGCCAGTTCAATGCCCGCAACAAATCCCGCTCTTCCTCGGTGAAATCACTACCCAGCGGATACTCCGGGAACAACCGTGGATGCCGCGCCTGAATCCCCTGCAAACGCTCCGGCGTGTTGTCGGCAAAGCGCGGATCCAGCTGGAAATCCTTCGGCAACTTCCCGGCTTTTTGCGCCTGTTCGATCAAGTCGTCCTGGAAGCGCGAGTCGGTGATGTTCAGCAGCCTTTCAATCACCTTGGCATCGGTCTGCCCACGCAAATCCGCGATCCCGTATTCGGTGATGACGATGTCTCGCAGGTGCCGGGGAATGGTGCAGTGGCCGTACTCCCAGACGATATTGGAGCTGACCTCGCCGCCTGATTCGCGCCAGCTGCGCAGGATCAGGATCGAACGCGCGCCTTCCAGCGCATGGCCCTGGGCAACAAAGTTGTATTGGCCGCCCACGCCGCTGAGCACGCGACCGTCTTCCAACTGGTCGGCCACGCCCGCGCCCATCAGGGTCACGGTAAACGCACTATTGATAAACCGCGCATCCAGGCGCTGCAAACGCTTGAGTTCTTCCTGCCCGTACAGCTCGTTGATGTAGCTGATGCGGGTCATGTTGAATTCCAGGCGCTTGCTCTGGGGCAAGTCCCGCAGGCGCTCGTAGAAACTGCGCGGCCCGAGGAAGAAGCCGCCGTGCACCGATATCCCGTCGGTCTGCGCCGCTTCGTCCAGAGTGCCGGCGTTGGCCCGCTCCTGGGTCGCCACGTCCGGGTACACTTTGCGCCGCACAATCCCGGCATCGGCCAGCACCAGCAGGCCGTTGACGAACATTTCACTGCAACCGTACAGGCCACGGGCAAAGGGCGCGACGCCGCCTTCATGGCTGATCAGCGGCGCCCATTGGTACACATCCAGGTCGGTCAACAGCAGGCGATACGCCTCATTGTCCGCCTGGCGCGCCAGCAAGGCGGCGGTCAGTGCGTCGCCCATGGAACCAATGCCGATCTGCAAGGTGCCGCCGTCGCGCACCAGGGTGCTGGCGTGCAAACCGATAAAGTGATCCTGGAAACCCACCGGCATGTTCGGGGTGGAAAACAGCGTGGTGCTGTCCTTCTCGTCGATCAGGAAGTCGAATGCGTCCATGCCCAACTCGGCATCGCCGGGCATGTAGGGCAAATCACTGTGAACCTGGCCCACCACCAGAATGGTCTCACCGGCCTCACGGCGCTTGGCGATCATCGGCAACAGGTCGAGGGTGATGTCGGGGTTGCAGCTCAGGCTCAGGCGGTCCGGGTGTTCGGCGCTGCTGGCAACCAGTTGCGCGACAAGGTTCAGGCCGGCAGCGTTGATATCACGGGCGGCGTGGCTGTAGTTGCTGCTGACGTAATCCTGCTGGGCCGAAAGGCTGTGGAGCAAACTGCCGGGCTGCATGAAGAACTGCTGCACGTGAATGTTGGATGGCAGGTTGTCCTTGCGCAGGGCGGCAAGGAAATCCAGCTCGGGATAATCACCAAAAACCCGCTCAATAAAGGGTTCCAGAAAGCGCTTCTGCAAACCATCGCCCAAGGTCGGGCGACCCAGGGCCAATGCGGTGTAGATCGTCAGCGCCCGGTCCGGCAGCTTGGCGATGCGCCGGTACAGCGCATTGACGAACAGGTTGGGTTTGCCCAGGCCCAGGGGCATGCCCATGTGAATATGCGCCGGCAACCGTGCCAGTACGTCGTCGACCGCTTGCTCGATTGAACACAACTGCACCATCCGACTTCTCCCGAACATTCCATGAATTGGGGTTGGACCGAGCTTGCCGGGTCTTTGCTGCAAAGAACAGCCTCAAAAGGCAAATCGCAGGCACAAAAAAGCCGCTGGTCAGCGGCTTTTTTGGCGAAGATCGGTTTATTTCAGACCCGACATCTTCTCGATCGCGCCTTTGAGCTCGGCATCCGAGCAATCGGCACAGGTGCCTTTTGGCGGCATGGCGTTCAGGCCGGTGATGGCCTTGGCCAGCAGGCCGTCGAGGCCACCCTGGTGGTCTGCGCGGTCTTTCCAGGCGGCGGTATCACCGATTTTCGGTGCGCCCAACAGGCCGGTACCGTGGCAAGCGTTGCAGTGTTTGGCGATCACGTCATCCGGCGATTTCGCGCCACCGCCGCCGCCCGCGGCCACGGCGACTTCCATCCCCTTGCACTCTTGCCCCTGGACACACACCTGGCCGACAGGCTCCAGGCGTTTGGCAATTTCATCATTGGTCGCAGCTTGAGCGCTGACGGCCCATAGGGCCAGTACGGTTGCTGGTGCAGCCAGCATTTTCATAATTAGGTTCACGCGTTCACCCTCAATGGTGGCTATTCACGCCTGCGGCCACGGTTTCGCAGGCGGCGAAAGTATAACGGTTAGCCCGCCCCGCCGAAACAACCCTATTAACCAAGGGGAGATTCAGCATGGCGGAATGCTGCTACGGGAGTCTCTGCGACGTAGGCAGGACGCCTCTTTTCTTAAAAGTTCGCGGGTGTGGCTGCGCTGATTAGTCGCGCCGGCACTTCGAACGGATTGCGAAAACGATGCGGCTTGGTGCTTTCAAAGTAGTAGCTATCGCCGGCTTCGAGCACAAAAGTTTCAAGGCCCACCACCAGCTCCAGGCGACCTTCCACCAGGATCCCGGTTTCCTCGCCCTCATGGGTGAGCATCTCTTCGCCGGTATCAGCACCTGGCGGGTAGATCTCGTTGAGGAACGCAATCGCACGGCTCGGATGCGCGCGGCCCACCAGTTTCATGGTGACGGCGCCGTCGGAGATGTCGATCAGCTCATTGGCTTTATAGACGATCTGGGTCGGTTTTTCCTGGAGGATCTCCTCGGAAAAGAACTCCACCATCGACATGGGGATGCCGCCCAGCACCTTGCGCAAGGAGCTGATGGAGGGGCTGACACTGTTTTTTTCGATCATCGAAATGGTGCTGTTGGTGACGCCCGCGCGCTTGGCAAGCTCACGCTGGGAAAGACCTTTCAGTTTACGGATGGATTGCAGTCGTTCGCCGACGTCCAATGCAGGAGCCTCCTAGGATTCAGGCGTTGTTGTAATTGAGCGTTATCATGGCGACAGCGTTCAGTATTTACAACACTTTGGCCTAAATCCCGGGATCTGCCATTCGTGGGTGCCGCTCAAGCGCCGGAATAGAGCCGTGGCACCCGGCGCAGGTTGCAGAATATCTGGTAGGGAATGGTGTCGGCGGCGGTGGCGACGTCACTGGCGAGGATGTTTTTGCCCCACAATTCGACGGTGGAACCGAGCCCGGCCTGGGGCACGTCCGTCAGGTCGATACACAGCATGTCCATCGACACCCGGCCCAGCAACTGGCTGCGCTGGCCGGCCACCAGCACCGGCGTGCCGGTCGGGGCGTGACGCGGGTAGCCATCGGCGTAACCCATGGCAACCACGCCGATGCGCATCGGCTTCGGGGTGATGAACTTCGCGCCGTAACCCACCGGCTCGCCGGCCGGCAGTTCACGTACGCAGATGACTTTCGATTCCAGGGTCATCACCGGCTGCAAACGCGCGGCGATGGCCTGGTCTTCGCCAAACGGCGTGGCGCCGTAGAGCATGATGCCCGGGCGTACCCAGTCGCTGGAAACGTTCGGCCAGCCCAGCACCGACGGCGAATTGCGCAGGCTGACCTGAGCCGACAAGCCCTGGCGCGCCGCTTCAAACACCGCCACTTGTTCGTCGCTGCTGGTGCTGTCCAGCTCGTCGGCACGGGCGAAGTGGCTCATCAGCACGATCTTCGCGACCTTGCCGCTGGCCAGCAGGCGCTGGTAGGCGTCGTGATAGTCCTTGGGGTGCAAGCCAACACGGTGCATGCCGGAATCGAGCTTGAGCCAGACGGTCAGCGGTTTGCTGAGGGGCGCCTGTTCAATCGCGTCCAGTTGCCACAGCGAATGCACCACGCACCACAAATCATGCTCGATGATCAGCGGCAGTTCGTCGGCTTCGAAAAACCCTTCGAGCAACAGCACCGGCCCGCGAATCCCGGCGGCCCGCAGTTCCAGCGCTTCCTCGATGCACGCCACCGCAAACCCGTCCGCCTCGGCTTCCAGCGCCTGGGCAACACGCACGGCACCATGCCCGTAGGCATCGGCCTTGATCACGGCGAGGGCTTTCGCTCCGGCCGTGACTTCACGGGCCAGTTGGTAGTTATGGCGCAGGGCTTGGAGGTCGATCAGGGCACGGGCAGGACGCATGGCGGCGGGCTTCTAGGCGGCAGTGGGAAGAAAAAACCGGTACCCGCTGACAACGCAGGCACCGGGAGAGGATTTTTTGCTTAAGGCAGAGCGGCCACAACAGACAGCTCAACCAGGATTTCCGGTTCGCAGAGTTTCGCTTCAACCGTGGCACGGGCCGGCGCGACGCCTTTTGGCAGCCACTTGTCCCATACCGCGTTCATCCCGGCGAAGTCCGCGTCGATGTCTTTCAGGTAGATGGTCACCGACAGCAACTTGCTCTTGTCGGTACCGGCCAGGTCCAGCAAACGCTCGATATTGACCAGGGTTTCGCGGGTCTGCTGTTCAATCCCGGCGCTCATGTCGTCGCCGACTTGCCCCGCCAGATACACGGTACCGCTGTGGACAACGATCTGGCTCATGCGCTCATTGGTGAGCTGGCGCTGGATTGACATGTTTTGCGGACTCCTGGTGGTTGCCGTAACGGGAAATATCGAGGCCTTCGGCACTGATCTGCGGCGTTTTCTTCGCCATCAGGTCGGCCAGCAAACGACCAGAGCCACAGGCCATGGTCCAGCCGAGGGTGCCGTGGCCGGTGTTCAGGAACAGGTTTTTGAACGGGGTGGCCCCCACGATCGGCGTGCCGTCCGGGGTGGTCGGGCGCAGGCCGGTCCAGAAACTGGCCTGGCTCAAATCACCGCCCTGAGGATAAAGGTCGTTGACGATCATCTCCAGGGTTTCCCGCCGGCGCGGGTTCAGCGACAGGTCAAAACCGGCTATTTCAGCCATGCCACCGACGCGGATGCGGTTGTCGAAACGGGTGATCGCGACCTTGTAGGTCTCATCGAGAATGGTCGAGGTCGGGGCCATCGCCGCATTGGTGATCGGCACGGTCATCGAGTAACCCTTGAGCGGGTACACCGGCGCCTTGATCCCCAGCGGCTTGAGCAGTTTCGGCGAGTAGCTGCCGAGGGCCAGCACGTAGCGGTCGGCGGTTTCCAGCTTGCCGTCGATCCACACGCCGTTGATGCGGTCACCGGCGTAGTCCAGGCGCTGGATATCTTGCTCGAAGCGGAATTCGACACCCAGTTGCTTGCACATGTCGGCAAGGCGGGTGGTAAACATCTGACAGTCGCCGGTCTGGTCGTTCGGCAGGCGCAGGGCACCGGCGAGGATATCGGTGACGCTGGCCAGGGCCGGTTCGACGCGGGCAATGCCGGCGCGGTCCAGCAGCTCGTAGGGCACGCCAGACTCTTTCAGTACCGCGATGTCCTTGGCAGCACCATCCAGCTGGGCCTGGGTGCGGAACAGCTGGGTAGTCCCCAGGGTGCGGCCTTCGTAGGCGATACCGGTTTCAGCGCGCAGTTCGTCAATGCAGTCACGGCTGTACTCGGACAGGCGCACCATGCGCTCCTTGTTCACCGCATACCGGCTGGCGGTGCAGTTGCGCAGCATCTGCGCCATCCACAGGTATTGGTCGATGTCGGCGGTGGCCTTGATCGCCAGAGGCGCGTGGCGCTCCAGCAGCCACTTGATGGCCTTGAGCGGCACCCCCGGCGCGGCCCATGGCGAGGCGTAGCCCGGCGAGATCTGCCCGGCGTTGGCAAAACTGGTCTCCATGGCCACGGCCGGTTGACGGTCGACCACGACCACTTCAAAACCAGCTCGTGCCAAATAGTAGGCACTGGCCACGCCAATGACACCGCTACCCAAGACCAGAACGCGCATTTTTATTCCCTCATCACGGCTTGACCGCTGACGTTTGTTGTTCAGCACAAAGATGTGGGCAGTATAAAAAGCAATCGCCAGTGCATTTCACTATATAACTGCCTATATTTGGCGACAATTCTCGGCAAAAACCCTTTTCACGGAGGAGCATCCCCTATGCGGACCAACACTCAGACCAAGCGGGAGCTGGACAAGATCGACCGCAACATCCTGCGCATCCTGCAGGCAGACGGGCGGATTTCGTTTACTGAGCTGGGGGAAAAGGTTGGCCTGTCGACCACGCCGTGCACCGAGCGGGTCCGGCGCCTGGAGCGCGAAGGGATCATCATGGGCTACAACGCCCGGCTCAATCCGCAGCATTTGAAGGGCAGTTTGCTGGTGTTTGTCGAGATCAGCCTCGACTACAAGTCTGGCGACACCTTTGAAGAATTCCGACGCGCCGTGCTGAAGCTGCCCCATGTACTGGAGTGTCACCTCGTGTCCGGGGACTTCGACTATCTGGTGAAAGCGCGGATTTCAGAGATGGCGTCGTACCGCAAATTGCTCGGCGATATCCTGCTCAAGCTGCCCCATGTGCGGGAGTCCAAGAGCTATATCGTGATGGAAGAGGTGAAGGAGAGTTTGAACCTGCCGATCCCGGATTAAGCGCTAGACCAGCACTTGCCGCGTGCTCGCCATGTATTCGTGAATCTGCTTTTCCACTCTTGGATGGATCAACTCCACCGGCCGGCGGTCATTCGGGCAAGGCAAGGTCGGCGTGGTGCCGAACAGGCGGCAAATCAGCGGGCGCTCGTCGTACACCGTGCAGCCATTGGGGCCCAGGTGCACGCAGTTGAGTTCATCCATCGCCGCTTCCTGCTCGGCGGCGGTCTTGCGCGGCAGGCGCGACATTTCCTCAGTGGAAGTGGTCACCGGCCCACAGCAGTCATGGCAACCCGGGACGCACTCGAACGAGGGAATCTGGCGGCGCAGCGCGTTGACTTTCTGACTGTTGCAACTCATCGACACAGGGACCGAACGGCGAATAGGCGTGGATTCTGCCCTAAAAGCCCCCGGTGAGACAGCTTCGCCCGACCGCTGTATCCTGCGTCAAATTTTCCAAACAGGGATGCTCCCCATGACCGCCAGCGCCCGGCACGCCAATTCCTACTACGCAGCCAGCAGTTTCCCGCAGCCCGATTATCCGGTGCTGACAGGTGAAATCGTGGCCGATGTGTGCGTGGTCGGCGGCGGCTTTTCGGGGCTGAATACCGCTCTGGAACTGGCCGAGCGGGGCCTCAGCGTGGTCCTGCTGGAGGCCCGCAAAATCGCCTGGGGCGCCAGCGGGCGCAACGGCGGGCAGTTGATTCGCGGCGTAGGCCATGGCCTGGATCAATTCACCAACGTCATCGGCACCGATGGCGTGCGCCAGATGAAACTGATGGGCCTGGAAGCCGTGGAAATCGTGCGCCAGCGAGTCGAGCGCTCGCAGATCGCCTGCGACCTGACCTGGGGCTACTGCGACTTGGCCAACAAGCCCCGCGACCTTGAACACCTGGCCGCCGACGCCGAAGAGCTGCAAGGCCTCGGCTATCGCCATGAAGTGCGCCTGCTGCAAGCCAGCGAGATGCGCAGCGTGATTGGCTCCAACCGCTATGTGGGCGGCATGATCGACATGGGTTCCGGCCACCTGCACCCGCTGAACCTGGCCCTCGGCGAGGCGGCTGCGGCACAGCAGTTGGGCGTGCAGTTGTTCGAGCATTCCGCGGCGGTGCGCATCGATTACGGCCCGGAGGTCAACGTGCATACCGCCCAAGGCAATGTGCGCGCCAAGACCCTGGTGCTGGGCTGCAACGCCTATCTGAACGGCCTCAACCCGCATTTGAGCGGCAAGGTGCTGCCTGCCGGCAGCTACATCATCGCCACCGAGCCCTTGAGCGAAGCACAGGCAGCCGAGTTGCTGCCGCAAAACATGGCGGTGTGTGACCAGCGGGTGACGGTGGACTACTTCCGGCTGTCAGCCGACCGACGCTTGCTGTTCGGCGGTGCCTGCCATTATTCCGGTCGGGATCCGAAGGACATAGGCGCCTATATGCGTCCGAAAATGCTGCAGGTGTTCCCACAGCTGGCCAACGTGAACATCGATTACCAGTGGGGCGGCATGATCGGCATCGGTGCCAACCGCCTGCCGCAGATTGGCCGCCTGGCCGACCAGCCCAACGTATATTTCGCCCAGGCCTATGCCGGCCACGGCCTCAATGCCACACACCTGGCAGGCAGGCTGCTGGGAGAAGCTATCAGCGGCCAGCAAAGCGGGCGGTTTGATCTGTTTGCCAAGGTGCCGCACATCACCTTCCCGGGCGGCAAGCACTTGCGCTCGCCGCTGTTGGCCTTGGGAATGCTCTGGCACCGGTTGAAAGAGCTGGTCTGAATCAACCGCGCCAGAAGGGTTTCAACCCTTCCCGGCGTGCCTGTTCGGCGCTCAGGCCCACGTCACGCAGTTGCTCCGGGGTCAGTTCCAGCAAGGTCTTGCGCGTGTGTATGCGGTGCCAGAACAGCGCCCATGAACTGAATGCGCAGGCCGCGGTGCGCGCCACCATGCGCCGCTCCTGCCCGGCTTCCAGTTCCTGACTGTGTAACGCCAACCGCACATCGCTCAAACCGCTCATTTTCCTGCCCCTCATTTACGCATTGCCATGAGTCCGTAGGATGAGCCGGCGGGCGAAACCATGACAGATTCAACCATCTAGTATTAAATCCATACAGAACCTGCCTATCTGCGGCTGAATCCTGTATTTTCAGGCTATCTGTACTGGTCACCAGGAAGTATCGCCATGACGCTATACGTCAACCTCGCCGAACTGTTGGGCACGCGCATCGAGCAGGGCTTCTATCGCCCGGGGGATCGATTGCCGTCGGTGCGGGCCTTGAGTGTGGAGCACGGGGTCAGCCTGAGCACCGTGCAGCAGGCCTATCGTGTGCTGGAAGACAATGGCCTGGCGATGCCCAAACCCAAGTCCGGCTACTTCGTGCCGGTAGGCCGCGACTTGCCGGCCCTGCCCGCCGTAGGCCGCCCGGCCCAGCGCCCGGTGGAGATTTCCCAGTGGGACCAGGTGCTGGAGCTGATCCGCGCAGTGCCACGCAAAGACACCATACAGTTGGGCCGTGGCATGCCGGATGTATTGTCGCCAACCATGAAACCCTTGCTGCGCAGCCTGGCGCGGATCAGTCGACGCCAGGACATGCCGGGGCTGTATTACGACACCATCCACGGCAACCTGGACCTGCGCGAACAGATTGCCCGCCAGATGCTCGATTCAGGCTGCCAACTGACGCCCCAGGACCTGGTGATCACCACCGGCTGCCACGAGGCGCTGTCCGCGAGCATCCACGCGATTTGCGAGCCCGGCGACATTGTTGCCGTCGACTCGCCAAGCTTCCACGGCGCCATGCAAACCCTGAAGGGCCTGGGCATGAAGGCCCTGGAAATCCCCACCGACCCGCTCACCGGCATCACCCTGGACGCGCTGGAGCTGGCCTTGGAACAGTGGCCGATCAAGGTCATACAGCTGACCCCCAACTGCAACAACCCGCTGGGCTACATCATGCCGGAGTCGCGTAAACGCGCTCTGCTGACCCTGGCCCAGCGTTTTGACGTGGCCATCATCGAAGACGATGTGTATGGAGAATTGGCCTACAGCTACCCGCGTCCACGCACCATAAAATCCTTCGACGAAGATGGCCGCGTCGTACTGTGCAGCTCCTTCTCGAAAACCCTGGCGCCCGGGCTGCGGATCGGCTGGGTTGCACCCGGTCGTTACCTGGAGCGCGTGCTACACATGAAATACATCAGCACCGGTTCTACCGCGACCCAGCCGCAGATCGCCATTGCCGAATTCCTCAAGAACGGGCATTTCGAACCGCATTTGCGGCGGATGCGTACCCAATACCAGCGTAATCGCGACTTGATGCTCGATTGGGTCAGCCGCTACTTCCCGGCGGGCACCCGTGCCAGCCGTCCCCAGGGCAGCTTCATGCTGTGGGTGGAGTTGCCCGAAGGCTTCGACACCTTGAAGCTCAACCGGGTATTGGTGGATGAAGGTGTACAGATTGCTGTGGGAAGCATCTTTTCCGCGTCCGGCAAGTACAGGAACTGCCTGCGCATGAACTACGCTGCCAAGCCAACGCCACAAATCGAAGAAGCTGTGCGCAAGGTCGGTGCAACTGCCATCAGGATGCTGGCCGAAACAGTGGACTGACCTTTCTCGGGAAATAGCCGTCATATGCCGACAACTGCGCTGATCCGGAACCCATGTCATTGATGACCCAACGGCTATTACCGTTTTTCCTGCTGGGCATCCTGGCCCTGGGCGGCTGCGCCACAATTGATACGCCGCGCACACCCAGCGAGGCGCTGCCAGCCAGTGAGTCGTCATTCGGCCGCTCGATCCAGGCCCAGGCCGCGCCATACAAAGGCCGCTCCGGGTTCCGCCTGCTGCCCAACAGCAGCGAAGCCTTCATGGCCCGCGCCGAACTGATCCGCAACGCCCAGACCAGCCTCGACCTGCAGTACTACATCGTCCACGACGGCATCAGCACCCGCATGCTCGTGGATGAACTGCTCAAGGCCGCCGACCGTGGCGTGCGCGTGCGCATCCTGCTGGACGACACCACCAGCGACGGCCTGGACCAGATCATCGCCACCCTCGCCGCCCACCCGCAGATCCAGATCCGCCTGTTCAACCCGCTGCACCTGGGCCGCAGCACCGGCGTGACGCGGGCCATGGCGCGGCTGTTCGACCTCTCGCTGCAACACCGGCGCATGCACAACAAGCTGTGGCTGGCGGACAACAGTGTGGCCATCGTCGGCGGGCGCAACCTGGGGGATGAGTATTTCGATGCCGAACCCAACCTCAACTTCACCGATATCGACATGCTCAGCGTGGGCCCGGTGGCCGAGCAACTGGGCCACAGCTTCGATCAGTACTGGAACAGTGCGCTGAGCAAGCCCATCGGCGACTTCGTCAGCAGCGCCTCCAAAGGCGACCTGGCCAGCGCTCGCGTACGCCTGGAGGAGTCCCTTGCGCAGTCACGCCAGCAGAATCATGCGCTGTATAACCGCCTGCGCACCTACAAGACCCAGCCGCGCATGGACACCTGGCGCCGCGAGCTGATCTGGGCCTGGAACCAGGCACTGTGGGACGCGCCGAGCAAAGTCCTGGCCAAGGCCGACCCGGATCCACGGCTGCTGTTGACCACCCAACTGGCGCCGGAGCTGGAAGGTGTCAGCCATGAGCTGATGATGATTTCGGCTTATTTCGTACCGGGGCAGCCTGGCCTGGTGTACCTGACGGGTCGTGCGGATGCCGGGGTGTCGGTGAGCCTGCTGACCAACTCCCTGGAAGCCACCGACGTGCCTGCGGTGCACGGCGGCTATGCGCCCTATCGCAAGGCGCTGCTGGAACACGGGGTAAAGCTGTACGAGTTGCGCCGCCAGCCCGGAGACGGCGGCGGCAGTGGCCCGCATCTGTTCCGCAAAGGCACCTTCCACGGCTCGGATTCCAGCCTGCACAGCAAGGCGATCATCTTTGACCGGGAGAAATCCTTCATCGGCTCATTCAACTTCGACCCGCGGTCGGTGCTGTGGAACACCGAAGTCGGAGTGCTGGTGGACAGCCCGGAACTGGCGGAGCACGTGCGCAACCTGGCACTGGAAGGTATGGCGCCGGCCCTCAGCTACGAGGCGAAGCTGCAGGATGGCCAGGTGGTATGGGTGACCGAAGACAACGGCCAACTGCACACCCTGACCCGCGAACCGGGCAGTTGGTGGCGCCGGTTCAATGCCTGGTTCGCCACATCCGTCGGGCTGGAACGCATGCTTTAAGAACAGCACAGAGCCTTGTGGGAGCTGGCTTGCCTGCGATGGCGGAGTGTCAGTTTACGTATCCGGTGCTGACACTCCGCTATCGCGGGCAAGCCCGGCTCCCACAGGTGATCGCATTTCAAGTTCAGGCTGGCTGCACAGCCCCGAATGCTCCTTGGCGAAGCAGCAGAACCACCAACCCCAACGCTCCCGCCGCCATCAGCAGCGGCAAGGCATGCCCGCTGATCCACTGGCTGCCGGCACCCGCCACCAACGGCCCGATCAGGCAGCCAATGCCCCACAGCTGCGCGATGTGGGCATTGGCGCGCACCAGCGCGTCGTCGCGGTAGCGCTCGCCAATCAGGATCAGCGACAAAGTGAACAACCCGCCGGCGCTGGCGCCGAACAGCACCCACACCGGCCAGATCATCAGCGTCTCCAACAGCAGCGGAATCGCCAGGCTCGTCGCCAGCAGCATCAGCGCACAGCCGAGAAACAGCGTGCGTCGAGGCAGGTAATCCGCCAATGCGCCAATCGGCAGCTGCAGCAACGCATCACCGACCACCACGGTGCTGACCATCGCCAGGGCGATCTCGGCGGTGAAGCCCTGCTGCAGGCAATACACCGGCAACAGCGTAAGAATCATTGCCTCAAATGCGGCGAATAACGCCACCGCCCAGGCAATCGCCGGCAAGCCCTGGCAGAAGCGCAGCAGGTCGCCGAAGGTCACGCTGAAGGACTCGGCAGTGGGCGCGCCGGAGCGGCCCAGCAGCAGGATCGGCGAGAACGTCAGCAGGCCGACGCCCACCCAGAAGCCAATGTCGTTATCGGTGCCCAGCGCGCCCAGCAGCAACGGGCCCGACAGCTGGCTCAAGGCATAGCTGCAGCCATACAGCGCCACCAGACGGCCGCGCCAGCGTTCGATCACCAGTTGGTTGATCCAGCTTTCGCCGAGGATAAACACGATGGTCAGGATCACCCCGATCATCAGCCGCAGCACCAGCCACACCGGGTAGCTGGGCAATACCGCCAGCAAACCGATGGAAATCGCCCCGCCCCACAGGCACAGGCGCATCAGGTTCGCCGTGCCCAGGCGCGAGGCCAGGCCGCTGGAGACCTTGGCGCCGAGCAGCACACCGAAGGCCGGCATCGCGGCCATCACACCGATGGCGAAGCTGCCGTAGCCCCAGCTTTCCAGACGCAGGGACACCAGTGGCATGCTCACGCCCAGGGCCAGGCCCACGCTCAAGACCGACGCCAGCACGGCGAAATAGGTCGCCCAACGCATTTCCACGCTCCTGTGGATCATTATTTTTCAGGGCTGCAAACGAACTGTAGGAGCTTACCCATGTGGGAGCCGGGCTTGCCCGCGATGCAGGCACCGAGGTGTGTCAGTCACACCACGGTGATGCTATCGCAGGCAAGCCAGCTCCCACACAAGCTCGCTCCTACAGGGGATTGCGAGTGTTACTTACAGCTTGATCCAGGTCGCCTTCAGCTCGGTGTACTTGTCGAACGCGTGCAGCGACTTGTCGCGGCCGTTACCCGACTGCTTGAAGCCACCAAACGGCGCGGTCATGTCGCCGCCATCGTACTGGTTGACCCACACGCTACCGGCACGCAGTGCCTTGGCGGTGAGGTGCGCCTTGGAGATGTTCGACGTCCACACCGCAGCGGCCAGGCCGTATTGGGTGTCGTTGGCGATCGCGATGGCTTCTTCCACGCTGTCGAAGGCAATCACCGACAGTACCGGGCCGAAGATTTCTTCCTGGGCGATCTTCATGGCGTTGGTCACGCCGTCGAAAATCGTCGGCTCGACATAGGTGCCGCCGCTTTCCTGCAACGTGCGCTTGCCACCGGCCACCAGCTTGGCTCCATCGGCGTGCCCGGCCTCGATGTACGACAGCACGGTGTTCATCTGCTGGGTGTCCACCAGTGCTCCGACCGTGGTGGCCGGGTCCAGCGGGTTGCCCGGCTTCCAGGCCTTGAGGGCCTCGATCACCAGCGGCAGGAATTTATCCTTGATGGAGCGCTCTACCAGCAGGCGCGAACCCGCGGTGCACACTTCGCCCTGGTTGAAGGCGATGGCGCCGGCCGCGGATTCGGCGGCGGCTTGCAGGTCCGGGGCATCGGCAAACACGATGTTCGGGCTCTTGCCGCCAGCTTCCAGCCAGACGCGCTTCATGTTCGACTCGCCGGAGCGAATCAGCAGTTGCTTGGCGATCTTGGTGGAGCCGGTGAACACCAGGGTGTCGACGTCCATGTGCAGCGCCAAGGCGTTGCCCACGGTGTGGCCATAACCCGGCAGCACGTTGAACACGCCTTTCGGGATCCCGGCTTCAACGGCCAGGGCAGCGATACGGATGGCGGTCAGCGGCGACTTTTCAGACGGCTTGAGGATCACCGAGTTACCGGTGGACAGCGCCGGCCCGAGTTTCCAGCAGGCCATCATCAGCGGGAAGTTCCACGGCACGATGGCCGCGACAACACCGACTGGCTCACGAGTCACCAGGCCCAGTTGGTCGTGGGGGGTGGCTGCGACTTCGTCGTAGATCTTGTCGATGGCCTCGCCGCTCCAGCTCAGGGCTTGCGCCGCGCCGGGAACGTCGATGTACAGGGAATCGCTGATTGGCTTGCCCATGTCCAGGGTTTCAAGCAGGGCCAGCTCTTCGGCGTTGGCCTTGAGCAAGCCGGCGAAACGGATCATGGTGGCTTTGCGCTTGGCCGGCGCCAGGCGCGACCAGGCACCGGAATTGAACGTGGCGCGGGCGTTTTCTACGGCACGCTGGGCGTCAGCGACGTCACAGCTGGCAACGGTTGTCAGCAGGCGGCCATCGACCGGGCTGAGGCATTCGAACGTGTCGCCGGAAACGGCGGCGGTGTATTCGCCATTGATGTAGGCGCGGCCTTCGATCTTCAGATCCTTGGCGCGCTGTTCCCAGTCGGCACGGGTCAGGGTGGTCATGCGAGTGTCCTCCTCTTATTGAATACAAGGGCCGGGCGATGTACCCAGGCACCTTCGAAGAATTCTTGCCCGGCCAGCCAGCTGTTCGGCTCAAGGCAGCTGCCACCCTAAACCAGCGACGATGGATGTTTCAATATATTTGACATAACGCCAGCAAACGCCCTTGCGATGTTCATTTTAATAAACATAGACTTTGAGCTCTCCAACCGCAGGCCAGACGGGACACACCCATGAACATCCAGAATATCGTCGACTTCAGCCAGGCCAGGACCGAACCTGACCGCTACCGTCCGGCCGCGGAGAAAATCCTCAAGGGCGATCCCGAGCAAACCGTCTACAACCACTACAACAGTCCGTGCGGCCAGATGAGCGCCGGGGTCTGGGAGGGTGACGTCGGGCAGTGGAAGGTCAACTACACCGAGCATGAGTACTGCGAGATCGTGCAGGGCGTCTCTGTATTGCGTGACGCCGATGGCAACGCCAAGACCTTGCGGGCCGGCGACCGCTTCGTCATCCCGGCCGGTTTCAGCGGCACCTGGGAAGTGCTGGAGCCGTGCCGCAAGATCTACGTGGTGTTCGAAGAAAAGGCCTGATCAATTCTTCAGGCACAAAAAAAAGCCCGCATCGTGAGATACGGGCTTTTTTTCACAAGAAAGAAAACCAATTACTTGATTTTGCCTTCTTTGTAGATCACGTGCTTGCGAACGCGCGGGTCGAACATTTTCTTTTCGAGCTTGTCCGGGGTAGTACGCTTGTTCTTGTCGGTAGTGTAGAAGTGACCAGTACCGGCGCTAGAGATCATTCGAATCAATTCACGCATGATTTAGCTCCTTAGATTTTGCCGTCGCGGCGCAGTTCGGCCAGCACGACAGTGATGCCACGCTTGTCGATAACACGCATGCCTTTGGCAGATACGCGCAGACGGACAAAACGTTTCTCTTCTTCAACCCAAAAGCGATGATGCTGCAGGTTTGGCAGGAAACGACGACGGGTTTTGTTGTTTGCGTGGGAAATGTTATTCCCAGTCACCGGACCCTTACCGGTAACTTGACAGACTCTCGACATGCCTCAGCCCTCTAAAACCACATGCCCAACCCGGCATGGGTTGGCCGCTTAATCTCTCAGTCATTTGGCGCCAGGCGCCGCGTTTCTTTAGGGTCTTACCGGCTACACCTACTAGCGAAGGAACCGGGCCCCTAGAAAAGAGCGCTGCTTTATACCAGAAAGACCCCAGTGCAACAACAGGCCGTGTGTTTTTACACGCGTAAATCCAGGCCATGGACGCCTGAGCCGTTGCCAGGGTGGGCCGCTATAGAAGCTAACCGCTCGTCGCACAGAATGATTTACAGCGCCCGCACGCACTGCAAAGTGCTCGGCAAAACGACCTGAGGCGCCATCAAAACAGTATTTGAGGCAAAAGCACAGGCAAAAATGGGCTAGTCATTTGTGAATCAGGCCACTACGGTAGGACTTTTCCAGACTGCACTCGCAGATGGGCCTTCGATCTGCAAAGGAAACCGAATATGCGCCTCGCTGCCCTACCGCTATTGCTAGCCCCTCTTTTTATTGCTGCACACGCCCAGGCGGCCACCACCTTGAGCGTCTGCACCGAAGCCAGCCCCGAAGGCTTCGACGTGGTGCAATACAACTCGCTGACCACCACCAACGCCTCGGCAGACGTATTGATGAACCGCCTGGTGGACTTCGACGCCACCAGCGGCAAGTTGGTCCCGAGCCTTGCGGACAGTTGGGAAGTGTCGCCGGATGGCCTGACCTACACCTTCAAGCTGCACCCGGATGTGAAATTCCATCGCACCGAGTACTTCACCCCAAGCCGCACCCTGACCGCCGAAGACGTGCGCTTCAGCTTCGAGCGCATGCTCGACCCGGCCAACCCGTGGCACAAGATCGCCCAGAGCGGCTTCCCCCACGCCCAGTCGCTGCAATTGCCCACGCTGATCAAAAAGATCGACGCCCTCGACCCGCTGACCGTGCGCTTTACCCTGGACCACGCCGACTCGACCTTCCTCGCCGCATTGAGCATGGGCTTTGCCTCGATCTACCCGGCGGAGTACGCCGACAAGCTGCTCAAGGCCGGCACACCCGAGAAGCTCAACAGCCAGCCTATCGGCACCGGGCCGTTCGTTTTCGGGCGTTTCCAGAAAGACGCGACGATTCGCTACAAGGCCAACCCGGACTATTTCGCCGGCAAGCCTGCGGTGGACAACCTGATCTTTGCGATCACCCCGGACGCCAACGTGCGCCTGCAGAGATTGCGTCGCGACGAATGCCAGATCGCCTTGTCGCCCAAGCCGCTGGACATCGATGCCGCCAAGAAAGACGCTGACCTGAAGATCGAGAAAACCGCAGCCTTCATGACCGCGTTCGTCGCCATCAACAGCCAGCATCCGCCGCTGGATAAGCCTGAAGTTCGCCAGGCGATCAACCTGGCCTTCGACAAGGCCAGCTACCTCAAGGCCGTATTTGAAGGCACCGCCGAAGCCGCCAACGGCCCGTATCCGCCCAACACCTGGAGCTACGCCAAGGAATTGCCGGGCTATCCGCAAGACATCGCCAAGGCCAAGCAGCTACTGGACCGCGCCGGGCTCAAGGATGGCTTCAAGACCACCATCTGGACCCGGCCGTCGGGCAGCCTGCTGAACCCCAACCCAAGCCTGGGCGCGCAGTTGCTGCAAGCAGACCTGGCCAAGGTCGGCATCCAGGCTGAAATCCGCGTGATCGAATGGGGCGAACTGATCCGCCGCGCCAAGGCCGGCGAGCACGACCTGCTGTTCATGGGCTGGGCCGGCGACAACGGCGACCCGGATAACTTCCTCACGCCGCAGTTCTCCTGCGCGGCGGTGAAGTCCGGCACCAACTTCGCCCGCTACTGCGACCCTGCGCTGGACAAGCTGATCAGCGCCGGCAAGACCACCAGCGAACAAGGCGTGCGCAGCAAGCTGTACCAACAGGCCCAGGCGCAGATCCAGCAACAGGCGCTATGGCTGCCACTGGCGCACCCGACCGCGTTTGCCCTGACGCGCAAGAATGTCGAGGGGTATCAGGTGAGCCCGTTTGGTCGCCAGGATTACTCGAAAGTCAGCGTCAAGCCATAAGCTCCAAGCTGCAAGCCTGCTCGAGGCTTGCAGCTTGCCACTTGCAGCTGCTTTCACCCTACATCCACCCATACTCCGCCATCGACAGCGGGTCACCCTCCCCCACGATGATGTGGTCCAGTACCCGCACGTCCACCATTTCCAGGGCCTTTTGCAGCACCTTGGTCAATTTTCGATCAGCCATGCTTGGTTCGGCGTTGCCGGAAGGATGGTTGTGGCACAGGATCAGTGCCGCAGCGTTGTAGTCCAGGGCGCGCTTGACCACTTGCCGGGGGTAGACCGTGGCGTTGTCGATAGTCCCTTGAAACAGCTTCTCAAAGCCCAACACCCGATGCTTGGCGTCGAGAAACAGGCAGCCGAATATCTCGTGGGGCTCGTGGCGTAGCAGCGCCTTGAGGTAGTCGCGCACGGCCACCGGGCTTTCCAGCACCGAATCGTTACGCAGACGCTCGGCCAAATGACGGCGGGCCATCTCCAGCACCGCCTGGAGCTGGGCGAACTTGGCCGCCCCCAACCCCAAATGCTGGCTGAACACCGCCTGCCTGGCCTCCATCAGCGAGCGCAGGCTGCCAAACTGCGCCAGAAGGTGACGTGCCAGGTCCACGGCACTTTTACCGGCCACCCCGGTACGCAGGAAAATCGCCAGCAACTCAGCGTCGGAAAGGTTCTCCGCGCCCAACTCCAACAGCTTCTCCCGCGGACGCTCTGCTGCGGGCCAATCGCGAATACTCATCCCACCTCCGTGTGCATGTGCGCCGCTGTTGCATGGCGGACGCTGTGGTATCTTAGGCCATCTTTTTGCGTGCGATTTCACCTGGGGAGGGGGCATCGCAACGCCATCACTGAACTGGAAAGGCAAGCCAATGCAGCGTCTGTATCGGAAACGCATCGTTCTCGGCGTCGGCGGCGGCATTGCCGCCTACAAGAGCGCAGAGCTGGTTCGCAGGCTCCTGGACCAAGGCGCCGAAGTGCGCGTGGTCATGACCCGTGGCGGCAGTGAATTCATTACCCCGTTGACCATGCAAGCCTTGTCCGGCCACCCGGTTCACCTCGACCTGCTGGACCCTGCGGCCGAAGCTGCCATGGGCCACATCGAGCTGGCCAAATGGGCCGACCTGGTACTGATCGCCCCGGCCACCGCCGACCTGATCGCCCGCCTGGCCCAAGGCATTGCCGACGACCTGCTGACCACCCTGGTGCTGGCCACCGACGCCACCGTGGCCATCGCCCCGGCCATGAACCAGGCCATGTGGCGCGACCCGGCCACCCAGGCCAACACCCAACTCCTGCAAAGCCGCGGCCTCAAGGTCTTCGGCCCGGCCTCCGGCAGCCAGGCCTGTGGCGACGTGGGCATGGGCCGCATGCTCGAAGCCACCGACCTCGCCCAATGTGCCGCCGACTGCTTCCAGCACCTGGCCCTGACCGGCAAGCACGTGCTGATCACCGCCGGCCCGACCCAGGAAAACATCGACCCGGTGCGTTACATCACCAACCATAGCTCAGGAAAAATGGGCTTTGCCCTGGCTGAAGCAGCGGTCGAGGCAGGCGCACGGGTGACCTTGATCACCGGTCCGGTGCATCTGCCGACCCCAGATCGCGTCACCCGAATCGACGTAGTCAGCGCCCGCGACATGCTGGCGGCCTGTGAGGCGGCGATTCCCTGCGACCTGTTCATCGCTTCGGCAGCGGTGGCGGACTACCGCCCGGAAGTGGTTGCACCACAGAAGCTCAAGAAAGACCCTACAAGCGGCGACGGCCTGCTCCTGCAAATGGTCCGCAACCCGGACATTCTGGCCACCATCGCCACCCGTGAAGACCGTCCGTTCAGCGTCGGTTTCGCTGCCGAGACCGAGCATCTGCTGGACTACGCCGCACGCAAACTGAAAGACAAAAACCTCGACCTGATTGTCGCCAACGATGTCGCCAACCCGAGCATCGGCTTCAACAGCGAGGAAAATGCCATCAGCGTGATCGACCGCGAGTTGCACGCTACCGTTTTCGCCCAGACCAGCAAGGGCAAGATTGCCCGCCAACTGATCTCTTTTATCGCCCTACGGCTGAACCAGGTTTAATTTCCATGCACGCTTTGCAAGCCAAGATCCTCGACCCACGCATCGGCAACGAATTCCCGCTGCCGGCCTACGCCACTCCGGGCTCCGCCGGCCTCGACCTGCGCGCCATGCTCAAGCAGGACACCGTGCTTGAGCCGGGCCAGACCATTCTGATTCCGACCGGCCTGTCGATCTACGTGGGCGACCCTGGCCTGGCGGCGCTGATCCTGCCGCGCTCCGGCCTGGGCCACAAACACGGGATCGTCCTCGGCAACCTGGTGGGCCTGATCGATTCGGACTACCAGGGCGAGCTCATGGTGTCGTGCTGGAACCGCGGCCAGACCGCGTTCAACATCGCCGTCGGCGAGCGCATTGCCCAGCTTGTACTGGTGCCGGTGGTGCAGGCGCACTTCGAACTGGTCGAAGAATTCGACGAAACCCAGCGCGGTGCAGGCGGCTTCGGGCATTCCGGCAGCCACTGACTAAGCTGAACTGACTTAGCCGAACCTGGCCGGGTGCCTCACCCGGCCTGACGCCAACGCATGGCCTTTCAGGATGAAGAATGCGCGGAACTTATCAGCAAGATTTCCCCAGTGAAATCAGGGCATTAGGCGGGCAAAAGGGCGGAGCTCCGGCGCCGATGGCACTTTTGCACCACGAACTCTATGCCAAAAACGCCGTCTTACCCTTCAGTTTGAGCCTGCCGGTCAGCACCCTTGAGGCCAGCCCCGCCCTTTTCAGATGGAGTTCCCCCCCGCAATGAGCAACGCAGCCCGAGTCGCCCCGTCATTTCCCGACAGCATTTTCCGCGCCTATGACATCCGTGGCGTGGTCCCCAAGACCCTGACCGCCGAGACCGCCTACTGGATCGGCCGCGCCATTGGCTCCCAGAGCCTGGCCCAGGGCGAGCCCAACGTGTCCGTAGGCCGTGACGGCCGCCTGTCCGGCCCCGAGCTGGTGGAGCAACTGATCCAGGGCCTGGCCGACAGCGGCTGCCATGTGAGCGATGTAGGCCTGGTGCCGACGCCGGCGCTGTACTACGCGGCCAACGTACTGGCCGGCAAGTCGGGCGTGATGCTCACCGGCAGCCACAACCCGTCGGACTACAACGGCTTCAAGATCGTGATCGCCGGCGATACCCTGGCCAACGAACAGATCCAGGCCCTGCACACCCGCCTGAAGACCAACGACCTGACCAGCGGTGCCGGCACCATCACCAAGGTTGAGATTCTCGATCGTTATTCGGACGAAATCACCCGCGACGTCAAACTCGCCCGCCGCCTGAAAGTGGTGGTGGATTGCGGCAACGGCGCGGCCGGCGTGATCGCCCCGCAACTGATCGAAGCCCTGAACTGCGAAGTGATCCCGCTGTTTTGCGAGGTGGACGGCAACTTCCCCAACCACCACCCGGACCCGGGCAAGCCTGAAAACCTGGTGGACCTGATCGCCAAGGTCAAGGAAACCGGCGCCGACCTGGGCCTGGCGTTCGATGGCGACGGCGACCGCGTCGGTGTGGTGACCAACACCGGCAATATCGTGTTCCCGGACCGCCTGCTGATGCTGTTTGCCCGCGACGTCGTGGCACGCAACCCGGGCGCCGAGATCATCTTCGACGTCAAATGCACCCGCCGCCTGACGCCGCTGATCAAGGAATACGGCGGGCGTCCGCTAATGTGGAAGACCGGTCACTCGTTGATCAAAAAGAAAATGAAGGAAACCGGCGCCCTGTTGGCCGGCGAAATGAGCGGCCACGTGTTCTTCAAAGAGCGCTGGTTCGGTTTTGACGACGGTATTTACAGCGCCGCTCGTCTGCTGGAGATCCTCAGCAACGAAAAATCCACCGCCGAAGACCTGTTTGCAACCTTCCCGGATGATATTTCTACGCCAGAGATCAATATCCATGTGACCGAAGAGAGCAAATTCAGCATCATTGACGCACTGCACGATGCGCAATGGGGCGAAGGCGCCAACCTGACCACCATTGACGGCGTGCGGGTCGATTACGCCAAAGGCTGGGGCCTGGTTCGCGCGTCCAACACCACACCGGTGCTGGTGCTGCGTTTCGAGGCGGATTCCGAGGCTGAGTTGCAGCGCATCAAGGACGTGTTCCACGCCCAGTTGAAACGTGTTGCCCCTGATCTCCAATTACCGTTCTGATTTTTTGTACCGGAGCCCTGAATGACCCTCGAACGCGAAGCCGCCGCCAATACCGCCAAGGTCCTTTCCGAAGCGTTGCCTTACATTCGACGCTACGTCGGCAAGACGCTGGTGATCAAGTACGGCGGCAATGCCATGGAAAGCGACGAGCTGAAGACCGGCTTTGCCCGCGACATCGTGTTGATGAAAGCCGTCGGGATCAACCCGGTGGTGGTACACGGTGGCGGCCCGCAAATCGGTGACCTGCTCAAACGCCTGTCCATCGAGAGTCATTTCATCGACGGCATGCGCGTGACCGACGCCCAGACCATGGACGTGGTGGAGATGGTCCTGGGCGGCCAGGTGAACAAAGACATCGTCAACCTGATCAACCGTCATGGCGGCAGCGCCATCGGCCTGACCGGCAAGGACGCCGAGCTGATCCGCGCGAAGAAGCTCACCGTGACCCGCAAGACCCCGGAGATGACCCAGCCGGAAATCATCGACATCGGCCAGGTGGGCGAAGTGATCGGCATCAACACCGATCTGCTGAACCTGCTGGTGAAAGGCGATTTCATTCCGGTGATCGCGCCTATCGGCGTGGGTGCCAACGGTGAGTCCTACAACATCAACGCCGACCTGGTGGCCGGCAAGGTGGCCGAGGCGCTGAAGGCCGAGAAGCTGATGCTGCTCACCAACATCGCCGGCTTGATGGACAAGGAAGGCAAGGTCCTGACCGGCCTGACGACCCAGCAAGTGGACGACCTGATCGCCGACGGCACCATCTACGGCGGCATGCTGCCGAAGATCCGTTGCGCACTGGAAGCGGTGCAAGGCGGCGTCGGCAGTTCGTTGATCCTGGACGGCCGGGTTCCAAATGCGATCCTGCTGGAAATCTTCACCGACACCGGTGTGGGTACCCTGATCAGCAATCGCAAGCGCCCTTAAGCACTGGAAAACTAAAAGCCCCACCCCCTGTAGGAGCGAGCTTGCTCGCTCCTACAGGGGGTGGGGCTTTTTTATTGCCTGGCTTTCAGATCAAACGCCGAACTGCTCGCGATAGGCCTTGACCGCCGGCAAATGCTGCTTGAGCTGCGGGTCGTCTTCCAGGAACTGCAACACCTGGTTCAGCGATACGATGCTCACCACCGGAATCGCGAAATCGCGCTCCACTTCCTGGATCGCCGACAATTCACCGTTGCCACGCTCCTGGCGGTTCAGCGCGATCAACACGCCGGCGGCCTTGGCGCCGTCCTGGGAAGCGATGATCTGCATCACCTCGCGAATCGCGGTGCCGGCAGTGATCACGTCATCGATGATCAGCACGTCGCCCTTGAGCGGTGCGCCCACCAGGCTGCCGCCTTCGCCGTGTGCCTTGGCTTCCTTGCGGTTGAAGCACCATGGCAGATCCTGCCCGTGATGTTCAGCCAACGCCACGGCGGTCGCGGCGGCCAGGGGAATGCCCTTGTAGGCCGGGCCGAACAGCACGTCGAAGGAAATACCACTTTCAACGATGGCGGCCGCATAGAAACGACCCAGCTGCGCCAGGGCAGAACCCGAGTTGAAAAGGCCGGCATTGAAGAAGTAAGGGCTGGTGCGCCCGGACTTCAGAGTGAACTCACCGAAGCGCAATACGCCGCGATCGATGGCAAAACGAATGAAATCGCGTTGATACGCCTGCATGAAAAAAGCCTCAGATACCACGGATTTAGCTAATTAGGTAGACGGCGTGTATCATACACGCACGCGATTTTTGGGGCCATTTATGCGGATCATCAGTGTGAACGTCAATGGTATTCAGGCTGCAGTCGAGCGTGGTTTGCTCAGTTGGCTGCAAGCCCAGAATGCCGACGTCATCTGCCTGCAGGACACCCGCGCCTCCGCCTTTGAACTGGACGACCCAGCCTTCCAACTGGATGGCTACTTCCTTTATGCCTGTGATGCCGAAGTTCCCACCCAAGGTGGCGTGGCTTTGTATTCGCGGTTGCAACCCAAGGCGGTCATCAGCGGCCTCGGCTTCGAGACAGCCGACCGCTACGGGCGCTACCTGCAAGCCGATTTCGATAAGGTCAGCATTGCGACCTTGCTGCTTCCATCAGGGCAGAATGGCGATGAAGACTTGAACCAGAAGTTCAAGCTAATGGACGACTTCGCCCGTTATCTGGATAAACAGCGGCGCAAACGTCGCGAGTACATTTACTGTGGCTCGCTGTACGTGGCGCAACAGAAGCTGGATATCAAGAATTGGCGCGACAGCCAGCAATCCCCGGGTTTTCTGGCGCCGGAACGGGCCTGGATGGACGAGATTGTCGGCAACATGGGCTATGTCGATGCCCTGCGGGAAGTCAGCCGCGAAGGCGACCAGTACAGCTGGTGGCCGGATAACGAACAGGCCGAGATGCTGAATCTGGGCTGGCGTTTTGATTACCAACTGCTGACCCCGGGCCTGCGCCGCTTCGTTCGCAGCGCACGCCTGCCACGCCAGCCGCGCTTCTCGCAGCACGCGCCGCTGATCGTGGACTACGACTGGACACTGACCATCTAAGGTCTTTTTCCTGGCACAAAAAAACCGACATCGCTGTCGGTTTTTTTGTGGGCGGTGGTTATTTGATCAACCGCAACGTCCACGGATAACGATAAGCCACGCCCTTGTTGGCCTTGATGCCGGCAATGATCGTCATCACCACCGCGCCAATCACCAGCACGGTCATCAACACGAAGCCGATCACGATAAAGCCCAGCAGGAAGCAGACCGCCCAGGCGATGCCCACGGTGATCTGGAAGTTCAGCGCTTCCTTGCCCTGGTCATCAATGAACGGGTCCGTGTCCTTCTTCACCTGCCAGAGAATCAACGGCCCGAGCAGGCTGCCGAATGGGAACATCAACCCGAAGAACGCCGCGAAGTGACAGAGCATCGCCCACTGGCGAACTTCCTTGGACGGTGTCGGCAGTGGAAGTTGACTGTCACTCATGGCGTAGCTCCTTGGGGTTGAATCAGTCCGCCAATGCGGCGTTCTGCAGTTCGAAGATCTCGGTCATGCCTTTCTGGGCCAGCGCCAGCATGGCGTTCAGGTCTGCCGGCTGGAATGGCGCGCCTTCGGCGGTGCCCTGCACTTCGATGAAACCACCGGTGCTGGTCATCACCACGTTCAGATCGGTCTCGGCAGCCGAATCTTCAAGATAGTCTAGATCCAGCACAGGCTCGCCCTGATACATGCCGACCGACACTGCCGCGATCATCTGCTTGAGCGGATCGCCGCCTTTCAGGCCGCCACGTTTCTTGATGACTTTGAGCGCATCGACCAGGGCAACCATGGCACCGGTGATGGATGCCGTGCGGGTGCCACCGTCGGCCTGGATCACGTCGCAGTCGACGTACAGGGTGACGTCGCCCAGCTTGGACATGTCCAGCGCAGCACGCAGGGAACGGCCGATCAGGCGCTGGATTTCCAGGGTGCGGCCGCCTTGCTTGCCACGGCTGGCTTCACGCTGGTTACGCTCGCCGGTGGCGCGCGGCAGCATGCCGTATTCGGCGGTCAACCAACCCTGGCCCTGGCCCTTGAGGAAACGCGGCACGCCATTTTCGACGCTGACGGTGCAGATAACCTTGGTATCGCCAAACTCGACCAGTACGGATCCCTCGGCGTGTTTGGTGTAGTTGCGGGTGATGCGGATCGAGCGGAGCTGATCGGCAGCGCGACCACTTGGACGTTTCATAGGGGATACCTGTACGGAGGACGAAAAACTGCCGAGCATTATAGAGCCGCCAGCCCTGATCGGCACGACTAAAAAATCCTGTTACAAACCAGGCAGCGAAGCCACTGTTTGGGGCCACCCGTCCCGTTGAGCTACAATCCTGCGCCTTCGCAGCCTGTCGGCTTCAATCTACCCATCAGCCCGCCCGTTTGCGGGACTGCATCGCGAGGTACCTCCATGGTGCACAGCATGACCGCCTTCGCCCGCGTCGAAAAAGCCGGCGTCCAAGGCACCCTGAGCTGGGAATTGCGCTCGGTCAACAGCCGCTACCTGGAGCCGCACCTGCGCCTGCCGGAATCGTTTCGCGACCTCGAAGGCGCGGTCCGTGAGGCACTGCGCCAAGGCATCTCCCGCGGCAAGCTGGAATGCACCCTGCGCTTTACCGAGGAAACCACTGGCAAGCCGTTGCAAGTGGATCGCGAGCGCGCAGCCCAATTGGTCGCCGCCGCCGAAACCATCGCCGGCCTGATCAAACAGCCTGCCGCCATCAATCCACTGGAAGTGCTGGCCTGGCCCGGCGTGCTGGTGGCCGACGCCACCGACCCGCAAGCCCTGAATGCCGAGGCCCTTGCCCTGTTCAACCAGGGCTTGAAAGAACTCAAGGCCGGCCGCGAACGCGAAGGTGCCGAACTGGCCCGCCTGATCAGCGACCGCCTGACCTCCATCGAACAAGACGTGGTGACCCTGCGCGAACTGGTGCCGCAGATGCTTGCCACCCAGCGCCAGAAGGTCCTGGACCGCTTCACCGACATGCAGGCCGAGCTGGATCCGGTACGTCTTGAGCAAGAAATGGTGCTGCTGGCACAGAAGAGCGACGTCGCCGAAGAACTCGACCGCCTGAGCACCCACATCCTGGAAGTGCGCCGCGTGCTCAAGTCGGCCGGTGCCGCCGGTCGGCGCCTGGACTTCCTGATGCAGGAACTCAACCGCGAAGCCAATACACTGGGCTCCAAAGCCTTTGATCCGCGCAGCACACAGGCGGCGGTCAACCTCAAAGTGTTGATCGAGCAAATGCGCGAACAAGTACAGAATATCGAGTAAGGCACCCTGACATGACCCACAGCACCGGCACCCTCTACATCATTTCTGCCCCATCGGGCGCGGGCAAAAGCAGCCTGGTCAAAGCCCTGACCGACGCTGACGAGCAGATCCGCATCTCGGTGTCCCACACCACCCGCGCCATGCGCCCGGGTGAAGTGAACGGCGTGCACTACCACTTCGTCGAGCGCACCGAGTTCGTGAAGATGATCGAGCACGGTGATTTCCTCGAGCGCGCCGAAGTGTTCGGCAACCTCTACGGCACCTCGCAAAGCCACCTGCAGCAGACCCTGGACGAAGGCCACGACCTGATCCTGGAAATCGACTGGCAGGGCGCCGAGCAGGTGCGCCAGCTGATGCCGAAAGCCCGTTCGATCTTCATCCTGCCGCCATCACTGGAAGCGCTGCACCAGCGCCTGACCAACCGTGGCCAGGACAGCGACGAGATCATCGAAGGCCGCATGCGCGAAGCCGTCAGTGAAATGAGCCACTACGTCGACTACGACTACCTGATCATCAACGACGATTTCGCCCACGCCCTGGACGATTTGAAGGCAATTTTCCGCACCAATCAGCTTCAGCAAAAGCGTCAGCAGCAGCGTTTCGGCAAATTATTGGCTGAACTGCTCGGCTGATTGGCTCTTCCCAAAACCGCTGCAAGGGCTTTACATTGGCACTTGTAGCGCGTTTGCGATGGCCTGCGAAAAATCAGCGCTTCCCTAAACGCTGGTGATTTTTTAAACTGTTCAGTCCGCTCGCCCAACCGGGCAGCGCGCATATTGCATTCGCTCCGAGGAATACCATGGCCCGCGTAACCGTTGAAGACTGCCTAGAACACGTGGATAACCGCTTTGAGCTGGTCATGCTCTCTACCAAGCGTGCCCGTCAACTGGCCACTGGCGGCAAAGAGCCCCTGGTCCAGTGGGAAAACGACAAGCCTACCGTTGTAGCCCTGCGTGAAATCGCTGAAGGCCTGATGAGCTACGAGTTCATCGCCAACGCCGAAATCGTTGAAGACGAACCGCTGTTTGCAGCGTTCGAGGACGAGTCCAACGAGGCCGTCTAAGCCTATGCCTGGTCGACGTAGCACGGCGCGGGGTCACAGCCAACGGCAGGAGTTAATACTTTGCCGAGCATAGACGCCCTCGCCGATCGCTTATCGACCTACCTCGGCCCAGACCAGGTCAACCTGGTCCGCCGAGCGTATTTCTACGCCGAACAAGCCCACGACGGCCAACGCCGCCGCAGTGGTGAGGCGTACGTCACGCATCCTCTTGCCGTGGCAAACATTCTTGCCGACATGCACATGGACCATCAGAGTTTGATGGCTGCGATGCTGCATGACGTGATCGAAGACACCGGCATTGCCAAGGAAGCGCTCAGTGCGCAATTTGGCGAAACCGTGGCCGAACTGGTCGACGGGGTCAGCAAACTGACCCAGATGAACTTCGAGACCAAGGCCGAAGCCCAGGCGGAAAACTTCCAGAAGATGGCCATGGCCATGGCCCGGGACATCCGCGTGATCCTCGTGAAGCTGGCCGACCGGCTGCACAACATGCGCACGCTGGAAGTGCTGTCCGGCGAAAAACGCCGGCGCATCGCCAAGGAAACCCTGGAAATCTACGCGCCCATCGCCAACCGGCTGGGCATGCACGCCATTCGTATCGAGTTCGAAGACCTCGGCTTCAAAGCCATGCACCCGATGCGTTCCGCACGCATCTACCAGGCAGTCAAGCGCGCCCGGGGCAACCGCAAGGAAATCGTCAACAAGATCGAAGAGTCCCTGAGCCACTGCCTGGCGATCGATGAGATCGAGGGCGAGGTCAGCGGCCGGCAGAAACACATCTACGGCATCTACAAGAAGATGCGCGGCAAGCGCCGGGCCTTCAACGAGATCATGGACGTGTACGCGTTCCGGATCATCGTCGACAAGGTCGATACCTGCTACCGCGTGCTGGGTGCTGTACATAATTTGTACAAGCCCCTGCCGGGACGCTTCAAGGACTACATCGCGATTCCCAAGGCCAACGGCTATCAGTCGCTGCATACGACGCTGTTCGGTATGCACGGGGTGCCGATCGAGATCCAGATCCGCACCCGCGAAATGGAAGAGATGGCCAACAACGGCATCGCCGCCCACTGGCTGTACAAGTCCACCGGTGACGAGCAGCCAAAAGGCACCCATGCCCGCGCCCGCCAGTGGGTCAAGGGCGTGCTGGAAATGCAGCAACGTGCCGGCAACTCCCTGGAATTTATCGAAAGCGTGAAGATCGACCTGTTCCCGGACGAGGTCTACGTGTTCACACCCAAAGGCCGGATCATGGAGCTGCCCAAAGGCTCCACGGCGGTCGACTTCGCCTACGCGGTGCACACCGACGTGGGTAACAGCTGCATAGCCTGTCGGATCAATCGTCGACTGGCCCCGCTGTCGGAACCGCTGCAAAGCGGCTCCACGGTGGAGATCGTCAGCGCACCGGGCGCACGCCCGAACCCGGCCTGGCTCAACTTCGTGGTTACCGGCAAGGCCCGTACCCACATCCGTCACGCCCTGAAACTGCAACGCCGCTCCGAGTCCATCAGCCTGGGCGAACGCCTGCTGAACAAGGTGCTCAACGGCTTCGACAGCTCCCTGGACAAGATCCCGGCCGAGCGCGTGCAGGCGATGCTCCACGAGTACCGCCAGGAACTGATCGAAGACTTGCTGGAAGACATTGGCCTGGGCAACCGCATGGCCTATGTGGTCGCCCGCCGCCTGCTGGGCGAAGGCGAACAACTGCCAAGCCCCGAAGGCCCGCTGGCGATTCGCGGCACCGAAGGCCTGGTGCTCAGCTACGCCAAATGCTGCACGCCGATCCCGGGCGACCCGATTGTTGGCCACCTGTCCGCCGGCAAAGGCATGGTGGTGCACCTGGACAACTGCCGCAACATCAGTGAAATCCGCCACAACCCCGAGAAATGCATCCAGCTTTCGTGGGCCAAGGATGTCACCGGCGAATTCAACGTCGAACTGCGGGTCGAGCTGGAACACCAGCGCGGCCTGATCGCCCTGCTGGCCAGCAGCGTCAATGCGGCCGACGGCAATATCGAGAAAATCAGCATGGACGAACGCGATGGCCGCATCAGCGTGGTCCAACTGGTGGTCAGCGTGCACGACCGCGTGCACCTGGCCCGCGTAATCAAGAAACTGCGCGCCCTGACCGGGGTCATCCGCATCACCCGGATGCGCGCCTAGCTCTTCATTTAGCCCCGCCCATTACAAGGAGTCCTCATGACCAAGACTGTTATCACCAGCGACAAGGCACCAGCAGCAATCGGTACTTATTCCCAGGCGATCAAGGCGGGCAATACCGTCTACATGTCCGGCCAGATTCCACTGGACCCAAAAACCATGGAGTTGGTTGAAGGCTTTGAAGCACAAACCATCCAGGTCTTCGAAAACCTGAAGTCGGTTGCCGAAGCCGCAGGCGGTTCGTTCAAGGACATCGTCAAGCTGAACATCTTCCTCACCGACCTGAGCCACTTCGCCAAGGTCAACGAGATCATGGGCAAGTACTTCGAACAACCCTACCCAGCCCGCGCCGCCATCGGCGTTGCCGCCCTGCCAAAGGGCGCGCAGGTTGAGATGGACGCCATTCTGGTCATCGAGTAAAACATCCGGCGCAGCGCTTCCACGGGAAGGCTGCGCCGAATTGGTTCTTGGAAGGATTTCGTAATGCGCAAAGCGCTCGTTGCCTCTTCGTTGCTCGCCCTGCTGCTCGGCGGCTGCGCCAGCAATCCCGCCGACCTGGATGTGAGCGGCACCTGGATCAACCAGGCCGCCATCGATGCGGCAGCCAAGGGCGGCCCTTTGCGTGAAGCCCTGCAGAGCTATGGTCCGAACCTCGAATGGGAGGTGAACACCAAAGCATCCCAGGCCCGCTACTACAACGGTTTTGAAGTCGCTGAAGGCAAGTTGCTGGGTGAAAAATCCGGCGCCTGGAGTGTCGATTTCTACGGTGGCACCGCCACCGAACTCAAGCGTAAAGGCAAACAACTGCTGCAAGGGGCCAATGATAACGAGCCCGAGCAACTGTTCGCCCGTGCCAAAGACCCTGCCCCCGAAGGCGCGCCGCTGGGCGCCAACTTCGAGCGCACGCTGTACGCCGCTTATATGGGCGGCACCTGGAAGATCAGCAGCGGCAATGGCGAAGGCGCGACCGTGCAGTTCCAGGCCAATGGCCAGGTGACCGGCCTGCCGGGCGCCGATCAGTACTCGCTGTGCCTGGCAGGCGATTGCGCCTCCATGAGCGGCGGCTACGACAGCATCTGGCTGCAACTGAACGGCCAGGGCAACCCGTGGATCTTTGCGCGCAAAGGCAAACAACTGGAAATCTTCCAGGCGATCAATACTGCCCAGGCTGACGAGGTGCCCTCGTTTACCCCGGGGCCGCGGCAGTGGTTGCTGGAAAAACAGTGATACAGAAAAAAGGAGCCCACGGGCTCCTTTTTTCTGTAGGAGCAAGCTTGCTCGCGAAGGGCGTCAACGATAACGCCAGCATCCTGAATTAACGCGGTGTCTTTGCGTTTTTCGCGAGCAAGCTCGCTCCTACATTGGGCCCCATGGTTTTTACCGTCCAGGGATTGCCGCCATGCGCACATTACTTGTCCTTAGCCTGATCCTGCTTGGCGGCTGCACCCATACGCCACCAACAACCGACATCAGCGGGCTGTGGATCAATCAGGCGGCCATCGATTCAGCCGCCCAAGGCCGGCCTTTGTTGCGAGCCATCGATGCCCACGGTTTGAACCTGGAATGGAACATCGACACCCGAAGCGGCAAGGCGCAAGTCAGCAATGCGTTCGAGCTCGGCGAGGGCCAATTGCTGCCGAAGGCGCCGGGCCTATGGACCGTCGACTACAACGGCCATGGCACCGACGAGCTTCAATCGGATGGCAAACAGTTGATCCAACTCCCCACAGAGCGTTATGCCGGGCAAGTGTTTAGACGCCCTGAACCGCCAGCTTCGGCGGGAGCGAAGTGGGGCACAACCTTCCGGCAGGCGCTGAACTCAGCCTATATGGGCGGCCAGTGGAAAATCATTGAAGGCCAAGGCACCGGCAACATCGTAGTGTTCACGGCGGATGGCCGCGTGTCAGGCCTGGCGCAAAACGACCGGTACGAGCTGTGCCTGGGCGGCGATTGCGCCACCCAGGGCGCAGGCAATGACACGCTCTACCTGGGCAAGGGCGATGTCGGAGACGGGTGGATTTTCGTCCGCTACGGCAAACGGCTGGAAATTCTCCAGGCGATCAACCTGTCCCAGCCCGACGAAATCCCCCAGCTCACTCCAGGGCCACGCCAGTGGCTGCTGGAAAAACAGTGACGCCATCAACCCTCGAGAATGGCCGCATACCCTTCGCGATAACTGGGATAACGTGGCACCCAGCCCAGCGCCTTGGCCCGGGCGTTGCTGCATTGCTTGCTGCCGGCCCGACGCACGCTGGCGTTCTCGGCCCATTCGGTCACGCCAAGGTATTCGCGCAACCAGCCCACCACGTCGGCCAGCGGTGCCGGAGCGTCGTCGACGCCGATGTAGCATTTATCCAGCACACCGCCCTGCTCCACGTGTTGCAGCAAAAACGCCAGCAAACCCGCAGCGTCATCCGCGTGGATGCGGTTGCCATATAAAGGTGGATCAATCGCCACACGATAACCCTGGCGCACCTGGCTCAACAGCCATTCCCGGCCGGGGCCGTAGATACCGGTCAGGCGCACGACGCTCGCGGGAATGCCGCTATTCAATGCCACTTGCTCGGCTTCCAGCATCACTTGCCCGGAATAACCGCCCGCCTGGGTCTCGGAGCTTTCGTCGACCCACTCACCATTCTGCTGCCCATACACGCTGCTGCTGGATACAAACAGCAGATGTTTAGGCTCCTGGCCGTAGTCGTTCAACCACTCCAGCACATGCTGCAACCCCTGCACGTAAGCGGCGCGATAGCCGGCCTCGTCGTGATCGGTGGCCGCCGCGCAGTACACCAGGTAATCCACCCCGCCCACCGGCCAGGTGTCGGGGCAGTCTTCATTGAAGAGGTCGCCGGCAATGCCAATAACACCCTTGGGAAGGCGCGAGATATCCCGGCGCAGGCCATGAACCTCCCAGCCCTGGGCCAGCAATTGGGTGGCCAGACGGCTACCGACATCGCCGCAACCGGCAATCACCACAGAAGGCGCAGACATCACAAAACTCCGTTCTCAAAGGTCAAGATTAGCCCCCGCAGATGACCAGCGGCCAGCAAAACGACAAATAAAGTATCCGTATTGCTTCTGTTAACAAGAATTACTTGCAATAATAACCGCCCTTTTGTCCTCGACCCGTTACAGGTCTGGAAGGACAACCACTCATTTTTTCTCTCAGGTCCGGCCAGCATGACACGCAATACATCCCCCGCTTCGCCAACCAAGCCTCACAGCCCGTCCCGCGCCTGGCGTGCGATTGCTGCAGTGCTGTTCAGCGTTCTGCTGGCACCGACCGCCGCATTCGCCGACAACACTGCGCCGGCTGCCCAGCCTGCTGCCACCGCGCCAGCCCACGAGCAAAATGCTCCTGCTCCGGCTGCCGCACCGGCTGCCACCGACCCTGCCCTCGCCGCCGAAGGCGCACCGGCTGACGAGACCGGCGTCGTGCTGGAAGAAGACAACAGCCTGGGCATGGCCCACGACCTGTCGCCCTGGGGCATGTACCAGAACGCTGACATCATCGTGAAGATCGTGATGATCGGCCTGGCCATCGCCTCGATCATCACCTGGACCATCTGGATCGCCAAGGGCTTCGAGCTGCTGGGCGCCAAGCGTCGCCTGCGCACTGAAATCGTCCACCTGAAAAAAGCCACCACCCTGAAGGAAGCCAGCGAAAGCGCGGCGAAGAAGGGCACCCTGGCGAACCTGCTGGTTCACGACGCACTCGAAGAGATGCGCCTGTCGGCCAACAGCCGTGAAAAAGAAGGCATCAAGGAACGCGTCAGCTTCCGCCTGGAGCGCCTGGTTGCCGCCTGCGGTCGCAACATGAGCAACGGCACCGGCGTGCTGGCAACCATCGGTTCCACCGCGCCCTTCGTCGGTCTGTTCGGTACCGTGTGGGGCATCATGAACAGCTTCATCGGCATCGCCAAAACCCAGACCACCAACCTCGCCGTCGTGGCGCCCGGCATTGCCGAAGCCCTGCTGGCAACCGCACTGGGCCTGGTTGCCGCGATTCCTGCGGTGGTCATCTACAACGTCTTCGCCCGTTCGATCGCCGGCTACAAGGCCCAAGTATCGGACGCTTCGGCAGAAGTCCTGTTGCTGGTCAGCCGTGACCTCGATCACCTGCCTACCGAGCGCAGCTCGCAACCGCACATGGTGAAAGTGGGGTAATCGGCCATGGGCCTGCATTTGAATCAAGGCGACGACGAGCTCGTCGAGAACCACGAAATCAACGTCACGCCGTTTATCGACGTGATGCTGGTGCTGCTGATCATCTTCATGGTGGCCGCACCATTGGCTACCGTGGACATCAAGGTCGACCTGCCTGCCTCCAGCGCGAAACCTGCGCCGCGGCCAGAGAAGCCGATATTCCTCAGCGTCAAGGCGGACCAGCGTCTGTTCCTGGGCGAAGAAGAAGTGAAATCCGAAACCCTGGGCGCGGTGCTCGACGCCAAGACCCAGGGCAAGAAAGACACGACCATCTTCTTCCAGGCCGACAAGGGCGTGGACTACGGCGACCTGATGAGCGTGATGGATGCCCTGCGGGCAGCCGGTTACCTCAAGGTAGGCCTGGTCGGACTTGAGACGGCAGCCAAGAAATGATCACGACGCGCCACAAACTGACGCGTTATGGCACCAGCCTCGCCGTCGTGCTGGGCGTCCACGCCGTCGCGATCATCATCGCGCTCCAGTGGTCGGCGCCACATATGGTCCAGCTGCCACCGGCGGCCATGGTCATCGACCTGGCACCGATGCCGGCGCCACCACCTCCGGCCCCGCCGAAGGTGATCACGCCGCCGCAACCGCCCGCGCCGGTGGAAGAGCTGCCATTGCCGAAACTGGCGGAAGCACCCAAGCCGACGATCCAGGTGCCAAAGCCGGTCAAGCCCAAGCCAAAACCGCAGCCGCCCAAGCCTGTAGAGAAGAAGCCCGATCCGCCCAAGGAAAAACCTTCCGAAGAGCCGCCGAGCGAAACTCCGCAGAACAACGCGCCTACGGAAAAATCCGCCCAGCCTCAACCGGGCCCTTCGCCGCAGCAGATCGCGGCCAAGGCCACCTGGGAAAGCACGCTGCTCGGCCACTTGGCCAAGTATAAAAAGTACCCGGCAAGTGCCCAGGCACGCGGCAAGGAAGGCCTGAACCGCTTGCGTTTCGTGGTGGATGCCGATGGCAACGTGCTGTCCTACGAACTGGTCGGCCGCTCCGGCAACGCCGACCTGGACCGCGCGACTCTCGACATGATCCGTCGTGCCCAGCCGCTGCCCAAGCCGCCGGCCGACATGTTGAAAGGCGGCAGCATCGAGATCGTTGCACCGTTCGTTTACAACATCGAAAAACGTCGCCGGTAATCCTCACCGTGGGCACTCTCGGGTGCCCACGGCTGCTGTTCCCTCCCCCCGCGCCACCGCAACCTGAACCACGGTTGAACAGGCCGCTACCTAACTCCATCTTCACTTGTAACATTTAAAGACAAAGCCAATCATCCGCGAATAGTTCTCATTAGCGGACATTCGGCATGCCCAACCTTGCCCGGCTGGCTCTCCTCCTACTGGCTTTTCCCGTCGCAGCCCATGCGGATCAGCTGGTCACCCTGGTCATTCAAAACCACACCTTCAGCCCCTCAAGTTTCGAGGTACCGGCCGGCGAGCGCTTTCGTATTCAACTCACCAGCCATGACGAAAGCGTCGATGAGTTCGAAAGCTACGACATGAAATTCGAAAAAATCATCGTCCCCGGTAACACCGTGACGGTGTTTGCAGGCCCGCTGCATCCCGGCGCCTACACCTTCTTCGATGACTACCACCCAGACCAGGCCAAAGGCACGGTCACTGCCGTCGCGGCCAAGGAGTAAGCCATGCTGGCCTGTCTGTTGATCGTGTTTCGTGAAGTACTGGAAGCCGGGATTGTGGTGGGCATCGTGATGGCCGCCACCCAAGGCCTGGCAAGGCGCGGACTGTTTATCGGCGGCGGGATCGCGGCCGGCGTATTGGGCGCCGGCATCCTCGCGCTCTTTACCGGCGCAATCACCCAGGCGCTGCAAGGCTTCGGCCAGGAAATTTTCAACGCAGCCATTCTGGTGGTCGCCGTCGTGATGCTGGGCTGGCACAACCTGTGGATGGCCAGCCACGGTCGCGAGCTGGCAACCCAACTGCGCAGCGCGGGCAATGCGGTACTCACTGGCGAAAAATCACTCTGGGCCCTGGCCGTGGTGATCACCGTGGCCGTGCTGCGCGAAGGCTCGGAAATCGTGCTGTTCCTCTATGGCATCGCTGCATCAAGCCAGGCAGACCCACTGTCGATGCTGACCGGTGGCGTGCTCGGCATCGCCGCCGGCGCCGCGCTGTCCTGGCTGATGTACCGCGGGCTGGTCGCCATCAGCCTCAAGCGCCTGTTCTCGATTACCGGCTGGATGATTGCCTTGCTCGCCGCCGGCATGGCCGGTCGGGCGGCTGCGATCCTCGCCGGTATCGACCTGATTCCCGCCTGGGGCTACCAACTCTGGGACACCTCCTGGCTGGTCTCCGATGGCAGCCTCACCGGCCGCGCATTGACCGCGCTGGTGGGCTACACCGACCGGCCGCTGGGCGTCCAGTTGGTCGCCTGGTCCGTCACCCTCGCGCTCCTGGTGCTGGGTAACCGCTTGCTGCATTCACGTCCGACGCAATCACGTTAACTGCCCTAGGAGCCCCACCATGAAACACCTGCGCAATCCCCTGGCCGCCGCACTGGTACTTGTCAGCGCCCTGGCCGCTTCCACCCTGACCCAAGCCCGCGAGTACCCGATTGGCGGACCGGTCCAGGTCAACGACATGGAAATCGCCTCCTCCTATCTGGTCGGCATCGAAATGGCCCCCATGCCACCGGGCATGGTGATGAGCAAGGACTCGGTGCACCTTGAGACGGACGTGCACGCCACCGCCGACAACAAGTACGGCCTGTCCAACGGCGAGTGGGTGCCCTACCTGACCATCACCTACTCGCTGGTCAAGCAGGGCTCGCCCGACTACAAGGAAATCGGCACCTTGCTGCCGATGGTGGCCAAAGACGGCGCCCACTATGCCAACAACGTGAAAATGGACGGCCCCGGCACCTACACCGTGGTACTGCGCTATGAAAGCCCGCAGATCAAAGGCTTCTTCCACCATGTGGACAAGGAAACCGGCGTACCGGAATGGTGGGGCCCTTTCACCAAAACCTTCACCTTCAAATACCCGCAAAGCTGAAAGCATGAACGCGACACCTGATTACCAGGTGTCGTAAACCCCATGCTGTCTGATAACGTGCGTCTATCGATTGCAGCCGGTATGCTTGGCCCGCAACCTCATGGACGCCCGCTATGACTCTTACAGAATTACGCTACATCGTTACCCTCGCCCAAGAGCAGCACTTCGGCCACGCGGCCGAGCGTTGCCACGTCAGCCAGCCGACGCTGTCGGTGGGTGTGAAAAAGCTTGAAGACGAACTCGGTGTGCTGATTTTCGAGCGCAGCAAAAGCGCCGTGCGCCTCACGCCCGTGGGCGAAGGCATCGTCGCCCAGGCCCAGAAGGTCCTGGAACAGGCCCAAAGCATTCGCGAACTTGCCCAGGCCGGCAAGAACCAGCTGACCGCACCGCTGAAAGTCGGCGCCATCTACACCGTCGGCCCGTACCTGTTCCCGCACCTGATTCCGCAACTGCACCGCGTCGCGCCGCAGATGCCGCTGTATATCGAAGAAAACTTCACCCACGTGCTGCGCGACAAACTGCGCAACGGCGAGCTCGACGCGATCATCATCGCCCTGCCGTTCAACGAGGCAGACGTGCTGACACTGCCACTCTACGATGAGCCGTTCTACGTGCTGATGCCGGCGTCCCACCCCTGGACGCAGAAAGACACCATCGACGCGGGCCTGCTCAACGACAAGAGCCTGCTGTTGCTGGGCGAAGGCCACTGCTTCCGCGACCAGGTACTGGAAGCCTGCCCGACCCTGACCAAGGGCAACGACGGCGCCAAGCACACCACCGTGGAATCCAGCTCCCTGGAAACCATTCGGCATATGGTCGCCTCCGGCCTGGGCATTTCGATCCTGCCGCTGTCGGCGGTCGATAGCCATCACTACGCTCCCGGCGTGATCGCCGTGCGCCCACTCACGCCGCCGGTGCCGTTCCGCACCGTGGCGATTGCCTGGCGCGCGAGCTTCCCACGCCCGAAAGCGATTGAAATCCTCGCCGACTCGATCCGCCTGTGTTCGGTGGCCAAGCCGCCTGCTGCGAGCTAAGTAACGGTATGACTGAGCTGTCGCAGGTGTCGGTGACGGCACTCAAGGGTGTCGGGGAGGCCATGGCCGAGAAATTGGCCAAGGTCGGCCTGGAAAATCTCCAGGACGTATTGTTCCACCTGCCCCTGCGTTACCAGGACCGCACCCGCGTGGTGCCCATCGGCCAATTGCGTCCCGGGCAGGACGCGGTGGTCGAAGGCACCGTCAGCGGCGCCGACGTGGTGATGGGCAAACGCCGCAGTTTAGTCGTGCGCCTGCAAGACGGCACCGGCGGCCTGAGCCTGCGCTTCTACCACTTCAGCAATGCCCAGAGGGAAGGCCTCAAGCGGGGCACCCGCGTGCGTTGCTACGGCGAAGCCCGGCCCGGCGCTTCGGGGCTGGAAATCTACCACCCGGAATACCGCGCCATTACCGGCGACGAGCCGCCGCCGGTGGACACCACCCTCACGCCGATCTACCCGCTCACCGAAGGCCTGACCCAACAGCGCCTGCGCCAGTTGTGCATGCAAACCCTGACGATGCTCGGACCCAAAAGCCTGCCCGACTGGCTGCCTCAGGAACTGGCGCGCGACTACCAACTGGCACCGCTGGATGATGCGATTCGTTACCTGCATCACCCACCCGCCGACGCCGACGTCGACGAGTTGGCCCTCGGTCATCACTGGGCCCAACATCGCCTGGCGTTCGAAGAACTGCTGACCCACCAACTGTCGCAGCAACGCTTGCGCGAGAGCATGCGTTCGCTGCGCGCGCCGGCCATGCCCAAGGCCAAGCGCCTGCCTGCGCAATACCTGGCCAACCTGGGGTTTGCACCGACGGGCGCCCAGCAGCGGGTCGGCAATGAAATCGCCTACGACCTGAGCCAGAAAGAGCCGATGCTGCGGCTGATCCAGGGTGACGTGGGCGCGGGTAAAACCGTGGTCGCCGCCCTCGCCGCGCTGCAAGCTCTCGAAGCCGGCTATCAGGTGGCGCTGATGGCGCCCACCGAGATTCTCGCCGAACAGCACTTCATCACCTTCAAGCGCTGGCTCGAACCCCTGGGCCTGGAAGTCGCCTGGCTGGCCGGCAAGCTCAAGGGCAAGAACCGCGTAGCCGCCCTGGAACAAATCGCCGCCGGCGCCCCGATGGTGGTGGGCACTCACGCACTGTTCCAGGACGAAGTGAAATTCAAGAACCTGGCGCTGGTGATCATCGACGAACAGCACCGCTTCGGCGTGCAGCAGCGCCTGGCCCTGCGCCAGAAAGGCGTGGGCGGCCGCATGAGCCCGCACCAGTTGATCATGACCGCCACGCCGATCCCGCGCACCCTGGCCATGAGTGCCTACGCCGACCTCGACACCTCGATCCTCGACGAACTGCCGCCGGGCCGAACGCCGGTCAACACCGTGCTGGTCACCGACACCCGCCGGGTCGAGGTGATCGAACGGGTACGCGGCGCCTGTGCCGAAGGCCGCCAGGCGTATTGGGTATGCACGCTGATCGAAGAATCCGAGGAGCTGACCTGCCAGGCCGCCGAAACCACCTATGAAGACCTCACCAGTGCGTTGGGCGAACTCAAGGTCGGGCTGATTCACGGCCGCATGAAGCCCGTGGAAAAAGCCGCGGTGATGGCCGAGTTCAAGGCCGGCAACCTGCAATTGCTGGTGGCTACCACGGTGATCGAAGTCGGCGTCGACGTGCCCAACGCCAGCCTGATGATCATCGAAAACCCCGAGCGCCTGGGCCTGGCGCAACTGCACCAATTGCGTGGCCGCGTGGGCCGGGGCAGCGCCGCCAGTCATTGCGTGCTGCTGTACCATCCGCCGCTGTCACAGATCGGCCGCCAGCGCCTGGGGATCATGCGTGAAACCAACGACGGTTTCGTGATCGCTGAAAAAGACCTCGAACTGCGCGGCCCCGGCGAAATGCTCGGCACCCGCCAGACCGGCCTGCTGCAATTCAAGGTGGCCGACCTGATGCGCGACGCCGACCTGCTGCCCGCCGTGCGCGATGCCGCCCAGGCGTTGATCGAGCGCTGGCCGGAACATGTCAGCCCATTGCTGGACCGCTGGCTTCGACATGGGCAGCAATACGGCCAAGTGTGACGGCTGACTCACTTAGACAACCCTCACTTGTATCAAGCTGGTTATACTCCAATGACTGTAGGAAATTGGATTCAGGCCATGTCAGAAGTTGCCCTCGCCACAGCCCCACCGACCGCCCCCTCGGTGATTCGGACGCTGCTTGCAAAGCTCGCCATCAGCTACACGGAAGTTGCCGAACGGCCTGGCCTGAACCCGGCGCAAAAGGTTCAGGCAGTGCTGCTCGATGATGCCGTGGGTGCACTCATGGTGATGTTTCCGCAGAACCAATTGCTGGACCTCAATCGTCTGGCCGAACTGACCGGCCGGCGCCTCACGGCCGTGTCCCCCGAGCGCCTCGAACGCATGCTTGGCAAACACAGCCTGAGCCTGCTGCCCGGCCTGCCGCCGCTGACCAGCTCCCCGTGCCTGTACGAAGAAAGCCTGCTGCGTGAACCCACCGTGCTGGTGCATTCGGGTGAGGCGGGGCTGCTGCTGGAGATTTCCAGCGACGCCTTCAAGAGCATGCTGACCAAGGCCAGCGCCGCCAGCTTCGGCGAGCCACTGAGCAGCATCCGGCCGAACCTTGATCGCCCCAACGACGACCGCGAGGAAATCACCCAGGCGATGCAGGCGTTCACCGCCCGCCGTATCCAGCAGCGCCTGGAAGCGACCATCGAGATTCCACCGCTGGCCGACACGGCGCAAAAGATCATCAAGCTGCGGGTCGACCCCAACGCCACCATCGACGACATCACCGGTGTGGTGGAAACCGACCCGGCCCTGGCCGCCCAAGTGGTGAGCTGGGCGGCATCGCCCTACTACGCTTCGCCGGGCAAGATCCGTTCGGTGGAAGACGCCATCGTCCGCGTGCTGGGCTTTGATTTGGTGATCAACCTCGCGCTGGGCCTGGCCCTGGGCAAGACCTTGAGCCTGCCCAAGGACCAGCCGCAACAGGCCACTCCGTACTGGCACCAGTCGATCTACACCGCCGCCGTGATCGAAGGGCTGACCCGTGCCATGCCCCGCGCCCAGCGCCCGGAAGCCGGCCTGACGTACCTCGCCGGCCTGCTGCACAACTTTGGCTACTTGTTGCTGGCCCACGTGTTCCCGCCGCACTTTTCGCTGATCTGCCGGCACCTGGAGGTCAACCCGCACCTGTGCCACAGCTACATCGAGCAGCATCTGCTGGGTATCAGCCGCGAGCAGATTGGTGCGTGGCTGATGCGTTATTGGGACATGCCGGACGAACTGTCCACCGCCCTGCGCTTCCAGCACGACCCGACCTACGACGGGCAATATGCTGAGTACCCGAACCTGGTGTGCCTGGCCGTGCGCCTGTTGCGCAGTCGTGGTATCGGTTCCGGGCCGGATGAAGAGATCCCGGACGAACTGCTTGAGCGCCTGGGGCTAACGCGGGACAAGGCGGAGGATGTGGTGGCTAAAGTGCTGGATGCGGAAACGTTGCTGCGGGAGTTGGCATCCCAGTTCAGCCAGGCCTGAAGCCTCAGGAGATCAATGTGGCGAGGGAGCTTGCTCCCGCTGGAGTGCGCAGCACTCCCAAAAAAGCCGGGGCCGCTTCGCAGCCCAGCGGGAGCAAGCTCCCTCGCCACAGCAAGCATTCTCACCCCATGAGTTGGGGTGCAGCCATCAAGCCTTCGGCTTTTTCTTCGGCTTCAAATACTTGGTCAACCCCTGGAACCAGATCACCAGTGCCGGGTTGCCCTTGATCTGGATCGACTTGTCCTGAATCCCCGTCATGAACGCCAGTTGCTTGTTCTTCGCCTGCATCGTGGCAAAGCCGTAGGCGGCGTCTTTAAAGGCAATGGCAAACGCCGGCGCAGGATGAACACCCGAACGGCTGGTGATGCGCTGGTCTTTGACGATGAAGTGACGGGCAACCTTGCCGTCGAGGGTTTGCAGCTGGAACGCCAGGTCCTTGTCACCCAACTGCTGCTGGAACGCAGGGTTGGTGCGGCTGGCTTTGCCCATCAACAGGCCAAGCATCCAGAGAAGAAAACGAAATTTCATGCACACGGCCTCAGTGTAATTATTGAGTGGCCGCAGCAGTTTAACGAATTGTGCAAATAACGCTACCGATCTCCCGTTTTAGCAGGAGATCGGCTGGCGTTTAACGCTTATAGCAACAACTTCACTCAGACGTTAGGGCAAGGAACCGGAGCCCAGTCCGCCAGGTTTGGATCGCGGCACGTGCCTTCGATCTGCGCTTTACCGGCGCTGGCGACCTGCTTGCTTTCAGCTTGCTTGGTCTGCGCTGTCTGGATAGTTTTCTCGGTGGCGACCGCTTCTTTCGGCACGGTTGGCAACACAGGCTTCTTCGCCACTTTTACCGGCTTCTTGCCTTTGGCTGGCGTCACCACCGGCGTGGTATCGGCAGTCGCAACCGTTACTACGTCGGCACGTTGTACGCCCACTTGTTGCAGGTCCTGCTCGTAAGCCTGGGTGTAGTTGTTCAGGTCTTCGCTGGCCTTGCCGTTGACTGCCACGATCAGGTCGTTGGACTCTTTCAGGCCGGAGACAATTTCCGCCAGGCGCTTGCGGCCTTCAACGTCATTGACGGTCTTGGCCTTGCGGTCAGCCACCAGCTTGGTGAATGCGCTCTGGTAGCACTGCTGGGACGCCTTGGCGTACGCGGTGCTGCGGTCGATGTCGGAGGCGCGCTTGTTGACGTCAGTGGCGTAGGAAGCGATGCGCTGGTTGTCATCGGTGATCTGCTTCTGGCGCTCGGTGTAGTAACCCGCGGCACCACCGGCCAGGGCGCCGCCCGCTGCGCCGATGGCGGCATTGCGGCCGCGCTTGTCGGAGTCGCCGGTCAGGGCGCCCAACAGTGCACCACCGGCGGCGCCGATAGCCGCACCGGTGACGACCGACTTGGTGAGGTCCGAATCGGTGGCGCGCAGGTGCTGCACCGGCTCGTAGCAGTTCGGGTAGTACTCGACCTTGGTGGTCGAGGCGACCTTGGAGGTCGGCGACGTTGCGCAACCGGTCAGCACAGTGCTGAAACCGGCAGCGATCAACAGCAGATGACGCTTGGAAACCGCCTTACGGGAAAAAAGCATAGGTGTGTTCTCTTTTAAGTTTGACTTGCCCAGCACGGCCCACCGCCGCCTGAGTCCCTTCCAAGCTCGCCATACAACCAACGGTCAAGACCGCTGACCGCTCGCTGCGAGCAATTCCTTCAAAATCGTTGCCGGGTCGGCCCGCTGTTGCTTGCGGTAGTTGCCCACATGGCGAACGAATAACGTCGCGCGCGTCACCAGGCTCTTGCCCAGCACCGGCTTGCGATCCAACTCTTCCTTGATCCGTTGAAACTGCGCCTGGATCACCGCATCGGTGTAGCGCGTGCCGGTGGCCAGGTTGTCGATGTAGATCGCCACCGCACCGTCCAGCGCACTGCGGCCATTGGTGATCGCCGTGGCAAACAGCTGCGCGCTGGCCTCGTCCTTGGCGTCGATGGCCTGCTGGCGGCTCTTCTGCAAATTGATCAGGCGGATGTTGTAGTTGTTGATGGTCTCGGCCACCAGGGCCGCAGACTGAATCAGGTTGCCGGCCGCTTCTTCGCGCTGCTGGGCGATCAGCGAGACGTTGCGCTTGAGCTCTTCGTTGACCAGTCCAAGTTCGGCTTGCAGGCGCGGGTCGACGCTGGCGGCGATGATGCTGTCCAGGCGCTTGGTCGGGTCCTGGGCGTCGTCGATGGCGTCGGTCAGCGAGGCCAGGCGGCCTTCTTTCTGCCACTGGGCGAACAGTTCCTTGTAGCGCGAGCGGGGTGCCGACAAGGCGCCAATCGCCACGCGAAAGCCGGTGGTCTCGTTGCTTTGTTCGGTGCCGTCGGCGGCGAACAACGGGTACTCGCGGCGCATGCCGGTAAACAGCGTGCCCTCGCCTTCCAGGTAGTTGCCGCCCTTGACCACAAAGCCGCCGTAGGTGCCCTGGCGACGCCCGGCGTGCACCAGCTGGAACGATTCCTGGACCATTTCCGCCGCGTTGCCGATCACATCGAACATGCCGATCGGGTTGGGCAATTTGGTGCCGATGGGCATCAACCGTGCAGCCTGGCCGGTGCCACCGGCGACCTGGTTGAATACTGCGTAATCGGCAAGCGGGCCGTCGCTTTCACTGCCTTCGGTGCGCCGCGGGAATAGCCGGCCTTCCAGGTCCTGACGGCTGACCGCCTGGCCGCCGCGTGCGGCGAACTCCCATTCCACTTCGGTGGGCAGGCGCACAAAGCCCAGGCCGCCGTCATCCGCCGAAGCGCCGCGGCCACTCACCGGGAGCAAGTCGCGGTGGTATTTCATCAGCCAGGCGCTGTACACCGCCGAGAAGCGCTCAGCCTCAAAGCGCGACAGCTTGACCTTGGGCAACCGCGCCGCCATGCCGGTGGGTACGTCGCACGCCGGGGCCGGCTCGCCGCTGGCCAGGGATTGCGCCTGGGACATGACCTGGGCGTATTGCCGGGCGGTGACTTCGTACTTGCCGATGAAGTACAGCATCGGCTTGAGCGGGGTCTTGGCGTCGGTCTTGGGCATCAGCGGGGCGATGACCTTGTTCCAGTCCTTGGGCAGGTCCTTGAGGGTGAACTGGCCGTTGATAAAGTCGCGGCGATAACCGGAAATGAACGACTGCTGGTAGCCCGCCTCGCCTTCGCTGAACGGGTAGCCGAGGCTGATCTCACGGTCGTCCAGGGTGCCTTGGGCCAGCACATAGGCGTAGCGGAACACCATGTTGCCTTCGCAGGGCAGCGGCAGGCTGACGTCGTCCGGCAACGGCTTGGGGTTGTCCAGCTTGTCGCTTGCCTCATCGGCCCAAGCCACAGTGGCCAGGGTCAGCGCCACGGCGGCGCCCAGTAACTTATACATCTCTGATTCCTTCAGAAGCCTGGATACGCGCCACACGCCAACCGCCACAGGCCGCCGCCACGGCGCTGACGCCCAGGACAGCAGCCAGGGCCAGGCCGTAATGACGCGCCAGCAGGTGACTGGCGTACTCGCCCGGCACCTGCACGAATAATTGGTTCAGGCCTGACTCTGCCAGGCCGTACAACACGCCGCTCAACACCGCGGCAAACCCTGCGCTGTAGAGCGCCTGCAACACCACGAACAGCAACAGCCCCGCCGTGGAAAAACCCAACAACCGCAGCACCGACAATTCCCGGCGCTTGCGTGCAACCGCCGCCAGCGCGCCGGCAAAGATCGCGGCAAATGCACCTGCCAGAGCCAGCCCGGCGATGATCCAGAACACGATCGACAGGTTGCGGCTCAACGACTGCACCTGGGCGATGGTCTGGGCCTGGGTCGACACCAGCACGTTCTGCCCGGCGAAATACACCCGCAGCGGCTCCACATCCACCAGGCGCCGCGCATACAAGCGGAACGCCGGGTAAACCCGCTGCTCACTCACGCCTACCGCATCGCCGTCCCAGCCAAACGCCGGCACGGCGCGGCCATCGCGATAATCTTCCGCCGCCTCCAGCAAGCCCAGAGGCGCAAACAATCCATCCCGGGCGAAGGCTTCCAGCGGCAACACCTGCAACAGTTGCACCCGGGTGCGTTGCGCCTCGACCCGGCCCGCCACCTGGCGACCGAAACTCGCCTCCAGCCAATCCCCGGCCTTTGCCCCGAGCTTCTCGGCGGCGGTATGGCTCAGGACGATTTGATCCAGGCCCTTGGGCATTGGCATGCCGGCCAGCAACGGGTCATTGTCGGCGGTCGGCAGCATCTCCACCGTGACGGCGCCCAACTGCGCCGTCGCCGCAATCTGCCGGGTGCGCGGCAAGGCAAACGCCACGTCGCCGCGCTGGCGGAGCTGCTGGACAAATTCGCTGCTGAATCGACCACCGCCCAACGGAATAATTTCCCGGGTGGCCGGGTCGTTTTCCAAACGTTCGGTCAAACTGCCAACCAGTCCATATTTCAGGCCGAATAACACCAGCAGCGGCGCGATCACGGCCACCAGCGCAAGCACCGAACACACCGACAGCCACGCATCGTTGCGGTAATCCTGCCAGGCCAGGGAGGCCACCAATGCGATACGCATCAGCAGGCCTCCCCGAGGGTGGCGGTGACGCCGCCGTCGGTGTCGCGACGGCAACTGATGCGCCGCACCTGCAAGCCGCTGGCACGGGCCAGGGGTTCGTCATGGGTGGCGATCACGCAGCAGGCGCTGTTATTCCGGGCCTGGGCCAGCAGCGCCTGCATCACCCGCTCGGCGTTCAACGGGTCGAGCGCCGCGGTGGGCTCATCCGCCAGCAACAGTTGCGGGCCGTGGGCCAGAGCCCTCGCGCAACTGACCCGCTGACGCTGGCCCACGGACAAAGCCGCCGGCTTCTTAGCCAACTGATCGGTGATCTCCAACTGCTCAGCCAACCGCGCCACGCTGCCGTCGTCCTTCAAGCCCAGCAGTTGCCGCGACAGCGCAATGTTGCCGCGCACATCGAGAAAGCCCAGCAGGCCACCGGTTTGCAGCACATAACCCAGGTGCCGACTGCGCAAATCCGCCAGCGCGCTTTGCCGATCAGCCCGCCAAAGCCCGGCGATGTCGGCACCGTTGAAATCGAACTGCCCGACCTGATCCGGCGCCAATACCAGCGCCAGCAAATCCAGCAGGGTGCTCTTGCCGCAGCCGCTCGGCCCGACCACCGCCAGCTGTTCACCCGCACGCAGTTGCAGGCCCGGAATCACCAGGCTGTAGCGCTGGGCACCCACGCCCCGGCTCTTGTGCACCGCGCTCAGGTTCAGCATTACGGCAGCGTCGACAACGGCACGCGGTACAACGCATCGCCCGGCTCGGCATCGCCGAAACGGACCCAATTCGCCACATCGTTGTGGAAGGTTTCGTAGAGGCGAATCTTCGAATCCAGCTCGTCGATAAAATCTTCCTGCTCGGCCACGCTCAACGACAGCCACAAATCCTGGGTCATATTCAGCGACTTGCTGCGGTACGGCAGGCCTTCCAGGTACTCGCCAAGGATGCCGCCGTCAGCCAGGTTTCCGCCTTTTTTCAAGGCCTGTGGATCGCGGCTCATATAGGCCGAGGCGCTGGCGATTTCCTGGAAGAAATCCTTCGGTGAGGTCTGGGTCTTGCGCGCCGCGTCGACGATCAGTTTCAGCGATTGCTGCAAATCGTTGAGCTGCAACTTGGTCAGCATCACGCACACCTGGAAGGCCGGCAGCGCGGTGTTGGTCAGGTCGCGGTCGGCGGTCCAGGCACTCACCAGTTGCGGCGCCTGGCTCGCGGTCTTGCGCCCGAGGAAATCCATGTGCATCGCATAACCAACGGCGGCGGACTTGTCTGCCAGGGTCGGCGCAGCGCTGAGCAGCGGCACCGGCTGCGGCGTGTTGCTGCGCACCTGATGCACCAGGTTGGCAAACACGGTGCCGATCTCGTCGACGCGCTCGCCGAACTTGCGCACATCACCCCCCGGAACCGGCGTGTACAAATCGCCGATCTGCGGGTTGGCGTCGGCGGTCAGGGTGCGGTATTGGGTTTCGGCGCCGCTGTGGGTTTTCTTGCCGGCGTCGGTGCGCAGGTGCAGGGCGTAGATCTTGATCTGCTTGCCCAATGCCGCCTGGCGCACTTCGGCCTCGTTCATCTGGGTGGTGGCGAACGGGTCGTTCTTGCGCAACGCACCGGCGTCGGTCACGAGCAGGATCAGGCGTCCGCCGTAGCCGGACCAGTCCATGCCCTCCACCGCCTGCATCACCCCGGCGAACGCATCTTCGTTGAACGAGTGGCTGGACACGGTGGATGCCTTCACCTGCCGCGCCATGTCGAGGAAGCGTTGCGGGTCGCGGCCCTGGTCGAGGGTGATCAGAGTCTTGGCCACGTATTCCAGGCCCGGGGTTTTCTTGATGCTGTTGCGAAAGCCCACCAGGCCGAAGCTCACGCTGTCCAGCTCGCCACGCTCGGCGATGCGGGTCTGCAGCTCGTGCACCACGTCGCGCACCTGGTCGATATAGGGCTGCATCGAGACGGTGGTGTCGACCACCAGCACCACCGCGGTACGGAAGGCGTCGGCATCCGCCACGGGTGCGCGCGCAACGGCCTTGGCCACGGTGTTCGGCGTGTTGCCGGGGTCGATGGAGGCGACGTTGAGCAACTGCACCGGCTGGCCGTTTTCGTCGAAGCTCTCCTTGGAGTCGAAAATCGGCAGCAGGTAGAACTGGTTCTGCGGGACGGCGCTGGCGGTGGGTTCCAGGGCCAGCACTTGCTGGTTGTCCTCGCTGTTTTTCTGAACCTTGAGCAACAGGTTTTTTGCCGCCGCAGGGTCGGCCAGCAGCTTTTCCACTTCGGCGGATTGGCGCAGGAACATCACCGGCGCCCGGCCCGAACGCTCGGTGAACCTGAGCACCAGGCTTTGCTTCCAGTCGCTGACTTGGGCCGCCGGCAACCAGCCGTCGCTGCGCCCGTCGGTGGCGGCGCCCACACGCAGCCACGGGCTGGCGTCGATGTCCTTGCGCTGGTAGACATAGAGCACAGAGAACGCCGGCAAGCCTTCGCCCGGCGCCCCGCCCGCTTCGTGGGAAAGCTTGGCGCCCGGCTTGCTCAATACGCGCTGGAACAGGGTTTTCTTGCCGGCCATCAGCAACGGGCGTTGACCGCCGTCGGCCTCCACGACCACAGGTTGCGCGGCTGGCGGCGTAACGGTTTTGGCAGCCTCGACAACTGGCGGCGCGGCGGCTGGCGCGTCATCTTTCAGCCACCAGTAACTCGCACCGCCAATCGCCAGCGCGACCGCCACGGCAACCGCTGCCAGCGCCAGCACCGGCCCACGGTTTTGTTCGGACACGGCGGAGTGCTGCGTCGGTGTCACTACCGATTGGCGCACCGGTTGTGGCTGGGGTTTATCGGTCGGGATTTCGATGGAAACCGGCGTGAGTCCGGCCAGGTCATTCGAGACTGGAACCGGAATCGGCAAAGGCCGAATCAGCGTCGCCTCCACCTGCTCCTCCTTCGGCAAGTGGTCCAACGCCAGCAGCAACGCCGCCGCATCCGGGAAACGTTCCGCCGGGTCCTTGGCCAGCAACTTGCGCAGCACTTCCTGATAACGCCCGTGGTGCACCGGCAATTCCGGCAGCGGTTCAGTCAGGTGCGCCAGCGCCGTGGAAAGCGCATCGGTGCCGTTGTACGGCAGCTTGCCCACCAGGATTTCATAGAGCACCACGCCCAGCGCATACAGGTCGGCGCGCCCGTCAATCTCCTGGCCCCGCGCCTGCTCCGGGCTCATGTAGCTAGGCGTGCCGACGGCAAACCCGGCCTGGGTGAACTGGGTGCGGTCATCCAGCGACTTGGCGATACCAAAGTCCGACAGCACCGCCGTGCCATCCGCGCGGAACAGAATGTTCGCCGGCTTCACATCGCGGTGCACCAAACCCTGGGCGTGGGCATAACCCAACGCCGACGCGATCTGGCGGATATACGTCAGCCCCTGCTCCGGCGTCAGGCCGGCAGCGATGCGCTCCTTGAGCGTGCCGTTGGGCAGGTATTCCATGGCCATGTAATACAGCTCACCGACATTGCCGATGTCATGGATGGTCACGGTGTGCGGGTGAGACAGGCGCGCCAGGGTCTTGCCTTCACGCAGGAAGCGTTCGCAGAAGCTTGGGTCGGCCGCCAGCGCCGCGGCCATGATCTTCAACGCAACCTTGCGCTCCAGGGAGCGCTGGGTTGCCAGGTACACGCTGGCCATGGCGCCAACGCCAATCTCGCCTTCGATGTCGTAGCCGGGAATGATGATGTTCATGTCGACACCTTCACAACGATGGCGGTGATGTTGTCCGGCGCGCCGCGGTTGAGCCCCAGGTGCACCAGGCTGCGGACGATTTCATCCGGCTCGTCATGGCCCAGTACTTCGCGAATCTCGTGGTCTTCGACGGTCTTGTTCAACCCGTCGCTGCACAGCAGGTAACTGTCGCCAGGCGCGATCAACAGGTCGACCGACGACAACGCCAGCTGCGCTTCCACACCAATGGCGCGGGTGACGATATTCGCCCGTGGATGCACCCGGGCGTCGGCTTCGCTGAGCAGGCCGCTGTCCTGCAAGTCCTGCACGTAGCTGTGATCGCGGGAGATGCCTTCCAGCACGCCGTCCCGCAGGCGATACAGGCGACTGTCGCCGGCCCACAGGCACACGCCGCGCAAGCCTCGGGTGGCGAGCAGCACCACCGTGCTGCCCATCATGGTCACGCCCCGGTGGGCGGTTTCTTCGCGCACCGCGCCATTGACCCGCAACAGGTCGCTGCGCAACGCCGCCGTGTATTCCTCAAGGGAACGGCCCACGGGCAGACTGCGCAGGCTGTCGACGATCAGGCTGCTGACGTAATCTCCCGCCGCGTGCCCGCCCATGCCGTCGGCCACCACCCACAGGCCGTTTTCCGGCAGGTCGAGGCAGGCGTCTTCATTCACTTGGCGAACCATGCCGACATGGCTTTTGCTGGCGGATTTGAACGTGGACCGCATCTACACAACACCTTCTTGGCCGAGCAAAAATTGCGCAAAATCGCCGGCGGCAGGCAGGCCCTGACACCGCAATAAACCGGGGGAAATCTGTTGCGAGCCACGGCCCCACCACAAGCTGGCACCTTCACAGGCCAGCTCGGCGAGTGCGGTCATCCGCCCTTGCGGGTCGGTGACATCGACGCGCTGCAGGCTGGCGAAGCGGCGGCCCGACAGGCGTGGCTGGCAGGCTGGCGCACCGAGGCGGTCGATGCCGTCGCTGAACCCTTCGAACGTAGCGCCGGCATCCAGCGTGCTCAGCAGCAATTCTTCCGCCTGCTCAAACCAGGCGTCCGGGCCGCAGATGACGGAGGCCGGGTCGGTGTCGTGATCCAACAGCGCAGCCACCGTCAGCGGGAAATAGCGCCCCACCCGGTCGATGCTCGGCATCACCACGCCCACCGCCGCGTCCGGCCCGCACACACCCGGCGCCAACACGAAGCGCCACAGCGGGCTGACCAGGTAAGCGTTCAACCAGCCAGCCCCAAGGTGGTTCTGGCTGGCGAGCAATCCGGACGCCAGCCAACTGTCCCAGGGGCCGATAAAACTCTGTGGCAGCGCGCGGCTGACAAAGTCGCCACGGCTGGCCAGCTTGCCGTAGAAGCCCAACGTGGTCATAACCGCTCCGGCAGGCTGAAGCCGTTAAGCACGCGGCTCTTGAACGGGTTGAAGGCGCTGTTGGCCCGCAGCTCGTAGGAGATGCTCGCACCATCGACCCGCAGCCGCAGGTTGAAGCGGTCCGGCGAGTTGCCGGCGGTCAGATCCGATTGCTCAAGCAGCCGGAACCAGGCCCACGGCCCGTCCAGCGTCACGCCGGAACGCCCGCTGGCCGACGGCGGCATGATGGAAATGCGCACCACGCCAATGCTGCCGGGGTTGGGCCACTGCATCGCGACCGGGCGACTCGGGCCGTGGTCGTAGCTCAATTGTTGGCCGTCGAGGTCCAGCAGGAACTGGGTGATGGTCGCGTCCATCGCCACCGGTTTGAGTTCAAAGCGCACGATCGGCTGAGTGCCACCGGCACGGAAAAACGCATCCCGGATGGTCGCAGCCCGCTGGAAGGTTTGCAGCACGCCCGGCGCAATGCCGAGCTTCTGCGCCGCGCCCGGCTGCCAGCGCCAGGTCTGCGTGGAGGTGTCGACGTAAGGCTGCAGGTACTTGCGGAAGTAGTTGTCCATCACCCCGCCCACTCCGAAGAACTGGCCGAAGTCATCCAGCGTCGCGTCCCGCGCACTGCCGGGCGACATCGGATAACGCCCGGCCAGGGACTGGCGATACACGTTCACCACTTCGCTGACCCACGCCGCGTTCAGTTGATTGCGCACCCCGCCCATCATGCTGTTGGTGGTGGAGTTGACCACCGACTTGACCATGCCCTGCACCAGCGGTGGCTGGCGTTCGGCATTCAGGCTGACCCGCGTGGCCGCAGCCGCTGCCTGGTTTTTCGCCTCGCCCAGCAGCGCATCGCCACTGGCACCGACCATCGCGCTGACCTGCACATACAGCGCGTTCATGTCCGCAAGCAGGCCGTCGATGGCCGCGGGTTCGCCTTCGTTCTTGCTGACGATGCTGTTGAGTTCGGCGAAGTGCGCCGTCACCGGATCTTCACTGGCCGCCGGTGCATTCGCGCTCGGCTGGTCCTGACCCAACAGGCTGCCGAGGCGTTCCTTGAGCTTGTCGACGCCGCCTTCAACCGGCGCGCCCTTGGCGGCCAGCAGGCGTTCTTCCGCCTGCAAGTCGGTCTCCTTGGAGACCGCCACCAGCAGTTTTTTCAGCGGCGAGGTCGGCCCGGATATCACCCGCAACACGTCGGCCGCCTGGGCCACGCTGGTGATCGGCACAAAGTCGATATCCGCCAGCAAGGCGTCCCACTGGCGTTGATAGTCCTGGAAATACAGGCGACGCACATCGGCGGCGAGGCTGACCACGTTCTGTTGATCGGCCTGTTCGCGGCCCAGCACCCATTGCTCTTCAGCGAGGGTGCCGGTCTGGTTCAGGCTGGTCAGCAGGAAGCCCTGGCGATAACCCTTGGCGGTAAAGAAGCCGCTCAAGGGCTCACCCAGCGGCTTGCCGCTCTTGCGACTGAACACCAGCGCCGCATCGCGGCCCGCTGCCTCATTGAGGCGGAAGTCCGGCACGTCTTCGGGCAGTTTCTGGCGTTTGATCCGGTCGTACACCCGCTGGGCCACCGGCAGTTGTTGCAGTTGCCGGCGCAAGTCGTCGATCAAGCGCGGGTCGAGACGGGCGCTTGGCGGATGACGTTCGAACAACGCCTGCAAATGTCCGATCAACGCCTGGCGCTGATCAGCCGGCAGGTCCCGTGGCAGGTTGCGGTCCCAGTCCAGGGCGATCCAGGCCTTGATGAAGTCCGGGTCGTAATGCTCGTTATCCGCGAGCATCAGGTAGGCCTTCAAGCCTTCGTAGAGGAAATCGGAATTGCCGCCACCGTGCAGTTGCTCTTCGATGCGCGTCACCAGACGGGGCGCGAACACGGCGATCAACAGCTTGCGGTAGACGCTGGCGGATTCGGCCTCAAGCATGTCGCCCTGATACAGGCCCAAGCCTTCGGACCAGCTCGGCGAGTCGCCCGCCAGGTTCTTCACGGCGTTGAGCAACGGCAGCACCGCCAGCACTTCGCGCTGCGCCGGGCTCAGGTTCTGCACGGTCTGGCCCAGGGGCGCGACCTTCTGGTCGACCTGGGCGATATAGGCCTGGTTGGCGCGATAACTCACCCACCACAGGGTGCTCACCACCAGCACCAACGCCACGGTTGCGGCCAGCACACCACGGGCAATCCACTTGCGGCGGCGCTCCACCTTCGGGTTGACGCCCACCAGGCCACGCTCGGCGAAGGCCACGGCGGTGAACAGTTTTTCGATGAAGTAGCTGCGCCCGGTGCCGGTCTGGCGCGCCAGGTGTTGGCGGTCCAGGTTCATGCTCTGGGCCATGGCGCCGATCAGGCGGTCAATCGGGCTGCCTTCCTGGGTGCCGCTGGTGAAGTACACGCCGCGCAGCAACACGCGTTCTTCGAAGGCATTGGGTTTGAACACGCCTTCGAGGAAGCCTTGCAGGCAATCCTTCAACGCGCCGAACTGCTGCGGGAAACCGTAGATCAGGTCGCGCCGCGCCGGGTCGCGTTCCTGTTGCAGGCGTTCCACCAGGCGCTCGTTGAGGCGCTGTTCCAGGCCGGCGAATTCGCTTTGCAGGTGGGCCAGCGGGCTGTCGCTGTTCTTGCCGTCGTCCAGGGCGAAGGTCATGCCCCACACCTGGGCGCGCTCTTCCTTGCTCAGGTTGTCGAAGAACTCCATGAAGCCCGGCACCAGGTCGAGCTTGGTGAGCATCAGGTAGATCGGGAAACGCACGCCCAGCTGGGTGTACAGTTCCTGGATACGCAGGCGGATCGCAGCGGCATGGGCAGCACGCTCGGCGTCGCTGCCCAGCAGCAGGTCCGAGAGGCTGATGGCGATAAACGCGCCGTCAATCGGGCGCCGGGAACGCTGCTTTTTCAGCAGGTCAAGGAAGCCCAGCCAGGCGGCTTTGTCCACCGTGGAGTTGCTGTCCTGGGTGGTGTAGCGGCCAGCGGTGTCGAGCAATACGGCCTGGTCGGTAAACCACCAATCGCAATTGCGCGTACCGCCCACGCCACGCACCGCACCGGCACCCAGTTGCGCGGCCAAGGGAAAGTGCAGCCCGGAATTGACCAGCGCGGTGGTCTTGCCCGAACCCGGCGGGCCGATGATCACGTACCACGGCAACTCATACAGGTTGCGGCGCTCATCACCGCCCAGCTTGGCCTTTTTCAACAGGGCCAGGGCTTCGTCCATGCGCTGGCGCAGGGTCGCCAGCTCTTCGGCAGTAGCAACGCTGGCAGGGTCTGGCGGAGTTTCTGCGGCGAGGCTGCGCATCACTTCGGCCGCCTGACGGCGGGCCTGGATCACCCGGAATACGCGGTAGGCAATCCACACCGCGAACACCAGGATGATCAGCGCCCAGCGGCGCCCTTCCGGCACCAGCACATCGAGCAACGGCCCCACAAACCAGATGATCAGGCTCAAGGCGATCAGGCCCAGCAAAGGGATCACCCAGCGAATCACAAAACTGAAAAACGCCTTCACTCGACCCCCTCCGCCAATACGGTGATTTCTACCCGGCGATTGCGCGCACGGCCTTCAGCGGTGGCGTTGGTCGCCACCGGCTCGGTGTCGCTGCGGCCTTCGGCGCTGAAGCGTTCCGCCTGGCCGGTCTTGGCCGCGAGAATCTCCAGCACCGACTTGGCCCGCGCCTCGGACAACGCCCAGTTGGACGGGAACCGCAGGGTGGCAATCGGACGGTTATCGCTGTGGCCGGTAACGCGCACCTGGCCCTTGACCTTGCGGATGGCGTCGGCGATGCGCAGCATCAGCGGCTGGAAGTCATCGACGATGCTGGAGCTGGCCGAGGCGAACAGTTCGTCGCCACGGATGGTCACCACCGAACGGTCGACGGCATCTTCCACCGCGACGCGGCCGGCCTTGATGTCTTCCACCAGGAAACCCGCCAGGCGTGGCCGCTCGATGATTTTCGGCTGGGCTACCGGACGGTCGATGGCCTGCACCGGGATCTCGCCCAGGGCATGAATGTTCTTGAATACCGGCTCGGCATCCGACGCCAGTTTCATCCGCAACCCGAACAGCAACGCCAGCAGCAGCGCCACGCCGATGGCCACGGCGATCCACGGCGGCATGAATTGCGCCAGGCGATCACGGGCCACGGTCACGCCGCGCCAATGGGGCGACAGCTCGCGCTCATGCTCGCCACGGGCACTGCGAATCGCCGCCGCGGTGCGCTCACGCAGGGCTTCCAACTGGCTGCGGCCGTCGTTCATCACGCGGTAGCGGCCTTCAAAACCCAGGCACAGGCACAGGTACAACAGCTCCAGCAGGTACAGGCGTTCGCGCGGGCTTTGCAGGCAGTGATCCAGCAACTGGAAGACCTTTTCGCCGCCCCAGGCTTCGTTGTGCACGGTGATCAGCAGGCTCTGCTTGCCCCAGTCACTGGCACTGCCCCACGGGGTGCTCAGCACCGCTTCATCGAGGGCGGTGCACAGCGCGTAACGCGCCAGCAGCACGTCATTGCGCGCCACGCCGGCCGCCTCGGCACGCTCTTCGAACTGGCGCAGGTAGGCCAGCAACTGCGCACGCAGGCTCGACGGCGCAGGGTGCGAGATTGTGTTGCGCAGGCGGGTCAGCAGCGACAGCAGCGGGCCGGCGGCGCTTTCCAGCGGGTTCAGGCCTTGGGCCTTGCCGGTCAAAATCGGTGCGGCAGGCATCGACAGCGGCGCCGGCTCTGCACGAACAGGCTCCGGCGCGCGGCCACCCGGGCGCGGCATGAACTGGGTGCGGTCATCGTCATTCGGATGCATCGCGGATTATCCTCGGATGGCCCAGAAAGCCAGGTTCAACCCCGGGAACTGGCCGGCGATGTGGAACGCAAAACCACCGGAGTTGCTCAGTTGCTGCCAGTGCTCGCTGCCCCGGTCCAGCTCGTAGTAGGTGGAGCCTGCGTGGTACGGAATCTGCCGTGGCGCCACCGGCAGCGGCAGCAGGCCAATGCCCGGCAGTTGCAGGTTGACCAGGTCGCGGATGTGTTCCACCGAGCCGACTTTGCTTTGCTGGCCGAAGCGCGCGCGCAGGGTTTCGCCGGGCACGTCGGCGCGTACCACCAGGATAAAACTGGCGCTGTCGATCAGGGTTTTGTCGGCCAGCATCGCCACGTGCACGCCGTAGGCTTTCTCGACAATCGGGATCGGCGTGGCCTTGCTGTCGATCAGCATCGACAGTGCTTCACGCAGGGCCTGCATCACCGGGGTGAAGCTCAGGCTCAGGTCGTCGTGCTGGTATTGCGGGTATTCCTGGGGGCGGCGACCACTGGTGGAGAAGGTGGAGAACTCGCCGGCCAGGCTCACCAGTTCGCTGAAGAACCGTTCCGGGTGCAGCGGGCTCAACTGGCTCAGGTGCTGGATCAGCGGTTGGGCGCGGTTGACCAGTTGCAGCAGCATGAAGTCGGCAATCTCTGAAGCGCCACCGGCGCCAGACGCGACCACGCGCCCGGCCAATGCTTCACCACGCTGGTGCAGCAGGCCCAGCAGCTCGCTGCGAAACGCGGCCAGCGGTTTGCTGGCGGTCACGTCGAGTACCGGCGGGATGTAACTGTCGTCCAGCACCAGCGCGCGGTCGGCGCGTTTTTCCTTGATGCGCACCAGGCCGATGGCGGCGTAGTCGCTGATGCCATCCTGGGCGGTCAACAGGCGCAAGGCGCGGGAGCCGACCGCCACGGGCGCGCGGTTTTCGAAGGGCGCGTTGTCGTCGCGCACTTCGCGCACCTGGCTGACGTAGCGCGCCGCTTCCAGGGCTTCGCCTTCGTCGACGGTGTCGCGGGCGCCGGCACGCTTGAGGGGCAACGCCAGGTAGACCAGGCCGTCACGCAGGTGCTCGTCGATGTTCAGCGGGCTCGGCGCCAAGTCATCCTGGGGGATATTGAACGGTGTGCCGTCGGGCAACAGGCCACGCGCCGAGACGATCGCCAGCTTGCCCTGGGCCAGCAGGCCCTGGTCGATCAACAACTCGGAGAAACCCCAGGCCCCCGCCGACAACGGACGACTGCGCGCATCGATCAGGTTTTCCAGGTAACGGTCATGCTGCTGGAAGTGCTGCGTTCCGATGAACATGCCTTCCGACCAGACCACGCGATTGTTCCAGGACATGGGGGCTCCGATTCTTATTGGGCAGGGCTGGATGGGGGAGCCACGACGTCGGCACGCACCGCATGCACATCGAGGCTGATCTGGTATTCGGTGTACTGACGCGCCGGCACATTCAGTACGGTGCGCCACTCGGCGCGGTCCAGTTCGCGATAGCCCACCAGCAGGCCGATCTGGCGGGTGGACGGGTCGAGGTCGCGCTGGACGCTCAATTGCTGGCCGGGCTGGATCACCACTTCGTCCTGGTCGAGCAGGTCGAGGCCGAGGGTCGACTGGGCGCGATCGGCCAGGGCGAAGTAGTCGGAACGGCTGAAGGTGGCGGCGTTTTTCAGTTCGAAAATCCGCACCCGCACCGGGGCTGCCTGGCCATTGGAACCGGGGTTGAGCCCGGAGATGGCGTGAAAATGCAGCTCGACGGCGGCGGTGTCGGCCTCAGCCTCGGGGGCCTCGGGTTTGGCTGCGTCCTTGGCACACGCCGTCAGCAGAAACGCTGTAGCGGCTGCGAGTAAAAACCTGGGAATCATCCTGCGTCCTCAATGACGTACTTAGCTATCCGTTGTTCCATTGTTGCGATGCGGCGGTGTTTTTAGCGTCGCTGTCGGGTGCTGTGCTCTTCGTAGGCACGGCTGAATTCACGCCCGAACAGGTCCTGGAAATCTTCCTGGGCTTCGCGGGAAATATTGCTGTAGAGCTCGGTGAACTGTTGCCAGTACTGGGCCTGGCGCGAACCGTTAAAGAGGCTCGACAGCCCGCCGGGCTTGCCCATGCGCTCTTCGAGCTGCGCCGGTTCGAAGCGTGTCAGCAGGTGTTTGATGGCGGCTTCGACCCCGGCCATGACGGCCAGTTGGTGAGCACGCAGATCATCAAAACTGTCGCGCACGGCCACGTCCGGCGCCATAAACGCCTGGTTGCTGTGGCGTAGCAGCAGCAGTAACGCTTCATCGGCATTCGGAGCGAATTTCAACGGGTTGTTTTCCACCGGTTGAATCACCGTCTGCTGCATGCGGAACTCGCCCTTGAGGCTGGCGCGGGCACGCAACACGTCAATCAGGCCTTCGACCATCAGCCGGTAGCTGCGGCCGATGCTTTCCATCTGCGCTTCAGCCTGGGCCTTGTCCAGGCGCAATTGATCAAGGCCCGCACCGCGCAGGAAGGCTTGCAGCAAATCAGGTTGATTGGCGTCGGCCACCGGGAGCGGTTGCTCGACCTTGGGTGGCTCGATGATCGGTGGTGGCGCTGGTGGCGGCGCAAGCGGCTTGGGCGCTGGGGCGTCGCCGAACAGATCCCAGTCTTCAGGAATCACCGAGCCGGAGACCACCGGCGCCGGTGGCTCAACCACAGGCTGCGGCGTCGGCGGGCGGAAGTCGTGTTGTTCGGCCGGCACGTGATCGTGCACGGTGGCCGGCGGGACGCTGGTGGGCGCGAGGAAGTCGAACAGGTCCGGCAGGGTGTCCATCGACGAGGCGCCCTGGAACTGCGGCGCGATCACCGGTTGCGGCGTCGGGGCCTTTACGGCGGCGCCCATCAGAGCTTCGAAGCTGTTGGAGGAGTCGCCGGCGAACGCCGGGTTGTCTGTCACTTTCAGGTTGAAATCGATGCGCGCCTGGATCTCGTAATCACCGATGCGGATCAGTTCGCCGTCGTGTAATGGCTCGCTGTTTCCCCGGCGCAAACGAATACCGGCATGCACTAACTCAACACCATTAGTGCTGTTATCGGTTAAATAATAACGACCCTCTTTGTACTGAATAACGCAATGTTGCGTGGAAACCAGGCGCTCGGGATCAGGCAGTATCCAGTCATTTTCGGAACCGCGGCCAATAGCCATCACTCCCTGTTCCATGGACTTTTCAGGGCACTGGCCAGGGGTAATCTTGTGATAACTAGTGATAGTCAAGCACAGCGACATCTTGCCTCCTTGCTGATACTTCGCGCGCGGCCATCCCTGGGGAGAAGTGCTCCCGAGAGATCCACGACAGATCCTTCCAATACCTTGAAAGCCTGCTTCAACCCGCGTAATTGCTGATCTTAACCGGCCTCTATGACAAAAATCCTGCCCCGGCACCTGCTTCGACTGATCAGTCGCACAAGATGTTAAGCACCGCACATCTGTCATAGAGGGCGAATAGCTTACCTTGACAAGGCATAAGTACTACACCAAAAATGCACAACTTCTTGAACACCAATGATGGCACTTTGAAATCAACACGATGTCAAAGCGCTTAATATGACCAAGAAAACATGCAAAGTTCCTCGCGCAACTAATGCATGAGTTGCCCGTTATCTAACGGGCTGATAGGGAGATCGAATTTAGTGGATGTGCCTCTGCTGCTCGCCGCCGTTTCCGCGACTTCGCCTTGTGGCGAAGACTTGGAATATGACGCCGATTATTTGCATCTTGAGCGTGCCGCACAGGGTCAACCCGAGCGCAGCATGGGCGACTCGATCCTGCCTGCCGAACCTCCGGAATGGCGCAGCATCCAGCAGCAAAGCCTCGACCTCCTGCAACGCAGCAAAGACCTGCGCATCACCCATTTCCTGTTGCAAAGCGCCCTCGCCCTCCAGGGTATTGCGGGGCTTGCCGACGCGCTCACGCTGATCAACGCGCTGCTGCGCGAGTACTGGGCCGACCTGCATCCGCGCCTGGATGCCGATGACGACAACGACCCCACCGTGCGCATCAACGCCCTCAGCGGCGTGACCAGCGACGCGAACATCCGCCTGCTGCGCGAAGCCATTCTCACCCGCTCGCGCACCTTCGGCCCCGTCAGCCTGCGGGCTGCGCTGAATGCCAGCGGGCTGCAACCTTTCCCCGGCGAAAACCTCGGTGCCGAACAGCTCAACGGCGCATTCCTCGACAGCGACGCCGAGCAACTGCAAGCCACCCGCGACGCGCTGAACGCCGCCCGTACGGCCTGCGAAGCCATCGAACAACACGTCAGCGACCAGGTCGGTTCCGCCCAGGGCGTAGACCTCGGCCCCTTGAAGCAACTGCTCAAGCAGGCCGTGCAGATACTCAACCAATATGCCCCACACAGTGGCGCCGCCAGCGAGCCCGAGGTTGTCAGTGACGACAATGCCCCCTCGGTTGAATACCCCGCCGCGCCCGTTGCAGCACGCCCCAGCGGCGACATCGCCAACCGCGATGAAGTGCTGCGCAGCCTCGACAAAATCCTTGCGTACTACACCCGGCACGAGCCTTCGAGCCCGCTGCCGGTACTGTTGAACAGGGCGAAGAATCTGGTGCACGCCGACTTTGCGGCCATCGTGCGCAACCTGATTCCGGACGGCATGTCCCAATTTGAAAATCTGCGTGGGCCGGACAGCGAGTAAGCGTACGGATCGCGCAGTTACAACACCGTCGCTCAAGCGACCAGGAGCAGCAACGTGGCGAAGCAAAGTTCTCAGAAATTCATCGCGCGCAACCGTGCGCCTCGAGTGCAGATCGAGTACGACGTCGAGCTCTACGGCGCCGAGAAAAAGGTCCAGTTGCCCTTCGTCATGGGTGTGATGGCCGATCTCGCCGGCAAGCCCGCCGAACCTCTGGCGCCTGTGGCCGACCGCAAGTTCCTTGAAGTGGACGTCGACAACTTCGACTCGCGTCTCAAGGCCATGCAGCCACGCGTCGCGTTCCACGTGCCAAACGAGCTGACCGGCGAAGGCAACCTGAGCCTGGACATCACCTTCGAAAGCATGGACGACTTCAGCCCCGCCGCCGTGGCGCGCAAGGTCGATTCGCTGAACAAGCTGCTCGAAGCCCGCACGCAACTGGCCAACCTGCTGACCTACATGGACGGCAAGACCGGCGCTGAAGAAATCATCATGAAAGCGATCAAGGACCCGGCATTGCTGCAGGCCCTTGCGAGCGCGCCGAAGCCGGCAGGGGATCAGTAATCATGACCGAGAATACCGCACGCGAAGGCGCCCAGAACCTGGGCGCCACCGAAGAAACCAGCGAGTTCGCGTCGCTGCTGCTGCAAGAATTCAAACCCAAGACCGAGCGCGCCCGCGAAGCCGTGGAAACGGCAGTACGCACCCTGGCCGAGCAGGCACTGGCCCAGACGGACCTGGTGTCCAACGACGCGATCAAGTCGATTGAATCGATCATCGCCGCCATCGACGCCAAGCTCACCGCCCAGGTCAACCAGATCATCCATCACCAGGATTTCCAGCAGCTGGAAAGCGCCTGGCGTGGCCTGCACTACCTGGTGAACAACACCGAGAGCGATGAGCAACTGAAGATTCGCGTGCTCAATATCTCCAAGCCGGACCTGCACAAGACCCTGAAGAAATTCAAGGGCACCGCGTGGGACCAGAGCCCGATCTTCAAGAAGATGTACGAAGAAGAATACGGCCAGTTCGGCGGCGAACCTTACGGTTGCCTGGTAGGCGATTACTACTTCGACCAGTCGCCTCCCGACGTAGAGCTGCTGGGCGAGCTGTCGAAAGTCTGCGCTGCGATGCACGCGCCGTTCATTGCCGCTGCCTCGCCGACCGTAATGGGCATGGGCTCGTGGCAGGAACTGTCGAACCCGCGCGACCTGACCAAGATCTTCACCACCCCGGAATACGCCGGCTGGCGCTCCCTGCGTGAATCGGAAGACTCGCGCTACATCGGCCTGACCATGCCACGCTTCCTGGCGCGCCTGCCGTATGGCGCCAAGACCGACCCGGTGGAAGCCTTCGCCTTCGAAGAAAACACCGACGGTGCCGACAGCTCCAAGTACACCTGGGCCAACGCGGCGTACGCGATGGCGGTGAACATCAACCGCTCGTTCAAGCACTTCGGCTGGTGCTCGCGCATCCGTGGCGTGGAGTCGGGCGGTGAAGTCGAGAACCTGCCCGCCCACACCTTCCCGACCGATGACGGCGGTGTGGACATGAAATGCCCGACCGAAATCGCCATCAGCGACCGCCGTGAAGCGGAGCTGGCGAAGAACGGTTTCATGCCGCTGCTGCACAAGAAAAACACCGACTTCGCCGCCTTCATCGGCGCCCAGTCGTTGCAGAAACCGGCCGAATACGATGACCCGGACGCCACCGCCAACGCCAACCTGGCCGCGCGCCTGCCGTACCTGTTCGCCACCTGCCGTTTCGCCCACTACTTGAAGTGCATCGTGCGCGACAAGATCGGCTCCTTCAAAGAGAAGGACGAGATGCAGCGCTGGTTGCAGGACTGGATCCTCAACTACGTCGACGGTGACCCGGCGCACTCCACCGAAACCACCAAGGCCCAGCATCCATTGGCGGCCGCCGAAGTGATCGTGGAAGACGTTGAAGGCAACCCGGGTTACTACAACTCCAGGTTCTACCTGCGCCCGCACTACCAGCTCGAAGGGCTGACCGTGTCGCTGCGTCTGGTATCGAAACTGCCTTCGGCGAAAGGCGCGTAATAAAGATCCGCCGGGATCGGGCTTTTTGTGGGAGCCGGGCTTGCCCGCGATGCAGGCGACGCGGTCTGTCAGTCAGACCGCAGTGATGCCATCGCGGGCAAGCCCGGCTCCCACAGAAAAGCACCGCCCTTGGGTTAACCAAATATCGTGGCTGAGACCACACAGGGAGAAAACATGGCTGTTGATATTTTCATCAAGATCGGCGACATCAAGGGCGAGTCCATGGACAAGGCCCACAAGGACGAAATCGACGTGTTGAACTGGAGCTGGGGCATGGCCCAGTCCGGCAACATGCACGTGGGCGGTGGCGGCGGCGCGGGCAAGGTGAACATCCAGGACCTGTCGCTGACCAAGTACGTCGACAAGGCCTCGCCGAACCTGATGATGCACTGCGCCAGCGGCAAGCACATCGACAAGGTCACCCTGACCGTGCGCAAGGCCGGCGGTGAAAGCCAGGTCGAGTACATGATCATCAACCTGGAAGAAGTGCTGGTGACCTCCCTGAGCACCGGCGGCTCGGGCAGCGATGATCGCCTGACCGAAAACGTCACCCTGAACTTTGCCCAGGTGATGGTGGACTACCAGCCACAGAAAGCCGACGGCACCAAAGACGGTGGCGCGATCAAGTTTGGCTGGAACATCCGCTCCAACACCAAACGCTGATCTGTAACCCTCGCCCCGTAGCCGCTGACGAGCGGAGCGAGGCTGCGTTCGAGGACGAAGTCCTCGCAATCCGGCCACCGATAATTGACTGATAAGTCCCGGTGTCCGTTTTACGACTGCTTCGCAGCCGAACGCAGCCGAACGCAGCCTCGCTTCGCTCGACAGCTGCTACGGGTCGGTACTTTGTTCCTCTCGCAACCCGTCCGTGGAGCTGCTTTGGTGGTAACTGAAATTGCTTCCCGCGATCGTCTGCAACCGTCCCTGCTGGACCGGTTGACCGACGATGACCCGACCAATCCCAAGGAAAGCGCCGACAAACGCGTGCTGTCCCTGAGCCAATTGAAAGCCTCGGTGCTGCGTGACCTGACGTGGCTGCTCAACACCACTTCATTGCTCAACGCCGATGCCACGCTGCACACGCCGGCCGGTACCTCGGTGGTCAATTACGGGCTGCCGGCGCTGGCGGGCAACAGTGTCTCCAGTGTCGACGTGAGTGCCCTGGAGGCCTTGATCCAACAGGCTATCGCGACCTTCGAGCCACGTATCCTGCGCCATACCCTGCGGGTCAAGGCACGCGTCGGCCATGGCGAGATGAACCATAACGCCTTGAGCTTCGAGATCGAGGGCGACCTGTGGGCGCAGCCGGTGCCGTTGCGCCTGTTGCTGCAAACCGACCTGGACCTGGAGTCGGGCCATGTGCGTGTGGTGAACGCCGACCAGCGGAGACGCCCATGAACCCGCGCCTGCTGGAGCTGTACAACCAGGAACTGCACCACGTGCGCGAAAGCGCCGCAGAGTTCGCCAAGGAATACCCGAAGATCGCCAGTCGGCTGACCCTGTCCGGCATGGACTGCGCCGACCCGTACGTCGAACGCTTGCTCGAAGGCTTTGCCTATCTCACGGCCCGGGTCCAGCTCAAGCTCGACGCCGAGTACCCGACCTTCACCAATAACCTGCTGGAGATCGCCTACCCGCACTACCTGGCGCCGACCCCGTCGATGACCGTGGTGCAGTTGCAGGCCGATCCCGATGAGGGTTCCCTGGCCAGCGGTTTTCCGCTGCCCCGCGACACCGTATTGCGCGCCGCATTGGGCCGCGAAACCCAGACCTGCTGCGAGTACCGCACCGCTCACCCGGTGACGCTGTGGCCGTTGCAGGTCGCCCAGGCCGAGTACTTCGGCAACCCGTCCGCGGTGCTGGGACGCCTGGCCGCCAGTGAGCCCAAGGCCAAGGCCGGCCTGCGCCTGACCCTGCGCACCGGTGCCGAACTGCCGTTCAACAGCCTCGCTCTGGATAACTTGCCGCTGTACCTCAGCGGTGCCGACGAGCAACCGTTCCGCCTCTACGAACAATTGCTGGGCAATGCCTGCGCGGTGTTTGCACGCAAACCTGGTGGCGACTGGGTCGAGCGCCTGCCGCCGGACGCATTGCGCTCCCGGGGTTTTGACGACGCCGATGCTGCGATGCCGGTGGTGCCCCGCGCCTTCCAGGGCTATCGCTTGCTCCAGGAATACTTCGCCCTGCCCCACCGATTCCTGTTCGTGGAGTTCGCTGAACTGAGCCGCGCAGTCAAACGCTGTGACGGCCAGGATCTGGAGCTGATCGTGCTGTTCGACCGTCACGATCCGAGCCTGGAAGGCAGCGTCGGCAAGGCGCAATTCGTGCCGTTCTGCACCCCGGCGATCAACCTGTTTCCCAAGCGCGTGGATCGGATTCACTTGTCCGAGCGGGTCAACGAACACCACGTGATCGCCGACCGCACCCGGCCGATGGATTTCGAGATTCACTCCCTGAGCGGTATCACGGGCCACGGCACCGGACCAGAGCAGCCATTTTTGCCGTTCTACGCCGTGCGCGATCCGTCGCGCTACGGTCGTGACCAGGCTTACTACACGGTGCGTCGCGAACCCCGCGTGTTGTCGAGCGACCAACGCCGCAACGGGCCGCGCTCCACCTACGTGGGCAGCGAAACCTTCGTCAGCCTGGTGGACAGCCAGCAAGCGCCGTACCGTCATGACCTGCGCCAACTGGGCGTCACCGCCCTGTGCACCAACCGCGACTTGCCGTTGTTCATGAGCGTGGGCAATGGCAAAACTGACTTCACGCTGGCCGACAGTGCCCCGGTGCTGGCGGTGCGCTGCGTCGCCGGGCCGAGCCGCCCGCGCGCCAGTCATGCCCACGATGCCAAGGCCTGGCGCCTGATCAGCCAGTTGTCGTTGAACTACCTGTCGCTGAGCGAACAAGGCCAGGGCGCCGCCGCACTGCGCGAGCTGCTGCGCCTGTATGGCGACAGCAACGACGCCGCCCTGCAACTGCAGATCGAGGGCCTGCGCGAGGTCAGCAGCAAGGCGGTGACCCGCCGCCTGCCGATGCCCGGCCCGATCGTGTTTGGCCGGGGGTTGGAGATCACCCTGGAATTTGATGAAAACGCGTTCCGCGGCACCGGCGTGTTCCTGCTCGGTGCAGTGTTTGAACGGTTCCTGGCACGCTACGTGTCGATCAACAGTTTTACCGAGACGGTGATCCGTACCACCGAACGCGGCGAGATCATGCGATGGAAAGCCAAGCCCGGACGCCGTCCGACCCTGTGACCACCCTGGATGCGATGCATCAGGAGCCCTGGGAATATGACTTCTTCCAGGCGCTGCGTCGTATCGAGTGCGAATCGCCCGGCCTGCCACGCCTGGGGCATTCCCTGCGCCTGGCGGATGATCCGTTGCGCCTCGGGCAGCAGGCCGATTGCACCTTTGCGCCGGCCACACTGGCCTCGGTCGAGCCCGGTGCGGATGGCAAACCGGCACGGCTGGAGCAGTTCTTTTTTGGCCTCGGCGGCCCCAACGGCCCGCTGCCGCTGCACATCACCGAGTACGTGCGCGAGCGCCAGCGCAACAATGCCGACAGCACCAGCAAGCGCTTCCTGGATGTGTTCCACCACCGTCTGCTGACCCTGTTCTACCGGGCCTGGGCGGAGGCGCGGCCCACGGTCAGCCACGACCGCCCGGACGATGACTACTGGTCGGCGCGCCTGGCCGCCTTGAGCGGTCGAGGCACCCCGAGCCTGCTCAACCAGGGCCTGATCCCCGACACGGCAAAGCTGCACTACAGCGGCCACCTGTCGGCGCAAACCCGCTACCCGGACGGCCTGAAGGCGATTCTCGGCGAGTACTTCGGGCTGCCGGTGGAGATCGAAGAATACGTCGGCCAATGGCTGGAACTGCCCGAGCGCAGCCGCGTGAGTGTCAGTGCCAACCAGCTGGGCGTGGACTTTTGCCTGGGCAGCCATGTGTGGGACCGCCAGCATAAATTCCGCATTCGTCTCGGCCCGCTGAAGCTCGATGACTACATGGGCATGCTGCCCGGCAGCCAGCCGTTCAACGAGCTGGTGGCGTGGGTCGCCGAGTACCTGGGCCATGAACTGGACTGGGACCTGAACCTGATCCTGCAACAACCGGAAGTACCGGCCCTGCAACTCAACGGCCAGTTCCGCCTGGGCTTCAACACCTGGCTCGGCCAACCCGGGCACGACGCCAACGACCTAATCCTGGCCCGGCATTACGCCGAACACGCCAACACCTCAAGGAATCCAGAGCATGGGTGAAATCAGTCGCGCCGCACTGTTCGGCAAACTCAACAGCGTGGCCTACAAGGCCATCGAAGCCGCCACCGTGTTCTGCAAACTGCGGGGCAACCCGTATGTGGAACTGGCCCACTGGTTTCACCAGTTGCTGCAACTGCAGGACTCGGACCTGCACCGCATCATCCGCCAGTTCAATGTCGAGCCGGCGCGGCTGGCTCGTGACCTGACCGAGGCCCTGGACCGCCTGCCCCGTGGTTCGACGTCGATCACCGACCTGTCGTCCCATGTGGAAGAAGCCGTGGAGCGTGGCTGGGTCTACGGCAGCCTGATGTTTGGCGAAAGCCAGGTGCGCACCGGTTACCTGGTGCTGGGGATTCTCAAGACGCCAAGCCTGCGCCATGCGCTGTTGGGCTTGTCCGGTGAGTTCGACAAGATCAAGGCCGAAGCACTGAGCGAACGCTTTGATGAATACGTCGGTGATTCGCCGGAAAACGCCCTGAGCGCCAGCGACGGTTTCAATGCCGGCGCCGTACCCGGCGAAGCCAGCGGCGCCATGGCCCCCAGCGCCATGGGCAAGCAGGAAGCCCTCAAGCGTTTCACCGTCGACCTGACCGAGCAGGCCCGCAGCGGCAAGCTGGACCCGATCGTGGGGCGCGATGAAGAGATCCGCCAGCTGGTGGATATCCTGATGCGTCGGCGCCAGAACAACCCGATCCTCACCGGTGAAGCCGGCGTCGGCAAGACCGCTGTGGTGGAAGGCTTCGCCCTGCGCATCGTCGCCGGCGACGTGCCGCCTGCACTGAAAGACGTGGAACTGCGTAGCCTCGATGTGGGCCTGCTGCAAGCCGGCGCGAGCATGAAAGGCGAGTTCGAGCAGCGCCTGCGCCAGGTCATCGAAGACGTCCAGGCTTCGCCGAAACCGATCATCCTGTTTATCGACGAAGCCCACACCCTGGTGGGTGCCGGTGGCGCCGCCGGTACCGGTGACGCGGCCAACCTGCTCAAGCCTGCACTGGCTCGCGGCACCTTGCGTACCGTGGCCGCCACTACCTGGGCCGAGTACAAGAAGCACATCGAAAAAGACCCGGCCCTGACCCGCCGTTTCCAGGTGGTGCAAGTGGCCGAGCCCTCGGAAGACAAGGCGCTGCTGATGATGCGCGGCGTGGCCTCGACCATGGAAAAGCACCATCAGGTGCAGATCCTCGATGAAGCGCTGGAAGCTTCGGTGAAGCTGTCCCACCGCTACATCCCGGCGCGCCAGTTGCCGGACAAATCCGTCAGCCTGCTGGACACCGCCTGCGCCCGCGTCGCCATCAGCCTGCACGCGGTGCCGGCGGAAGTGGATGACAGCCGGCGGCGTATCGAGGCACTGGAAACCGAGCTGCAAATCATCGCCCGCGAGCATGCAATCGGCATCGCCATCGGTGCGCGCCAGACCAACAGCGAAGCCCTGCTCAGCGCCGAACGCGAGCGCCTGGCTACTCTGGAAACCCGCTGGGCCGAAGAGAAAACCCTGGTCGATGAGTTGCTCGCTACCCGCGCCACGTTGCGTGAAAAAGTCGGCGTCGTGGACAGCGGCAACGATGAACTGCGCGCCCAACTGGTCGACCTGCAACAGCGCCTCAGCACCCTGCAAGGTGAAACCCCGCTGATCCTGCCGACCGTGGATTACCAGGCCGTGGCCTCGGTGGTCGCCGACTGGACCGGTATCCCGGTGGGCCGCATGGCCCGCAACGAACTGGAGACGGTGCTCAACCTCGACCAGCACCTGAAGAAACGCATCATCGGCCAGGACCATGCCTTGCAGATGATCGCCAAGCGCATCCAGACCTCCCGCGCCGGCCTCGACAACCCGAGCAAGCCGATTGGCGTGTTCATGCTCGCCGGCACCTCCGGCGTGGGCAAGACCGAAACCGCCCTGGCCCTGGCCGAAGCCATGTACGGCGGCGAGCAGAACGTGATCACCATCAACATGAGTGAGTTCCAGGAAGCCCACACCGTGTCCACCCTCAAGGGCGCGCCACCGGGCTACATCGGCTACGGCGAAGGCGGCGTGCTGACCGAAGCCGTGCGGCGCAAACCCTACAGCGTGGTGCTGCTGGACGAAGTGGAAAAAGCCCACCCGGACGTGCACGAGATCTTCTTCCAGGTGTTCGACAAAGGCGTGATGGAAGACGGCGAAGGCCGGGTGATCGACTTCAAGAACACCTTGATCCTGCTCACCACCAACGCCGGTACCGAGTTGATTTCCCGGGTCTGCAAGGACCCGGCGAACATCCCCGAGCCGGAAGAAATCGCCAAGGCCCTGCGCCAGCCGCTGCTGGAGATTTTCCCGCCGGCGCTGCTCGGCCGCCTGGTGACCATCCCGTACTACCCGCTCAGCGACGAGATGCTGAAAGCGATCACTCGCCTGCAACTCAACCGCATCAAAAAGCGCGTGGAGAACACCCACAAGGTCGACTTCAACTACGACGACGACGTGGTCGACCTGATCGTGTCCCGCTGCACCGAAACCGAAAGTGGCGGGCGGATGATCGACACCCTCCTGACCAACAGCCTGCTGCCGGACATGAGCCGCGAATTCCTCACCCGCATGCTCGAAGGCAAGGCACTGGCAGGCGTGCGCATCAGCACGCGGGATAACGAATTGCACTACGACTTCAGCGACGCGGCGTAAACAATGCTATTCAACCAATCGTCACGCCTGGCCAAGATCACCAGCCCCCTGGGGCCGGATGTGCTGTTGCTCAATGAAATGGGCGGCGGCGAAGAGTTGGGTCGGCTGTTCAACTTCGAATTGCAGCTGACCTCGCTGGACGCCAACATCGACCTCAACCAGTTGCTGGGCAAGCCCATGAGCCTGAACCTGCAACTGGCGGACGGTGGCGAGCGGCACTTCCACGGCATCGTCGCGCGCTGCAGCCAGAACATCGACCAGGGCCAGTTCGCCAGTTACCAGGTGACCCTGCGCCCGTGGTTGTGGCTGCTGAGCCGCACGTCCGACTGCCGGATTTTCCAGAACCTGAGCATCCCGCAGATCATCAAGCAGGTGTTCCGCGACCTGGGGTTTTCCGACTTCGAAGACGCCTTGAGCCGGCCGTACCGCGAGTGGGAATACTGCGTGCAGTACCGCGAGACCAGCTTCGATTTCGTCAGCCGCCTGATGGAACAGGAAGGCATCTACTACTTCTTCCGCCACGAACAGGACCGCCATGTGCTGGTGCTGGCCGACGCCTACGGCGCCCACGCCAACGTGCCTGGCTACGCCTCGGTGCCGTACTACCCCAAGGACGCGCAGCAGCGCGAACGCGACCATATGCACAACTGGCACCTGGCGCAGGAAGTACAGCCCGGTTCCCTTGAGCTCAACGACTACGACTTCCAGCGCCCCAGCGCCAGCATCGACGTGCGCTCGGCCATGCCGCGCCCGCACACCGCCGGCGACTACCCGCTGTACGACTACCCCGGCACCTACGTCAAAAGCGAAGACGGCGAACACTACGCGCGCACCCGCATCGAAGCCCTGCAAACCCTGCACGAACAAGTGGAGTTCAGCGGCAACGCGCGGGGCCTGGGTTCCGGACACCTGTTCAGCCTCACCGGCTTCAGCCGCCGCGACCAGAACCGCGAATACCTGATCGTCGGCGCCCGTTACTACATCTCCCAGGAGAGCCTCGAAAGCGGAGGTGGCGCGCCTTCGGCCCAGTTCGAAAGCACCCTCACCTGCATCGACGCACAACAGAGCTTCCGCCCGCTGGCCAACACCTACCGGCCCATCGTCAAAGGCCCGCAAACCGCACTGGTGGTGGGCCCCAAGGGCGAGGAAATCTGGACCGACCAATATGGCCGGGTGAAGGTGCATTTCTATTGGGACCGCCACGACCAATCGAACGAAAACAGCTCGTGCTGGATTCGCGTGTCACAGTCCTGGGCCGGGAAAAACTGGGGCTCGATGCAGATTCCACGGATCGGCCAGGAAGTGATTGTGAGCTTCCTGGAAGGCGACCCGGACCGGCCGATCATCACCGGAAGGGTGTACAACGCCGAGCAGACCGTGCCTTACGACTTGCCGGAAAACGCCACCCAAAGCGGGATGAAAAGCCGCTCCAGCAAAGGCGGCACACCGGCCAACTTCAATGAAATCCGCATGGAGGACAAGAAGGGGTTGGAGCAGTTGTACATCCATGCCGAGCGGAATCAGGACATCGTGGTTGAGGTGGATGAGAGCCATTCGGTGGGGCATGACCGGAATAAGAGTATTGGGCATAACGAGACGGTGACGATTGGTAGTAACCGCCTGCGGGTTGTGCGCAACAACGACACCGTGATTGTGGGCGGTGCCAAGTCCGACAGCGCCGCCACGACCTACACCATCGAGGCCGGCGACAGTATTCGCCTGGTATGCGGTGACAGCGTCATCGAGCTCAAGGCTGGCGGCGACATCAACCTGACCTGTGGCTCGTTCAATCTGTTTTCCACCGGCAGCAGCAAAATCCAGACGAAGGGCAAACTGGATATCAACCTGGGCAGCGACAAGGGCACGGTGCCCGGCGCCCAAGGTGTGCAAAGCACGATCAAGTCCGCCGTCGAATCAAAATTTCCCGGCAAGCCCGGCGCTGGTCAATAACGAGATTTATCCACCATGAATTACCTGATCAACGAAGCCCAATTCACCCTGCCCGACGCTGAGGTACAGGACACCTCGATCAACATTCTCAAATTCGCCAAGCTGGGCACCACGCTGGTGGTGAGTCGCAGCCCGTTGGCAGATGGCGAGACCTTGCAAGACAACTTCGAGGGCCAGCTGAAAAAGCTCGAACAGCAGGTCAAAGACCTTCGTTATTCGCCAGCGCAAGCCATCAAGGTGGGGCCGGCGCAGGACATCGACGCCTTTGAAGTCCAGAACCGTTTCAACAAGGGCAGCGACAATATTTACCAATATCAGTTGGCAATGCAGATACCCGGCACACGCAACCTGATCGCCTTGAGCTACGTCAAGACCCAGCCCCTGGGGCCTGCCGAGGCGGCACATTGGGCAACGCTCAAGAACACGCTCAACTTTGCCGTCACCCCCTGAGCAGAGTCTGAACAATGAGTGAAGACCTCTGGGCTGCCCGCGAAGGCGACGCACTGCTGCACACCTCGGTGATGGCCGATATTCTCGGCGGTGTACTGGAAGTGGCAGCCTATGCGGCGATCACCACTGTGGGCTGCCTGGCGGTAGCGGCGGCTGTTGCCATAACAACCGGTGCGACTATCGCTACCGGCGGCGTTGCCCTGGTGTTGGTCGTGGGTGCCGTCGTAGGCATTACCGCGGGGCTAACAGGGGCTGATCTGAAAATATCCAGTTGGTGCGAGTCAGCCGCCAACTGGGTGTTCCCGCCGGTGATCGACGCCTTTATCACCAGCGGCTCGGACGACGTCTTCATCAATGGCAAAAAGGCGGCCCGCGCCGCCGGCAAGATGACGGCCGTGCCGGTCGCGCCCAGCGAGCCACCGGCGCCCAGCTTCCTGGACATGGCCGGGGAGTTTTTCTCACAAATGTGGCGCCCGACCGTCGCCTCGCCTGCCCCCGGCACCGAGCCTTGCCCGCTGGATACCGTGGCGTGCACCAAGCACCCGCCCATGCCCCTGCAATTCATTGCCGAGGGGTCCAGCTCGGTGTTCATCAACGGCCAGCCTGCGGCGCGCAGTGGCGATCGCAGTACGTGCGACGCCAAGATTGGTACAGCCCCGGGCCTGATCTCGCCGGATGTGCGCATCGGTGGCGGGACCATCGTGGTGCAGGAAATTCGCAGCGGAAAAACGCCGGGCGTAGGCCTGGCAATTGCCGTGGTGATGGCGTTGCGGGGCAACCTGAAATGCTTCTGGACCAAGCTGCCGTGCCTGGTCGGTGGTTTGCTGGTGGGTGGCGCCATCTCATACGCAACCAGCAAGGTCACTTCGGCGCTCAAGAGCGCCATGAATGGTTCGCCCAATCCGGTTCACAGTGCCACTGGGGCCAAGATCCTCGGCGGGGATGAAGAGCTGGATTTCGTGCTGCCGGGCTTGCTCCCGATAGACTGGCAGCGCTTCTACAGCAGCCTCGACACACGCCAGGACGGCCTCTTTGGCGCGGGCTGGAGCGTTGCGTATGAAGTGTCGATCGAGGTAGATGCAGACGAAAACCTGCTCTACATCGATGAGCAAGGGCGCCGCCTGGAGATCGGCTACATCCCGTTGTTTGGCGGAGCGTTCGACCCGGGCCAAGGCCTTGCGGTCAGGCGCAGTGCCGACGGCGCGGTATTGATCGAGAGCATCGACGGTCTGTATCGACTGTTCGAGCCCGACCCGCTGAACAGCGCGCGGATGCGTCTGCAGCTGCTGGGTGATCGCAATGAAGGGCGGATCTTTCTCGACTACGACACTCAGGGCCGGCTGCATCGCCTGCGCGACACCCATGACTTGATGCACGTCGAACTGAACTACTCGGCCGAACACCCACGGCGCGTGAGCCACATCGAACGGCGTTACCTGCGCCAGGAACATTTCGATGCGCGCAGCGATGTGCTCGTCAGTTACCGCTATGACAGCAACGGCGACCTGTCTGAAGTCCTGGACGTGCAAGGTACAACCCGTCGACGCTTTGCTTATGACCATGGCCGGCGAATGGTCGAACACCAGCTGCCGAGTGGCCTGCGCTGCTTCTATCAATGGGCGGCAGTGTCCGGGCCCCACGGTGAGGAGTGGCGCGTGAGTCGCCACTGGACAGACGCAGGCGATGAATACAGCTTCGACTACGATCTCGACGCCGGCATTACCCGGGTGACCGACGGCCTGATGCGTGTCAGCACCCGGCATTGGAACCCTCAGTACCAGATCACCCGCTACGTCGACAACCTGGGCCATACCTGGCAATTCGAATGGAACGAAGATCGCCTGTTGCTCGGCGCGATTGATCCACAAAACGGCCAGTGGCGCTTCAATTACGATGAGTCCGGCAACCTGAGCGCGGTGATCGACCCACTGTCCAGAACCAGCGGCACACAGTGGTTGGCACATTGGGCATTGCCCCAGGTGGAAACCGACCCGGCAGGCAACAGTTGGCATTATCGCTACGACCAGCGCGGCAACTGTATCGAGGAAGTCGACCCACTGGGCAACAGCACACGCTACGTCTATGACGGGTTCGGCCAGCCGGTGCGCATTATCGATGCCACCGAAAAAACCAAAACGCTGCATTGGAACGAATGGAGCCAACTGGTCGAAGCGGTGGATTGCTCGGGTTATCCCACCCGTTATCAATACGACGCCTTCGGCAATCTGGTGGTGCAGACCAATGCGGAAGGTGAGTCGGTTCGCTACCGGTACGGACCCGAGGGGTTATTGCTGGAATGCCAGCTCCCGGATGGTCGCGTGGAGCAGTTCCAACGCAGTACCAGCGGTTACCTCACGGCCCATGTCGACCCGGCCGGTAGCACCACGCGCTATGCCTATGACCTGCGTGGCCTGGTCAAACAACGCTGGGACGCGCACAACCGCACAGTCATGTTCGATCACGACGCCTATGGGCGACTGCGCAAGCTGACCAATGAGAACGGCGAAAGCTATCGCTTTGAGTGGGATGCGTGCGACCGCATGGTTCAGCAGCAAGACCTCGACCAGAGTCGGCGCTGCTACACCTATGATCCGCTGGATGATGTCGTCGCCGTGGACTACCTGCCGGGGACGGAAGGCGAACCGGTAGCGCCGTTGTCGCACCAGTTTCAGCGAGATGCTGTTGGACGTCTGGTCAGCAAAGTGACAGCGGACGGTTCCACCGTTTATGAACATGATCTGAACGACCAACTGGTCGGCGTCACGTTCACCGCGCTTGACGGTCAGCAGCAGCGACTGGGTTTCAGCTACGACGCGCTGGGGCAACTGCTGCAGGAGCAAAGCACAGCGGGCTCCTTGCAGCATCACTACGACGAATTGGGGAACCTGATTCAGACCCAGTTGCCCGACGGTCGATGGCTGAACCGCCTCTACTACGGCAGCGGTCACCTGCATCAGTTGAATCTCGATGGGAAGGTCATCAGCGACTTCGAGCGTGATCGTCTGCATCGCGAAGTGCAGCGCACTCAGGGCCAACTCAGAACGAACACCGCGTATGACCGCAGTGGAAGGGTTCGCTCGCGCCAGCGCCGCAGTATTGATCAACCGTGGCAGTTGCCGCCGTTGGTTGAGACTGACTACAGCTACGATCCCAGCGATAACCTGATCGGGCGTCGGCGTGTTGACCGTGTTCATGATCGTCAAGAGCAGCTGGGTTACGACAGTACCGAACGTATTCTCGCAAGCCACCAGGTAGGCCAGACCGAGACCTTTGCTTATGACGCGGCAGCCAACCTGCTCGACGGCCCACTACAGGGTGGCTTGGTAAGGCATAACAGGCTGCTCACCTACCAAGATAAACGCTATAAATACGATGCTTTTGGTCGAATGATTGAAAAGCGTAGTGCTGCTCGAGGGTTGCAGCGATTTGCCTACGACGCAGAAAACCGACTAGTTGAAGTGCACAACGAAAACGGCAATGTGGTCAGGATGACCTACGACCCATTGGGCCGTCGCACTGAAAAAACAGAGCATGACAACGATGGCTATCCACTGGGCGTAACGCGCTTCACCTGGGACGGATTACGCCTGCTGCAGGAACATAAACACAGTCAAACCAGCCTCTATATTTATGAGGAAGAGGGTTACGAACCCCTTGCGCGGGTCGACGGTATCGGGCCGCTGCAAAAAATCCGCTACTACCACAACGACCTCAGTGGCTTGCCGGAGCAGCTAACTGAGGACGACGGTCACGATGTTTGGCGCGCGAGCTATCGTGTCTGGGGTAACACGTCGGAAGAGGTGCGTGAGCCGTCCTACATTGAAGAACAGAACCTGCGATTTCAGGGGCAATACCTGGATCGGGAAACGGGGCTGCATTTCAATACGTTCAGGTTTTACGATCCGGCTGTCGGGCGGTTTACGACGCCGGATCCGATTGGGTTGGCTGGGGGGATCAATCTATATCAGTACGCGGTAAATCCGACAGGCTGGGTTGATCCTTGGGGGCTTTCGGCATGCGCGCCGACACATCACATTGCCACCAATAAACACTCTAAATGGACTGCTAAATTTCGCGTCCTGTTTGAGAAAAACGGGTTGGGCAAGTTCAAAAATGGCAAATCCCGCAGAGATGTCCTCAATGACCCGTTGAACAAAGTTGATGTGCCTGGACACAAAGGCCCGCACCCTGAAAAAATGCACGCAGAGATTTATAAACGTTTGAAAGCTGCTAGCAGAAAAGGATCGGATCAGTTTAAAGCGGAGCTCGCAGAGCTTAAAAAGGAAGCGCTAGACCCCACATCCGCTCTTAACAAAATTTTGAGGATGGTTGATTAATGAACTATTTCAAGCTCAATCCAAATGTCAGCAGTGAGAAATGGGATGGTTACGTCAATCTTGGAGAGCTCATTTACAAGGGCGAAGAGGTCGATGACATAGCGCTTTCCAATAGCCGAGCACCGTGCAATTTGAAACCGCTGCATTATGAAATTCTTGTCGACGGTATAACCGCCCCGGTCAACACAATCGGAGCGGACTTCTTCGTATTCGATGAGTCTATTAAAGGGCTGGATAACCTGGCGACCGAGCGTGTGCAATATTTGCGCATCACCCACGAAAGCCAAAAAGTACGTTACCGACTCTTGCATGCCTACAATTATGTCGACTGCGTCGATTGGGCCTTATCCAAATACGAAGCCTGGCCCGAAGATCACGTGGCCAAGGAATGGCAAAATCCAAGAGGACGTTTTTTTTTCGAACCGGTACTGATCGCCGAAAAAATCCCTGAGAGTGCTGAGGTCTTTCGTTTGGTGGGCTGGGGAGGAGCGTTCAATATCATCATTGGAGAAGCGTACAAAGAGAAATTGCTAGAGTTAGATTTCGATCACTCTTTTTTGGAGTTCCATCCCATCATCCTCATGTAATTGGAGAATTATCATAGGATCTAAGGCGAGGGTTTAAGCGCAATGTTCAAGCACGCTTTAAGAGATCGGACATGAACCAGCTGACTGACTGTCACGTTTTCTGGGGCGCGGAGATGGCTGTTGCTGAAAAGAAATCCGCCTCGATTGAGGCTGACGGCGCGGAGGATTTCGCCAGCCAGCTTTACGAAGACGAAGACCATTTACCCTTAGGATTGGGGCAATGGTTATGAGGAATATTATGGTGAGTGGCAAAATCCCATCAAAAGTACTGTCCGGCGTTGCGCAGGACGGACTCGTTTTGCCTAAAAAAACGCGTTTTGAAAACGAGCTGATCAGTGGTTGCAAACTAAAAGACGCGAAACTCTGCGATCCGATTTTTGATCAATGTATTTTGGAAGATTGCGACTTTGAGAAAGCTGACCTTTCCGGCTCGCGATTCTTCAATAAAACATCCTTGACCCATTGCTCGTTCAAAAATACAAACTTTCAAGGATCAGGTTTCAGCGATAGCGAATTTGAGAACTGCACGTTTGTGAAGTGCGACTTTCGAGAAGCGTCCTTGAAGGACTGCACCTTCGTCAACTGCACATTCTCTCAGTGCAAAATCATTGACAATTCATTTAATGTAAAAAATATATCCGCCATTAAATTCGCTGGAAAACTCCAGGAAGTTAATTTCATATCAGACCAACCCAGCACCCCGCTTTCTGCCGACTTTGAACTCTGCAAGCTCGATTATGTAACCTTTGAAAACTGCAATCTGGAAAACATAATCCCGCCCATCGAGGCCAAACACATTTTCTTCAAAGACGTGGCAGTCCGTGCAAAAAAAGCACTTACTATCATATCTGCAGAAACTGAAAGTCAGATCAATAAAATATTGAAGCGACGACTGTTAAAACTTACAACTCAACGAGGCGCTGTTTTCAACATTGAAAACCTTGAAGATTATGAGGGCAAGGAATTCACCTCACGATTTATCTCACTTCTTCAAGATGCTTAAGAAAGACACAAGGGAAAAGACACATTAAGAGGGGGTGGCCTTTTAATCTATCGCACACTAACCTGCCCTCCTACGCCTATAAACTCAATTTGGATGTACTAGGCAGAGAAAATCACTTCTTAGGAGTTGGCTATGTCTCGCGACGAGTTAATAAAGCTTATATTAAAAATTCAGTGCAACGAAGGTACTGAAGAAGAGACAGATGCGGACATGGATTTATTGGAAAATAGTGTTTTAGATCCGGAAGCTGTCGACTATATTTTCCAACATGAATGGACCGCTGATTTCATAGCCGACAAAATTATTTCGTACACCCCTATGGTGTTATAAAGTGCAATGCTTATAGAGTGAGGACTAGGCCTGAGAACTATAAACGGGGGTAGATTTATTTAGATCAACCATCATCAGATCAATTAAATAAATCCTTCCCCGTCACCGGCGGAAAATTTTCTGAGGAGTAAAAAATGGGCGCCTGGAATTACAACCCTTGGGAAAACGATGAAGCCGCCGACTGGTTTCAAGAATTTTGGAAACAACAGAATTTCGCAGTCCTGATCAGCGAAATTAACCAGTTTGATCCCAATGAAGAACGTTATGACGCCTTTAGGGCTGCCTGTTATCTATTACAAACCCTAGGCAACCCCTATATATGGCCAGCGGAGCCTTTGGCAGAACTGAAGCCCCTGATCCAGCACGCGATTTCAATACTGACGCAAATGATTGACCCAACCAATGAAGACTGGGGGTTTCTTGATATGTGGGGAGGCAGTGCTGATGTCATCAAGGCAGTGGAAGAGCAAATCGACGCTCTAAAAACGCGTTTAGGCGAACTGGCTTAATCTGGCATACGTACCAGCCCCCAACAAAAAATGGGCACCCGACCCAGTCGGCGTGCCCATTTTTCATCCCGCGCTCACACTCGCATGTGCGTAGCGCGTTCTACATGACTTACGGATTGACGCTGTCTTTAAGCGACTTGCCTGGCTTGAACGCAACGGTGTTGCTCGCCTTGATTTTCACCGGCTCGCCGGTTTGCGGGTTTTTGCCGGTGCGGGCGCCGCGGTGGCGCTGCAGGAAGGTGCCGAAGCCGACCAGGGTGACGCTGTCCTTGCGATGCAGCGCGCCGGTGATTTCTTCAAGTACGGCGTTGAGTACGCGGTTGGCCTGTTCTTTGGTCAGGTCTGCTTTTTCTGCAATAGCGGCTGCGAGTTCTGGTTTACGCATAAGTGAAGCCTCTTTGACGGTTTTTTGTTGTTATGTCCGTGCTGCTCTCTATCGGAGCAGCGCCCAAGGCGCCGCAGGCTCTACTCTGCGGCAGACGGGAGTGAGGATGGCATGCCATCGGGGCCTGCGCCAGTCTCACGGCGACCTTTCTACGGTCAAAATGATGCTTAATCCGACAGAACGACCGCTATTTACGCCAGCAACGGCGGAAGTTCTTTGTTGAGGGCCAGTTTTTCCATCACGGCCGTGCCAGTCAGGGCATAACCCAGCAGGCGCCCGTTGGCGTCGCGGCACAGGGCCTTGATGTCCGCGCCCTGCCCTTCGACGCTCCAAACGCCTTCGGTGCCCCGTGGCGGTGGCGAGACGACCAGCGGGCAGATCGGGGTTTTGACCGTGACGGGCATCGGGCCGTAGCTGACGGCCGTCGCGTTGCCCGCCAGGGTCTGGGCCAGCGCGCGGGCGCAGCTCATCAGCGGCATCACGTACAGCAGGTTCAGGCCATCGACCTCGGCGCAGTCGCCCAGGGCGTAGATGTTGGCGTGGGAGGTCTTGAGGTGACGGTCGACCATGATCCCGCGGTTGGTCTGCAAGCCGGCGGCGGCGGCCAGGTCGACCCGCGGGCGCAGGCCGATGGCAGACACCACCAGGTCGCACTGGATTACTTCACCGTCAGACAGGTGGGCTTCCAGGCCGTCAGCGCTGCGTTGCAGGCGATTGAGCACCGGGCCCAGGTGGAAACGCGCTCCCAGGCCTTCCAGCCCGGCCTGCACCGCTGCGGCCGCTGCCGGGTGCAGCAGGGTGGGCATAACTTGCTCGCACGGCGCCACCAGGTCGATCTCGTAGCCGCCAAGGATCAGGTCGTTGGCGAACTCGCAACCGATCAGGCCGGCGCCCAGCAGCAGCACCCGGCGTTTACCCGCCGCCGCCGCGCGAAAGCGTGCGTAGTCTTCAAGGTCGTTGATCGGGAAAATCAGCTCGGCGGCGTCGCCCTGTACCGGCACCCGCACGGTTTCTGCGCCCCAGGCCAGGATCAGGTCGCGATAGGCCACCGCTTCCTCACCGATCCACAGGCGCTTGTGGCCCGGGTCGATGCCGCTGATGCGGGTGTGGGTGCGCACTTCGGCCTTCAGTTGCTCGGCCATGGCGCCCGGTTCGGCCATGCTCAGGCCGTCGGCTTCCTTGTTCTTGCCAAAGCCGGTGGAGAGCATGGGCTTGGAGTAGGAGCGCCCGTCATCTGCAGTGATCAGCAACAGCGGGGTCTCGCTATCGAGCTTGCGAAACTCCCGAGCCAGGTTATAACCGGCCAAACCCGTGCCGACGATCACGACAGGTGCGTTCATTCCTTTCTCCTTGTAGTTAAATTCTGGTTTCAGCCGATTTCGATCATTTCGAAATCCATCTTGCCCACACCGCAGTCCGGGCACAGCCAGTCTTCGGGAACGTCCTGCCACAGGGTGCCCGGAGCGATACCGTCATCCGGCCATCCGTCTTTTTCGTCGTAGATCAGGCCACAGACGACACATTGCCACTTCTTCATTACTTGCTTCCTCAGGGTCCAGGCGCGTTGGCCGACGGTCGATAGATGTAACCTTGCCGCACGGCTCAGGGCGTTTTGTACTGATCAGCCGGCGCAGATGCAAGCATGATCGACGCATGGGCCTGGCGCGCTCCGGCAAAAGTCCAGGGCGCCATGGTAAGCTCGCCGCCTCATTAACTGCCAATAATGACCCTCCGTGCCGCATTCAAACGCCCTTCCAGATGTTTGCCGATGGCTGACCCAGAGCCTTCTGAGCCCCCTGCCCGCGCCGCTGACACTCAACTGGCTGTTCGATGAAGGTTCGCTGACCCGGCGCCTCACGCGCCTGTCCGGTGATGGCTTCAGCGTGACGCCGCTGTTCGAAGGCTGGCAGCCACTGCGGGACGACGAATGCGCCACGCTGGACTTGCCCGCCGCCAGCATCGGCTGGGTGCGCGAGGTGTATTTGCGTGGCCATGGCCAGCCGTGGGTGTTTGCCCGCAGCGTGGCGGCCCGCAGCGCCTTGCAGGGTGACGGTTTGCACATGGATGAGTTGGGCAGCCGGTCGCTGGGGGAGTTGCTGTTTTGTGACCACGCCTTCACGCGCCAGGCCATCGAGGTGTGCCGTTACCCACGGGAATGGCTGCCCACGGCGGACCAGGCCGATCACCTGTGGGCGCGCCGCTCGCGCTTTGATCGCGGGCCGCTGAGCGTGCTGGTGGCCGAAATCTTCCTGCCGACCTTGTGGCAAGCCGTGCACGACCACCCGGAGAATTGCTGATGTATCAGCGCCTGCTCAAATCCCTGAATCACCTGAACCCCAGGGCCTGGGACTTCGTCCAGCTGACCCGCATGGACAAGCCCATCGGCATTTATCTGCTGCTGTGGCCTACGCTGTGGGCGCTGTGGATTGCCGGCAAGGGTTCGCCATCGCTGCTCAATATCCTGATCTTTGTGCTCGGCGTGGTACTCACCCGGGCCGGTGGCTGCGTCATTAATGACTGGGCCGACCGCAAGGTCGACGGCCATGTGAAGCGCACCGAGCAGCGCCCGCTGGTGAGCGGCAAGATCAGCTCGAAAGAGGCGCTGGTGTTCTTCGCGGTGCTGATGTTCATCAGTTTCCTGCTGGTGCTGCTGACCAACTCCACGACGATCTGGCTGTCCCTGGGCGGCCTTGCGCTGGCGGCCAGCTACCCGTTCATGAAGCGCTACACCTATTACCCGCAGGTGGTATTGGGCGCGGCGTTTTCCTGGGGCATGCCGATGGCGTTCACCGCCGAGACGGGCAGCCTGCCGGCGGCGGCCTGGCTGCTGTACATCGCCAACCTGTTGTGGACGGTGGGTTACGACACGTACTACGCCATGACCGATCGCGACGATGACCTTAAAATCGGGGTCAAATCCACCGCCATTCTGTTCGGCGATGCCGACCGGGTGATCATCCTGACCTTGCAGGGCCTGGCACTGGTGTGCCTGTGGCTGGCGGGAATGCGCTTTGAGCTGGGCGGCTGGTTCCACCTGGGCTTGCTGGCGGCCGCCGGGTGTTTTGCCTGGGAGTTCTGGTACACCCGGGACAAGGACCGGCTCAAATGCTTCAAGGCGTTTTTGCACAACCACTGGGCCGGGTTGGCGATTTTTGTCGGGATTGTGGCGGACTACGGGTTTCGCTAGAGCTTGGGAATGGCGGCGTTCGAGCCGACGCAATCGCGGGCAAGCCCGGCTCCCACAGGGATCTCTGTTGAACACATATTTCGTGTGCGCTGAAGATCAACTGTGGGAGCGGGCTTGCCCGCGATGGTCTCAAGGTCGACGTAGATCAGGGCTTGGCAACCTTCCAGGCACCGTCCATTTTGCCTTCGCCGGTCATGTCACCGGCCTTCTTGTCCATGACGAAGGTGTAGAGCGGCTTGCCGCTGTAGGCCCACTGGCTTTTCTGGTCGTCACGGGTGATGACGGTCCACTTGCCCATGGGCTTGTCGGTGGATTCGGCCATCAGTGGCGGCCAGTTGGTGGCGCACTTGTCGTTGCACATGGACTTGCCATCAGCATCCTTGGCAAAGGTGTAGAGGGTCATGCCCTTGTGGTCCACCAGCATCCCGTCCTTGGTCATCGCAGGGTCTGCCGCAAAGGCCAGTGTCGGCAGCGTTAACGCGGCCGTTACCAGCAGGGCTTTCCAGGAAAAAGTACTGTGAGTCATGGGAACCTTCCTTTTGTGGTTGTCAGGATTCGGACCCAAAGCGTAGTCCAGGGAGGCAAGGATTGCCCAAGCGACTAAATTACTGTCACACGACTGCAATAATTCCGTTATCTAATGCGGCGCAAGACAGTTAAATGACAAGAGGATTTAGCATGGTTGGCAGGAGCATTCTGATCGTTGACGACGAAGCGCCCATTCGCGAGATGATCGCCGTTGCGTTGGAAATGGCCGGCTATGACTGCCTGGAGGCGGAGAACTCCCAGCAGGCCCATGCCATTATCGTCGACCGCAAGCCTGACCTGATCCTGCTGGACTGGATGCTGCCCGGCACCTCCGGCATCGAGCTGGCCCGCCGGCTGAAGCGTGACGAGCTGACCGGGGACATCCCGATCATCATGCTCACCGCCAAGGGCGAAGAGGACAACAAGATCCAGGGCCTGGAAGTTGGCGCCGATGACTACATCACCAAGCCCTTTTCCCCACGGGAACTGGTCGCCCGTCTGAAAGCCGTTCTGCGCCGTGCCGGCCCCACCGATGGCGAAGCGCCTATCGAAGTCGACGGCCTGATCCTCGATCCGATCAGCCACCGCGTGACCATCGACGGCAAACCCGCCGAGATGGGCCCTACCGAATACCGCCTGCTGCAATTCTTCATGACCCATCAAGAGCGCGCCTACACACGCGGCCAACTGCTGGACCAGGTCTGGGGCGGCAACGTGTATGTGGAGGAGCGCACCGTCGACGTGCATATCCGCCGCCTGCGCAAAGCCTTGGGCGACGCTTACGAGAATCTGGTACAAACCGTGCGCGGCACCGGCTACCGGTTTTCCACCAAAGGCTGAACCGGATCCAACTGCCCCAGACAGCTGAAAGGACGCGTGTTTAAGTGAACCAAAACTGGTATGGCACCCTGATCCGCCACATGTTGCTGTTGATCACCGGCTGCCTGCTGGTGGGCCTGGTCAGCGGCTATTACGGCTGGAGCCTGGCCGTCGGCCTGGGTCTCTACCTCGGCTGGACCCTCAAGCAACTGCTGCGCCTGCACGAGTGGCTGCGCCAGCACAAACCCGATGAAGCACCACCCGACGGCTACGGCCTGTGGGGCGAGGTGTTCGACAGCATCTATCACCTGCAACGCCGCGACCAGCGCGTACGCGGGCGTCTGCAGGCAGTGATCGACCGGGTGCAGGAATCCACCGCCGCACTGAAAGACGCGGTGATCATGCTCGACAGCGACGGCAACCTGGAATGGTGGAACCGCGCCGCAGAAACCCTGCTGGGCCTCAAGACGCCCCAGGACAGCGGCCAGCCGGTGACCAACCTGGTGCGTCACCCGCGCTTCAAGGAGTACTTCGAGCAGGACAACTACGAAGAAGCCCTGGAAATCCCGTCACCGACCAACGACCGCGTACGCATCCAGCTGTACCTGACGCGCTATGGCAATAACGAACATTTGATGCTGGTGCGCGATGTCACGCGCATCCATCAGTTGGAACAGATGCGCAAGGATTTCGTCGCCAACGTCTCCCATGAACTGCGCACCCCGCTGACGGTGATCTGCGGCTACCTGGAGACGCTGCTCGACAACGTCGAAGACGTGAACCCGCGCTGGACCCGCGCCCTGCAGCAAATGCAGCAGCAAGGCTCGCGCATGCAGACCCTGCTTAACGACCTGCTGTTGCTGGCCAAGCTCGAAGCCACCGACTACCCCTCCGACAACCATCCGGTGTCGGTGCAAAGCCTGTTGCAGACCATCAAGGGCGACGCCCAGGCCCTGTCCGGGCAACGCGAACAGAACATCACCCTGGAAGCCGACCCGTCGATCCTGCTCAAGGGCAGCGAGGGCGAGTTACGCAGCGCGTTTTCCAACCTGGTGTTCAACGCCGTCAAATACACCCAGGACAAGGGCAATATCCGCATCCGCTGGTGGGCCGATGACCAGGGCGCACACCTCAGCGTGCAGGACTCGGGGATGGGCATCGACGCCAAACACCTGCCGCGCCTCACCGAGCGCTTCTACCGCGTCGACTCCAGCCGCAACTCCAACACCGGCGGCACGGGGCTGGGTCTGGCCATCGTCAAGCATGTGCTGCTGCGCCATCGCGCGCGGCTGGAAATCAGCAGCGTGCTGGGCCATGGCAGTACCTTCACCTGTCATTTCCCGCCGGCCCAGGTGACACGTTCACGGGTCGTTCATCAGGACGAGTGACCCTCCATCCGGCAGCCGCCACTAGGCAAGCGCCCCGTCAGCCGCTACATTGGCTGACTTGCGCCTGCCTTTCAGGCCGCCTGCTCACCCTTTTTGATTAGACGGAACCCGCAAAACCCCATCATGGACCCTTCCCCTGGCATCACCCTCGCGACACTCTTCGCCGACTTCGGCATGATTCTTTTTGCACTGATCCTGGTACTGCTCAACGGCTTCTTCGTTGCGGCGGAATTTGCCATGGTCAAACTGCGCTCGACCCGGGTCGAGGCAATCGCCCACAAAAACGGCTGGCGCGGGCAGATCCTGCGCACCGTACACAGCCAGCTCGACGCGTACCTGTCGGCCTGCCAGCTGGGTATCACCCTCGCCTCCCTGGGCCTGGGCTGGGTCGGTGAGCCGGCCTTTGCGCACATCCTCGAACCGTTACTGGGTGCAATCGGCGTGCAATCGCCGGAAGTGATCAAGGGCGTGTCGTTCTTTGCCGCCTTCTTCGTGATCTCGTACCTGCACATCGTGGTCGGTGAACTGGCGCCCAAGTCCTGGGCCATCCGCAAGCCCGAGTTGCTGTCGCTGTGGACCGCCGTGCCGCTGTACCTGTTCTACTGGGCCATGTACCCGGCGATCTACCTGCTCAACGCCAGCGCCAATGCCATCCTGCGCATCGCCGGCCAGGGCGAGCCAGGCCCGCACCACGAGCACCATTACAGCCGTGAAGAACTGAAACTGATCCTGCACTCCAGCCGTGGCCAGGACCCGAGCGACCAGGGCATGCGTGTACTGGCCTCCGCCGTGGAAATGGGTGAGCTGGAAGTGGTGGACTGGGCCAACTCCCGGGAAGACCTGGTGACCCTGGACTTCAACGCCCCGCTCAAGGAAATCCTGGCACTGTTCCGTCGCCACAAGTTCAGCCGCTACCCGGTGTACGACGCGGTGCGCAACGAGTTCGTCGGCCTGCTGCACATCAAGGACCTGCTGTTGGAACTGGCGGCCCTGGACCACATTCCCGAGTCGTTCAACCTGGCCGAGCTGACCCGCCCACTGGAGCGCGTATCGCGCCACATGCCGCTGTCGCAATTGCTCGAGCAGTTCCGCAAAGGCGGCGCGCACTTTGCCCTCGTGGAAGAAGCCGACGGCAAGATCATCGGCTACCTGACCATGGAAGACGTGCTGGAAGTGCTGGTAGGCGACATCCAGGACGAACACCGCAAGGCCGAGCGCGGCATCCTCGCGTATCAGCCGGGCAAGCTGTTGGTACGCGGTGACACGCCGCTGTTCAAGGTCGAGCGCCTGCTGGGCGTCGACCTGGACCACATCGAAGCTGAAACCCTCGCCGGGCTGATCTACGACACCCTGAAACGGGTGCCGGAAGAGGAAGAAGTGCTGGAAGTCGAAGGCCTGCGCATCATTATCAAGAAGATGAAAGGGCCGAAGATCGTATTGGCCAAGGTGCTGCTGCTCGATTAAGCCTCACCGCGTGCCCAATGCAAAATTGGGCAACGCCTGCACCGGCTGGTTGAATTCGTAAGGAATCGACACCAGCCCCGACGCCGTCGTGCGCTGCACCACAAAATGCAGATGCGGCCCGCTGCTGTTGCCGGTATTGCCCGACAGCGCCAGCGGGCTGCCCACCGCCACTCGCTGCCCTTCCCTGACGCTGACCGAACCTTGCTTGAGGTGCAGATACACGCCCTGGGTGCCGTCATCGTGCTGCACCCGCACGAAATTCCCCGACGGGTCGCCGCCGCGCCCGCTCTGGTCGTTCTCGGTTTTCAGTACCACGCCGCCACGGGCCGCGATGATGGGCGTGCCTTCAGGCATGGCGATGTCCATCGCATAGCGGCTTTTGAGCTCGGAATGGCTGAAGGTGCCATTCGGGCCTTGGGTGAGACGGAACGGGCCGCCGCGCCAGGGCAAGGGATAACGATAGGACGCGGCGGGTTGGGCAGGATAGACCCGCTTGGGTATCACCCGCTCCTGATACACAAACGCCTGCGCCCCGGGCGTGTACCGGTCGCTGAAGACCACGACACCGTCGGCATCGATGGATTTGTAGAGGGTCATGGACATCGCCGACGTGGCGACGGCGAACAGTCCACAGAACAGCAGTGAGCGCACGAGCATGGGGTTGGCCTGCCAGGGACGACTGAATGGCAGGCTAACAAGGGATCATGACAGTGCTAAGTGGCCTCAGGCCGGCAGTGGTGTGAAGCAGATATCCACGTCCATATGAGCCGCTGCTGACAGGTTAACCAAAGCATCCAGCGAGAACTTGTCGATCTTGCCGCTCAGAACGTCATTAAGGCGCGGCTGGCTGATGTGAAGTCGATGGGCTGCGTCGTTCTGGGAAAGCTCCCAACTGCGAATGGTTTTGCACAGCTCCAGAAGGAGCTTTGAACGCAAACGCATGTTGGCCGCCTGCTGGGGAGTATCTTCCAGGGCATCCCAAACACTGCTGAAACGTTCGGTTTGAAACTGTTGATCTGTCATGGGCTTAACCTAGCTCCTGCAGTCTGGCGCGAGCCAATTCAATATCCCGCATTTCGGTTTTCTGAGTGGTCTTACGCAGCGCATGCAGCACATAGATGGCCTCCGGCCGGTTGACCACATAAAAAACCCGAAACGCTCCTGATTCGTCGAAAATCCTGATCTCATGAACGCCACGCCCGATGGTCTTCATCGGCTTGCAGTCAAAAGGCTGTTCCCCCTGCTGCAAGAGGTCCAACTGAAAACCGGCGGCTCGTCGCGCATCAAGCGGGAACGACTTGAGATCCTTGAGCGAGCTCCCCACAAACACCACATCCTTGTGCCTTGGCATCCACTTCTCCTGTTCTGGAAGGAGAAGCGTAATAGATGATTCAGCTCAGAGAGGGGGCGGTATGTTTCAAGGCGTAGCGAACAGTTGATAGCAGTGGTGCTGCCAACGAAAGACTATATCCAAATCGATATAAATCAAGCCGAAGACCGAGAATCAGACGGTTGGTCGATTCCCGGTATTAGAGGGGAAATCACGCACCCGGCACAAAATGCTTCTGCGCAGTCCCGCGGGCGATCAGCCGCGAGATGTAATCGAGCTTCTGCGCATCCTGGTCGATAAACCGGAAGGTCAGTTGCAGCCAATCACTGTCCGGCTTGGGCTCGTAGGCCACGACGGCGTGCAGGTAGCCGTTAAGACGCGCCACTTCGGCGTTGTCGCCCTGCTCCAGGTCGAGCACGGCGCTTTCCAGTACCTGAGGCAGGACTTCACCGCGACGCACCACCAGCAGCGCTTCCTTGATGCTCAGCGCCTTGATCACACATTGCTGGGTGCCGCTGGACAGCCGTAACTGGCCCTGGCCACGCCCGCTGGCAGGCGACGCTGCCGGAGCGGCCTGCACCGGCGGGCTGTTGAGCAGGCCTTTGCTGGGTGCGGCCACTGGAGCCGGCTTGACCGCTTCAGGCTTGCCGCCGGTCAGGGCGCTGAGGGAGTCGTTGCCGAACGCCGAGTTCATCTTGGTCGGTGCGCTGGCGATCAGTGCGTCGAGGCGGCCGATCTTGTTCAGCGCCTGCTTGACCTTGTTCAGCAGCTGTTCGTTGGTGAACGGCTTGCTGACGTAGCCAGAAACGCCGGCCTGGATCGCCTGCACCACGTTTTCCTTGTCGCCACGGCTGGTCACCATCACAAACGGCATGGCTTTGAGATGAGGCTGCTCGCGGCACCAGGTCAACAGTTCCAGGCCAGACATTTCCGGCATTTCCCAGTCGCACAGCACCATGTCGAAGGTTTCGCGCATCAGGATGGCCTGGGCCTTTTTGCCGTTCACCGCATCTTCGATCTTGATCCCCGGGAAGTAGTTGCGCAGGCACTTCTTCACCAGATCGCGAATAAACGAGGCGTCATCCACCACCAATACACTGACTTTGCTCATCGACCCTTCATCCTATAAAAACCTCGGCAAGCATAACGCTTCCCTGATGGCAATTTGCCAAATATTCAGACACCGCAAACAAAAACGCCCGACCAAAGGCCGGGCGTTTATTTCTCGGGCAATCTTACTTATCGTCAGGAACGCCAGGAACATTAGGGATTTGATCGGCGGTGCCTTCAACTTCAGCTTTCATGCGCTTGAGGCCCATGTGTCGTACGTCGGTACCACGCACCAGATAGATCACCAGTTCCGAGATATTGCGCGCGTGGTCACCGATGCGCTCCAGGGAACGCAGCACCCAGATGATGTTCAACACCCGCGAGATAGAGCGCGGGTCTTCCATCATGTAGGTGGCCAGTTCACGCAAGGCGGTCTTGTATTCGCGGTCGATGACTTTGTCGTACTGGGCCACCGACAACGCCAGCTCGGCGTCGAAACGGGCAAACGCATCCAGCGCATCGCGGACCATGTTGCGCACCTGGTCGCCGATGTGGCGCACTTCGACGTAGCCCCGCGGCGCTTCGCCCTCTTCGCACAACAGGATGGCGCGACGGGCAATCTTGGTGGCTTCGTCGCCGATACGCTCCAGGTCGATCACCGACTTGGAGATGCTGATGATCAAACGCAGGTCGGACGCCGCCGGCTGACGACGGGCCAGGATGCGCAGGCATTCTTCGTCGATGTTGCGTTCCATCTGGTTGATCTGGTCGTCGATCTCGCGCACTTGCTGGGCCAGGCCCGAGTCGGCCTCGATCAGCGCGGTGACGGCATCGTTGACTTGCTTCTCCACCAGCCCGCCCATGGCGAGGAGGTGGCTGCGCACTTCCTCAAGCTCGGCGTTGAACTGCGCGGAGATGTGATGGGTAAGGCCTTCTTTGCTAATCATGTTGGCGTCCTTGGAACGTCCGGTAAGGTGCGGTCGACCGCAGCATCAGTTCAGTGTGCAACCTGCCAGCTGCTAGCCGTAACGACCGGTGATGTAGTCTTCGGTCTGCTTCTTCGCCGGGTTGGTGAACAGGGTGTCGGTGTCGCCAAACTCCACCAGTTTGCCCATGTACATGAACGCGGTGTAGTCGGAAACCCGCGCCGCCTGTTGCATGTTGTGGGTCACGATCACGATGGTGAACTTGGATTTCAGTTCGTAGATCAGCTCTTCGACTTTCAGCGTGGAGATCGGGTCGAGTGCCGAGCACGGTTCGTCGAGCAGCAGCACTTCCGGCTCCACGGCGATGGTGCGGGCGATCACCAGACGTTGCTGCTGGCCGCCGGACAGGCCCAGGGCCGATTCGTGCAGGCGGTCCTTGACCTCATCCCACAGTGCCGCGCCTTTCAGTGCCCATTCAACGGCTTCGTCGAGAATGCGCTTCTTGTTGATGCCCTGGATGCGCAGGCCGTACACCACGTTTTCGTAGATGGTCTTGGGAAACGGGTTGGGCTTCTGGAACACCATGCCCACCCGGCGACGCAACTCGGCCACGTCTTCGCCCTTGCGGTAGATGTTGGTGCCGTAGAGGTTGATCGCGCCCTCGACGCGGCAGCCGTCCACCAGATCATTCATCCGGTTGAAGGTGCGCAGCAAGGTCGACTTGCCGCAGCCGGACGGGCCGATGAAGGCGGTCACGCGCTGCTTCGGAATATTCATGCTGACGTCGAACAGCGCCTGCTTGTCGCCGTAGTACAGGCTCAGGCCCGGCACTTCGATGGCCACGGTTTCCTGGGCCAGGCTCAGGCTCTGCTTGTCGCGACCCAGGGCTGACATGTTGATGCCGTGGGAATGGGTTTCTTGTTGCATGGGATGCTCCCTGTGCTACCAATTCGTTTCGTTGAACCGCCGGGGCGGCTTACTCAAAATCTGTGTCTAGCGCCAACCCTGTGGGAGCTGGCTTGCCTGCGATGGCATCACCGCGGTGTACCTGTTCAACCGAGTCGCCTGCATCGCAGGCAAGCCAGCTCCCACAGGTGCCCGCTTAACTGTCCAGCGCCTTGTACTTCTCGCGCAGGTGGTTACGAATCCACACCGCCGACAGGTTGAGCGTGGCAATCACCAGCACCAGCAGCAACGCAGTGGCGTACACCAGCGGCCGCGCGGCCTCGACGTTGGGGCTCTGGAAGCCGACGTCATAAATATGGAAGCCCAGGTGCATGATCTTCTGGTCCAGGTGCAGGTAAGGGTAGTTGCCGTCCACCGGCAGCGACGGCGCCAGTTTCACCACACCCACCAGCATCAGCGGCGCCACTTCACCGGCGGCGCGGGCCACGGCGAGGATCATGCCGGTCATCATCGCCGGGCTGGCCATCGGCAGCACGATCTTCCACAGCGTTTCCGCCTTGGTCGCGCCCAGTGCCAGGGAGCCTTCACGTACGGTGCGGGGAATCCGCGCCAGGCCTTCTTCGGTGGCCACGATCACCACCGGCACCGCCAGCAGCGCCAGGGTCAGGGATGCCCACAGCAGGCCCGGCGTACCGAAGGTCGGCGCCGGCAACGCTTCGGCGAAGAACAGCCGGTCGACCGAGCCGCCCAGTACGTAGACGAAGAAGCCGAGGCCGAATACGCCGTAAACGATGGCAGGCACACCGGCCAGGTTGTTCACCGCGATGCGGATGATGCGGGTCAGGGTGTTCTGCTTGGCGTACTCACGCAGGTACACCGCCGCCAGCACGCCGAACGGGGTCACGATCATCGCCATGATCAGGGTCATCATCACGGTGCCGAAGATCGCCGGGAAAATCCCGCCTTCGGTGTTGGCTTCCCGTGGGTCATCGCTGAGGAATTCCCAGACCTTGCTGAAGTAGAAACCGACCTTGGTCAGGTAACCCATGGCGTTCGGCTGGTAAGCGTGCACCACCTTGCCGATGCCGATTTCGATTTCCTTGCCGTTGCCATCGCGGGCGGTGAGGCTGTCGCGGTTGAACTGGGTGTGCAGGTCGGCCAGGCGGGCTTCGATGTCTTTGTAGCGGTTGTTCAGTTCGGCGCGGCCGCTGTCCATGTCGGCTTGAGCGGTGGCGTCCAGCTTGCCTTCCAGCTCCAGTTTGCGACCGTGCAGGCGGATGCGTTCGAGGCCGGCGTTGATCGCGCCGATGTCGGACTTCTCAAGGGTCTTGAGCTGGGCGGCGAGCTTGTTGACGCGGTCGACGCGGGCTTGCAGCTCCGGCCAGGCGGCCTCGCCTTCAGCGATCACCTTGCCGTCCTGCTTGACGTTGACCAGGGTGCCGTAGAAGTTGCCCCACTCACGACGCTCGATGGTCATCAGTTCGGCGGGCTTGGTCTGATTGGTCAGCCACTCGCCGACGATCCAGGTGAAGTCGTTGCCGTTCAAGTCACGGTTGCCGACCTTGATCAGCTCGCGGGTCATGAACTCCGGGCCTTGGTCGGGCACCGGCAAGCCTGCGCTTTTCAGGCGCTCGCGGGGCACTTCTTCTTTCTGCACCACTTCGCCGATGACGATATGGTTTTCCTGGCCCGGCACGTTGTAGTTGGCCTGGATCAGGTCGGCCGGCCAGAAGTGGCCCAGGCCACGCACAGCAATCACGGCCAGCAAACCAATGGTCATGATGACCGCGATGGACACCGCGCCACCGCTGATCCAGACGCCCGGGGCGCCGCTCTTGAACCATCCATTCAGGGAGTTCTGTTTCACAGACTTCTACCTTTCTTAAAGCGACGAGTATTTCTTGCGCAGACGCTGACGAATCAGCTCGGCGAGGGTGTTCATGACGAAGGTGAACAGCAGCAGCACCAGCGCCGAGAGGAACAGCACGCGGTAGTGGCTGCCGCCGACTTCCGACTCGGGCATTTCCACCGCGACGTTGGCCGCCAGGGTGCGCAGGCCCTCGAACAGGTTCATCTCCATCACCGGGGTGTTGCCGGTGGCCATCAGCACGATCATGGTTTCACCCACCGCACGGCCCATGCCGATCATCAACGCCGAGAAAATGCCCGGGCTGGCGGTCAGGATGACGACGCGGGTCATGGTCTGCCATGGCGTGGCGCCCAGGGCCAGGGAGCCCAGGGTCAGGCCGCGCGGCACGCTGAACACGGCATCTTCAGCGATGGAGTAAATGTTCGGGATCACCGCAAAACCCATGGCCAGGCCGACTACCAGGGCGTTGCGCTGGTCGTAGGTGATGCCCAGGTCATGGGAGATCCACATGCGCATGTCGCCGCCGAAGAACCAGGTTTCCAGGTACGGGCTCATGTACAGCGAGAGCCAGCCCACAAACAGGATCACCGGAATCAGGATCGCGCTTTCCCAGCCATCCGGGACCCGCAGGCGGATCGACTCAGGCAGGCGGCTGAAGATGAAACCGGCCACCAGGATGCCAATCGGCAACAGCATCAGCAGGCTGAAAATCCCCGGCAGATGCCCTTCGACATACGGCGCCAGGAACAGGCCGGCGAAGAAACCGAGGATCACCGTCGGCATCGCTTCCATCAATTCGATCACCGGCTTGACCTTGCGGCGCAGGCTCGGGGCCATGAAGTAGGCCGTGTAGATCGCAGCGGCAACCGCCAGTGGCGCCGCCAGCAGCATGGCGTAGAACGCAGCCTTCAAGGTACCGAAGGTCAGCGGCGCCAGGCTCATCTTGGGTTCGAAGTCGGTGTTGGCGGCGGTCGATTGCCAGACGTATTTAGGCTCGTCGTAGTTTTCGTACCAGACCTTGCTCCACAACGCGCTCCAGGAAACTTCCGGGTGCGGGTTGTCCAGCAACAGCGGTTGCAGCTTGCCGCCGGCTTCGACGATCACCCGGTTGGCCCGTGGCGACATGCCGAAGACACCGGTGCCGTCGACCACCTTGTCCACCAGCAGCGTGCGGTGGGCGGTGCTGTGGAACACGCCGAACTTGCCGGAAGCATCGAGGGCGGTGAAGCCTTTGCGACGCTCTTCGGCGGTGATTTCAACGATAGGCGCGGTGCCCATCTGGAAGGTGCGGATCTGCTTCAGGCGCTGCTCGCCGTCCGGATCGCGGGCCATGAACCACTGCGCCAGGCCACCGCTGGAGTTACCGATAATCAGCGAAATGCCGCCCACCAGTTGGGTGCTGGCCGTGACTTGCGCCACGCCATCTTCCAATAATTTGTATCGACCGTTGAGGCTCTTGTCCCGCAGGCTGAAAACGTCGGCTTGGGCACGGCCGTTGATCACGTAAAGCCACTGCTGGCGCGGATCGACGAAGATGGCTTTCACCGGCTCGGTCATCTGCGGCAGTTCGATGCGCTTCTGCTCGGTGGTGACTTCCTCGGTCATCATGTTTTCTTCACGGCTGATGGACAGCACGTTCAGATGGGCGCCGCTGGAACCGGCCACCACCAGCGACGAGTCGGTAGCGTTCAAGGCTACGTGCTCAAGCGGGAGGCCTTGTTCGTCGAGGACGATCGGCGTTTCGCCGTAAGGGTATTCGATGGCTGGCGAGATGGTTTTCTTGCCGTCCGGGTACGACACTTTATAGGTGTGGCGGAACACCAGCGACTGGCCGTTGGACAGGCCAAGGATCACCAGCGGGCTGCCGGGCTGGTCTTCACCAATGGAGGCGACTGTGGCACCGGCCGGTAACGGCAGGTCTACACGCTTGAGCTCGGCACCCGTATCAACGTTGAAGAACAGCGCCTGGCCCTTGTCGGAAACCCGCATGGCGACCTGGTTCTGCTCTTCCATGGAGATCATCAGCGACTTGCCGGCGTCCTGCAGCCAGGCCGGCGTCAACGCATCTTCCTTGGTCAGGTTGGCACCGTGGAACAGCGGCGCGACCACGTAGGCCAGAAAGAAGAAGATCAAGGTGATCGCGCCCAGCACGGCGAGGCCGCCAATCAGCACATACCAGCGGGTCAGGCGATCCTTGAGCGCGCGAATACGGCGCTTGCGTTGCAGCTCAGGCGTATTGAAATCAATGCGCTTGGGGGGAGAAGTCGTCGTCATGGTGGAATTGGCCAGATCATTCATGCGCACACCCTAGCGGTCCTGTATGACAGAAAGATGACAGTGTAGTGACGCAAGAAATCCGCCGCGTAGCATGGCTGGCAGCGGATTAAAAAATTGATGGTGTAGGCCGGGCTTGTGTGGGAGCGGGCTTGCCCGCGATGGCATCAACACGATTTCAACCTTGAACCGCGTCGCCAGCATCGCGGGCAAGCCCGCTCCCACTTAAAAGCCTGCCCCTACACAGGGTATTACAGGCTTAGTTGCCTTCTTTCAGACCCAGGTCAGCCAGTGCCTTGGCGGCAACTTTGGCTGGCAGCGGGATGTAGCCGTCTTTCACTACCACTTCCTGGCCCTGTTTGGACAGAACCAGCTTCACGAACTCGGCTTCCAGCGGGGCCAGAGGCTTGTTCGGGGCTTTGTTGACGTAAACGTACAGGAAGCGCGACAGCGGGTATTTGCCGTTCAGGGCGTTTTCTTCGCTGTCTTCGATGAACTCAGTGCTGCCTTTCTTGGCCAGGGCCACGGTTTTCACGCTGGCGGTCTTGTAACCGATGCCCGAGTAACCGATGCCGTTCAGCGAGGAGCTGATGGACTGTACAACCGACGCCGAACCAGGTTGTTCGTTCACGTTAGGTTTGTAGTCGCCTTTGCACAGGGCTTCTTCCTTGAAGTAGCCGTAGGTGCCGGATACCGAGTTACGACCGAACAGTTGCACTGGCTTGTTGGCCAGGTCGCCGGTCACGCCCAGGTCGCCCCAGGTCTTGACGTCAGCTTTGGCGCCGCACAGACGCGTCGAGGAGAAGATCGCGTCGACCTGTTCCATAGTCAGGTGCTGGATCGGGTTGTCCTTGTGCACGAACACGGCCAGGGCATCCACGGCAACCGGGATCGCGGTTGGCTTGTAGCCGTACTTCTGCTCGAAGGCAGCCAGTTCGGTGTCCTTCATCTTGCGGCTCATCGGGCCCAGGTTGGAGGTGCCTTCAGTCAGCGCAGGTGGTGCAGTGGCGGAGCCGGCGGCCTGAATCTGGATGTTGACGTTCGGGTATTCCTTCTTGTAACCCTCAGCCCACAAGGTCATCAGGTTTGCCAGGGTATCGGAACCAACGCTGGACAGGTTGCCCGACACACCAGTGGTCTTCACGTAAGCCGGAATGGCCGGGTCAACACCAGCGGCTACCGCGTTAGCGGTCGCAACGCCAGCAGCGACAAAAGTCATTGCCGCCATCAAACGTTTCAGTTTCATGCCTTGCTCCTAGCAGATAGGGATAATTGGATCGGGGCCAAGTATCGGTAGGCCGTGTGAACACTCTATGTCTGGAATATGACAATTAGATGAAAGGCCATCATTTATGAAAAACCTGTCAGGAAGGGGAAAATCAATAAATCCGGGGGCTTGCGAGGAGGTTGAAGCGACTGCAGCAGTTCGTTGGAAACACACTGTAAGCGTTGCCGAGCAAAATCTGTGGTGAGGGAGCTTGCCCCCTCACCACAAGGTTATCGGTAAGTCAGCGCCCGCGTTTCCAGAGGTAAGCACCCACCAGCGTCCCCATCACACACAGGGCAGCGACGTAGTAGGCCGGGCCCATCGGGCTTTCCTTCATCAGCAGCGACACCGCCAATGGCGTCAGGCCACCGAATACGGCGTAGGCGACATTGTAGGAGAACGACAAGCCACTGAAACGCACCACCGGCGGGAACGCTTTCACCATGACGTAGGGGACCACACCGATGGTGCCTACAAACAGGCCGGTCAAGGCGTACAACGGGAACAGCCAGTCCGGGTGAGCCATCAGGCTGTGATAGAGCGTCCAGGAAGTGGCCAGCAACAAGGCGCAACCGATGATCAGCACGCGGCCGGCACCAAAACGGTCGGCCAGGGCACCGGAGGCAATGCACCCCAGGCTCAGGGTAACGATGGCCAGGCTATTGGCCTGCAGCGCCACCGTGGGGCTGAAGTGGTAGATCGTTTGCAGCACGGTCGGCGTCATCAGGATAACGACGACCACACCCGCCGACAGCAGCCACGTCAGCAGCATCGACAGCACGATGGCACCACGGTGGTCACGCAGCACGGCACGCAATGGCAGTTCAGCCGCCAGGGTCTTGCGCTGCTGCATTTCGGCGAAGATCGGGGTTTCATGCAGCCAGCGACGCAGGTATACCGACAGCAGGCCAAACACACCGCCCAACAGGAAAGGAATCCGCCAGGCGTAATCCGACACCTGCTCCGGGCTGTAGAGGGTATTGATGACGGTTGCCACCAGCGAACCCAAAAGGATGCCCGCCGTCAGGCCGCTGGTCAGGGTGCCGCAGGCATAACCGATATGACGCGGCGGCACGTGCTCGGACACGAATACCCAGGCGCCCGGCACTTCACCCCCAATCGCCGCGCCCTGGATCACCCGCATCAGCAGCAACAGGATCGGTGCCCACAGGCCAATCTGCGCGTAGGTCGGCAGCAGGCCCATGATCAGGGTCGGCACGGCCATCATGAAGATGCTCAGGGTGAACATCTTCTTGCGGCCCAGCAGGTCACCGAAGTGCGCCATGATGATCCCGCCCAGCGGCCGCGCCAGGTAGCCGGCGGCGAAGATACCGAAGGTTTGCATCATGCGCAGCCATTCAGGCATGTCGGCAGGGAAGAACAGCTTCCCGACTACCGTGGCGAAAAACACGAAAATGATGAAGTCGTAGAACTCCAGCGCCCCGCCCAAGGCAGACAGCGACAGGGTTTTGTAGTCGTTGCGGGTTAGCGGGCGCGACGGTTGCGCACTGCTTGCGGGCACGGAGGACATGGCAAGGCTTCTCTTATAGTAGTCAGGACGGCAAGCCCGGGACTTGCGGCAGGCTTGGCAAGATAGCAAATCGCTTGAAAAAGCACAGCGTTGAGCACTTAACAGTTCAGATCCGCGAAATATTCCCGTCGCAGAGGGGCAATTAATATGACCAGGAGCACAGTTGCCGGAAAAAGCCGCGATACAGCGTCTATTTACCGACCAAATGAGCCGCGGGAGGTCGTCGTGGCGCCGACGGCTCGATATACTCGGCCATTGCAAGCGCCAGACCCGCATCCTTGAGGGGCTGCTGTGCCAAAACGTCGTTGGCCGCCCGCCAGCCGATTTGGCAGAGTTTCCCTTTAGTACGCCTTACGAGAAACGCATCGAGCGGTGTATGTTGGTGCTGAAACGTTTTTCCAGAAGACGGCTATCCACTTGAAATACCCATGAAGCGTCACGGGTCAGAGGCACCGGCATGATCGAACTCGAACAAGAAGATCCTATCCCGCAAGGCGATCTCGCCCTGCAAATCACCGCACTCCCGCGTGAAACCAACGGTTTCGGCGACATCTTCGGCGGCTGGCTGGTCGCACAGATGGACCTGGCCGGCACGGCCATGGCGAGCAAGGTTGCCGGTGGCCGCGTGGCGACCGTCGCCATTGACCGCATGGCATTCCTGGTGCCGGTGGCTGTCGGCGCGCAATTGTCCTTCTATACCCAGGCCCTGGAAATCGGCCGCAGCTCGATCCAGATGATGGTCGAAGTATGGAGCGACGACCCGCTGTCCAGCGAATGGCGCAAGGTGACCGAGGCAGTGTTTGTGTTCGTGGCCATCGACGGCAGCGGTCGCACCCGCTCGGTTCCGTCGCGGGCGCGTTAAACATCGCGACGTTTTGACGGTCCATTGCCCCATTGTCTGCCATTGAGAGCGCGCGCCCATGTCTACACCCAACGTTGAAACCGTAAAACTGGATGAGCTGAATGCTTGGCGCATCCGCCATGACGGCGCCGAATTGGTGGTGGCCCAGCAAGGTGCGCACATCGTCAGCTACCAGCGCGCCGGCGAGAAGCCGCTGATCTGGCCCAACGACGAAGTGGTGTTCAAGAAAGGCAAAGGCATTCGTACCGGCGTGCCGGTGTGCTGGCCGTGGTTTGGCGTATTTGACCGTAACCCGCAGAGCGTCAAGGCCATGTACCAGGGTGATGAGCCGGCTGGCGCCCATGGTTTCGTGCGGACCGCCGACTGGACGTTGGCGGGCGTTGAAGCGCAAGGCACAGCGCTGCAGGTTGAGCTGGAGCTGCCGGTGCCCGAAGGTGGATTCCCGGGCTGGCCCCATCAGGTCGACGTGAAGATGAGCATCCTGCTGGATGATCAACTGCACATCCGCCTGACCAGCCATAACCGTGGCACCGAGACCGTCAGCCTCAGCCAGGCGCTGCACAGCTACTTTGCCGTCAGTGATGTACGCAAGGTGCAGGTCGAAGGGTTGGACGGCCTGACCTATATCGATACCGCCGACGGCTGGACCCACAAGCAGCAATCCGGGCTCCTGCACTTCACCGCCGAGACCGACCGCATCTACCTCGACACGCCGGCGCAACTGAACATTGTCGATAAAGACTGGCAGCGTCGCGTCCAGCTCACCAGCACGGGCTCGCGCTCGACGGTGATCTGGAACCCGTGGACCGAACGTGCCAAGGCCTTCAGCGACATGGCCGACGACGGCTGGCAGGGCATGCTGTGCATCGAGACGGCGAACGTGCTGGACGATGCGGTGACACTGGCACCGGGCGAAAGCCATACCCTGGGTGTGAGCATCAGCGGTATCGCCCTGTAAACCCAATCAAATGTGGGAGCTGGTTTGCCAGCTCCCACATTTTGAATTGCGTCGCGGCTTACAAGTCCGACTCTTTGACTGCCCGTACCTTCCCCGCATCCAGCGCATAGGCCGCATCGGCCAGGTCGTTGTTGACCTTCTCCACCTTCAGCGTGCCCGTGACCCACAGCGGCGTGTAGATATCATCCAGCTTCAACCCCTTGGGATAACGCACCAGCACCAACTGGTTGGGCGGCGGTGGCGGCACGTGGATGCACGCGCCCGGGTAAGGCACCAGGAAGAACAGCGTGCTGCGGCCCTTGGCGTCGGTTTCCAGCGGCACAGGGTAGCCGCCGATGCGAATGTTCTTGCCGTTCATCGCGGCCACGGTCTTGGTGGAATACATCACCGCTGGCAAGCCCTTGCTCTGCTTCAGGCCACCCTTTGCGGTGAAGGTGCCTTGGGCTTCCGGGGAGTTGTGGTCGATTTCGGGCATTTCTTCGAGGGCTTTCTGGTCCGACTTGGGCATCAGTTCCAGCCAGTCGGTTTCCGGCAGTTCGCCAGCGTGCGCCAGGCCACAGCCCAGCAAAAGAAGAGTCAACAGAAGACGGCGCATGGAGAGGCTCGGCAAGGAATACAGTGCCGGCATTCTAGCCCTCTGCGCCTGCGCAGCGCAGAGGGCCTGGTCGCTAAATTACTTCTTTTTCAGCAGACCGTAGATCACCAGCAGTACCACGGCACCTACCAGCGCGCCGATGAAGCCTGCACCCTGGCCAGCCTGATAGATGCCCAGTGCCTGGCCACCATAGGTCGCAACCAGCGAACCGGCGATACCCAGCAGGATGGTCATGATCCAGCCCATGCTGTCGTCGCCTGGTTTCAGGAAACGCGCCAGCAGGCCGACGATCAGGCCGATAAAGATGGTTCCAATGATGCCCATGGCATTTCCCTCTGAATTGAGTGTGCGTAAGCCAAAGCCTAGTCAGACTTTGGCGTCCTGCAATCAGAGAGACGACGGTCACCAATGGTTCCCGTCGGACTCGGCTTATTGCTCGGCGATCAACGCCTCTACCTTGAGGATCTGCGCTTGCAGCGTCGCGCGGTCCTTGCAGCGCAGGTTGGCGTGGCCGACCTTGCGCCCGGCCTTGAAGGCCTTGCCGTAGTGATGCAGATGGCAGTCGTCGATGGCGATCACGCGCTCAACCGGCGGCACCACGCCGATGAAGTTGAGCATGGCGCTCTCGCCGACCTTGGCCGTGGAGCCCAATGGCAAGCCCGCTACCGCCCGCAGGTGGTTTTCGAACTGGCTGCACTCGGCGCCTTCGGTGGTCCAGTGCCCGGAGTTGTGCACTCGCGGAGCGATTTCGTTGGCCTTGAGGCCGCCGTCGACTTCAAAGAACTCGAACGCCATCACGCCGACGTAATCCAGCTGCTTGAGCACGCGGCTCGAATAATCTTCGGCCAGGGCTTGCAGCGGGTGGTCGGTGCTGGCCACGGACAGCTTGAGGATGCCGCTGTCGTGGGTGTTATGCACCAGCGGGTAGAAGCGGGTTTCGCCATCCCGGGCACGCACGGCGATCAGCGAGACTTCACCGGTGAACGGCACGAAGCCTTCCAGCAGGCAGGCGACGCTGCCCAGCTCGGCGAAGGTACCGACCACATCGGCAGCGGTGCGCAGGACTTTCTGGCCCTTGCCGTCGTAACCCAGGGTGCGGGTTTTCAGCACGGCCGGCAGGCCGATGGAGGCGACTGCAGCGTCCAGGTCGGCCTGGGACTGGATGTCGGCGAAGGCCGGCGTCGGGATGCCCAGGTCCTTGAACATGCTCTTCTCGAACCAGCGGTCGCGAGCGATACGCAAGGCTTCGGCACTCGGGTACACCGGCACGAACTGCGACAGGAAGGCCACGGTTTCAGCCGGGACGCTTTCGAACTCGAAGGTCACCAGGTCGACTTCATCGGCCAGCTGGCGCAGGTGATCCGGGTCGCTGTAGTCAGCCCGCAGGTGTTCACCCAGCGCAGCCGCGCAGGCGTCTGGCGCCGGGTCCAGGAAAGCGAAGTTCATCCCCAGCGGCGTACCCGCCAGGGCCAGCATGCGACCCAGTTGGCCGCCACCGATTACACCGATTTTCATCAATCAACAACCTCAGGCAATGCGTGGGTCCGGATTGTCCAGGACGCTGTCTGTCTGCTCAGCACGGAATTTTTTCAGCACCGCGTGGAACTGCGGGTGCTTGGCGCCGAGGATGCTGGCAGACAGCAATGCTGCGTTGATCGCGCCGGCCTTGCCGATCGCCAGGGTAGCCACCGGAATACCGGCGGGCATCTGCACGATGGACAACAGCGAATCCACGCCCGAGAGCATCGACGACTGCACCGGTACGCCCAGCACGGGCAGGTGAGTCTTGGCGGCACACATGCCAGGCAGGTGAGCGGCACCGCCGGCACCGGCGATAATCACCTCGATGCCACGGGATTCTGCTTCATCGGCATACTGGAACAGCAAATCCGGAGTGCGGTGGGCGGAAACCACCTTCACTTCGTAGGGAATGCCGAGTTTTTCCAGCATATCGGCGGTGTGGCTAAGGGTGGACCAATCGGACTTGGAGCCCATGATCACGCCAACCAATGCACTCATCGTCGTGCCTCTTCTCTCTGGGCGCCCGCAGGCGCGTCAAAAAACAACAAGCCACGCGGGAAATCCGGCGTGGCTTGGTGTACGAATTAAGGCCGGTTGGACCGGCCGAAGGCCGCGCAGTATACCGTAATAACGCAGATAAACAGCCCCTGGAATGACCATCTGTCCAGTGGCGCAAAGTAGCGGTTTTATTGACTTCCAGGTCAGCGAAAACACCGCAAAACCCTGTAGGAGCTGGCTTGCCTGCGATAACGGTGTATCAGCCAACATTTCAGGCGCTGACCCACCGCAATCGCAGGCAAGCCAGCTCCCACCTTTGACCTGTGTTGGCTCAGGTATTCTGCGCCGCTCCACCTTCCAGCTTGCGCCACAACAACCGCACGTTCGCCTTGCGCACCAGGGCGCAGCGGTACAAACGAATCTCCAGCGGCACATGCCATTGCGCACCGCCGCACACCACCAGTTCGCCCCGCGCCAGCTCCGCCCGCACGCTCAACTGCGGCACCCAGGCAATGCCCAGGCCTTCGAGGGCCATGCTTTTGAGGCTGTCGGCCATGGCGGTTTCGTAAATCGTGGTGAAGCGCAGCGCTCGCTGGCGCAGCAACAGGTTTACCGAACGCCCGAGAAACGCGCCGGCACTGTAGGCCAGCAGCGGCACGCTGCCCTCGCCTTCCAGGTCGAACAGCGGCTTGCCGTCAGCATCGGCGGCGCACACCGGGAGCATCTCGGTGTTGCCCAGGTGCAGCGACGGGAAAATCTCCGGGTCCATCTGCATCGCGGCGTCCGGGTCGTAGAACGCCAGCATCAAGTCGCAGCCGCCTTCGCGCAGCGCGTGCACCGCGTCGCCGACGTTAGTGGCGACCAACCGGGTGGCGATGTTCAGTCCTTCATTGCGCAGTTGCGCGATCCAGCGTGGGAAAAAGCCCAGCGCCAGGGAGTGGGCCGCCGCCACCTGCATGACTTCGCCCTGCCCGCCTTCCAGGTGATGCAAGTGCCGCAGCACTTCGCCGAGCTGCTCGACCACGGTACGCGCGGTGACCAGGAACAACTGCCCCGCTGCCGTCAGTTCGACCGGCGTGCGCGAGCGATTGACCAGGGTCAGCCCCAGCGCCGCCTCCAGGCTGCGGATGCGCCGACTGAACGCCGGCTGGGTGACAAAGCGCCGCTCAGCCGCCTGGGAGAAGCTGCGAGTAGCAGCCAGGGCGCTAAAGTCTTCCAGCCATTTGCTTTCAAGGTTCATCACATCCTCCCGGGGCACGCACCATTTTGGCACACACGTCCGCCATGGTAACGGGGTCACACCGACATTATGCCGTTTATGCATAGGCCAGTGTTTAACAGCATTGGCCCAAAACTTCCCGCAAGCCTAGCATTCACAGCGTTCCGGCCTAGCCCGGGTCCATATCGAGATGATTTCCGTCATGTCCTCCGCTGCATCTTTCCGCACAGAAAAAGACCTGCTTGGCGTACTCGAAGTACCTGCTCAAGCGTATTACGGCATCCAGACCCTGCGAGCGGTGAACAACTTCCGCCTCTCGGGCGTTCCGATTTCGCATTACCCGAAATTGGTGGTCGGCCTGGCAATGGTCAAGCAAGCGGCCGCTGACGCCAACCGCGAGTTGGGCCAGCTCAGCGAAGCCAAGCACGCTGCCATCAGCGAAGCCTGTGCCCGTCTGATCCGCGGCGATTTCCACGAAGAGTTCGTGGTGGACATGATTCAAGGCGGCGCTGGCACTTCAACCAACATGAATGCCAACGAAGTCATCGCCAACATCGCGTTGGAGGCCATGGGCCACAACAAGGGCGAATACCAGTACCTGCACCCCAACAACGACGTGAACATGGCGCAGTCGACCAACGACGCCTACCCGACCGCGATCCGCCTGGGTCTGCTGCTGGGCCACGACGCCCTGCTGGCCAGCCTCGACAGCCTGATCCAGTCGTTCGCCGCCAAAGGTGAAGAATTCAGCCACGTCCTGAAGATGGGCCGTACCCAGCTGCAAGACGCCGTGCCGATGACCCTCGGCCAGGAATTCCGCGCCTTCGCCACCACCCTCGGTGAAGACCTGGCCCGCCTGAAAACCCTGGCGCCAGAACTGCTGACCGAAGTGAACCTGGGCGGCACCGCCATCGGTACCGGCATCAACGCCGACCCGCGTTACCAGGCCCTGGCCGTTCAACGCCTGGCCACCATCAGCGGCCAGCCGCTGGTACCGGCTGCCGACCTGATCGAAGCCACCTCCGACATGGGCGCCTTCGTGCTGTTCTCCGGCATGCTCAAGCGTACCGCGGTGAAGCTCTCGAAGATCTGCAACGACCTGCGCCTGCTGTCCAGCGGCCCACGCACCGGCATCAACGAAATCAACCTGCCGGCCCGCCAGCCAGGCAGCTCGATCATGCCCGGCAAGGTCAACCCGGTAATCCCGGAGGCCGTGAACCAGGTGGCGTTCCAGATCATCGGTAACGATCTGGCGCTGACCATCGCGGCCGAAGGCGGCCAGCTGCAACTGAACGTGATGGAGCCGTTGATCGCCTACAAGATCTTCGACTCGATCCGCCTGCTGCAACGCGCCATGGACATGCTGCGCGAGCACTGCATCGTCGGCATCACCGCCAACGAAGCCCGCTGCCGCGAGCTGGTGGAACACTCCATCGGCCTGGTCACCGCTTTGAACCCGTACATCGGCTATGAAAACGCCACCCGCATCGCCCGTATTGCCCTTGAAAGCGGCCGCGGCGTGCTGGAACTGGTGCGCGAAGAAGGCTTGCTCGACGACGCCATGCTCGACGACATCCTGCGCCCCGAAAACATGATTGCCCCACGTTTGGTCCCGTTGAAGGCCTAAGCGTTTGTTGCACCGCTCACCAGGTTGAGGGACTAGACACCTCTCACCTTTTGAGGGCCTGAAGGCTCGTTCTTCAGGCCCTTTTTTTTGCCTCAAGGTTGTGAAATGACGCCAATAAAAACTCCAAGATCGCCCAGCAAACCCGCCTTGCCCGTAACGCCTTGGCTGAAACCTTTAATCGCCTCGTGCAGACGGATCACACACTCCTAGGTATAGTGCCGCCCCTCTTCGCGTCAGCGGTCGTCGGTAACGAGACCCTGGGAAGCGCGAAACCGCATGAATAACAACACCCGCAAAAGGATTGGGGCGAAGCGTCGTGCACTGCCTGGTGCCGAGCGATGCGTCGGACCGTCCTGCGTTTGCCATTAGAAAAATCAGCGAGGAACACTCCATGCTAGAAGTCATCAACGACTTCCTCTCAGGGAAAGTATTGATCGTGCTCATTGTCGGGCTCGGTGGTTACTTCACGATCCGCTCGCGTTTCGTTCAGTTGCGTCACTTTTTCCACATGTTTTCGGTGTTCAAAGACAGCCTCAAGAGCAGCTCCGGCCAGCTCAGCTCGTTCCAGGCGCTGATGCTCAGCCTCGCCGGGCGCGTGGGTGCCGGCAACATCGCAGGCGTCGGCATTGCCGTGACCCTGGGCGGCCCCGGTGCCGTGTTCTGGATGTGGGTCACCGCGCTGGTGGGCATGTCCTCGAGCTTTATCGAGTGCTCCCTCGGCCAGCTCTACAAGCGCACCGACGCTGAAGGCACCTACCGTGGCGGCCCGGCTTACTACATTCAGCACGGCCTGCAAAAACGCTGGCTGGGCATGGTGATGGCGTTCCTGCTGCTGGTGACTTTCGGTTTCGCCTTCAACGGCCTGCAAGCCCACGCCGTGACTCACTCGCTTAACAATGCGTTTGGCCTGGACACCACCTACACCGGCCTGGCCCTGGCCGTGCTGCTGGGCCTGGTGTTCATCGGCGGGATCAAGCGTATCGCCTCGATTGCGGACCTGCTGGTACCGGTCAAGACCCTGGTCTACATCGCCGTGACCCTGTACGTGATCGTGCTGCAATTCGACCACGTGCCGGCCATGCTCGCGACCATCGTCAAGAGCGCCTTCGGCCTCGACCAAGCCTTCGGTGGCCTGGTGGGCAGCGCAATCATCATGGGTGTGAAGCGCGGCGTGTTCGCCAACGAAGCCGGTCTGGGCAGTGCGCCTAACGTGGCGGCCGTGGCCTCGGTTGAACACCCGATCGCACAAGGCGTGGTTCAGGCGTTCAGCGTATTCCTCGACACCTTCGTGATCTGCACCTGCACCGCGCTGCTGATCCTGCTGTCCGGTTTCTACACCCCGGGCTTCGAAGGCGACGGCATTGCCCTGACCCAGAACTCCCTGGCGGCCGTGGTGGGTGACTGGGGCCGGATGTTCATCTCGGTAGCCCTGGCGTTGTTCGTGTTCACCTCGATCATGTACAACTACTACCTCGGCGAGAGCAACCTGCGCTTCATTGTGGGCGACAACCGCAAGGTGTTGATGGGCTACCGCGCGCTGGTGCTGGTGCTGATTTTCTGGGGTTCCATCGAGAACCTCGGCACCGTGTTCGCCTTCGCCGACATCACCATGACCCTGCTGGCGTTCGTCAACCTGTTCGCCCTGGCGTTCCTGTTCAAGATCGCCATGCGCATCCTGAACGACTACGACAACCAGCGCGCTGCGGGCATCAAGACTCCGGTGTTCGATTCCAGCCAGTTCCCGGACCTGGACCTGGACCGCAAGGCCTGGCCGGCTAATCCGGTGAAGCCGGAACCTGCCGCTCAAGCAACGGCAGAGCTGAACGCTCAAGCCCAGCGCTAAGCGTCGCAAGCCTAGATAGATGACACGCCGCCCGGCCTTGGGCATGCTCTGGGCCCGGCGGCGTTTTTCGTTCAGGAGATTCTTCGATGTCCCCAGCTACTAACATCATGGTGCTCTACACCGGTGGCACCATCGGCATGCAGGCCAGTGCAAACGGCCTGGCGCCGGCTTCGGGTTTTGAAGCCCGCATGAGCGAAGCCCTCGCCCAACTGGACGTGCCGGCCTGGCGCTTCCAGGAAATGTCCCCACTGATCGACAGCGCCAACATGACGCCCGCCTACTGGCAGCGCTTGCGTGTGGCGGTGATCGAAGCGGTGGATGCCGGCTGCGACGCCGTGCTGATCCTGCACGGCACCGACACCCTGGCCTACAGTGCGGCGGCCATGAGTTTCCAACTGCTGGGCCTGCCTGTACCGGTGGTGTTTACCGGTTCGATGCTGCCGGCCGGCGTGCCCGACAGCGATGCCTGGGAAAACGTCAGCGGCGCGCTGGTGGCCTTGGGCGAAGGCCTGGTACCGGGCGTGCAGTTGTATTTCCACGGCGTGCTGATGGCCCCAACCCGCTGCGCAAAAATCCGCAGCTTTGGTCGCCATCCGTTTGCCGCGTTGCAGCGTAACGGCGGCGTGGCCCAGGCAGAAATGCTTCCGGCAGCGCTGCATTACCGCCAGGCCAAGGGGCTGGCCAATGTCGGCGTGCTGCCATTGGTGCCCGGCATTGGCGCCGCGCAGTTGGACGCGCTGATCGACAGCGGCATCCAGGCGCTGGTGCTCGAATGCTTCGGCAGCGGCACCGGGCCGAGCGATAACCCCGAATTCCTCGCCAGCCTCAAGCGGGCGCAGGACAACGGCGTAATCGTCGTCGCCATTACCCAATGCCATGAAGGCGGCGTGGAGCTGGATGTGTATGAAGCCGGCAGCCGCTTGCGCAGCGTGGGCGTGTTGTCCGGCGGCGGGATGACCCGGGAAGCGGTGTTCGGCAAGCTCAATGCGCTGCTCGGCGCGGGCCTGGAGAATGCCGAAGTTCGCCGGCTGATCGAACTCGACCTCTGCGGTGAGCTGAGCTAAAGCCCGCTACATATCCACCGCCTGCCTGGCGCGCCGCTGCTTAGCATGGAAACCCCGAGGTCTTGCCTCGGGTTTCCCTATGCGCATGACAGGCACGCCCATGACCTCACCCACCCACTCCAACGCCGCCGACGCCTTGCTGACCCAACTGCGCCTCGGCCCCTCCTTCCGCGAAATCGCCGCAACGCTGCTGCGTCAATCGCTGCGGGACTTATATCCGACGCTGGCTATCGACCCAGATATCACCCTGGTCTGCACACCCGCCTGGCACATCGTGGACGATCAGATCCTGCCTGCCCCCGCGCACTACCAGGCGCTGACCGACGTGCTCGCCATACAGGCCGTACTTGCTGTACCAAGCGTGTTCATTGAGAGTGAACACTTCCTCACCCAACAGCCCATTACCGTACCGGCCGTGCATTTGCCGGTGCGCATCAGCGAGGTCGGTAACCTGATCAACCTGCTGGCGCCGGTGATGCTCAGCGCTTATCAGGAGCAGCAGCTCGCCTTCTGGAACACCCGCAACGGCATGGCGCCGCAGTGGCAGATGCTGTCCACCTGCCTGCGCAACATGTGGGATGTGACCACGGCCCCCAACTGGAAAGGCAAGGACTTCGACATGGCGCGCCAGCTGTTCAACAACCCCGACCGCCTGAACCGGACGGGCGATCCGTTCGCCTGCAAAGCCTGCCTGATCGATATTGGGCAAGGTGTGGAGACAGATACCAGCAGCCTCAAGGTACTGCCAATCGCAGTACTGGCCGGCACCCATGAAACCCGCACGATTATTCTCACGTACTCGCTGCTGCACGGTTATGAACGATTCGACTCCCTGGCGGAGCTGGGCAAGGCCTTGCCGCGGTATGTGATCGCCTCGGGGTCCGACGCGCCCCTGCAATGGCGACTGTTCGAACCCGACGGCAACTTCTTCGACCAGCAGGCCTGCGCGCTGATTGCAATCCAGCTCGAGGCCATCGGCGCGATTGATTTTTCCGCCATGCGCCAAGGTGATGCCAACGGCGTGACGCTAAGTTCCCCGCCCGCAGTCGAGACCCTGACTCCCTCCAATGGCCCGGACATCCAGTGGTATCAGGACGCGCTGCCCGAGTGGTTGAAGAGCGCGTCCAGCAGCGACATGGCGTTGTACTCCAGACACCTCAAGGAGCTGGCGGCGCTGCACAGCACTAACGCCGGCGCGTCCTATCAGGAAGGTATCGCGCCGCTGCGCGAGTACACCCTCGATGCGCTGCGCACGCAGATGATTGCGCAACATGCCGACGCCGCAGCGCTCACCCTCGGCGACCTCGAGATTCGCGTGCAAAGCCAGGTGGTCTGGGGGCTGTTCACGGTGCCTGGCAAGGTCGAGACGGCCACCTTCAGCCTGGTCGACCTGGCGCTGCAAAACCTGATCGCCCTGCCCTTGGGCAACAAGAGCCTGGTGCTGCACAACGCGCGCAGCGTGCCCGAGTGGTTGTCCACGGACTATGTGGAAAGCCTCGTAAGCCAGGTCGATATCGGCCGCCAATACCCCCTGCTGATCAAGCAAAAACTGCTGGACGACCCGCAGGAATCGGCACGCCGGCAAGCCCTGTACAGCCAGCACCTGCGCATCCAACTGCCATTGCTGGCCCTGCAGTACAAGATTCTCGGGCAGTCCGGCATCGACGAGCGCGGCTATCGGTATGTGGCGGCACTGATGGAGCCACTGGACGCCGACCGCCAGGTAGACGGCCAACCCATCGTCTTGCGGCCCCTGGCCTTTTTGCCCTTGCGCCGGGACGGCGGCGCCGCCGATGAGGTGGCGAATATGTATGTCATCGGCCCCCAGGACCCAAGCACTGGCCCGTGCCTGTTGTATCGCCCGCTGTTCGAACCGCCGCTGATCCAATATCCGTCACCCACCAACCTGCTTTACGCGATAACCCAGGACCTCGACCTGCGGGACGCAGTGCTCGCCTGGCTGCCAGAGGCCGTGCGCAATGACTACGCCAACTACACCTTCCCGGGGCAATTGCCGTCGCCGTGGGCGGTTGTGCGTTTTCTGGTGGACCCGGCCAAACTGCTCATTATGAGCGGCCCCATGAGCCTCGGCGGCACGCCGCTCAACGGCGACCTGCTCGCCAGCCTGTTCAAGGCCAACGCCAATGCGCTGGTGGAGTTGGCCGACCGCCAATCGGTGTCGAATGCAGAAAACCGCTGGGCCACCTTCAAGCACGCCGGCTGGCTGGCGCTGAATGCCGCGCTGCCATTTCTGGGCAGTACCGCGGGCGCCGCCGCGTGGGTCTGGCAAGTCATGGACCAACTGCAACAGGTCGTCGACGCCCAGCAGCGCCCTAAAGACCAGGAGCGCTGGGCGGCCCTCGTTGAACTGCTGATGAACCTGGGCATGGCGATCACCTTGCACGCTGTGCGTCGCACCCAGCCCGCCAGGCGCCGTTTGCCCGCAAGCTCTGCCGAGAAGCCGGTATCTGCCGCCCCCGTCGCGCTGGATGTGAAACAACTCAAGGACATCAGCGGCCCCGAACTGCCGCACGATCATCCACAATCCCTGTACACCGGCGGTGCCATAACACTCACCGCAAGCAGCCTGGCGAAGCGGCTGGACAGCATCAAAGTCAGCAAGCCTCAAGGCCTGGGCAGCCAGAACACCGCCACCGGTGCCTACACGCATCTCTACCCCCTGGGGCCAAAATGGTATGCCCCGGTGGGGCCGCGCTGGTTTGAGGTCACGGTGGATGAAGGCGATACCGTCGTCATCATCGACCCGAAACAGCCAGGCCATAACGGCCCACCCCTGATCAACAATGCCAAGGGCGAATGGTTTATCGATACGCGCCTGCGCCTGCGTGGTGGCGGTCCCAAGCTCAAGACCAAAAAGGCCAAGGACGTGGCGAGCCTGAAAGCCCTTGAGGTGCGTGCCAAGCTGGAGAAGTTCGAGCGCGAAAAAACCGCCGCCCAAACCCATCTGCAACAAGTCCAGAATGCCATGGCCGACGCGCCGTCCACCTCCGCGCAAGCCACCCATCGCCGGCTGTACCTGGCCACTCTGGAAAACCAGCGCCAGGACTACGAAACCGCACTGACGCAACTGCAGACTCTGAATGTCTTTGCGCCGGTGACGAACTATCAGCAACAAGCCCTGGGCTACCTGAAGGCGCAACTGGACCTCTCACAGGCCGGCATTACCGAAGCCCTTACCACCTTTACGCCCAAGCTCAGGACCGTCCTCAACCAGATCGAAATCCAAGCCGAATCCCCGCAACAGCGGCATGTCGCGGACGCCCGGCAGATGAGCGAGATGAACCGCGACATGATCGCGCGCCTGGATTACGTGCAGTCGCGTTTCATCCGTCTCCAGGGGTTGGCACGGGAAGGGTTGCAACTGATCCAGTACACCAAACGCCTGATGCCCGCGTACACCCGCGAGGACCTCAACGCCCTGCAAGTCACCCTGGCGCGCAATTTGTGTTTGTCCGAGAACAGCACAGCCAGCGCACCAGACGCCTGGGTGGCCATCGACCGCATTGTCGATACCGCCGAAATCGCCGTGCAGAGCCTGCGCGATACTCTGGAGGAACGCAGCGAAGCACGGCTCGACGAACGCATCGAAACCCTCAACAGCCTGATCGAGCAGTTCAAGACGCTCGACGAACGCTTGCAGGACTTCCAGGAAGACTTCCCCGACCAGGCCCAGGACCAGCCGATTGCGCGCTTGCGTGAGCAGATCGGCATCTATGCTCGACGGGCATTGATCGAGCTGGGCATGCTGCACACTGACCGAGAATCCCTCAGAAGCCGCCCGACCCCGCCTCCCACGCCCCCCAGGCCCAAGAAGAAATTCATCAACACACGCTACAACGGCGTGCTCATCGGCGAGCCGCGTCTGACGCCGGCGGGGCTGGAGACCGACATGGTGGACATTCGCTCACCGCTGACCCAGCAAGTGATGGCGACCTTTCATGAGAAACAGCCCGGGCAATGGGTCCAGCAAATCAAGCCCTCCGCAACGCCGGCTCCAGCGCTCGACCTGCCGGCCAGTATCGACGCCGGCCAGGCATTGCTTGACGGGTTGCCGGCATTCAATCAACGCGCCAGTACCCAGATCAGCGAGGCTACCCGCACCGCGTCCGGCATCGAATACATGCTGCACCAGCATGCCATGTCGCTGGAGCGGGCCAACGACGCCGTCGAGCACGCCCTTACCCAGAGCAATGCCACCGAAAGCGAGACACGCTCGGCCGCCACCGTGGGCAAACAGCTCAGCACTGCGGTGAAGAAGCTGTATGAGGAGGCCAGCAGCTACCGGCTGCTCACCATCAAGCAACGGCCACCCACCGTCGAGGGCATTGAGTGGCTCAAAAGCAAAAATGAGATCAGCATCAAAAAAACCGTCAACCGCCAGCGCAAGGGGCCGACCGACTATCTGGACGTGTACACCATCAGCGAACGCAGCACCCACATGCTCCTCTGGTACGCACACTTTCACTATTCAGCCGCGTGGACCATGGCCAAGTCATTTATCTCGGCACGCCTTAAAACCCCGGAAGAAGTGCGCCAAGGTGCGGACGCCAACCACATCCCAAATCTGAGCGATCAACAGAAGATCGACTTCTACCGCAGTGAAATCAGCCTGGAACAGGCAAGGCGAGTGTTCTTCGGGGCGGAGTGACGGCACACAACTTGCTCGGTTCCAGGCAACCCTTGCCTGGAACCCCGCATGCTGCACTCCCACCTCACCACCCTCAATGCCGTCTCGCTGGTACTCGACGCGTTCAAGCACCTGGGCCTGCCCGCTGAAACCCTGCTCGCCGGCAGCGGCATCTGCCCGGCGGACTTGAGCCGCGCCGACACCCGCATCACCACCAACCAGGAGATGCGGGTGTGCGCCAATGCCGTGGCGTTGCAGCGGGATATCGGCCTGGAACTGGGCCGGCGCATGCACGTTTCGTCCTACGGCATGCTCGGTTATGCCCTGCTTACCAGTGCCACCTTCGGTGACGCTTTGCGCCTGGCCCTGCGTTATCCGGCGCTGTTGGGAACACTTTTCGAGCTGAGCCTGGTGGAAGACGGCGAGCGCATCTGGTTCAGCGCCGGCGATTACCGGGAGAACCCGGCGCTGGAAACCTTCAACGTCGAGTTCTGCCTGGTCTCCCTGAAAGTCATCTGCGACGACTTGCTGGGCCATCCGCTGCCATTGCTCGGTGCGCGCTTTGAATACGACGCGCCGGATTATCAGGCGCGCTACCGCGAACGCTTCGACTGCCCGTTGCAGTTTCAAGCCACCGCCAATGCCTTTGCCTTCGACAGACGCTGGCTCGACCAGCCGTTGCCACTGGCCGACGCCGTTACCCACCAAGCCATGGCCGAGCGTTGCCGCAAGCAGAACCTGGAGTTCACCGGCCGCCAGGCGTGGCTGGGCCGAATCCGCCAAGTGCTCGCCGGCCAATTGCAGGCCGCGCCCGGCCTTGAGGGGTTGGCCCAACAGATGAACTGCTCGGCGCGCACCCTGCGCAGGCACCTGCACGAACAGGGTTGCAGCTACCAGGAACTGCTCGACGAGCTACGCTTCGAGCGGGCCAAGCAGTTGCTCGGGGAGGATGAGCTGCCGATCTATCGGATCGCCGAAACCCTGGGTTTCAGCGAGACCGCCAGCTTCCGCCACGCATTTGTACGCTGGAGCGGCGTGGCGCCGAGCCAATTTCGCGCATGACGCCCCATTGAGGGGCGAATTGCGGTCACACACATTGGCCGTATTTATCCCCTTTTGGCCGCTCCTGCCGTTCTCATAAACCCTGCCCGCCGCAAGACTGCATGCACCGATACAGCCTGCGGAGAACAACAATATGCTGACGATCTATTCAGACGATCACCACCTGCACCACGGCCGCTGCGAGTTGATGGACGGGCAGTTGATGCCCTGCTTTGAAATGCCCTCCCGCGCCGACCATGTGCTGCAACGGGTCAAGGACCGCGAGCTGGGCCCGGTGCATGCGCCACACGACTTCGGCCTGGCACCGCTGCAACGTATCCACAGCCCGGCCTACCTGGACTTCTTCAAAGGCGCCTGGCAACGCTGGACGGAATTTAACCAGGACGGCGACTTGCTGCCCTACACCTGGCCCGCCCGCACCTTGCGCAAGGTGATTCCCACCAGCCTGCACGGCCAACTTGGCTATTACAGCTTCGACGGCGGCGCGCCGATTACCGCCGGCACCTGGCAAGCCGCCTACAGCGCAGCCCAGGTGGCACTGACCGCCCAACAAGCGATCCAGCAAGGCGCCCGCAGTGCGTTCGCGCTGTGTCGCCCGCCCGGGCATCACGCTGCCAGCGACTTGATGGGCGGCTATTGCTACCTCAACAACGCCGCCATCGCCGCCCAGGCGTTTCTCGACCAGGGCCACAAAAAGGTCGCGATTCTTGACGTGGACTACCACCACGGCAACGGCACCCAATCGATCTTCTACGAACGCAGCGACGTGCTGTTCACCTCGATCCACGGCCACCCGGAAGCGGAGTTTCCGTTCTTCCTGGGTTACGCCGATGAGCCGGGGGAAGGCCCGGGCGAAGGATTCAACTTCAACTATCCGCTGCCGGCCGGTTCGGGCTGGGATATCTGGAGTGCGGCGCTGGAACAGGCCTGTGAGGAAATCCAGCGCTATGGCGCCGACATCGTGGTGGTGTCCCTGGGTGTCGACACGTTCAAGGACGACCCGATCTCGCAGTTCAAGCTCGACAGCCCGGACTACCTGGCCATGGGCGCGCGCATCGCCCAACTGGGCAAGCCGACCCTGTTTGTGATGGAAGGCGGCTACGCCGTCGAAGAAATCGGCATCAACGCCGTCAACGTTCTTGAAGGGTTTGAGGGGGCAGCATCATGAACATGCTCAAGCATCTGGTCCTGTGCGCCGCGGTGTTCAGCGGTGTGGCACACGCCGAAGAAACCACCCTGCGGGTCTACAACTGGTTCGACTACATCACCCCCAAGGCCCTGGAAGACTTCAAGGCCCAGAACCCCAAGGTCAAACTGGTCTACGACATCTTCGACACCAACGAAGCCCTGGAAGCCAAGCTGCTGACCGGCAACTCCGGCTATGACGTGGTGGTGCCGTCCAACGTGTTCCTGGCCAAGCAGATCGAAGCCTCGGTGTTCCAGCCTCTGGACCGCAGCAAACTGCCGAACTGGAACCACCTCGATCCCAAGCTGATGAAGCTGATCGAGGCCAACGACCCCGGCAACAAATTCGCCGTGCCCTACATGTACGGCACCATCCTCATCGGCTTCAACCCGGACAAGGTCAAGGCCGCGCTCGGTGCAAATGCGCCAGTGGACAGCTGGGACCTGATCTTCAACGAAGAGAACATCAGCAAGCTCAAGCAGTGCGGTGTGGCGCTGCTGGATTCGCCGTCGGAGATCCTGCCGCTGGCCTTGCAGCACCTGGGCCTGGACCCCAACAGCAGTAACCCGGCGGACTATGTCAAAGCCGAAGCGCTGCTGATGAAAATCCGCCCGTACATCACCTACTTTCACTCGTCCAAGTACATGGCTGATATTGCCAACGGTGACATCTGCGTGGCCGTCGGTTATTCCGGCAGTTTCTCCCAGGCCGCCAACCGTGCCAAAGAAGCGAAGAACGGCGTGACCGTGGACATGCGCCTGCCCAAGGAAGGCGCGCCGATCTGGTTCGACATGCTCGCGATTCCCAAGGGAGCAAGAGATCCGGAAGACGCTTACACCTTTATCAACTACCTGCTGCAACCGGCTGTGATCGCGCCGATCAGCGATTTTGTCGGTTACCCCAACCCCAACAAGGACGCCACCAGCCTGGTGGACCCGGCCATTCGCAACAACCCCAACCTGTACCCCACCGAGGCGGCCATGGCCACGCTGTATACCTTGAAACCCCTGGGCCGTGATGCCGAGCGCGCACGTACGCGGGCCTGGACCAAGATCAAATCCGGCACCTGACCGGCGCAATGGCGGCACCTGCGGGTGCCGCTAACTCACTACCGCGGATGCCCATGCCTGGCCCAAGCGGCTCAGCGCGAGGCTGATTTGCGCTTCAGGCACGGCGGCGAAGCCCAGGACCAGCCCGGCATGCCGGTCGGGCAAGGGGCTGGAGTCGGGCAACCAATAGCTGCTCAGCCCGTTGATTTCCACACCCACCGCTGCGGCCTGGGCAACCAGAACCCGCTCCCGGGCCAGATCATCCACCGGCACCGTCAGGTGCAAGCCGGCCGCCACACTGGGCAGTTTGCCAATGCCGTCGATGCCCTCGGGCCATTCGCCAAGCAAGGTGTTCAAACGGCTCAAGGCGGCGCGGCGCATGCGGCGCACATGCCGCTGGAAATGCCCGGCCGCCATGAACTCGGCCATCACCGCCTGGGTACTGACCTCGGAATGGCGCACATCCACCGCCCGGCGCCGGGCGAAGGCCTGCACCAAATTCTGGGGCAATACCAGATAGCCCAGGCGCAATGCCGGAAACGCCACCTTGCCGAAGGTGCCGACGTAGAGCACTCGCCCGCTGCGGTCCAGCGCCGCCAACGGCGCCAGCGGTGCGCCGCTGTACCGGTACTCGCCGTCGTAATCGTCCTCGATGATCCAGCCCCCGGTGCGCTCGGCCCAGGCCAGCAGTTCCAGGCGCCGCGCCAGGCTCATCACCACGCCCAACGGGTACTGGTGAGAAGGCGTGACATAGGCCAGGCGACACTGGTCGATGGCATGCAGCGCCGTGCAATCGATGCCCTCGCCGTCGACAGCCACCCCGTGAAGTTTCGCCCCGGCAATCGCGAAGGCATGGCCTGCGGCGCGGTACCCCGGGTTTTCCACCGCCACGCTGTCCCCCGGCGCCACCAGCAGCTGTGCACAAAGGCTGATTGCCTGCTGTGCGCCACTGGTGATCACTATTTGCTCAGCCGTACACTGCATGCCCCTGGAGCTGCGCAAATACGCAGCGATCAGGCCGCGCAAGCGCTCGTCACCTGCCGGGTCGCCATAACACAGTTGCTGCAGGTCCGGCTTGCGCCAGAAAGCCGCATTCAGCTTGGCCCACACGTCAAAGGGAAACAGATCAAAGGCCGGCACGCCCACCCGAAACGCCCGTGGCGGTCCCGTCGGCGGGAGGGGCAAATGGTTAATTTCCACCCGTTCCAAGGCGGGGCTGTGGATAACCTGGCTGGATGAAACCACAGGTAAATCCAACCAATTTGTGGATAACCCTGGGGATAAGCCTGTGGAAAACCCTGTGGATACTTTTGTGGATAATTTTTTGTCGACGCCCCGGGTTTGCGGCAACTGCGCGACGTAAGTGCCATCACCGACCCGACCTTCGATAAAACCTTCTGCATACAGCTGGTCGTAGGCGCGCACCACACTGTTGCGGGAGATCGACAACGCCGCCGCCAGGTCGCGGCTGGCGGGCAGCCGGGTGCCGCTCACCAGCCGCCCGTCCAGCACCCGCTGGCGTAGTGCCTGGTAAAGCTGGCGCGTCAGGCCCTGACGGCGATCCAGTTCAATTCCGGCGGGGTTGAACGACAACGGTGGCTCAATCGGAGGCATGACATTGGACCTATGAAATTGGTGCTAGATGGCTCTTACAACGAACCAATAGCCTGCCTAGGATGCAAGCATTCGCCAAGGAAAATCTTCATGTACACACCACGCGCCTTTGCCCTCGACGACTTGCCCGAAATCCAGCAACTGATCCAGCACACTCGCCTGGCGCAGCTGATCACCTGTGGCGAGCAAGGCCTGCAAGCCAGCCACTTGCCGCTGCTGCTAAACCCCGACGAAGGCCCCAACGGCACGCTGTACGGGCACATGGCCAAAGCCAACCGCCAGTGGCAGGACCTGCAGAATGGCAGCGAAGCCCTGGTGATTTTTGCTGGCGCCGAGGCCTACATCAGCCCGGCGTTTTACCCGGCCAAGGCCGAACACGGCAAAGTGGTGCCGACCTGGAATTACATCGCGGTACACGCCTACGGTACCGGGGAAGTGTTCACCGATGCCGAGCGCCTGCTCGCGCTGGTCAGCGCCCTCACCGACCGCCACGAAGGCAATCGTACCCAGCCGTGGAAAGTCAGCGACGCGCCGGCCGACTACATCGACGGCATGCTCAAGGCCATCGTCGGCTTTGCGCTGCCGATCCAGCGCCTGGAAGGCAAACGCAAACTCAGCCAGAACCGCAGCGCGGCGGATATCGCCGGCGTTCGCGAAGGGTTGGCCGCCAGCACCGACGTGCGCGACCAGACCCTCGCCCGCTTTATTCCCAAGGAGCCAACATGAGCCAGATCGAGATTCGCCCAGTCACCGCCGCCGACCACGCCGCATGGCTGCCCCTGTGGCAAGCCTACCTGCGCTTCTACAACACCGAGCTGCCGGACGCCGTCAGCCAGAACACCTGGCAACGCCTGATCGACGCCAATGAGCCGACCCATTCGGCCCTGGCCTGGCAGGACGGCAAGGCCGTGGGCATGGTCAACTTCATCTACCATCGTTCCAACTGGAGCATTGAAAACTCCTGCTACTTGCAGGACCTGCTGGTCGACCCGGCCCAACGCGGCACCGGCGTCGGGCGCAAACTGATCGAATTCGTCTACGCCACCGCCAAGGCCGACGGCTGCTGCAAGGTCCACTGGCTGACCCACGAGACCAACGCCACCGCCATCCAGCTGTACGAACGCATCGCCGAACGCCCCGGCTTTATCCAGTTCCGCAAAGGTCTTTAAGGAGAGCAGCATGTCGACATCATTGGCCGATTGGAAAGGTGTTCCGGCGCCCACCGCGACCGTTATCGAAGGGCGCTTCATCCGCCTCGAAAAACTCGACCCGGCCCGCCATGGCGATGGTTTGTGGCAAGCCCTGCAAGGCCCGGGCGCCGATCCGAAGTTGTGGGACTATTTGCCTTACGGCCCGTTTCTGGAGCGCGCCGCCTTCGATGCCTGGCTGAACAACCATGCAGCCAACAGCGACCCGTACTTCTTCAGCGTGATCGACAAAGCCAGCGGCGACGTACAGGGCATCCTCAGCCTGATGTCCATCGTCCCGGCCCAGGGCCGCATCGAAATCGGCCACGTCACCTTCGGCGCGCCGATGCAACGTTCACCGAAAAGCACCGAGGCGGTGTACCTGCTGGCCAAGTACTCGTTCGAACAGGGTTACCGTCGCCTGGAATGGAAGTGCAACAACGGCAATGCCCGCTCCAAATACGCGGCCGAGCGGTTGGGCTTCAGCTTTGAAGGGGTGTTTCGCCAGCACATGGTGGTCAAGGGGCAGAACCGGGATACCGCGTGGTATTCGATCCTGGATGGGGAATGGCCAGCGATTGGGGCGGGGTTTGAAGCGTGGCTGTCGGATGCAAACCAGGCGGGCTCCGGTCAATTGAAAACACTGGCAGAGTGCCGAACCTGAATCTATAAAACGCCACCAAACACCTGTGGGAGCTGGCTTGCCTGCGATAGCGGTGGCTCAGTCACTGACTGCGTCGACTGACACACCGCCATCGCCTTTCCTACATATTTCTACGGACCTTCACCACCCCCATCTTCAACCCAAACGGCCTGAATACCGCATTCAACGATTTGAGCGTCTGATTGCCCTCGCCATGTTCGATATGTACCAAGGTGCGCACTGAAATTTTGCACATCTTGGCGAATTGGCTTTGGTGAAGACCGGTGACTTCGTTTCGCAAGCGACGCACGGCTTCGCCTATCTCAAGCGAACCATCCGCTAACCCTTGCTCAATGCTCTCAATTAAAAGGGCACGAGCATCAATGGTAATCGTCATCTCAACCCCCACTCCTGTAATCGCTGGTCAAGCTTCCCGAGGGGGATGTGACGATGGTTCATAGTGACTGACGGCAGCCCACTGCCCGCCAAAATATCCGGCAACGCACGCAAATGATCGGCATCTTTGCGCAACCGCTCAAAGGCTTGTTCGGGATCCACAATGCCAACCAACGCATCGCACACCCCGCGCCAATCTATCTGACCGCCCACTTCTAAGTTTTTTGGCCACTTGGTTGTTCGGGGAATACCTTCAGCGTCCATTACCATGGGTGCCAAATCATAAATCGGTGCCAGTCGCAACGAGTCCTCCCCCCGGATAATCGAAGTGTTACGTCCATGATTGTCTGAGTTGCCCAAAATTTTATTCAATAGGTCCCGGCGCAGATATTCCGCCACCAGTTCGTCTGTTTGGTCGCCCTGACCCGCACTGTTCCATTGGTTGACCAACAACCGGATCACCTCCATATGGTCCATTCTGGCACCAGGGATGACCTCATTCGCCAGGGAGTAGATCGACTCAATAGCAAGACGCTCGACTCCTTGATCAGTAACCTTGCGATCAAAGCGGTGCATCCACAGGCTAGGCTTGGCGGCCTCTTCCAATGCAAGCCCCTGGGCGGCAACCGTTTCGATTCCCAGTACCTGGAGTGCTTTGTAGTAGTGAAACTCGCTTCTCAATATGTCTTGGTCATTCTGGGTCGCGTTATTGCGGGCAAACTTGATAAACCAGTGTTGAGATACATCCGCATCAACCAATATGGCATCCGGATACAGGAGCCCTTCTGCATCTTCAGCCATCAATAACTTAGGTGCTTCCCCGCCCGCCCCACTTGCACCGCCAATAGCCGCGCCTTGTTCATAGGCATACTCCAGGAAATTCTGGTCTCGTATAACGACCTCGTTGCGAGGAAACCCGATGGGAGGCCTGTCATCCACTACCTCGACTGACTCCTTGATTCGCATATTGCCAATCGGTGCTGGCGTACTGCGGCCCAGCAAAAATAAATCGGCACTTAGATAGTCAGGCTTCTCTCGACCGACATGCGCCATGAGAAATCGCTTTGCCGCACCCGCAGGTGCGATGTCGTGTAGAAAGGCAGGGGCCGTCTTCAGAAATTTAACATCCCAATCCAAAGGCACTCGCGCACTAACGGCTTTGGAAAAAGGTAACTGAATATCCTCAAGATTTTCGACGAGATAGTCCTGCCTATAAGCAAACTGACAAGGCCCGTCGAAGCCCTTTTGCGGCTCAGTAAATTCCAATCGCACAGCGTCATGCCAACGGCCGTTGGCAAATATCTGAAGCATCAATCGGTAGGTGGTCGCCATCTGCAATTTAATGCACCTATAGGGGAATTGGGTCACTCAAAAATGCAATATAGTGCATAAACCGCTTTGTCGCAGATTATATTTATGCATTAAAATGCATATCCTGATGAAGTCAGGGCCCTACAACGCAATAAAATGCAAATCTACTCCCGTTTTGCTCCCCGCCATCATTCTGTAAAAAACCTCCGCTATACAGGTCGACTCTTTTCTAAAAACAAGGACGTCCGCCATGCCTCCGTCACCCCAGCGCCTCGCACTCACCCTCGGCCTGCTGGTGGGCAGCAGTTTGGCTGACGCAGCACCCGCTCCACCCAAGACATTGCAGATCGACACCCCGACCACCACCGCGCTCACCCTGGGCGGCAGTGACTCGCTGACGATCTCGGCACCCGGTAGCGTCACCACCAATAAAGTGGCCGTCACCTTGGCTGGCAGCACCAGCGGCAATGGCGTAGTGATCGACAACTCCGGCAGCATCATCTCCACCGGCGGCCGCGCCATCGACAGCAACGGCGACCTCACCGCCGCTCGCAACTACAGCATCTACAACCGCGCCGGCGGCGTGATCCAGGGCGCCAACGACGCGCTGCGCATCGACAGCAATTTCGCCAGCGGCAGCCTGTTGATCGACAACAGCGGCACCATTCGCTCCGCCACCGGCCAAGGGCTGGACCTGGATGCGATCCGCAGCCCCAATGTCACGACCACCATCATCAACCGCCTGGGCGGGTTGATTCGCGGCGACGCCAGCGACGGCATGAAGACCGGCGCCAACGCCACCATCACTAACTACGGTGAGATTTCCACCGGCGACACCTTCTCCCGGGACGACAAGTTCGACGGCGTCGACATCGACTCCGCCACCGGCGTGACGGTGACCAACTACGGCCTGATTTCCGGCGGGCGCCACGGCATCACCACCGACCTGGGCGCCACGCTGACCAACTACGGCACGGTGATCGGCCGCAACGGCTCGGGCTTTGGTTCTGACGGCGACGGCACGGTGATCAACCACGGCACCATCACCGGCGCCTATTCCGGGCTGCAACCCGATGGCGACGGCGATGGCGTGGACATCGACAAAATCGCCCACATCGAAAACTACGGCATCATCCAGGGCGTGGGCGCCGGCGGCGTGGACAAGAACGGCTTTGCCAACGGCAGCGAAGGCATCGCCCTCGGCGGTGGCTACGTGTTCAACGGCGTCGGTGCATTGGTAAGCGGTGCCAACAACGCGATCCTGGTGGACGACGGCAGCGACGGCCCGGGACTGGCAGCCACCACCCTGATCAACCATGGCACCATCCAGGGCCTGAACGGCTTCGGCGTGAAGTTCGTCGGCGAGTTTGCCGACGCGGTGGTCAACGCAGGCACCATCAGCGGCAGCAACGGCCTGGCCCTGGATCTGGGCGGCGGCGATGACACGCTGACCCTGCTCCGTGGCAGCCGCTTCGTCGGCGTGGTGGACGGCGGCACGGGCTACGACCGCCTGACCATGGACGACGCCGCCGGCGGCAGTTTTGGCGACAGCCGCAACTTCGAATGGCTGGACGTCAAGCAAGGCACCTGGACCCTCACCGGCAGCGGCGATTTCAGCGACGGCGGCGAGATTTTCAGCGGCGCCAAGCTGATCAACCAGGGCGGGATCGCCGGCAACCTGACCGTCGATGAAGGCGGTATTTATGCCGGTGGCGGCAGCGTCGGCAGCCTGTTGGTCAAAGGCACCTTGCAGACCAATACCGCACTCGGCACCGCCAGCATCACCCGCGACCTGACCATGACCGGCGGCTCGACCCTGGCCTATGGCGTGAACGCCGACGGCAGCAGCGCCCCGGTGCAGGTCGGTGGCACCGCCTACCTGAATGGCGCGACCCTGGCGATCAATCCCGGCAGCGGCACCTACCCGTGGCAGAGCCACTACACGGTGCTGCAAGCCGGCAGTATCAATGGCACGTTCGGCAAGGTCACCAGCGACTATGCCTTCCTCACGCCGACCCTGGATTACAGCCCCACCCAGGTCGGCCTGACCTATACCCGCAACGATGTGGCCTTCAATCAATTCGCCAACACCGGCAACAGCACCAGCGCCGCCGACGCCCTGGCGAGCCTGGGCAAGAACAACGCGCTGTATAACGCCCTGCTCAACACCACCAACAGCAGCGCCGGTGCCGCCATCGAACAACTGGCGGGCAGCAGCACCGCCAACCTGACCAGCGCCACCCTTGGCGCCAGCGCCCAGGTGGGCAACAGCATGCTGAGCGCCATGCATCAACTGGGTGGAGGCGCAGGATTGCTGGTGGGCTTCGATCAAAAAGACACGCCGGTATTGGCCGCCACCGGCGTACCCGCCGAGGCGCGCAACCTCAATGACCCCAATGCCCGGGGCCGCCTGTGGCTGCAAGGCATCGGCAGCTACGGCAAGCTCGACGGCGACCACGGCAGCAACGGCCTGACCCAACGCACCAAAGGCAGCGTGCTGGGTGCCGACTGGGCAATCGATTCGGACTGGCGCGTAGGTGTGCTGGGCGGTTACTCCAAGACCGACCTGGACACCACGGGCGTCGACGGCAGCGTCGACAGCTGGCACGCCGGCGTCTACGCCATGCGCCAGAGCGGCTCGCTGGCCTTGCGCCTGGGCGCCGCCTACAGCGGGCATCAGGGCGACAGCAAACGCACCGTAGCCTTCGACGGTTTCAGCGACCGGCCCAAAGGTGACTACGACGCCAACAGCCAGCAAGCCTTCGCCGAACTGGGTTACGCCATGGGCAGCGGGCGCCTGAGTGCCGAACCGTTCGCCAACCTCGGCTACCAGCGCTACCACCGCGACAGCTACAACGAAAAAGGCGGTGCCGCGGCCCTGCATGTCGACGGGCAAACCCAGGATAATTTCAGCAGTACCTTCGGCCTGCGCCTGGCGCACCTGAGCCAACTGGACAATGGCATCAGCCTCACGCCACGGGTCAGCGCCGGCTGGAAACACACCTACGGCGATGTCGACAGCAGCACGCGCCAGGCCTTCCTGATGGGCGGCACCGCGTTCAATGTCGAAGGCAGCGCCCTGGACCGCGACAGCCTGCTGCTAGAGGCCGGCCTGGACGTAGGCCTGTCGGCCCGCCATACCTTAGGTGTGGGCTACACCGGAGAAATAGGCAGTAACAGCCGCAATCACGGGCTGATCGGGCAATGGCAGATGAGTTTTTAATCGTCGCCCACTAGAGACTTCTCCCGCACGCGACGGGTCGGCAGCCTGACATTTATCTGCCCGTCACCTCGCTAAATTCCCGGCCTCATCCATCAAGAGGTCGGGTCTACATGCCGTTCATAAAGAAAAAAATCGCGTTCGCCATCACCCTCACCCTGGGTCTTGCCAGCGTCCAACACGCCTTGGCACGCGGGGATATCGAGCCCGACAGTGAGTGGATAACCCCTACACCCGTCGGCGGCTACCCTGCTCATCCGGAGCCCAGCCATGACTTTCACTTCGCCGACCACGCTACCGCCCACAATGGCCAAAGCATCGCCCGTGTGCTGGATCACGCCCTGGATACGCTGCTGGCATCAGGCGAGCTGAACGAGTGGGAAGAGTACGAAGTTGAAAATTTTGCCCGGGAGCTGGGCAACTTGCAGCCCGGGCGCCTGGGTGCGTTCCTTGAGCAACTGGCAGGCAGCCAGAATGCCAACCTGGCTGCCGCCACCCAGAACAGCCAGAAAGCCCTGAACAACAGCCTGCTTTCAGCGATGCGTCAGTTGAGTGACACACACAACACCGGCGATGCCCCACGCGTCTGGCTACAGGGCCTGGAAAACAGCGGCAAGCTCTACGGGCAGCACGGCGGCCTCGGCTTGCGGCAACACACCCAGGGCCTGGTGCTGGGCACCGACTGGGCGGTGGACCACGCCTGGCGCGTCGGCGTGCTGGGCGCCAAATCCGCCAGCGACCTGAGTGCCAACCGCTTCAACGGCACGCTGGACAGCTGGCACCTGGGCGGTTACGCAGTACGTCAGGACGGGCCTCTGGCGCTGCGCCTGGGAGCAATCCATAGCAGCCACACCGGCGAGAACAAGCGCAGCGTCGACTTCAATCTGGTGGATTACCGGGAACAACTCAGTGGCAAGTACAGCGCCCAAAGCCAGAATACCTTCGCCGAGCTGGGCTACCAACTGGGCACCGACGGCTTCAGTGCCGAACCCTTCGGCGGTCTGGGCTACCAGCGTTATCACCGCGGCCGTTACCAGGAAAAAGGCGGCATCAACGCCCTGAACGTCGACAAACAGACCCAGCAAAATCTCAGCAGCACCTTCGGCGTTCGCCTGGCCAGCGCCTACACCCTGGACGGTCAAATGGTCCTCAAACCCCACTTGAGCACGAGCTGGAAACACCTCTACGGCGATGTGGGCAGCCGCGTTCGCCAATCCTCCGCCTGGGTAAAAAGGCCTGGCTTCAACAGCAACTTCACGATTGAGGGCGCCTCCCTGGACCGGGACAGCGTGGCCATTCACACCGGGCTCGACCTGGCGCTGTCGAAACGACACACCGTGGGCCTGGCCTACACCGCAGAGTTCGCCAGCAGCAGTCGCAACCAGGGCCTGACCGGCCAATGGACCCTGGCGTTCTGATTCTGCAGGCGAAAAAAAAGGGGGCACATGCCCCCCCGAGGTTTAAGCGGTAGTCACGAAGGCTGTTGTTCAGCCTTCGATTTCAATCAGGATTTCACCCGGGTTGACCCGGTCGCCCTTGGCCACGTGAACGGCGGTGACCTTGCCGGCGATGGCCGCCTGCACTTCGGTCTCCATCTTCATCGCTTCAGTGATCAGCACGGCCTGGCCGGCTTTGACCACGTCGCCTTCCTTGACCAGCACGTCGACGATATTGCCCGGCATCGCGGTGCTGACATGGCCTGGCGCGGTAGCGTGCTTGCGCTTGCTGCCGCCACTGCTGACGAACTCGTTGAGCGGTTCGAACACCACTTCTTCCGGCATGCCGTCGATGGACAGGTAGAAGTGGCGCTTGCCTTCAGCCTTGACGCCAACCCCGGTGATGTCCACGCGGTAGCTCTCGCCGTGCACGTCGATCACGAACTCGGTCGGCACGCCTTCACCACCGGCACGGGCCACGCCGCCGGCTTCAGGAATCGGCAACAGCACTTCAGGGTTCAAGGTGCCGGCGTCGCGCTCTTCGAGGAACTTGCGCCCGATGTCCGGGAACATCGCGTAGGTCAGCACGTCTTCTTCGGACTTGGCCAACGCACCGATTTCGCCGCGCAGCTTGGTCATTTCCGGCTTCAGCAGGTCGGCCGGGCGAACGTCGATCACCTCTTCGCTGCCGATGGCCTGGCGCCGCAGTTTTTCATTCACGGTGCCCGGCGCCTTGCCGTAGCCGCCTTGCAGGTACAGCTTCACTTCGTTGGTGATGGTCTTGTAGCGCTCACCGGCCAGTACGTTGAAAAACGCCTGGGTGCCGACGATCTGCGAGGTCGGGGTGACCAGTGGCGGGAAGCCGAGGTCTTCACGCACCCGGGGAATTTCCGCCAGCACTTCGCTCATGCGGTTCAGCGCGCCCTGCTCTTTCAACTGGTTGGCCAGGTTGGAAATCATCCCGCCCGGTACCTGGTTGACTTGCACACGGGTATCGACGGCGGTGAATTCACTTTCGAACTGGTGGTACTTCTTGCGCACGGCGTAGAAGTACAGGCCGATTTCCTGCAGCAGTTCCAGGCTGAGGCCGGTGTCGAATTCGCTGCCTTTGAGGGCCGCGACCATCGACTCGGTGCCCGGGTGGCTGGTGCCCCAGGCGAAGCTGGAGATGGCGGTGTCGATATGGTCGGCACCGTTTTCGATAGCCTTGAGCTGGCACATCGCAGCCAAACCGGCGGTGTCATGGGAGTGGATGAAGATCGGCAGGCTTTGCTCGGCCTTCAGCGCCTTGACCAGTTCGCCAGTGGCGTACGGGGTCAGCAAGCCGGCCATGTCCTTGATCGCGATCGAGTCGCAACCCATGGATTCCAGCTGCTTGGCCTGGGCCACGAACGCCTCGACGGTGTGCACCGGGCTGGTGGTGTAGGCGATGGTGCCCTGTGCATGTTTGCCGGCGGCTTTTACCGCTTCGATGGCCACCCGCAGGTTACGCACATCGTTCATGGCGTCGAAAATGCGGAACACGTCGATACCGTTGACGGCAGCCTTGGCAACGAAGGCTTTGACCACGTCGTCGCTGTAGTGGCGGTAGCCCAACAGGTTCTGGCCACGCAGCAACATTTGCAGGCGCGTGTTAGGCAGTGCCGCACGCAGTTTGCGCAGGCGCTCCCACGGGTCTTCTTTCAGGAAGCGTACGCAGGCGTCGAAGGTCGCGCCGCCCCAGACTTCCAGGGACCAGTAGCCGACTTTGTCGAGCTTGTCGCAGATTGGCAGCATGTCGTCGGTGCGCATGCGGGTCGCCAGCAACGATTGGTGGGCGTCGCGCAGGATGGTGTCGGTTACGAAGATCTTCTTGCTCATTCTTATATTCCTCACAGGCCTGCGTGGGCGGCGATGGCGGCGGCGATGGCCAGGGCCAGCTCTTCGGGTTTGCGCTTGATCGAGTAGTTGGTCAGCTCAGGGTGGCTTTCCACGAAACTGGTGTTGAACTGGCCGCTGCGGAATTCCGGGTTGCGCAGGATTTCCTGGTAATAGGCGGCGGTGGTCTTCACGCCTTGCAGGCGCATGTCGTCCAGGGCGCGCAGGCCACGGTCCATGGCTTCTTCCCAGGTCAACGCCCACACCACCAGCTTCAGGCACATGGAGTCATAGAACGGCGGGATGGTGTAGCCGGTGTAGATCGCCGTGTCGGTGCGCACGCCGGGACCGCCGGGGGCGTAGTAACGGGTGATCTTGCCGAAGCTTGGAAGGAAGTTGTTCTTCGGGTCTTCGGCGTTGATGCGGAACTGCAACGCGAAACCGCGGTGTTGAATGTCTTCCTGCTTGACCGACAGCGGCAGGCCCGACGCGATGCGGATCTGCTCACGCACGATGTCGATGCCGGTGATTTCCTCGGTGATGGTGTGTTCCACCTGCACCCGGGTGTTCATTTCCATGAAGTACACCTCGCCCTCGGCGAGCAGGAACTCCACGGTGCCGGCGTTCTCGTAGCCCACGGCCTTGGCGGCGCGCACCGACAGGTCGCCGATATAGGCGCGCTGTTCCGGGGTCAGCTGGGGGCTCGGGGCGATTTCGATCAGCTTCTGGTTGCGGCGCTGGATCGAGCAATCGCGCTCGAACAGGTGCACCACGTTGCCAAAGCTGTCACCGAGGATCTGCGCCTCGATGTGCTTGGGATTGACGATGCATTTTTCCAGGAACACTTCCGCCGACCCGAACGCCTTGGTGGCTTCGGAGATCACGCGGGGGAAAGCTTGTTCGAGTTCTTCACGGCTATTGCAGCGACGAATGCCACGACCGCCACCACCGGAGGTGGCCTTGAGCATTACCGGGTAACCGATACGGTCGCCTTCGGTCAGGGCTTCGGCGATGTCGGCAACGTTGCCTTCGGTGCCAGGGGTGACCGGTACGCCGGCCTTGATCATGCTGCGGCGGGCTTCAGTCTTGTCGCCCATGCGGCGAATCACTTCCGCCGACGGGCCGATAAACTTGATCCCACGTTCGGCGCAAATATCTGCCAGCTCGGCGTTTTCCGAGAGGAAGCCGTAGCCGGGGTGCAGCGCGTCGCAACCGGTTTCCACCGCCAGGTTCACCAGCTTGCGCGGGTTCAGGTAACCGGCCAGCGGCTCGGCACCGATGCTGTGGGCTTCATCTGCGCGCTTTACATGCAGTGCATGGCGATCGGCATCGGAATAGACCGCGACCGAACGAATGCCCATCTCGGCGCAGGCACGCACGATACGTACGGCAATCTCACCACGGTTGGCGATCAGGATCTTTTTTATCACTTGGAAATTCCCTTGAGCCGATTGCTACCTACTTCGACCCTGGAGGCGGGTCGGCGCGTGACCAAATGTTTCATGGCAGTCGCGTGACACACACTATGCCCCTGCAGGGATTAACAAAAATCAATAATAATTGGGTTGTGTATAAGCAAAGACTTATAGTCGTCGCATCAGAGGTCGGCGGGAGTGCTTGAATAATGCGTAAGTCATTGATGCGTATGACATTGCGTCAGTTGCAGATTTTCAATGAAGTCTGTGATTTGCGTTCCTACAGCCGCGCAGCCGAGGAAATGTCACTCACGCAACCGGCCGTTAGCCTACAAATCAAGCAGCTGGAAGAGCTGCTGGGCCAGCCGCTGTTCGATTACGTCGGCAAAAAGCTCTATATGACTGAAGCAGCTGAAGCCCTGCAACGGGCAAGCCGCGACATCTTCGGGCGCCTGGAAAACCTCGACATGCAGCTCTCGGACATGCAGGGCTCGCTGCAAGGCCAGCTGAAACTGGCGGTGGAGTCCAGCGCCAAGTACTTCGTGCCGCACCTGTTTGCCGCCTTCAAGCGCCAGCACCCGGAGGTCAACCTGCACCTGACGGTGGTCAACCGCGCCCAGGTGATTCGCCGGCTCTCGGATAACCGGGATGACCTGGTGATCATGTCCATGGTGCCCCAGGACATGGGCCTGGAATTCCTGCCGTTCCTGAATAACCCGATTGTGGCGGTGGCGCCCCACGACCACCCGCTGAGTCATCAAGGGCCGTTGCGCCTGCAGGATCTTGAGCCTTACACGCTGCTGCTGCGCGAGCCGGGGTCCGGGACGCGGATGGCGTGCGAGGAGTACTTCAAGGAGAAGCGCGTGCATTTCACCCAGACGGTAGAAGTGTCTTCCGCCGAAGCACAACGCGAGTGCGTGACCGCCGGGCTGGGCGTGGCGTTGCTGACGCGCCACGCGGTCAACCTGGAACTGGCCACCGGCGGGCTCAAGGAGCTGCCGGTGGAAGAGCTGCCGCTGTACCGCAGTTGGTGCCTGGTGCAGGCCAAGGCCAAGCGCCTGTCACCGGTTGCCCATGCGTTCCTGGGCTTTATCCGCAGCGAGCGGCTGCAGATCAGCGCCCTGGCTGAGCGCTTCGCTGGGCAGCTGCGGGCGCCTGCCAATGGAGTTCCGGATAGTCACTGATGCTCTGTTGCAATTGACGCTGATCGCAGCGGTCTTCAATTGCACGACGGAAGGCCATGCGGCGCTGGTCTTCCTGTTGGCGGCGGGTCTTGACGGTGCTGTTGCTTTCTTCGTATTGCCGAGCCATTTCGAGTCTCCCAATGCGAGTACGGGGAGTTCAGGATGGGCGCAGGCGATGACGGTTTGGCGGCGCGGGGATGACAGGACGATGAATCTTCTGAGGCTCAAACACGATCAACTGTAGGAGCTGGCTTGCCTGCGATAACGGTGCATCAGCCAATGAAGATGGCAACTGACAGATCGCTATCGCAGGCAAGCCAGCTCCCACATTTTGACCGAGTATGCCCTTGAGTCAGTCGTCGAGGGCTTTTACGGATTTGGGCGACAACCGAAGGCTGCGCAAGCTGCGCTTCACGCTCTTGAGGTGGTTGACCAGGCTCGGGCCGCGCGCCATGGCCACGCCCATCGCCAACACGTCGATCACCACCAGGTGGGCGATACGCGAGGTCAGCGGCGTGTAGATTTCGGTGTCTTCGTGCACGTCGATCGCCAGGTTGACGGTGGAAAGCTCCGCCAACGGTGTCTGGCTCGGGCACAGGGTAATCAGGGTCGCACCGCTTTCACGCACCAGGTTGGCGGTGATCAGCAGATCCTTGGAACGGCCGGACTGGGAAATGCAGATCGCCACGTCGGTAGGCTTCAACGTCACCGCCGACATCGCCTGCATGTGCGGGTCGCTGTAGGCCGCCGCCGTCAGCAGCAACCGGAAGAACTTGTGCTGGGCATCCGCCGCCACTGCGCCGGACGCGCCAAAGCCGTAGAACTCCACGCGCTGGGCCTGGGACATGGCGGTCACGGCTTTTTGCAGTTCCACCGGGTCGAGCTTTTCCCGCACTTCCATCAGGGTGTGCAGGGTGGTGTCGAAGATTTTCAGGCTGTAGTCGGCGACGGAATCGTCTTCGTGAATCGCGAACTGGCCAAAGCTCGCACCGGCGGCCAGGCTCTGGGCCAGCTTGAGCTTCAAGTCCTGGAAACCGGAGCAACCGATGGCGCGGCAGAAACGCACGATGGTCGGCTCACTGATACCCACGCTGTGGGCCAGGTCGGCCATGGAACTGTGCATCACAGCCGCAGGGTCAAGCAGCACGTGATCGGCAACCTTGAGTTCCGATTTGCGTAACAGGTGGCGCGACTGGGCGATATGTTGCAACAGGTTCAAAGGGCAGGACTCTTGTTATGGGCGGAGCCAGGGATGTAGCAAGCTTGTAGTTATACTACAAGAATTACCGATTTGCCCGCTCGATGCATCACTAAATCGCGCTGCTGCCCGCTGATTCAGCGGGCAGGCTTGATGTAGCCCCGCGCGCGGCTTGGGCTCAACTACAGAAAATCGGCATTTTTTCGTAACAAATCCGCCAGGCCGTCTGCTTCCATCGGCCGACTGATCAAATAGCCCTGCACCTCGTCGCATTGCTCAGCCCGCAGGAAATCCAGCTGCTGCTGATCTTCCACGCCCTCGGCCACTACCTTCAGCGACAAGCCGTGGGCCATGGCGATGATGGCGCGGGTGATCGAAGCGTCTTCCCGCCCCTGGCCCAGGCCCCGGATGAAGGTCTGGTCGATCTTCACGTAGTCCACGGGGATACGCTTGAGGTAGCTGAGGGACGAGTAGCCGGTGCCGAAATCATCGATCGCCAGCTTCACGCCCAGGTCGCGCAGTTGCTGGAAGGTCAAGATGATGTGCTCGACACTGTCGAGCAGTTGGCTTTCGGTCAGCTCCAGCTCCAGGTACTGCGGATCCAGCCCGGTTTCTTCCAGCACCTGGCGCACCAGGCTGACCAGCTTGCCTTGGCGCAACTGATGCACCGACAGGTTGACCGACACACGGATCGGCGCCAGCCCCTGGCGCTGCCACTCACAGGCCTGCCAGCAGGCCTGACGCAACACGAACTCCCCCAGTGGCACGATCAGGCCGGTCTCTTCGGCCAGCCCGATAAAATCGCCGGGCGGCACCATGCCCCATTGGGGATGCTCCCAGCGAATCAACGCCTCGGCGGCATTCAACTTGCCGCTGGCCAGGCACAACTTCGGTTGGTAGAACACCGTGAGTTGACGCTCATCAATCGCCTTGCGCAGCTGGTTTTCCAACTGCAAACGCTCCAGGGTGCTGGCTTGCAGACTGTCGGTGTAGAACTGGAAATTGTTGCCGCCCAGATGCTTGGCGTGCTGCATGGCCATGTTCGACTGGCTGACCAACGCGGAGATTTCCCGCGCATTGTCAGGCAACAGGCTGACGCCCATTGAGGCGCTGACCACCAGCTCGTGCCCTTCCACCGTCACCGGCACCCGCAACTTGGCCAGCAACCGTGTGGCCACCCGCGCCAGGCTCGACAGGTTGCCGTAGGCGTCGAACAACACGGCGAATTCATCGCCGGAAAGGCGTGCGATGGTGTCGGCCTCAGGCAAGGCGTTGATCAAGCGGCGGGCCATTTTCTGCAACAGCTGGTCGGCCACTTCATGGCCGAGGCTGTCGTTGAGCAGCTTGAAACGGTCCAGGTTGATATGCAGCAAGGCCAGGCTGCGGCCGCCCTGGCGCACCCGCTGGTGGGCTTCGCGCAGCCGCTCGCGGAACAGCGAACGGTTGGCCAGCCCGGTCAATTCGTCATAGTGAGTGAGGTAGCGCATGCGCTCCTCGGATTCGCGCCGCGCAGAAAGATCGGCGAAGAAGCCCACGATATGGCTGACGTTTCCTCGAACATCACGCACCACATTCAATTGCAGCCATTGCGGGTAGAGTTCGCCGTTCTTGCGGGTTTCCACCAGCTCACCCTGCCAGGTGCCGTGGCTGAGCAGCGCCTGGCGGATCACCGGGAAGTGGCGACGTGCGTCGCGGCTGCTGGGCAGCTCGACGACATTGCGGCCGATCATGTCGTCAATGTCGAAGCCGGTGACGCGGCTGAACGCCTGGTTGACGGCGATCAGCACGTAGTTCGGGTCGAGAATCACAATGCCTTCGCTGGCCGCCTCGAATACCGTCGACGCCAGGCGCTGCTCCTCCTCCAGAGCCTTGCCGGCGCTGATGTCGCGCCGGGTGCCCAGCATCCGCGTCACACGCCCGCTCGGCGAGCGCTCCACGGCGCGGCCACGGTCCTGGATCCACACCCAATGGCCGGCGCCATGGCGCACCCGGTATTCCACCAGGTAGTCCTCGCTGCGGCCTTTAAGGTGCTCCACCAGCGCACGCTTGAGCAGTGGCAAGTCGTCCGGGTGCAGCCTTGGTTTGAGATGGCTGAGCATCGCCGTGACGTATTCCGGCTCCAGGCCGAACAGCTCCTTGAGCTGGGTGTGGTGGACCTCGTCGGTTTGCAGGTTCCAGTCCCACAGGCCCAGTTCGCTGGCCTGCAACGCCATCGCCAGGCGCGCCTCGCTTTTGCTCAGGGCCAGGCTCGCCGCGTCCAGCTCCTGGCTGCGCTGATCGACGCGCTGCTGCAGGCCGGTCTGTGCCTCGCGCAACTCTTGTTCAACCTGGCGCCGCTGCTCCACTTCGCGCACCAGTTCCTGATTGAGCTGCTCGCTACGGTGCTGCGCTTGCTGCAAATGCTCGATCAACGCCTGGTTCTGAAAACGCCGCAGCAGCCCGCGCTGAATCAGGCGATTGACCTGCCACGCCACCAGGCTCAGGGACGCCAGCAGGATCAGGCCCAAACAGCCCCAGCCCTGCTGCTGCGGATCGCCGCTCCAGAACAGATAGATAATCGCCGGCACCAGGCACGGCACGGCAAACGACAGGAACGCCGGCAGGCTGACGGCGTAGGCAACGCTGGCGGACAAGGTCGCCGCACCCAGCAGGCCGAACACCCAGGCTTGTTGCGCGAAACTGTCCACCGGGACCAGGGCGATGGCGGCGCTGGCCAATGTCAGGCCACTGACCGCGGACCCCAGCATGAACATCCGCCGCCAGATCGGCTGCGCCTGGCGGCTGGGCATCGCGGAATCGAACGCCGCCACCTGAATCACCCGCAGGGCCACCAGCGCCAGCAGCCACACCAGCCAAATGCTGTCCAGCAGGTAGCGCTGCGGGCTCCAGAGCAACCAGGCGCAGACCAGTCCATTCACCAGCATTAATAAGGTAGGCAGCAGGGAGCCTTGGTAAAGCAGGCGCGTGCGCTCGACCGCCATCTCCATGGCGTAGTGTTTGCGGATAACCTGCGCCGGCGCCACCGAGGGGCCAGCCAGGTCAATGCTAAGGGTCATAGGCAGTGTTCTTATAATGGTGAGCCCGAAACGTGCACGGAGCATACACAAGCAAACGCCGGGGCCAAACTGCTCTACGTCATTAAAATATCGCAATAATTGGCCGCAAACCTTGGTCCCAGACGGTTTGAGTGAGACGGGGCGCGGGCTGTGGCCAATGACCGACCGGTCATCACCAGGCACTTATCAAAAACAGACCGGTGAAGTTTTCCATCGACCATCCGGCATTGGGATTTGCCCGACTCCCCCGGGCACCCTAGAATGCGCCGATGCGCGATGATCTCTCCCTTTTGCTGAACTCCCTCAACGATGCCCAACGCCAGGCTGTAGCAGCCCCCGTTGGCCGTCAGTTGGTCCTGGCCGGTGCTGGCTCCGGTAAAACCCGAGTGCTGGTGCACCGTATCGCCTGGTTGATCCAGGTCGAGAACGCCTCACCGCATTCCATCCTGTCGGTGACTTTCACCAACAAGGCCGCTGCCGAGATGCGTCATCGCATCGAGCAGTTGATGGGCATCAGCCCGGCCGGCATGTGGGTGGGCACCTTCCACGGCCTGGCGCACCGCCTGTTGCGGGCCCATTGGCAGGAAGCCGGGCTGAGCCAGACCTTCCAGATTCTCGACAGCGACGACCAGCAACGCCTGGTCAAGCGGGTAATCCGCGAGCTGGGCCTGGATGAACAACGCTGGCCGGTCCGTCAGGCCCAGTGGTTTATCAATGGCCAGAAAGATGAAGGCCTGCGCCCGCAACATATCCAGGCCAGCGGTGACCTGTTCCTGGCCACCATGCGCAGCATTTATGAAGCCTATGAAGTGGCCTGCCAACGCGCCGGCGTCATCGACTTCTCCGAACTGCTGCTGCGCGCCCTCGACCTGTGGCGCGACAACCCGGGCTTGCTGGCGCACTACCAGAAGCGCTTCCGCCACATCCTGGTGGACGAATTCCAGGACACCAACGCCGTGCAGTACGCCTGGTTGCGCCTGCTGGCCAAGGGCGGCGACAGCCTGATGGTGGTGGGCGACGACGACCAGTCGATCTACGGCTGGCGCGGCGCGAAAATCGAGAACATCTACCAGTACAGCGACGACTTCCCGGACGCCGAAACCATTCGCCTGGAGCAGAACTATCGCTCCACCGCCGGGATCCTCAAGGCCGCCAACGCCTTGATCGCCAACAACACCGGGCGCCTGGGCAAAGAGCTGTGGACCGACGGCGGCGAAGGCGAGGCGATCAACCTCTACGCCGCCTTCAACGAGCACGATGAAGCGCGCTACGTGGTGGAAACCATCGAAAGCGCCCTGAAAACCGGCCTGGCCCGCAGCGATATCGCGATTCTTTACCGCTCCAACGCCCAATCGCGGGTGCTGGAAGAAGCCTTGCTGCGCGAACGCATTCCGTACCGCATCTATGGCGGCCAGCGCTTCTTCGAGCGTGCCGAAATCAAGAACGCCATGGCCTACCTGCGCTTGCTCGAAGGCCGTGGCAACGATGCGGCGCTGGAGCGGGTGATCAACATCCCGGCCCGTGGCATCGGCGAGAAGACCGTCGAAGCCATTCGCGACCACGCGCGCCACAGCGATGTGTCGATGTGGGAAGCGATGCGGCTGCTGATCGCCAACAAAGGCCTGACCGGCCGCGCCGCCGGCGCCCTGAGCGTGTTTGTCGAGCTGATCGAGAACCTGGCGGCCAAGTGCATGGAAATGCCCCTGCACCTGATGACCCAGACGGTGATCGAGCAGTCCGGCCTTATCGCCTACCACGAAGCGGAAAAAGGCGAGAAAGGCCAGGCCCGGGTAGAAAACCTTGAGGAACTGGTCAGCGCCGCCCGCGCGTTCGAAAACACCGAAGAAGACGAAGACCTGACGCCATTGGCGGCATTCCTCGGCCACGCTTCGCTGGAGGCCGGCGACACCCAGGCTGACGAGCACGAAGACAGCATCCAGCTGATGACCTTGCACAGCGCCAAGGGCCTGGAATTTCCGTACGTGTTCCTGGTGGGCATGGAAGAAGGCCTGTTCCCCCACAAGATGAGCCTGGAAGAACCCGGCCGCCTTGAAGAAGAACGCCGCCTGGCCTATGTGGGCATCACCCGGGCCATGCAGAATCTGGTGATGACCTACGCCGAAACCCGACGCTTGTACGGCAGCGAGACCTACAACAAGGTATCGCGCTTCGTACGTGAGGTGCCCAAAGGCCTGATTCAGGAAGTGCGCCTGTCCAACAGCGTCAGCCGACCGTTCGGCGGCGGCCAGCAGCAGAACTCCAGCAGCATGTTTGCCGGCTCGGAAATCCCCGAGACGCCGTTCAGCCTTGGCCAGCAGGTCAAGCATGCGATCTTCGGCGAAGGCGTGATCCTCAACTTCGAAGGCGCCGGCGCCCAGGCCCGGGTGCAGGTGAACTTCGCCGAAGGCAGCAAGTGGCTGATGATGGGCTACGCCAAGCTCGAAGCAATCTGAAACAACTGTAGAAGATGAAGGATGTGGGTCCGCCCTTGTATTTGGCAGGGGTGGGGCCAATATCTGTAACAAGTCCTACAGACGATTCGGTATTGGCCCTACGCAAAAGCCCGAAACACTATGCCGCTAGCCACTGACATCACACCTGTGCAACATGGCGCGCGTGCAATCCACAAATGGGAATTCCCTTTATGAAACGTTTTCTTAGCATCGCCATGGCGTTGTGCATCGGCCTGACGATGAGCCTCGACGCCAACGCCAAGCGCTTCGGTGGCGGCAAATCCATGGGCTCGGCGCCGAGCCACCAGACCAGCCAAATGGCCCCATCCGGCGGCGGCATGGGCGGCGCAGCTGCGACCGCTGGTGCTGCCGGTGCCGCAGGCGCTGCTGCCAAGGCTGGCGGTGCTTCGCGCTGGTTGGGCCCTCTGGCCGGTATCGCGGCCGGCGGCCTGCTCGCCTCCATGTTCATGGGCGGCGGCTTCCAGGGCATGCAAATCTTCGACATCCTGATCATGGCGGTCATCGCCTTCCTGATCTTCCGCTTTATCGCCGCCCGTCGCCGCAAGCAGCAGGAGCACATGGCTCCAGCCGGCGCGCCGATGCAGCGTGAAGTGTTCGAGCAAAAGCCAGCCCTGAACTCGATGTTTGGTGGTTCGGCCGCACCGGCTGCTGCTCGCCCGGTGATCAATGCGCCAGCCTGGTTCAACGAAGAGCGTTTCGTCGAAGCGGCCCGCAGCCACTTCCAGTCCCTGCAGCAGCACTGGGACGCCAACGAAATGGACAAGATCGCCGAGTTCGTGACCCCGCAATTGCTGGAGTTCCTCAAGCGCGAACGTGCCGACCTGGGCGACGGCTTCCAGTCGACCTACATCGAAGACCTGAAAGTGCAGCTTGAAGGTGTGGACGACCGCGCCGACAAGACCATCGCCACCCTGACCTTCAGCGGCGTGTCGAAGACCTCGCGTTTCGACCAGGGCGAAGTGTTCAGCGAAAGCTGGAACATGGAACGCCCGCAAGGCGAAAACCAGCCTTGGCTGGTGGCCGGTATCCGCCAGAACGGCTGATCCCTGCTCGCTTTGAATACGCAGTAGCAAAAACCCCGGACTTGTCCGGGGTTTTCTATTTCACGGTTGCACTTATAGCGAGCTACTGTATAAAACGCCCCTATAAACCGCGCCATCTAGCAAGAGGATCCCGGCCGTGGAAGAAGTTATCGAACAATTGCGTGAAGCCAACGAACCGGTACCGGTTCCTCTGGAGCTGCCTGACGAAGACCAACTAGTGGAAATCGAGGAACAACTGTTCATCGATATCCCGTTCGTCTTCCGTGAATTTCTGCTGACCGTCAGCGATGTGGTCTACGGCAGCCTGGAGCCGGTGACCGTCACCGACCCACAGTCCCACACCTACCTGCCGGACGTTGCCGCCAACGCCTGGGATGCCGGTGTCGACCGCAGCATGATCCCGATTTGCCAGGACGGCGACGACTACTACTGCGTCGAAGAAGACGGCACTGTGGTGCTGTGGTCCGGCGAAGAAGAACTCGTCACCGAAGAAACCTGGGAGTCGGTGTGGCACTGGGCGCGGGACGTCTGGCTGGAAAGCTGAGACCTACTGTGTGCCGAGGGTGCTTGTTGTGGCGAGCGAGCTTGCTCGCGCTGGGCTGCGAAGCAGCCCCTGTCAGAGCAACGCGCTCTTCCTGGCGGGATATGAGGTGAAGGTTTTGGGGCTGCTTCGCAGCCCAGCGCGAGCAAGCTCGCTCGCCACAAAACCGGTCAGTGCTCCGGGGTATCCTTGTGGTTATCCAGGGTCTCCAGCAAGGCGACCTGCATCCGCGTATGCACGCGGATGAACCAGCGCCAGAGCACGGCGGCCACTGCGGCCGTCACCACGGCGATCAGCACCAGCAACTTGTTGGTCGGCAGGATACTGGCCGACAAGGCTGCCAATAGCAGGAAAATCACCAGCAGCGAAAGAATCGGGATCACTTCGGCGATCACCCGTCGTACACGCTGCGTGTGGCGCCCGGCCATTTCCGGCTTCACGCTCATCTCTGCCAGCAGCATCGACAATGCCTTGAGCTTGCGGTACGCCGCGATCAGGAACGGCAACGACAGCAGCAACGCCCCACCCCAGATCAACGCCTTCTGCCAGCTCGGATCGCTGACCCAGCCTTCCAGATAACTGCCAATGCGCGCCGCGAAAAAACTGCCGGCAAAGAAGATCGCCACCACCAGCGCCAGGTTCACACCCACCTGCAAAATGATCTTGCGGATCATCGACGCCAACATCGCGCCCTCGCCCTGGGGCTGAATGCTGCGCAGCCATTCGCCATACATCCCGAACACCCGGCTCAAACGCTTGGGCATCACCGCCGCGATCTTCAGCGACAGCGGGTCTGCGCCACGAATCAGATACGGCGTGAGCAGCGTGGTGATCGCCGACACAGCCACCGCCACCGGATACAGGAAGTCACTGGTAACCTGCAACGTCATCCCCAGCGCGGCGATGATGAACGAAAATTCGCCAATCTGTGACAGCCCCATCCCCACCCGCAGCGAGGTACGGCCATCATTACCCGCGATAAACGCCCCAAGGCCGCAGGACAACATCTTGCCCAGCACCACCGCCACAGTAATCACCGCAATCGGCCAGGCGTATTGCAGGAGGATTTGCGGATCGATCATCAAGCCAATCGCCACAAAAAAGATCGCACTGAACATGTCGCGAACCGGTTCGATCAAGCGCTCAATTTTCAGTAATTGCCGGGATTCAGCCATGATCGCGCCTATCAGGAAAGCGCCCAGCACCATGCTGTATTCCAGCTTGACCACCAGCAGGCAGAAACCGAAGCACAGGCCCAGCACGGTGATCAGCAGCATCTCGTTGCTTTCGAACTTGGCCACGTACTCCAACAGGCGTGGCACCAGCAAAATCCCGATGACCAGCGCAACAATCATGAACAACGAGAGCTTGCCGACGGTGGAAAACACCTCGCCGGAGCTGACCGTGCCGCTGACGGCGATGCTCGACAGCAAGGCGATGATGCCGATGCCAAGGATGTCTTCGACGATCAGCACACCGAAAATCAGCTGGGCAAAGCGCTGGTTTTTCATCTTCAGGTCATTGAGTGCCTTGACGATGATGGTGGTCGAGGAAATCGCGAGGATCGCGCCGAGGAACAGTGAGTCCATGGTGTTCCAGTCGAACCAGCGCCCGATTTCGTAGCCGATCCAGATCATCAGGATGATCTCGAGGAACGCGGCAATAAACGCGGTGGCGCCGACTTTGAACAGCTTGCGCAGGCTGAACTCCAGGCCCAGGCAGAACATCAGGAAGATCACCCCCAGCTCGGCCAGGGTCTTGATGGTGTCTTCGTCGTGGATCAGGCCAAACGGTGGGGTGTGCGGGCCAATGATGAAGCCGGCGACGATATAACCCAACACCACCGGCTGCTTGAGCCGATGGAACAGGATCGTCACCACCCCGGCCACCAGCATGATCACGGCCAGGTCCTGGATAAAGCTGATGGCGTGCATGGCGAGGGGCTCCTTGAGGGGTACTGGCGCTTTTCCCATTTCCACGCATTCGCCCCGAAAGGTCGCAATGAACGGAAAGAAAAGTCTGCCTTGATCGTAAGAATTGCCCTTGAGGCGGGCTTTTGAAGGGTAACACCGCGACTTGCGACAGAAAGCCGGTGCAATATATGGAAACAGATCGCCACTGGCGTGACGGCAAGCCGAGGGCCAGCGTCCCGTTATGAATGGCTCTGCAAAGATTCCAGCACCCGCAGAGGTGCCTCCCCACCCAATGCCTACAACCCGTGAGTGTGCTATGGAACCCGGAAACACCCAGCTGTCGATGACAGTATTGATGACCCCTGACATGGCCAACTTCTCAGGCAATGTGCACGGCGGCACGCTGCTCAAGTACCTCGACGAAGTGGCCTACGCCTGCGCCAGCCGTTATGCCGGACGCTATGTGGTGACGTTGTCGGTGGACCAGGTGATTTTTCGCGAGCCGATCCATGTCGGCGAGCTGGTGACCTTCCTGGCCTCGGTCAACTACACCGGCAACACGTCGATGGAAGTGGGGATCAAGGTGGTCACCGAGAACATCCGCGAGCGTTCGGTGCGCCATACCAATAGCTGCTTCTTCACCATGGTTGCGGTGGATGACCAGCGCAAACCGGCCGCCGTGCCGCCGCTGCAACCGCAGAACAGCGAAGACAAGCGCCGGTTTGTGCAGGCTCAACAGCGCCGGCAGATTCGCCAGGAGCTGGAGAAGCGGTATCAGGAAATCAAGGCAGACGCGCCGTAAGTCCTAAGCTGGAAACCCAATCAAACTGTAGGAGCTGGCTTGCCTGCGATGCAGACACCTCGGTGCTTCAGGCAAGCCCAGTTGATCCCATCGCGGGCAAGCCCGCTCCCACATGGGTTCTGCGGTGTTATCAGTAGTGCCAGCAATCGTCAAATCGCGCACACACATCAAAGCGCTGGTCCAACTGGGCCATGCGCTCAATGTGGTGATTAAGGATGTCCAGCGCCACGCTCTTGTTGGTGTTCATGTAGTACCGCAGCATGTACTCGTCACTCGCAGTAATCATCTGGCGTACAGCGTTGTCCGTGGGCTGCAGCCACTGCTGCAACATGATGTCGTTGGTACTGCGCAAGCGCAGGCGGTACACATCGGTAAACATGCCCAGTGCCCGCGCCTGGCGCCCGGCAGCTTCGTCATGAAACAGCTTCAGGTTCTGCCGGTACTGGGTCCAGTATTCCTCCGGCAAGGTGACCGTGCCCATCGATGCCTTTCGCTTGGCAATCAGCGCGTCGATTTTTTCCGGCGAAAACATCGAACTGTCGGCCTTGGGCGGGTCCAGGGTTGTGATCGCCTGCGCGTTCTCCGCGAGGATCCGATCGATCAGCACCGTCCGCTGCGCCGTATCGGGCAACGGTTTGGCGAATATCGGACTTTGCCCCTGGCACACCGGGAAACCCGTATCAAACACCGGCTGCGGGATGCGCACGTCTTTGCCGTTAAATTGGGTCAGACGCTGGAACAGCGTACTGCAACGGCCGCCCGCCATATCGAAGGTCACTTCATATTCCTCGCCCGCCTTGGGCGTGAAGCTGAAGGTCTTGCCGCAGATGTAGCTACCACCGTTGGTGTTGATCGCCAGCATGGTTTCCTTGCCGGGCGCCAGCTTGACCTCCAGCATGCCCCGGGCCTTGGCCGGCGGCGGCACGAGCATATCGGCCCGGCGCTTGGTGTCCACCACCAGGAAGTTGTTGAGCATGCCCGTGTTCTGGCCCGTGCAGTGTTGTGCGTCGTAGATATCGAGGGTGGTGTTCGACGTGTTGGAGATGAACCGTAGCTTCGCCGCGTCGGGCGCGCTGGCATCTGTGTAGGCGCCGTGGATACTGCATCCGCTGAGCAGAGATGCCAGAACCAGGGCAGCCAATGCCCGTGGCGAATGAAGCAGGGATAGCGACATGATCTTCCTTGATGAACGCAGAGGGCAAAAAGACGGCCGATGGTACCGGACGTCCTTTGCCTCGCTCAATCAGGAATATTCCTACAGCCCGATTGGCGTCGCCTCAAAGCGTACCCGCGGATGGGCAATCCGATCCTGTGCACGCACCAGTTCCAACTCGTAGCTGGCGCACGCCTGGGTTTCCAGCAGCACTTCGTGCACCGCCGCGGCCGTGAACTCAAAGGCCGCCACCAGGCTGTCGCCCAACAATACCCGCGCCAGGAACAGGCCCGACGTCAGGTCACCCACGCCCACGGGCTGGCGCGGGAACGCCAGCAGTGGCCGGCGCAGGTGCCAGCTGCCTTCGGCCGTCACCAGCAACATCTCGAAGCCGTCCGGCAGTTTTCCGGGGTAATCCAGGTGTTTGACCAACACCGCTTTCGGCCCACGGGCCAACAAGGCACGGGCCATGCCCAGGCAATCGAACAGCGACTGCGGCTTGCGCCCGGCAAAGCTGTCCAGCTCCAGCTGGTTGGGGCACAGGAAGTCAGCCATGGCTGCTGCTTCGTCCAGCAGGAAGTCACTGACCTCCTGGGGCACGATGCAGCCTTTTTCCGGATGGCCCATCACCGGGTCGCACAGGTACAGGGCCTTGGGGTTGATCGCCTTGATCCGCGCCACGCCGGTAAGAATCGCCCGGCCCTGGGCCGCGCTGCCCAGGTAGCCCGACAGCACCGCATCACAGTTGCCCAGCTCGCCGATCGCCGCGATGCCTTCCACCAACGCCGGAATTTGCTGCGGCGCCAACACTTCTCCCGCCCACTGGCCATACTGAGTGTGGTTGGAGAACTGCACGGTATTGAGCGGCCACACGTTCACCCCGACCCGTTGCATGGGGAACACGGCGGCGCTGTTTCCGGCGTGGCCAAAGACCACATGAGACTGGATCGCAAGCAGATGGGGCGTACGTTTCATGCAGGGGATTTCCGTAAAGCCGTTGAAATTCTGGCTGCGCAGTATGCGACTAAACGCGGCCTGTACGACAGACCGGAGACGCAGTTAAGCTGGCCCTACTTTGTTGGAGTTCATCGAATGCTGACCCTCGGAAATATCTTCGTGCTGATGCTGCTGGCGACCGGTGCCGCCTGGCTGTGGCACAACCACGGCCTGCGCGAGCGGGCGCTGGAAAGGGTCAAGCAGCATTGCGCCAAGCTCGATATCGAGCTGCTCGATGGCGCCGTGGCATTGAAGCGCATCGGGTTTGTGAAGGATGCCAGCGGTCGGCGGCGCCTGGCGCGGATCTACAACTTTGAATTCACCGTGACCGGCGAAACGCGGCACCCGGGGACCATCACCCAGTTCGGCGCCCACAGCGCGCAAATCGAGCTGGCGCCCTACCCGTTCGAGATCAAGACCCCGCTGCCCAGCGCCGAAATCATCGAGCTAAGCCAGTGGCGCCAGGAGCACGGGAGCAGCAAGACCCGTCACTGACGGCAATCGGCCAAGGCACGCTGCAATTGCGCAACATCCTGCGCCTCGCTGAAGATCAATTCGATACGCGAATCCCGCCGCCATTCGCTGGGCTGCCAGGCCAAGGCGGCGTTATCCACAGCGTTGGCCGATACCCAGCCGTCCAGGCTGTGGATAACCAGTTTTGCCCGCCGCCACGCCAACGGCTCCAGCCATTGCTGCAGGCGCCGCCGGTCGAATTGTTGGCTCGGATGCCAGCGCCAGCCAATGCTCCAGCCGTCTTCCTGGCCCTGACTGAGGCAGATCGGCGATGTCGGATCCGTCCAGATGGCCGGCATTTGCGCTACACCTTTGGGCACCTCGACGTTATCCACAGCCACCCTGGCTTGGGCGTTCAAACCCGGTAACTGCGCCAAGGGCAACTGAGCCTGCTGTGTCCAGTAGATCGGCCGCTCGGGTAGCTGTTCTTCAATCGCTACGCGCTGCGCGTCACTCAGGGTTTCATGCTTGTTCAATACCAGCAGCCCGGCGCTGGCCAACGCTTCAAGCTGAGCCCCTGGCAACGGCTTGCCCGCCGCCAACGCCTGGGCGTCCAACACCAGCACGCACGGCTGCACCGCCAGCACCTGCTGCCAGGGCGCTTCCCGCAGTTGCTTGAGCAATTGCGCCGGATGCCCCAAGCCGGACGGCTCGATAAACAGCCGGTCGGGCTTGGCCTTACGCAGCAGACGGCCCAGTCCTACCTGGAACGGCGCCCCATTGACGCAACACAGGCAGCCGCCCGCCACTTCACCGAGGGCAATACCGTCGTCATCACGGGTCAGCAGCGCTGCATCCAGGCCAATCTGCCCGAACTCATTGATCAACACCGCCCACCGCTCGTTGGCCGGGCGCTGGGCCAGCAGGTGCTTGATCAGGCTGGTCTTGCCGGCGCCCAGAGGCCCGGCAATCACGTGGGTGGGAATATTCTGCAGCATGGAGGGCATCATTCAGACCGTGTAGAGAGCTTTGATCCTACCCGGTTACGCCAACCAATCCAGCGTCAGAATCAACCGTCGTTGATCGGCTTGCAGCGGCGGCGAGCGGTGGATGAGGCCAAAGCCTTCGTTACCGTGCCATTTTTCGCCCTTGAGCAAGGCCACTTCGCCACAGTTGATTTGCTCGATGCGCTCTTGCGGCTCCGCACTTGCCTGGCTGAGGTGCCGCCGCTCCATCACACCTTCGCGCAGCCACTGGCTGCCGATGCCGGCATAGGTGGTGATCAGCCGCACCGGCACATGGTCCACGTGAAAGCGCGGGCACATGGCCTTGTCCAATAGCCGCAAACGCACGCCGATGCGCTTGGCACCCAGCAAACAGGCAAAGGCGCTGACCAGCCACGACACGTCGGCGATAAAGCCTTCATAGCCTTCAAGGTCGCGGCAACCCGAGGCGAAGTCCTGCAAGTTGGGTTCGGCGTCTTCAGTGTTCAGCTCCACCACCAGCGACTCGGCCAATGGTTCATTGAGCGCCACCAGCAACGCGCCGAACTCGGCGATGTGCAGCGGCAACTGGCGCTGCCACACGGCAAGGTTTACGCCGTCTTCAAGGATATCGGTGAGCACAGCCGGGGTTTCGCCGTGGATCTGGCGAATCACCGGGCGCAGTTTCAGAGTCGGTGCCAGCATCAGGCTGCCTCTTCGAACCAAGGGCCAAAGGGATCAGCCAACAAGCGCCAGCCTTCGACACCTGTGGCCATTTCATCGTCGGTCAGCAGGCAAGCGTCCAACTCGGCAGTCATCTGCGCGAAGTCGATGTTCTGCCCGATAAACACCAGCTCTTGCCGGCAATCGCCGGTGCTCGGCTGCCAGTTGCCCATGATCGCGGCCACACCCTCCTCATCCTGCGGCCACTGGGTTTTCGGCACGAAACGCCACCAGCGCCCGGCAAAGCCATGGCGCATCAAGCCGCCGGCCTGGGACCAGCTGCCAGCGTCCTGGTGTTTGCTGGCCAGCCAGAAAAAACCCTTGGAGCGCAGCAGTTTTCCATTCACCCAAGGCCGATCGATAAAGTCGAAGAACCGCTGTGGATGGAACGGGCGACGGGCGCGATAGGCGGTGGAGGCGATACCGTATTCCTCGGTTTCCGGCACATGTTCGCCCCGCAGCTCCTGCAACCAACCGGGCGCCTGGGAAGCGCGCTCGAAGTCGAAGCGGCCAGTGTTGAGGATCTTCGCCAGCGGCACTTCGCCCATGACCATCGGGATGATTTCCGCCTGGGCGTTCAGGCGTTCCAGGATCGCCATCAACTCCTGGCGCTCGCTGCTGCTGATCAGGTCGATCTTGCTGATCAGGATTACGTCGGCGAATTCGATCTGCTCGATCAACAGGTCGGTGATCGAGCGCTCGTCTTCTTCGCCCAGGGTTTCGCCCCGGGACGCCAGGCTTTCAGCGGCCTGGTAGTCGAGCAGGAAGTTCATGCCGTCGACCACGGTGACCATGGTGTCGAGCCGGGCGATATCCGCCAGGCTCTGGCCTTCTTCATCGCGAAAGGTGAAGGTCTCGGCCACCGGCAGCGGTTCGGAAATGCCCGTGGATTCAATCAACAGGTAATCGAACCGGCCTTCCTTGGCGAGCTTTGCGACTTCTTCCAGCAAGTCTTCGCGCAAGGTGCAGCAGATGCAGCCGTTGCTCATCTCCACCAGTTTTTCTTCGGAGCGGTTGAGGGTGACGTCGCGCTGGACCTCACTGCCATCGATGTTGATTTCGCTCATGTCGTTGACGATCACCGCCACCCGCAGGTTTTCGCGGTTGCGCAGGACGTAGTTGAGCAGCGTGCTTTTACCGGCGCCGAGAAATCCGGACAGCACAGTAACGGGGAGACGATTGGGCATCAGGTGTTCCTCATCAGGGTTGGCCGGTCAAATCGCCCGTTGATGGCGTTCGCGCAGCTCTTCACGTTCTTTGGCTTCGATACACAGGGTGGCCGTGGGGCGCAGCAACAGACGCTTGAGGCCAATGGGCTCGCCGGTTTCACGGCACCAGCCGTACTCGCCGCGGGCCAGGTGCTCCAGGGCTTCGTCGATCTTGTCCAACAGCTTTTTTTCGCGCTCCAGCAGGCGCAGTTGCCATTGGCGCTGTTCTTCGGCGCTGCCGACATCGGCGGGGTCGCTGTTGGGTTCCTGTTCGCGCAGCACCATGAATTCAGCGTCGATGCGCACTTGCAGCTCATTGCGCTGGGCCAGCAACAGCTCGCGGAAGAAACCCTGCTGGGCTTCATTCATATAATCGGCGGACGGTTGGGCGAGAAGGTCTTGTTCGGTCATCGGAGGCGGTTCACGGGTCAGGCTGTTTTTTAATGTTATAGTATAACAATGCAAATAAGCCAATCCCCCTTGCTCAGAGTGACGAAGGGCGCAATGCTGGCAGCCGATTAACGCCCCGAGAGCCTCTATGAAATACCTGTTGTGCGGTGTGTTGCTGATGGTGACGGGCCAGGCCGGCGCCCAGGTGCCAAGCCTGCTGGCCAACTGCACGCGCAGCGCCAACCTGCTGGCGTGCGTCGACGCGCAGGGCAATGCCTACAGCGTCGCGACAGTGGGCAGCACTACGTATTTGCGGGGGTTCGAGGTGATCGGCAAACGCTATTGGGCACAGACCAGCAGCCGCTACGGGCAACTGACGTTCTTTACCGGGTTGGCGTCCGACGGTGAGGCGTGGGTGGGCTACACGCGGCGAGTGGGCTGGACCACCATCAACCGGTTTTCCAGTTCCGGTGGTGCCAGCGCCAAGTTCACCTGCAGCCGGATTACCGGCTGTTAGACCTGGCCGTTTTTCTGTTCCTGAACCCAGGCCATGTAGCTGTTCATCGGCGGGTTCTTCTGGAAGTAGTTTTTCAACCCGTCAAATAAACCGTCTGCCACCGCCTGTTGATGGCGCGCGGTGACCAGCCGCTGGGCGTCCTGGGTGTTGGAGATAAACCCGGTTTCCACCAGGATCGACGGCACGTCCGGCGACTTCAGTACTGCAAAGCCGGCCTGTTCCACACGCTTTTGATGCAGCGTGGTGATGCTTTGCAGGCTGCCCAGCACCGAGCTGCCCAGTTGCAGGCTGGAGGCGATGGTAGCGTTCATCGACATGTCGAGAATCACCCCGGCGAGCATCGGGTCCTTGTCCTTGAGATTGAGCAAGGTGGTGGCGCCCAACAGGTCGGCGCCGTTTTCCCGTTGTGCCATGAACCGCGCGGTGGCGGACGTCGCACCACCTTCGGACAACGCATAGACAGAGGCGCCAGACGCCGTAAGCCGCGGCGCCGCATCGGCGTGCACCGAGATAAACATGTCGGCCTTGTGCTGGCGGGCGATATCCACGCGTTTACGCAGCGGCACGAAGAAGTCGTCGTTGCGCACCAGCTTCACATCGAAGCCCTTCTCGCGCTTCAGACGCTTGGCCAGCAGTTGGGCGATGGACAGCACCACATCTTTTTCCCGCTGGCCCTTCGAACCGATGGCACCCGGATCCTTGCCGCCATGGCCTGGATCGACCACCACGATGATGTCGCGTTTCGGATGGGCCTTGTCCACCGGCGCCGCCAAGGGTGCAGGCGCTGCCGCGATTTGCTGAGGGGCATGGGTGGCGCTGGTCAGGTCCAGCACCAGGCGGTGGCCCTGGCCATCCTGCGGTGGCAGCAGAAAGCTATTGAGCTGCATCGGCGCCTTCAAATCCAGCACGATCCGCGTATCACCCTGGCCAAAGTGCCCCGAGCGAATCGAGGTGATGCCGCTGTTGGTCAGGGCCAGCTGGCTGAAATCACCGGTCAGCTTCGCGCCGCTCAAATCGATGATCAACCGCTCCGGCGCGGTCAGGGTAAAGGTCTTGTATTGCACCGGGCCGCTGAGATCCAGCACCAGCCGCAGCTTGTTATCCGAGCGCCACAGCCGTGCATTGCGGATCTGCGCGGCAGACACGCCAAAGGGCAAGGTGAACACCGCGCTGGCCAGCAGCAGGTTGAGGAGTTGACGTCTGTGCATGACTTACACCGCAAATAAAGGAGCTTCCGTACTCGACATGACTGAATAAAAGACAGAGCAGAAAAAATTTCGTCGACTCAATGGTTATAATATAACATGTCTTTTTATTTCCAACGATGGACCTGCTCATGAACGCGCTGACTCTGCCCGATATCGCCGCGCAGGCTTCACGCCAAGCCTTGCCGCTGGATTGGGTAGGCATGTGCGGCATTGCCCTGCCCATTCAGATCGACGGCCAGCGCCTCAGCGCCAAGGCTGATGCGGGCGTCAGCCTGGACGATGGCGAGGCCCGTGGCATTCATATGTCGCGGCTTTACCTGGCGCTGGAAATGCTTGAACAGCAGCCGCTTTCGCCAGCACTGCTGCGCAGTGTATTGCAACGTTTTCTCGACAGTCATGAAGGTTTATCCACAAATGCCTACCTGCGGATTCATGCAGACTTGCTGCTGAAACGTCCCGCGTTGGTCAGCCCGTTAGCCGGCTGGAAAAGCTATCCAGTGAGCATCGAGGCGCGTCTGGAAAACCAGATGTTCCACGTGGAACTAAAAATTGACGTTACTTACTCTTCAACCTGCCCTTGCTCGGCTGCCCTCGCCAGGCAATTGATTCAGCAGCAATTTATCGAAGACTTCGGTAACACACCGCTGCAACACGAAGACGTACTGACCTGGCTGGGCAGCGCCAACGGCATCGTCGCCACGCCCCACAGCCAGCGCAGCAGCGCGCTGTTGCAGGTCCGTCTTCAAGGCGATCAGCCCACACTGCCGCTGACGCAATTGATCGACGAAACCGAAGCCGCCCTCGGCACTGCCGTACAAACCGCCGTAAAGCGTGCGGACGAACAAGCCTTCGCCCTGGCCAACGGGCAGAACCTGATGTTCTGCGAAGACGCCGCCCGCCGCCTTAACCTCGCCTTGAAACGCTCGGATGCGGTCATTGCCTTCCACTTGAAAGTGATCCACGCCGAAAGCCTGCACGCGCACGATGCCGTAGCTGAAAGCCGCTGGACGAGACCTTCCGAATGATCACCTGCACCGCCTTGCGCTGGGGCGCTCCCGGCCAACCTCTCACCCCGGCTATAGATTTCACCCTGGAAAAAGGCAGCCTCACTGGCATCATCGGCGCCAATGGCACCGGCAAAAGCAGCTTGCTGAAAGTCATCGCCGGCCTGCAGAAGCCCCTGGCCGGGAAAGTGACGATTGATGTTCCACGCCGTGGTGGGCTGTCGTTTTTGCCCCAGCAACAGAACCTCGATCGCCAGTTTCCTATAAGCCTCGAAGAGTTGGTGGCGGCCGGCTTCTGGGGCAGCAAGCAACCCCCTGAACAACGCACCAAACGCCTGAGTGCCGTGCTCGAAGACTGGTGCCTCAGCGGCCTGGAGCATCGGCCGTTGATGGCGTTGTCGGGTGGCGAACTGCAACGCGCCCTGCTCGCTCGCATGAGCCTGGCCGAGTCGCCGATATTGCTGCTGGACGAACCCCACGCCGCCCTCGACGAAGACGGCCAGGCCCTGTGCTGGAAACACATTCACGCCTGGCACGACGAAGGCCGCACGGTGGTCGTGGTGTGCCATGACCTCGGCTCCGTGCGCCAACACACCCAGCAAGTGGTGCAGATCAAAAGCAGTGGCTGCGTATTCGGTTCAAGCAAAGAACTGATCCGCCCACAGCCTCAGATGCAGGTGGCCTGATGCACTTTGCCGCCCACCTGTGGATGCCGTTTCTCGACTTCGTTTTCATGCGCCGCGCCCTCGTCGGCGGATTGGTATTGGCATGCAGCACGGCGCCGCTGGGAGTGTTCCTGATCCTGCGGCGCATGAGCCTGATCGGTGACGCGGTGTCTCACGGCATCCTGCCCGGCGCCGCCCTGGGCTTCTGGTTTGCCGGCCTGAGCCTGCCCGCGCTGACCATCGGCGGCCTGGGCGCCGGCCTGAGCATGGCCGGCCTCGCCGCCTGGATCACCCGTCGCACGGGCCTTAAGGAAGACGCCAGCCTCGCCGCCATCTACCCGATTTCCCTGGCCAGCGGCGTGTTGATCCTCGGCCTCGCCGGCAAGCGCCTCGACCTGCTGCACCTGCTGTTCGGCTCGGCCCTGGCGGTCGACGGGCCGACCCTCACCGGCATGCTCTGGGTCTCGGGATTCAGCCTGATCGCCATGGTGGTGATCTACAAGCCACTACTGCTGGACACCCTCGACCCGCTGTTCCTGCAAACCGTCAGCCGCCTGGGCCCGCTGGCCCACGGCCTGTTTTTGACCCTGGTGGTGCTGAACCTGGTGATCGGCTTCCAGGCCATCGGCGCCCTGATGGTGGTCGGCTTGATGATGTTGCCGGCGATTGCTTCACGCTTCTGGAGCCGGCGCCTGCCGGTGTTGATCGCCATATCCGCGGTGCTGGGATGCCTGTCGGTGTGGCTTGGCTTGTTGCTGTCGTTCTACTACTCGCTGCCCAGCGGCCCGGCCATTGTGCTGGTGGCTGGCGGCTTGTACCTGCTGTCCGTGGTCTTCGGTCCGGTGCACGGCTTGCTGCGCCGCCCGCCTTTGCTTACATCCCAATGAGGTGTTTCCCGATGCGCGCTCTACTCGTGCTGTTCAGTGTGTTGCTGCCGCTGTCGTTCGCGACGGCCCAGGCTGCCGACAAGCTTCAGGTGGTTACCAGCTTCAGTATTCTTGACGACATGACCCACCAGGTCGGTGGCGATCATATCCAGATCAGCAACATGGTCGGCCCCGACGCCGACGCCCATACCTACGAACCAACGCCGGACGACGCCAAGGCGCTGCTCAAGGCCCGGGTGATCATCAAAAATGGTCTGGGCTTCGAGCCGTGGCTGGATCGACTGGTCACCAGCACCGAGACCAAGGCGACTGTGGTCACCGCCAGTAAAGGCGTGTTGTCCCACACCATGGAAGAGGACGGCGAGACCATCCCCGACCCGCACGCCTGGCACAACCTGGCCAACACGGTTATCTACGTGAACAACATCACCAAGGCGCTGATCGCTGCCGACCCGGCCAACAAGGCAGACTACGAGCACAACAGCCAGGTGTACCTGAAAGAAATCTACCGCCTGCTGGCTGAAGCCAAGGCCAAGTTCGGCGCACTGCCACCGGGCAACCGCCGCATCGTGACCTCCCATGACGCCTTCGGTTACCTGGGCCAGGCCTACGGTATCGAGTTCCTGTCGCCTCAAGGCCTGTCCACCGAGCGTGAACCGTCTGCCGCCGAAGTCGCCACGCTGATCACCCAGATCCGCAAGGACAAGGTCAAAGCCGTGTTCATGGAAAACATCAAGGACTCGCGCCTGCTCAAGCAGATCGCTGACGAAAGCGGCGCGCAAATCGGCGGCACGCTGTACTCGGACGCCCTGGCCGCAGAAGGCCCGGCAAGCACCTTTACCGGCCTGTTCGAATACAACCTCAACACTCTGTGCGCGGCCTTGAGCAAGCCATGACCCTGAGCATGCTCGACCTGGAAGGGGCTGCCGTCGGCAGCCGCTTTCCACTCGACCGCGTGCTCGACGCCCTGCCGTGGAACAGTGATGGCCTGATTGCCGCCATCGCCCAGCAACACGGCAGCGGCGAAGTGTTGATGCTGGCCTGGATGAACCGCCGGGCCCTCGACGAAACCCTGGCCACCGGGCAGGTCTGCTACTGGTCCCGCTCGCGCCAGCAACTGTGGCGCAAGGGCGAAAGCTCCGGCCACTGGCAACAGCTGGTGGAGGCGCGCCTGGATTGCGACGGCGACGCCGTGTTGCTGATCGTCGACCAGCAAGGACCGGCCTGTCACACGGGCCGGCCCACCTGTTTCTACAACGCCATCGAAGGCGGCCACGTACACATCATCACCGCGCCCCTCAAGGAGCCAGACCCATGATCCGCAAAAACCCTTCCGGCGATCTGCCCGTGATTGCCGAATCGGCCTACGTCGACAAAACCGCGATCATCTGCGGCAAGGTGATCATCGGCGAAAACGTATTTGTCGGCCCTTACGCGGTGATCCGCGCCGACGAAGTCGACGCCAACGGCGACATGGACCCGATCACCATCGGCGCCAATTCGAATATCCAGGACGGCGTAGTCATCCACTCAAAATCCGGCGCCGCCGTGACCATTGGCGAGTTCACCTCCATCGCTCACCGCTCCATCGTCCACGGCCCCTGCACCGTCGGTAACCGGGTATTCATCGGCTTCAACAGCGTGCTGTTCAACTGCGTCGTCGGCGACGGCTGCGTGGTGCGCCACAACTCCGTAGTCGACGGCCGCGACTTGCCCGATGCGTTCTACGTGCCCTCCACCACCCGCATCGGCCCCAACACCGACTTGTCCCAATTCCCGCCGGTGAGTGTCAGCGCTTCGGAGTTTTCCGAAGACGTGGCGCGCACCAATGTCGACCTGGTACTGGGTTACAAAGCCCTGCAAAACGAGTTCTGACCATGAGCCGCCTGCTGATCCGCAACGCCCGCCTGGTAAACGAAGGCCAGACATTCGAGGCCGACCTGCTGGTCGCCAATGGCCGTATCGAGAAGATCGCCAGCAGCATCGACAACGCCAATGCCGCGGTGGAAATCGATGCCCAAGGCCAGTGGCTGCTGCCGGGGATGATCGACGACCAGGTGCACTTCCGTGAACCCGGAGCGCCGGACAAAGGCAGTTTCTACAGCGAGTCACGCGCGGCGGTGGCCGGTGGCATCACCAGTTTCATGGACATGCCCAACACCAGTCCGGCGACCCTGAACCTGGAAGCCCTGGCTGACAAGAAGCGCCGCGCGGCGCTGCATTCGGTGGCCAACTATGGTTTTCACTTCGGGGTGAGCAACGACAACCTCGACACCGTGGCCGCCCTGGACCCGCGGGAAGTCGCCGGCGTCAAAGTATTCATGGGTGCCTCCACCGGCAATATGCTGGTGGATGATCCGAAGATTCTCGAACGTCTGTTCGCCGAGGTGCCGACTATTCTCCTGGCCCACTGCGAGCACACACCCAGCATCCAGGCCAATGAACAGCGGATGCGTGAGCGCTTCGGCGAGCACATACCGACCGTGGCTCATCCGCTGATTCGCGACGCCGAGGCGTGCTATCGCTCATCGTCTTTGGCGGTGGAGCTGGCCAAGCGGCATGGCACGCGCCTCCATGTGCTGCACATCACCAGCGCACGCGAGCTGGCGCTGTTCGAAGACAAGCCCCTGGCGGAAAAACGCATCACGGCGGAAGTCTGCCTGCATCACTTGTTGTTCGATGACCGCGACTACACGCGCCTGGGCCACCAGATCAAATGCAACCCGGCGATCAAGACACGCGCCGACCGCAACGCCCTGCGCCTGGCGTTGTTGAGTGATCGTCTGGATGTGATCGGCAGTGATCATGCGCCCCACACCTGGGCGCAAAAACAGCTGCCGTACCGCGAAGCGCCGTCAGGCTTGCCGCTGGTGCAACACGCCCTGCCGGCGCTGCTGGAATTGGTGGCCGACGGGCTGCTGCCGCTGACCACGCTGGTGGCAAAAACCAGCCATCGCGTCGCGGACTTGTTTGCAATCCCTGATCGAGGCTATCTGCGGGAAGGTTATTGGGCCGACCTGGTGCTGATCCAGCCCGAGCCCCACGGCAAGCCCGTCAGTGGCCAGCCGATCCTGGCGCGCTGCGGCTGGACGCCCTTTGCCGAACGCAGCTTCCGGCACAGCGTCAGCACCACGCTGGTCTCCGGCCACGTGGCCTGGCACGACGGGCGCGTGCACGACAGCTGCCAGGGTTTGCCGCTGCATTTTCAGCGCTGAAGAGAGTCCGGAACTGACAATCCAATCAACTGTGGGAGCTGGCTTGCCTGCGATGCGAGCGACTCGGTTTTTCAGTGAGACCGAGGTGATGCAATCGCAGGCAAGCCAGCTCCCACACTTGGGTGCGGTGGTTCTTAAGCGCGGGGTTTGACGGTGCCGCAGTTGCTGCCCAGCCACTGCGCGTGGGTGTCCAGGCTGCCCTTCTGCTGCACGCCGGTGGCGTTGAAGGTGCCGTTAACCGTGGTGGTGAATTCCTGCTGGCTCTGGAAGGTTGCCACGCCAGTGCCCTGGGCTTTCGGGCAGCTGAAGCGGAATTTCCACTGGTTGCCGGTCTTGTCCGTCACTTCCTGCTTGCAGCCCGATTGGGGGTCGGTCAGCGGGATGGAGTCGGACGCCACCTGGGCTTGTGTCAGGCACACCTGCACGCCTTTGCCGGCCATGGTGATGCCTTGTTTCTCGAGCATGGCGCGCTGTTCCGGGGTCATCTGTTGCTTGAGCTGACCGAGGATCAACGACAAGTCCGGCAGGTCCTGGTTATCGACCTTCATGTTGCTGGTGGTCAATTCCCACAAACCCGGCGCCAGCATCTGCGCTTGCGCCGCCACGGGCAGCGTTAAACCAACAACCATGGCCAAACCAAGCAGACGAGCATTCATCGGGTAACTCCTGGGTAATTGTCGGCGTTAGACGCCGCAAAAACGCCAGTGTTGCACAGCAAATAAAATAGCGACATTCGGGGCCGAACATGGTCTGTTAGGCACTTGTTTGTCAGGAGTACCGTTGTCCATGGATTTCTTTGGCCCGCACCTGCTCGCCTATTTCATTGCCACGCTGCATTTTCTGGGCACCCTTGCCGCCATCCACGCGGTGCTGACCGTCAGGACCGCCCAAGGCTCGATTGCCTGGGCCTTGTCGCTGATGTTCATTCCTTACCTGACGCTGATTCCCTACCTGATCTTCGGCCGCAGCACCTTCGACGCCTACATTCAGGCGCGACGCCAGGCCAACCAGGAAATGCACAAGGCGATCACCGAGCTGAACTGGCGCCCGTGGGTCGAAGAAGCGCTGGCCGCGCGCAACTCCCAGGCCTACGCCTCGCTGCGGGCCATGCCCAAGCTGGGGCGCATGCCGTGCCTGGCGAACAATCAGGTGCGCTTGTTGATCAATGGCGAGGCCACGTTCGGCGCGATTTTCGAGGCGATCCGGTCGGCAAAGACCGCCGTACTGTTCCAGTTTTTCATCATTCATGACGACGAACTCGGCCGCCAACTGCACACCTTGCTCAAGGAAAAAGCCGCCCAAGGCGTGTCGATTTTCGTGCTGTACGACCGCATCGGCAGCCACGCCCTGCCCCATCGTTATGTGCAGTCGCTGCGGGACGCCGGGGTGCAGGTCAAGGCCTTCGCCACCCGCAGTGGCTGGCTAAACCGCTTCCAGGTCAACTTCCGCAACCACCGCAAGATCGTGGTGGTCGATGGCATCACCGGGTTTGTCGGCGGGCATAACGTCGGCGATGAATACCTGGGCAAGAAACCGCCCCTGGCGCCGTGGCGTGACACCCATGTGCAGGTCAGCGGCCCGGTGGTGGCGTGCTTGCAGGAGTCGTTTGCCGAGGATTGGTTCTGGGCTGCGCGGGAGTTGCCGCCGCTGCTGCTGCCGGATACCTACCCGGATGACGGCGTGCTCTGCCAATTGCTGGCCAGCGGGCCGGCGGATCCTTATGAAACCTGTTCGCTGTTTTTCGTCGAGGCGATTCACGCGGCGACCGAGCGGGTGTGGATCACCAGCCCGTATTTCATTCCCGATGAGGCGGTGTTTTCTGCCCTGAGGCTGGCGGTGTTGCGCGGCGTCGATGTGCGCCTGTTGCTGCCGTCGCGGCCCGATCACCGCATCGTCTATGCCGCTTCCAGCCTGTATGCGATCGAAGCGGTGCGCGCCGGGGTTCGGGTCTTCCGCTACACGCCCGGGTTCCTGCATCAGAAAGTGGTGTTGGTAGACAGCGAAATCAGCGCCATCGGCAGTGCGAACCTGGATAACCGTTCGTTCCGGCTGAATTTCGAAGTGATGTTGCTGACGGTGGATGACACCTTCGCCAGCCAGGTGGAGCGCATGCTGCTGGACGATTTCGCCCTGGCCCATGAAATCAGCCAGGAAGAAAACCGCCAGACCCACCGCCTGCAACAGCTTGGCATGCGGGTCGCACGGCTTATCTCTCCAATCCTGTAGGAGCGAGCTTGCTCGCGAAAAACGTTAACGATGACGCGTTTATTCTGGATAAACGCGGCGCCCTCCGGTTTTTCGCGAGCAAGCTCGCTCCTACAGGCACAGAGGTTTACTGGTACAAGTCATCCCGTGTCCACGGCAGCTCATGGCTACCATCGGCATGGGGTTTCACCGCCAGAATCTGATGCAGGTTGATCCAGCCCCGGGCAAACGCATAGGCACAGCCAGCCAGGTACAGCCGCCAGATGCGCAAGGCCTGCTCCGGCACCATCTTGCCCGCCGCCTCCAGGTTGTCTTCCAGGCGCTCGCTCCAGTGATCCAGCGTGCGCGCGTAATGCAGGCGCAGGCTTTCGACGTCGACCACTTCCAGCCCCACTTCGCTGATCTCGGCGGTCATCATCGCCAGGTGCGGCAACTCGCCATTGGGAAACACATAACGCTCGATAAAGTCCCCGGCGCCACGGCCCACCGGCCGGCCATCGGTATGCTTGGCGGTAATGCCGTGGTTCATCACCAGGCCGCCCTCACGCACCGAGCCGTTTAGAATCTTGCAGTACTCCGCCAGGTTGGCGTGGCCCACATGTTCAAACATGCCCACGCTCACCACCTTGTCGAAGCGGCCATCCTGGGGCAAATCGCGGTAGTCCAGCAGTGTCAGTTCGACCTGGTCTTCCAGGCCTTCGGCTTTCACTCGCTCTTGAGCCAGCTCAAGCTGTTCCTTGCTCAGGGTGATGCCGAACACCTTGACCCCGAATTCCCGCGCGGCATACCGCGCCAGCCCGCCCCAACCGCAGCCCACGTCGAGCAAATACTCCCCCGGCTGCAGCCGCAATTTGCGGCACAGGTGGCGAAATTTGTCTTGTTGGGCCTGGTCGAGGGATTCGCTGCCGGTCTCGAAATACCCGCAGGAATAGGCCATGTCGCGGTCCAGCCAGAGCTGGTAGAACTCGTTGGACAGGTCGTAATGGTAGGAAATAGCGGCTGCGTCAGTTGCCTTGTCGTGGATCGAGCGCACCGGACGAGTGTCCTCGTCGTCATCCACCAGGGCATGACTCAACTCGTCAACCACCCTGATCACTTCGGAAATGGAGCCTTCCAGCTCCAGTTTGCCCTCTACGAAGGCTTCGCCCAGTGAATTGAGCGTCGGATGGCTAAGCGTTGAAACCATCATGGGGTCCTTGACCACAATGGTGACACTGGGATCCGGGCCCAGGTTGAATTCATGGCCGTCCCAGAGTCGAAGACGCAGCGGTAGCTTGAGATTCTGTAAGGCCGGTGGAAGTTGCGCGAGCATGAGTAGTCCCCCCTTGTTTCAGACGTCTGAAATGAGGGTAGACCATCCACGGAAAAATTAGCAGGCTATCGAAACGATAGCCCTTTTCTATGGTGCCCGCCGCTGGAGCAAGCCGTCCTGGATCCACTGTTTCAGCCAGGTAACCGCCTGCAATGGCGCGCCCTCCTGATAAGTGACTGCCAGCTCGGTACACAGTTCGGAAAAATTCCAGCCGGTGGTGGCCATGCCCGCCAGCGCGCTGGCTTCAGCCGACTCCAGGCTGCGGTATTGGCAGACATTCTGGTGGCGCCACACCAGGCACACCTGCGCCAATGGCAAGGCCTCGCTGCCAGGGAAGTCCCATTCGCCCTTGCTGGCGCGCCAGATGCCCAGGCTGTTGAAATCACACAGCACCTGCTGCACCGAGGGCGCCAACTGGACCTGCAACCCTGGCCAGTCTTCCGGCGGCAGTGTTGCCATGTCTTGCACGGTCAGCGGCTCGCCTTGCGGCGCGTCAAAGGCCAGGGTGAATGCCCATTCCAGCCGTGCCAGCTCGGCCAGCGGTGCGCCCTGCTCGGGAAAATGCTCGAGGATAAACCCCGGGAAACGCTCGCCAAACCAGCGCAGGCTGTAATGAGCCGAGGGATAACGGCGGGTATAGGCCGAACCCATCTGCGCAAACTCATCGTCCCCCAGCCAGTACCACACGGCGCTGAAGTCATCCCGCAGTACTTCCAGCAGCCGCGCGTGATAGGCGTTGTGGTAAATCGCCAGGCCCGTCTCGACATCCAGGGTCGGGCCACCGATCAAGGTGGCGCTGAAGCCTTTGTCGGCCGTGAACGTCGGCGCCAGCAAATGCTGCTCGAACGCCAATTGCCAGTCGATCAGGCGCATAACGCCCTCCTGTCCAATGCGCTGGCGCCCAGTTCGCGAGCTTTGGCCAGTTCGTCGAGCAGCTCCTGGAACGGCGGGAAATGGTCATCGCGCTCCAGCAAGGTGGAGACCGGCCCAAGGTGTTCCAGCGTCTGCTGATACAGCGCCCACACCGGATCGCAAACCGGGTGGTCATGGGTGTCGATCACGTAGTCGCCGTAATCCATGTGCCCGGCCAGGTGCAGTTGGCGGATGCTTTCGGGCGGCAGGTTGCGGATAAATTCCCAGGCGTCGAACCCGTGATTGCGTGAGCTGACGTAGACGTTATTCACGTCCAGCAACAGCTGACAGCCGGTGAGATGGGTCAGGGCGTTGAGAAACTCCCACTCGGTAAACTCGTCCGCCTTGGAGCGCACGTAGCTGGAGACGTTTTCCAGCACGAAAGGACGCTGCAACACGTCCTGCACTTGCCGTACGCGACCGGCAACGTGGTACAGGCTTTCTTCGGTATAAGGCAGTGGCAGCAGGTCATGCAGCTGGTGCGCGTTGCCACGGCTCCAGCACAGGTGATCGGAAATCCACGCCGGCTGGATGCGCTCGGCGAGCTGCTTGAGTTGTTTCAGGTAATCGATATCGAGGGCATGGGGCCCGCCGATGGACAGGGACACACCATGCATCACCAGGGGATAACGCTCGGCTATCGCATCCAGGTAGTACAAGGCCTTGCCGCCCTGGACCAGATAATTCTCGGAGATCACTTCGAACCAATCCACCGCCGGCGATTGTTCAAGGATCTGCTGGTAGTACTCGCTGCGTAAACCCAGGCCGTAACCCAGGCTCGGAAGGGAGGCGGACATAAAACACTCCTGGGGAAAGTGTCCGCAGCGGCGGGGGCCCCGCTGCGGTGGCACTCGGTGGTCGGTTACTCGCCGACTTTGCCGCCTTTCTGGTCGCACATGGCTTTGCTCATCGACAAGAAGCCCTGGCCTTTGCAAGAACCCATGCCTTTGCAAGCGTGGTCTTTGGTCTTGCAGTCGTTCTGGCCTTTGCAGGCGTTGACGCCATAGCAATGGATCGGCGCGTCTGCTGCCTGCACCTGGGTAGCAACACCAGCAAACATGCCGGCAGCAGCGAAAGCGAGGGCGGCACCAGCAGCAGCGGATTTGATGTTCATTGTGTATTCCTCATGATCGATTGTGGAGTCGGTCTGAACGGATTGTTCAGTCTCGACATAGCACTAGAGTGAGGTCCCCCCATGGCGTTACAGCGAGGCTGAAAAAATTTTAAAATTTATTCGTCGAGCTTCAACAGCGGCTCCTGAAAGCGCAACAAACGCCCCGCATTCCCCAGCACCAGCAGCGTGCTGAGGTTGTGCAACACCGCCGCAATCATGGCGCCCGCCGCGCCCAGCCAGCCGAATGCGGCGAACACCACGATGGCCAGCGTCCAGCCCAGGCCGATGATCACGTTGACCTGCAATGTGTGCCGGCATTGGCGACTCAAGCGCACACACGTGCCCAGGCGCCGCAGGTCGCTGCCGATCAGCACCACGTCTGCCGACGCCAGGGCGATATCCGCCCCGCCCGCGCCCATTGCCACGCCGACCACACCGGCCTTGAGCGCCAGGGAATCGTTGATCCCGTCACCCACCACCATGGGCCGGAAGCCGCTGCCGATTTCGCCCAATACGCGGTTGAGTTTGTCTTCCGGCAGGGCCTGGGCCTCGACGTCGCTGATGCCCACTTCCAGTGCCAGGCTGTCGGCCACGCTTTGGCGGTCGCCGGTCAGCAGCAGTTGGCGACCGAGACCCAATTCACGCAGCTCCTTCATCGCTTGGCGGGCTTCAGGTTTCACGCTGTCCGCCAGCAGCAACCAGGCGAGGAATTGTCCGTTCAACGCCAACCCGGCAATCGGGCCATCATGAGTGGGAACTGCCGTGGTCGCGATGCCCAGTTGCTCAAACAATTCCGGCCGGCCAAGAGCCGCTTCGCCCTGCTCCGTCTTCGCCACCACACCGAGGCCCTGACGCTCACGAATATCCGACAGCACCAGCATTTGCTCCTGAGTCGCCAACCCCGCCAACGCCCGGCTGACCGGATGGCTGCTGGCCGAGCCGAGGCTGGCCGCCAGATTCAGCAACACCTGCCGATCCGGCTCGCGGGTGTCGATGGACTGCAAACGCAGGGTGCCAAACGTCAGGGTGCCGGTCTTGTCGACCACCAGTGACGTCAGGTCCGCCAACTCTTCAAGAAACGCCGAGCTGCGAATCAGAATCCCATGACGAGCTGCGACGGCAATTCCCGCAATCGCCGTGGCCGGTGCCGACAACACCAGCGCACACGGGCACGCCGCCACCAGCACCGCAAGCATCGCCTGGGCGTCATTGGTGACAAACCAGGTGACCGCCGCCAGCAACAACACCAGCACCATGTAGCTGCCGGCGTAGCGCTCCAGCAGCCGGGTGATCGGCGGCTTGGAGCGTTCGGCGCTCTGCATCAGGGCGATGACTTTGCCCAGGGTCGACTCATTGCCGGTGCGGGTCACTTCAAGGCGCAGCAAGCCGTCAAGGTTGATCGCGCCGCCAAACACCTGCACGCCCACACTCGCCTCCAGCGGCACCGATTCGCCCGTGATCGGCGCGGTGTCGAGGCTGGCCTGGCCCGACAGCACCACGCCGTCGGCAGGCACCCGGTCGCCAGCGCGCACTTCGACGATATCGCCGGTCTTCAGGATGCCGTTGTCGACTTCCAGAATCGTGCCGTCCGCCTGCACCAGGCGCGCGTGGCTGCGGGTCAGTTTGCCCAGGGCATGAATCGCTTCCTGGGAGCCGATGACGCTGCGCTCTTCCAGCACATGGCCGAAGATCATGATGATCGGCAGCAGCGCGGCGGTCAGCAGGTCACCGGTGGCCCAGGCGCCGAGCATCGCCAGGGCGATCAGTTGGTCGGTGATGCCATGCAGGCTCGGATAACGCAGGCTGTACCAGGCCGAGCGCATCACGGGCACAGCCACCAGCAACGAGGCAACGCCCAGCAGCAATTGGCTGACGCCGGTCTGGTCCGGCGCCAGCCAGCGCCATACCAGGCCCAGGCTGAGCAGGCCCAGGGCGAGCATCGCCAGGGTCAGTTGCCGCGCGGCGCTGCGTTGTTCGGCCGATGAGAGCATCGGGGCGGCGTGGGCAGTCATTGTTCGGCTCCCTGAATGATCAGGCGGGAATCGTCTTTAGGGTCCACCGTGGTCACGGAACCGGCCTGGCCGAGAATCTTCGGCAGGCGTTCGCGGTACAGGCGCAGCAACAGGCCTGGGTCCTTGACCTGGGCCAGGCTGGCGACGGTGGCGGTTTGCGCCCGGGCGTTGGACAGGCGCTCGCTGGCCTGGGCGTGGGCCACCTGCACGGCGCGGTCGGCGTCCTGATTGGCGGTCTGGGTGAGTTTTTCCGCGTCTGTGCGGGCATTGGCCACGGCCTTGTCGGCTTGCTGGCTGGCAGTCAGCACCGCGTTAAAAGCGTTAACTGCCGGGCCCGGCAGACTCGATTGCACATCGACCCGGGTGACTTCGATGCCCAGGCCAAGACCGGTGGACGCAAGGTCAGCCAGGCGTTGATTGATGCCTCGCACCAGATCACCGCGCAGCCGCTCGCGACGTTCGGCCGCCTGGTTGTCGGCGCCGATCAGCTCGGGGCGCGCCACCAGGATGGTGTCCAGATCCCGCGCGGCGGTCAGCACCACGGCGCTGCGGGTGACCAGCCGATCCAGCGCCGGCAGCACGTGATCGCCCTGCAACACAAAAGCGTAAGGCTCGGTGACCTTATAGAAGACCCGCACATCCAGCTGCACCACGCCGGCATCGCCGGTCAGCAGGTAACCGGAGCCGGCCAGGGCGTCGCTCAGGGGCGTAGCAAAACTGGCCACGCGGTCGGCTTGCGTGGCCGCATCGGAACGCAGCAGGTTTTCCACCCGGCGCTCGATCACCCGGTCCGCTGCAGGCAACAGCACCACTTGTTCAAACGGGCGCGGCCAGGCCAGCAGCAGCCCGGCATTCTGAATCCGGTCCAGCGCGCCGAAGTGCAGCACCACGGCGCGGTTCTGCGGGTCGATCTGCCGTACGTTGGAAAACGCCCACGCCAACGCGGCCAATACCGTCACCGCATACAGCGCCAGGAACGTCAGCCGTCCAGCCTGGATCCACGGGCTGTCGAGGCTTTCCCGCTCACTCATGGCTGGACATCCTTCGGCCCGTCCACCAGTGCGCGGAACGGTGCAGCGTCGGTGCGCAGGATAATTTTGGTGCCCGGCGTAACCACGGTGCCGAGGGTGTCGAGGGAGCGCAGCAGGTTATACAGCTGCGGGTTGCCGGCGTAGGCACGGCCATAAATCTGTGCGGCTTCCACCCGGGATTGCGCTTCGATATCAGCGGCTTTCACCGTGGCGTCCGCCTGGACGATCCGCGCATCACGCTCGGCGGCAGAGCGAATCTGCGCCGCTTCACGCTTGCCCACCGCGGTGCGTTCGGTGGCGATGGTCTCGCGTTCGGCGCGCATGCGGTCGACGGTGGCGGCCAGTGTCACCGAGGGCAAGGTCAGCCGCTCAACGCCAACCTGCACCACGCGCACGCCATAGGTGGTGAGCAATTGTTGATCAATCTGCTGGCGCAACTGCGCTTCAAAATCGGCGATGCGCACTTGGCTGGCATCGGTGTTCACCAGGTTGGCCAGGTCGAAACTGGCGGCGGTGGTTTCCAGCGCCGAACCGACGAAGGTGCGAATCTGCCGCGCCGCTTCATCCGGCTGGTTCTGCACCGCACGCATAAAACGCTGCACATTGTCGGGGTCGCCCTGCACCTGCCAGGCCACGTAGGCCTGCACGATGATCCGCAGGCCATCGCGGGTGCCCACATCCTGCAAACCGCTGGAAGTGGTGCGCAGGCGCAGGTCTACCGGAATCGCCGCTTCAAACGGCGCCGGCCAGCGCCAGCCCAGGCCCGGCTCCAGCAGCACCCGCGACGGGTTGCCGAAGCGGGTAATCACCGTGGCTTCGCCGGAACGCACCTGCACCAGGCTCGCCGCAGCCACGGCAAACAGCACCAGCAACACCGCCCAGCCCATGCGCCGCCAAGGGAACGGGCCGGCTTCCTGTTCATCGTCGTGATGGTGATGATGATGGCCGTGGTGGTGACCATGGCCTGCGTGATCGTGAGAATGAGCGCTCAACAGATGAACTCCTTATTGAACGGCTTTACGCGGCACCGCAGGGTCGGCCGGTAAGGTAAAGGAACGCAGATCGATGGTCGGTGCGCCACTGGCGCCCAGGCGATGATCAAGAATGAGTAATTTGGCGTGGGCCAGGCCCAGGCTCAGTTGGCTCAGGTACTGCTCCAGCACGAAGGCCTGGCCAGCTTGTTGATAGGCCTTTTGTTCGGCGCTGAAACGCAGGTCCGCCGCCTGGGCGCCGGCACTGACCTCATGGGCCGTGGCCTGGGCCTGGTCGCGGGCGGTGCTGGCTTGCAGCAACGCCTGGTTGGTCTGCTCGCTGGCGGCGCCGCGCTCCCGGGAGATCAGCGCCTGGGCACCGATCTGCGCCGCTTGCACCGCGTGGTAGGCATTGGCCGCACCGGAAGGTGGGTGAATGGCTTCCACCACGGTGGCGAGGATTTCCACGCCGCTGTCGAGTTTCTTCAGGTCCGCCTGCACCGCCTGGCCAATTTCGTCGGCGAGGCTGTTGCGTTGTTCGCCGAGCAACTCGTCGAGGGTTCGCGAGGCAAATTCGTGAACCAGGATACGGCTGGCGGTGCTGCGGATCAGCGTGGGCACATCGGCACTGTTATAGGTGGCCGCGAGTGCCGCCTGGTCGCTCAGGCCGATGCGGTACACGAAGCGCACATCCATATTGACGATCTGGAAGCTCTGCTTGTCGCCGCTGCTGCTGGCGATTACCTGGGATTTGTCATTCACATGGCTGGCGTCCCACAGGCGGTTGGCGATCAACGGCGCCGGGCCTTCGGCGGGTGCGACGTCGGTGGTCGCCGCTTCGCCAACGCTGGTGGCCAGTTCATGGACCACACCGTTTTCCACGTTCAGCACCCGGCCCAGCGGCCACGGCAAACCGGCATGCAGGCCAGGCCCGAAGACCTCCACCGGCTTGCCAAAGCGTTCATAAATCCCACGGCTTTGTAGGGCGACTTCATGCACGCCGGTCAGCATCCAGCCTACGGCCAGCACCACCACCAGCACCGGCAGGAACGCCCGGCGCATGTAGGTAAAGGCCCAGATCTGCCGCAGGTCGATGCCGAAACGGTTGTGCAATTCATGCTGCAGGGCGAGCAACGGTTGCGGCGGCCAGCGCAGCATCCCGGCGATAAAACTCTGCGCCATCAGCCGTGGCTCAAGGCGCTCCTGGCGCGGGCTGAACAGCGACAGCAGGCCTCGCAGCAGAAACTCCAGCGCCACCAGGGCCGGCAACAGGCCGATCAACACCGCCAGGCGCAACGGCCACACGGATTCTTCCCCGGCAAACAGCAGACAAATCGCACTGATCACCAGGCAAATAATTGCCACCCGGCTCAATTGCGCCAGTTGCGCCGCTTCCGGCCATTGGGCGGTGCTTTCCTGGGCCATACGCCGTTCAAACACCAGCAGGCCGAAGGCCAGCGCCAGAGCGATAGCCGCGCCCACGCTGGCAGCCTGGCCCACCGCTGCGGCGGGCAATGTCAGGCTCCAGAATTCCAGGACGCTGAACAGCGCCAGCAACGACCAGCCGCACAGCCAGAACACCGGCGCGCCAATCTGCGTCAGCAAGCCGCTACCGACGCGGCCGAACAGACGGTTGAGCCAACCGGAGTCTTCTGCCGGCAGCGGCGGTTCGATCAGCAGCGACGTCGGTTCCTCCAGCGCCATGGCCCGCCAGTCCGCGACCCACCACGCCGATTGCAGTCCGGCCACCAACACCAGCAATGCCGAGGCACAGTTGATCAGCACCACCGGCCAGATCGACAGCGGGGCGAACAGCGCCACAAACAGTGCCAGCATCCAGCCGCCAACCGCCAGCACCGTCAGGCCAATGCCGGCCTGCCTTAACCGGCGGGCATGAAACAACCCTTGCTGAAAACGCGGCAGCCCTTCAATAGCCACGTCATCAGCGTCCAGATCCACTCGCATCCCCAAACGCCCACCAAGAAACAATTGGTTACCCTATAACGCGGGGCGTGAAATTTTTGTTTGGTCATTGCAAAACATACGAATTCCCTAGCGTAGAGAGTCTCCTTGCTCTGCTAACAAGTACACCACCTAACCGAACGGTCAGTTGTTTGGTCCAGGGTTATTTAGCAGCATCTTTCCCCCGCCATTCAGGCTCCCTCTTGAATCAACACTTTTACAGTGTTCGAGCGCGCTTGAGCGCGAGAAAAGGAAAGACAATGGACAGCCCAAAAATAGAGCGCGCGATATGAGGCGCTGCAATATCACCGTGGGGGCGAAAACCACGGCAGGCGGCACCGTGCTGACCGGCTGCAACCGGGCCAATATCGGGGGCCAGCCCATATCCCGGGAAGGTGATTCGGTGCTGTGTCCCGCTTGCGGCACCACCGGTTTCATCGCCAATATCGGCTCGTATCAGTCGGAAATATGGGACGGCAGACAAGCCGCCCTTGATGGCGATTTATGTATCTGTAAATGCACGCCACCGCCGGTACTGATCGCTAACCAAAATGTTTTTGGGCAGCGGTTCAGTGTTGGGCAACTTGAACAGATGTCTGCGGTTGCTACTCCTCGATCCATCCCGGTTGCCCCTGCCTCTTACGCCTCCCCCGGCACAATGACTCGACCCGCTAGCGACTGTGTCTTCGCCAAGTCTTGCGTTTCAGTGCCTCCCGGTTCTATCGCCGCAGGCGTGCCCCCCGAACGTGCGGTGAATTTTGGCTCTGCGGCACTGATGGGCTCGACGGGAACCACTGGCTCGGTAGGCCGTGTTGCGGGAGTGTTGGGGGCTGATCTTGGGTCATGGGCGGTTCGCAGACTCACCGGGGCGGCTGCCGGAGCCGGTTCGGCGTTGAATGTTGTGATGTTGGCCTTTTGGCCACGGGATATCGGTGATTCGACGCTGTACAGCCCGGAGCAATTGGCAGGCATGCGGGTTGCCAGTACCCGGGTGCGCTTCCAGTTTCGTCTGGATGAGGCTGGGGACACGCGAGTTTACGGCTTGCATACGCGGCCCGGCAGTGGCGCGGATCGTGTGCCAGTGACAGAGGCCCGATGGAACGCAGAAAAGAGCGCAATGGTGGCGGTGCTGGACGGTATTTCCATCACCTGGGCGCCGAATAACGGCCCGGTGGTGAATGCGCCAACGCCTTATCCGGGTACGCCGGAAAGGCTGGATAACTTGCTGGTGCATCCGATTCCGGTGGGGCAGGAGACGGGGATTACGCACTATCCCGGACGGGATGCTGAGGACGTTACCTGGCAAGACACGATTATCACGTTCCCTGCAGATTCTGGTGTGCCGCCGTTGTATTTGGTGTTTGCCAAGCCGGCGGTGAAACCTTTGGAGGTAGATACTTACGGTGCGTTCAGCGGACGGCCGCGTAATGGACTGCATCTGGATCACATGCCTTCACGGGCGGCTCTGACACACTACTTGAGGAAACTGAGAAAACTATCCTCAGACGAGATTTATACCGTTATGAAGTCCGTTGCCAGCATCGCTATTCCCGCCCATATTCATCAAAAGTACAGCGAAACTTACGGCTGGAGAAATACCAAAACCAAGCAACAACTTGACGCGCGCTATCTACGCGGGGCGGTAGATAGCAACTTTGATGCGATCAAACCCTACATGCTCGAGAATGGTTTCTCCAATGCGGACCTTGAAGAAGCCCGCACCAAAATGCACAAAACTAATGAAGATCAGGGGTGGTACTGATGGTGGATGCAGAAAAAATTCAGCATTGGGTGACAGCACTCGGTCGTGAGTACCACGAACTTGTGAGGGAGGGTACTGGTTCTGGCGCCCCCCTGATGCCACTGTTTGAAGATGATGACAACGAAGACTTGATCCAAAAGCCAATTGCCGGCATCGAACTTTGGTTCTCGGCGGACACCCATCGTCTGAAAGAAGTATTGATCATCTTGGTGCAGACCGTAGGCCAGCCCGTCTATATCGGCCAACTGCCCGCTCCATTCACATTGAACATGGACCAGAGCTTCATACGTAACGTTCTGGGAACACCAATGGACTCCATTCCTCCGGCCAGACTTCCCGGTGTTCTGGGAATACAAGGCGGCTCTGACACCTATGCCATGGATCAAAAAACTCACCTCAACGTCAAGGTGACATTCAGCTACCTCGAAAACCTTGTTGTGAACAACATCTGTTTCTCCCTGATAACTGAAGGGCATGACTAAGTCCCCAGAAACACGAGCCATCACTGGTTTCAGCCGTGATAAATCGGCACACTCCCCACAGTTTTTCGCGGGCTTACGGACAAGGAAGCGTCACTCCCCATGATTTCGATCTATCAGCTTAAACCGCGTTTTCAGAACCTGCTGCGTCCGCTGGTGCAGCGCCTCTACGACAACGGTACCACCGCCAACCAGATCACCGTGCTCGCCGGGGTGGTTTCCCTGCTGGTGGGATTGCTGATCGCCAGCTTTGCTCAACATGTGTGGCTGTTTGCGCTGATCCCGCTGTGGATGATCCTGCGCATGGCCCTCAACGCCATCGACGGCATGCTCGCCCGGGAATTCGGCCAGCAGTCGCGACTCGGCGCCTACCTCAATGAACTGTGTGACGTGATCGCCGACAGCGCGCTGATCCTGCCGTTTGCGCTGATCCCCGAGGTCAGCCTGGCGCCGGTACTGCTGGTGACGCTGCTGGCGGTGTTCAGCGAGTACGCCGGCGTGCTCGGGCCGATGGTCGGGGCTTCCCGGCGCTACGACGGGCCCATGGGCAAGAGCGATCGGGCGTTTGTGCTCGGTGTGCTGGCCACCGGCGTGGCGCTGGGCTGGCTCGGTGCCGGTTGGGTCGACGCGGTGATGTGGCTGGTCGCGGCGTTGCTGGCCTACACCCTGGTCAACCGCGTGCGCCAAGGTTTGAAAGAAGAAACGAACATCTCCCCTTCTGCATAAGGATTTTGCGATGCGTGAACAGCAAGAGCACACCTTCAGCACCCATGACGGGGTGGAGCTTTTCTACCGTCACTGGCCCGCCACCGCACCGGCGGGCTTTGCGCCGCGCAAGGCGATCGTGCTGTTCCATCGCGGCCACGAGCACTCCGGACGCATTGCCCACCTGGTGGACGAACTCAACCTGCCGGAATTCGACTTCTTCGCCTGGGACGCCCGCGGCCACGGCCAATCCCCCGGCGAACGCGGCGACAGCCCCAGCTTCGCCACCAGCGCCCGGGACGTGCAGACCTTCGTCGACCATATCGGCGCCACCTACAGCATTGAGGAAGAGAACCTCGCGGTGATCGCCCAAAGCGTCGGCGCGGTGATCGCGGCCACGTGGGTGCACGACTACGCGCCGAAGATTCGCTCGCTGGTGCTCGCCTCCCCGGCATTCAAGGTCAAGCTCTACGTGCCCTTCGCCCGCCCGGGCCTGGGGTTGATGCGCAAGTTTCGCGGCAACTTTTTCGTCAACAGTTACGTCAAGGCCAAGTTCCTGAGCCATGACCCGGAGCGCGTGGCGTCCTACGACACTGATCGGCTGATTACCAAAGCCATCTCGGTGAATGTGCTGCTGGGCCTGTACGAAGCGGCCGACCGGGTTGTAGCCGATGCCCAGGCGATTCAGGTGCCCACCCAGCTGTTGATCTCCGGCTCGGACTTTGTGGTGCACCGCAAACCCCAGCAGCAGTTTTTCGACCGCCTCGGCAGCTTGAAGAAAGAACTGCACATCCTGCCCGGTTTCTTCCACGACACCCTCGGTGAGCGTGACCGCGCCGTGGCGTTGAACAGCGCCCGGCGCTTTATCCTGCAGAACTTCGAGCACCCGCTGGACCGCGCCAACTTGCTGGATGCCGACAAGATAGGCCTGACCTGCGCCGAATCCGAATCCCTGGCCGCACCGTTGCCGCGCAACTCGCCGCGCGACCTCTACTGGCGCATGACCCGCGCCAGCATGGGCCTGGGCAGCAAGCTGTCGGATGGCGTGAAGCTCGGTTTCGACACCGGCTTCGACTCCGGCAGCACCCTGGACTATGTGTACCGCAATACGCCCACCGGCAAAGGCGGGCTGGGGCGGATGATCGACACCAACTACCTGAACTCCATCGGCTGGCGCGGCATTCGCCAGCGCAAGTTGAACGTGGAAGAGCTGCTGCGCCTGGCGATGGGCAAGTTGCGTGATGAGCAGAAGGAAGTACGCATCGTCGACATCGCCGCCGGGCATGGTCGGTACATTCTGGAAGCCTTGCAGGGCGTTTCGCCGTTGCCGGAATCGATCCTGTTGCGGGACTACAGCGACATCAACGTGCGGGACGGTGGCGCGCTGATTCGTGAGAAAGGCCTGGGCGACATCGCCCGGTTCGTCAAAGGCGATGCGTTTGACCGGGCAGACCTGGCGGCGCTGGAACCCAAGCCGACGCTGGCGGTGGTGTCCGGGCTGTATGAGCTGTTTGCGGATAACGCGATGGTCGGTGGCTCGCTCGCCGGCCTGGCAGAAGCTGTGGAGCCCGGTGGTTACCTGGTGTACACCGGCCAACCGTGGCACCCGCAACTGGAACTGATCGCCCGCGCCCTCACCAGCCACCGTCAGGGCCAAGCCTGGGTGATGCGCCGGCGCAGCCAGGCGGAAATGGACCAATTGGTGGAAGCCGCCGGTTTCCGCAAGATCACCCAACGCGTGGATGAATGGGGGATTTTCAGCGTGTCCCTGGCGCAGCGGGTCTGACCCATGCGTGAACCGGGCCTGTTAAAACCGGCGGTGCTGTGGCTGCTGCTGTTGGCGCCGCTGTTTTTCAGCACCTACGGCTTTGCCACGTGGGTCACCAGCCAGCGCAGCGACGTGGGTACGATGGTGTTCGGCTGGGAAACCCATATCCCGTTCTGGGCCTGGACCATCGTGCCCTACTGGTCCATCGACCTGCTTTACGGCCTCTCCCTGCTGCTGCCAAGCACCCGCCATGAACTGAAACAACACGCCCTGCGCCTGCTGACGGCCCAGGTGATTGCTGTCACCTGCTTCCTTATCTGGCCGTTGCGCTTCACCTTCGGACGGCCGGAGCTGGATGGCGTATTCGGCTGGCTGTTTGCGGTACTCGCCGGGTTCGACAAGCCGTTCAACCAAGCACCGTCGCTGCACATCGCCCTGCTGGTGGTGCTGTGGATAATGTACCAGCGGCATAGTCAGGGCCTGTGGCGCTGGCTGGTGCATGGCTGGTTCGCGTTGATCGGCCTTTCGGTGCTGACCACTTATCAACATCACTTTATCGACTTACCCACAGGCGCCCTCGCGGGCTGGCTGTGCGTATGGCTGTGGCCGCTGGAGCATCCGAGCCCGCTGCTGAATGCCCATCTGACCCGGGACCGGCAGCGTTGGCGGCTGGGATTGCGCTATGGCTTCGGATCGTTGGTGTGTTTGATCCTGGCGTTCAGCCTCGGCGGCGGTTGGTTATGGCTGCTTTGGCCGGCGGTTTCCCTTGGATTGATGAAGGCGAATTACCTGGTGCTGGGCGTTTCGGGCTTTCAGAAGCGTGCGGACGGACGACTCACTCCGGCGGCGCGCTGGTTGTTCGCGCCCTATCTGGCAGCCGCCTGGATCAATTCCCGCCTGTGGACACGTAAACATCCACAGCCCGATCAGGTTGTGGATAACGTTTGGCTGGGGCGAATTCCTGCAGGCACTGAGATGGATTCATTCAAGGCCGTCGTCGATCTATGCGCCGAATTGCCGATTAATCCACAGGGCCGCGCCTATTACAGCCTGCCTGTACTCGATCTCACGGCACCCACTGCGGCGCAATGCCTGGAAGCCGCCCAGGCCATTGAACGGCTACGTTCAGCCGGGCCGCTGCTGGTGTGCTGCGCCCTCGGTTACTCGCGCAGCGCCACCGCCGTGGCCGCATGGCTGCTCCATACCGGGCGCGCAGCCAATGTCGACGAGGCGGTGGCTATTATTCGTACAGCACGCCCACGTGTGGTCCTGCATCCTGCTCACCGTGAAGCCCTGGAGGGTTTACCCCATGCCCGCTGATATGGAATTACAGGTCGTCGCCAGCCTGCTGCGCCGGGGCCGCGCCCTGGATCAGTTATCCACAGGCCTGACCTTGCTCGGCGTACTGTTTGGCCTGGCGCAACTGCTGATGGCCAGCATCACGCCGATCTGCCTGATCCTCAGCCTGTGGATGATTGTGCTCGGGCTGCTGGAAAAATACTGGGCGCTGCGGGTGGCCTTCGACGCCGACCTGTTCGCCCTGCTGGCCCGCGACATCGAGCGCACGCCCGACTTCGACGAGGCCATGCAAGCCCTCGGCCTGCAATCCGCCAAGCGCGCCGGCCGGCCCTGGACCGAACGCCGTCGCGGCGCCCTGAAACTGTTGCGCAAGCAAGCCTACCTGCTGGCGGCGCAAGTGCTGCTGACCGTGGCCGTCATCCTGGCCAGCCCCTGGCTGCCCTTCGCCGGATAAGGAATCCTCATGTTCGAACCCGTGGTCGCCACCCTGATTACCTCCATGGCCCGCACCGTCACCGGCGCCCGCAGCCTGTGGCTTGGCTGTGCGCCCGTGCCGGTGCAACGCATCTATTACGCCAACCACAGCAGCCACGGCGACTTCGTACTGTTGTGGGCATCGTTGCCACAGAACCTGCGTAAATTCACCCGTCCGGTGGCCGGCAGCGATTACTGGAACAAAAGCGCCCTGCGCCGCTACATCATCAACCGGGTGTTCAACGGCGTGCTGATTGATCGTGAGCGCAAGGACCCTGTGGATAACCCACTGGCACCGATGCTCCAGGCTCTGGAAAACGGCGACTCGCTGATCATCTTCCCTGAGGGCACGCGCAATCTGGAAGACGGCCTGTTGCCCTTCAAAAGCGGCCTGTATCACCTGGCAAAGAGTTATCCACAAGCCGAATTGATCCCGGTGTGGATCGCCAACCTCAACCGGGTCATGCCCAAGGGCCGCGTGCTGCCGCTGCCATTGCTGTGCACCACCAGCTTCGGCGCACCGCTGCAACTGGAGGACGGCGAAGACAAGGCTCTGTTCCTTGCCCGCACCCGCGACGCCTTGCTTGCCCTCGCCCCGGAGCATTCCTGAGATGGATAGCCAAACCCTGATGTTGTTCGGCGGGATCGGCGCGATCCTGGTGCTCGCCTCACTGATCGGCCTGATCCTCAAACTGCGTACCCGTGGCTCGCCGAACGCGGTAATCGACAACCTTAACGCGCGCATCAACGCCTGGTGGGTGATGGTGGTGGTGATCGGCATCGCCTTCTGGCTCGGCACCGGCGCGGTGATCCTGCTGTTCTACGCCGTGTCGTTTTATGCGCTGCGGGAATTCCTCACCCTCACGCCGACCCGGCGCAGCGATTACCCCGCGCTGGTAGCAGCGTTCTACCTGGCCCTGCCGCTGCAATACCTGCTGATCTACTTCGACTGGTACGGGCTGTTCTCGATCTTTATCCCGGTGTACGTGTTCCTGCTGCTGCCGATCCTTGCTTCATTGGGCGGTGACAGCACGCACTTCCTGGAACGGGCGTCGAAAGTGCAATGGGGGCTGATGATCGCGGTGTTCTGCGTGTCCTTCGTCCCGGCGCTGCTGACCCTGGACATCGTCGGCTATGAAGGCCGCAACCTGCTGCTGATCGCCTACCTGGTGATCGTGGTGCAGCTGTCGGACGTACTGCAGTACGTGTGCGGCAAGCTGTTCGGCAAACACAAGATCGCCCCCAACCTGTCGCCGTCGAAGACCGTGGAAGGGTTTGTCGGCGGGATTCTGTTGTCATCGCTGATCGGTGCGGCGCTGTGGTGGACCACACCGTTCAATCCCTGGCAGTCGTTCCTGATTGCGCTATTGATCAACCTGCTGGGTTTTGCCGGCGGGATCGTGATGTCCGCGATCAAGCGCGACCGGGGCGTGAAGGATTGGGGACACATGATCGAAGGGCACGGCGGGATGCTGGACCGGCTGGACTCCGTGTGTTTTGCGGCGCCGATCTTCTTCCATCTCGTGCGCTATTGGTGGACCTGAAAACACCCACCTCCAACACGACTAAATTCCAATGTGGGAGCTGGCTTGCCTGCGATAGCGGTTTAACAGTCAACATTACTGTTGAAGGTTAGTCAGTCATCGCCGGCAAGCCAGCTCCCACACTTTTTTGCGGTGTTTTCAAGGTTGCGACAAAGTCTGAAAATGCTCCGCTCGAGCGTCCCTTCCCTTTCCTTCGCAGGACATTTTCGAGAGAATCCCAGCCGCTTGTGCCCCGTCTTTTCGGCGTCTAGTCTGCGTCCGTCACTGTCAATTCAGTGACCGGGTTTAGCAGCTCGAACGTTCAACATTGGGCGCACAATTGGAGTTATTCCATGACCAAAGTAACGCCCTGCCACCTATTCCCTTTCTTCACAACGCATCCAGAACTCAGCTTCGAAGACGCCTTGGCCTATGCATCGGACCTGCTTCACTGCGCTCAGGAGTTGAGCGAAACTTCGCCCGCAGTCATGCACCTGGTGGAAATGGCCAAGGTGATGGTGGATGCCTGCATCCCCAATAGCCCGAGCACACACAACCCCTGTGGCGAGGGAGCTTGCTCCCGCTGGAGTGCGCAGCGCTCCCAAGATTTTGGGGCCGCTACGCAGCCCAGCGGGAGCAAGCTCCCTCACCACAACAAGCGTCCTCATCACAATAAGAAATCGTCAGCCGGGAAGATGCCCCAACGGCAACGCTCCCGGCGTCTTCACTGTCTGAATCGCAAAGTTGCTGCGGATATCACTCACCCCCGGCAACTTCAACAAACTCCCGGTCAGGAACCGCTCATACCCGCGTAAATCCGGCACCACCACTTGCAGCAGGAAATCCGATTCCCCCGACACCAGAAACGCCGAAATCACCTGGGGCAGCGCCGTCACCGCCAACCGAAACGCCTCCGCCTGTTCGTCGTTATGCCGCTCCACTTTTACCCCGACAAACACCGTCAGCCCCAACCCGACTTCATCCCGGTCAAGACTCGCCTGGTAACCACGGATCACGCCCGCTTCTTCCAACAGTCGCACCCGGCGCAAACAAGGTGAGGCCGACAGGCCGATCTCATCCGCCAGTTGCACATTGCTCAGGCGGCCATCCCGTTGCAGGGCTTCAAGAATCTTGCGGTCAAACGCATCCAGTTTCAGATTTGGCATAAGTGAAGTGTTTCGCCCGGCAGAAGTGGCAGATTGTGCCAAGACTAGACGCTTTTCCAGCTGACTACGCAAGCACCTGCCCCGGCCTTCGCCCCTAAAATTGCCCCACGAATCACCTATCGCAAGGGGCAGGCACATGGCAGAACTCTGGTTGTTTTTACTCGCGCTGGCGGTGGTGTACCTGTTGCCCGGCCCGGACATGATCCTGCTGCTGCAAACCGGCGCCCGCCAGGGCAAGGCAATGGCGCTGGCAACCGCAGCCGGTTTGGGGCTGGCCAGGGCCTGCCACGTCGCGCTGGCAGGGATGGGCCTGGCGACCCTGTTCAAGGTCGCGCCCTGGACCTTCGATGTGGTGCGCCTGGGCGGGGCAGCGTACCTGCTGTGGATCGGCATCCAGTGCCTGCGCGCCAACCTGCTGCCCAACCTGAACGCCGAGGACGGTACCGCACCGGCCCACGCCTGGCGCGGAGCCTTCCAGCGCGGCCTGCTGACCAATCTGCTCAACCCCAAGGCGCTGCTGTTCTGCTCCGTACTGCTGCCGCAATTCATCGATCCACACGGCGCATCGGTGACGGCACAGTTCGCCCTGTTGGGCGCGATTCTGGTGGCGGTCGGCCTGGCTTTCGACGGTTGCTATGGATTGGCCGGTGCCAGAATCGGCCGCTGGCTGGAGCGTAGCCCGTCCGCCCAGCGCCTTCAGCAATGGCTGTTTGGCAGCCTTTTGATCGGTTTTGCGATACGCCTCACCTTCGTACAGCAAGCCTGAGCTTTGCGGCGCATTTGCCGTCATCTTTTGTATCAAAGAGACGTGTAAGATACGCGACACATTGCCAGGGATGCTCACCATGTTTGATTCGTTAAAAGCGACCAGCCGCCGTTTTTTCGGGGCCTTGATCTCAGTGGTGAGTGTTCTGTTCAGCGCCGTGCGATGGCTGGCCCGTAGCCTGTTTGGCCAGTGGCAACCGCCGCGCTGGCTGCAAGCCACAGGCAACGGCCTGGTCAATCTCGGCCACAAGGCCCGGGCTTATCCGCGCCAGGCGGCCGGCGGAGTCCTGGCCCTGGTGTTGCTGGTGGCCGCTGGCGTGTATGGCTGGCACTGGTATTCCCACCTGCCGCAGCCCCACACCGTGGGCTATTCGCTGCACAAGCCCAACCTGACGGATTACACCCAGCCGCAGCCGGTTGTGGATAACTTGCAGGTTCGCTTCGCCGAATCCGTGGCACCGCTGGCGGCCATCGGCAAGCCGGTCACCGAAGGCATCACCCTCAAGCCTGCCATCGCCGGCGCCTGGCGCTGGGCGGATGACCGCAGCCTGGTGTTTACCCCGGAAAAAGACTGGCCCGTCGACGCCCACTACACCATCGACCTGGCCAAGAAGAACCTGTTGGCCGATGGCGTACTGCTAAGCCAATACACCAGCCAATTCTCCACCCAGCCGTTCCGCGCCACCTTGGCGCAGAACGAGCTGTACCAGGACCCGAGCAACCCGACGCAGAAACAGCTGGTCGCGACCTTCCACTTTTCCCACCCGGTAGACGAAGACAGCGTACGCAAGCGCGCCTCGGTCACCCTGGGTAAAGGTTTGGCCTACCGCGACGCGCAACTGCCCAACCGCCCGGAAGTCACCTTCGACGAACACAAGCTCAACGCCTTTGTGCGCTCGGCTGCCCTGGCCACGCCGCTGGAAAGCACCCCGGTCAGTGCCAAGCTCGATGAAGGCCTCAAGGCCCGTGACGGCGGCAACGCCAGCGCTGCACCGTTGGTGGCCGAAGTCACCGTGCCCGGCCGCTATCGCCTGACCTTTACCGGCGCCGAAGTCAGCTTTGTCGACAACGAGCGCGGCGAGCCCGAGCCGGTGCTGATGTTCAGCAGTTCCAGCGCCGTGGCCGACGAGACCATCGCCAACAAGGTGCAGGCCTGGATGCTGCCGGAAAAAGCCGAGGACGATACCCGGCCCTGGAACCTGCAAGACATCGACGACAAGCTGCTGGCCAGCAGCACCAAGGTCAAGCTGACCCACGTGCCGAGCGTCGAACCGCTGAATACCCTGCACGCCTTCAAATTCAAGGCCCCGCCTGGCCGCGCCCTGTATGTGCGGGTACCGGCCAACCTGGAAGCCATCGGCGGCTACCTGGCGAAAAATCCGACAGCCTCCCTGGTGAGCATGCCGGCCTATCCGCGCACGTTGCAGTTCCTGTCCGACGGCGCCCTGCTCAGCCTCACCGGCGAAAAACGCCTGGGCTTCATGGCCCGTGGCGTGCCCGGCGCCCATGTGGAAATCGCCCGTCTGCTGCCCAACCAGTTGCAACACCTGGTGGACCAGAGCAGCGGCAGCTTTGCCCGACCGAATTTTGCCAATGACTACTTCGACCGGATGGTGGAGCGTCAGAGCCTGGACATTCCGCTGTCGGCTGGCGACCCGTCCAAAACCGTCTACGACAACGTCGACCTGAGCAACTACCTGACAGCCAACGGCGGCCGCCGGGGCATTTTCGTGCTCAAGCTCAGCCCGCAGGACGACCCGGCTGATCGCACCTTCGAGTACGAACGCAACACCACCAGCGACCTGCGTTTCATCGTGGTCACCGACCTGGGCATCATCGCCAAGCGCTCCAGCGATGGCAGCCACGACGTTTATGTGCAGTCCATCGGCAACGGCTCGCCGGTGTCCGACGCCCAGGTCGATATCATCGGCCGCAACGGTTTGCCGGTCGCCAGCGGCCGCACCGACGCCGAAGGCCATGCGCACTTTGCCAAGCTGGATGAACTGCGCCGCGAGAAAACCCCGCTGATGTATGTGGTCAGTCGTGGCAACGACCAATCCTTCCTGCCGATTGCCCGTCAGTCCCAACAGCTGGATTTGTCGCGCTTTGATGTAGGCGGCCTGGAAGAAGACGGTGCGATCAATCGCCTCAGCGCTTATCTGTTTACCGACCGTGGCCTGTACCGGCCCGGCGAGACCGCGCACCTGGGCATGATCGTGCGCAGCGGCGACTGGAAAGGCGCGCTGCAAGGCCTGCCGGTGGAGCTGCAAATCACCGACCCACGTGGCCTGGAGGTGATTCGCCAGCCATTGAAGCTCTCCGCCAGCGGCTTTGAAACTTTTGATTTCCCAAGCAGCGAAGTGGCGCCTTCCGGCGATTACACCGCGACCCTGCAACTGATCGGCGAGAAGCAGCGGCGCACTGACCTGGGCAGCGTCAGCTTCAAGGTCCGCGACTTTGAACCGGACCGCATGAAGGTCAGCCTGAGCCTGCACGACACGCCGGTGCCGGGCTGGATCCCGCCGGACCAGGTGGTGGCCAAGGTCACTGCGATGCACTTGTTCGGCGCTCCGGCGGCGGGCCGTCGCGTCACCGCAAAAATGTCCCTGAGCCCGACGCTCGCGGCCTTTGATCGCTACCCGGATTACCGTTTCCGCCTGAATGACTCGCTGGAAGAAGCCAGTTCCGAAGACCTGGCCGAAACCACCGTCGACGACAATGGCCAGGCCGTGCTGGACCTGAACCTGCAACGCTTCGCCAACAGCACCTACCGCCTGCAAGTGATGACCCAGGTGTACGAAGCCGAGGGCGGTCGCAACGTCGCCGCACAAAGCGCGTTGCTGGTCTCGGCGGCGCCGTACCTGGTGGGTGTGAAGAGCAAGGATTCGCTGTCGTTCGTCGCCAAGGACGCCCCGCGTGAAGTGCAATGGCTGGCCGTGGCGCCAGACCTCACGCCCGTCGCAGTCGACGGCCTGACCAGCGAAGTGGTCGAGCACCGCTACGTTTCGGTGCTGGTGAAGCAGTCCAACGGCACCTACAAATACGAGTCGCGCATCAAGAACATCAGCCAGCCGGCCTCGCCGCTGGTGATGACCAAGGACGGCGCCAAGCAAACCCTGAACACCGGCACCCCGGGTGATTTCACCCTGCAACTGAAAGACGCCAACGGCAACCTGCTGAACCAGATCGACTACAGCGTCGCCGGCCGGGGCAACACCTCACGCTCCCTGGAACGTAACGCCGAGCTGCAACTGCGCCTGGATAAACGCAGCTACGCCACCGGTGATGAGATCGCCATCAGCATTCGCGCGCCGTACACCGGCGCCGGGTTGATCACCATCGAACGGGACAAGGTCTACACCCAGCAGTGGTTCAAGGCCGACAGCACCAACAGCGTGCAACACATTCGCGTTCCTGCCGGGCTTGAGGGCAATGCCTACGTCAACGTGCAGTTCGTGCGGGACATCGGTTCGTCCGAGGTCTACATGAGCCCGCTGTCCTACGGCGTGGTGCCGTTCAGCATCAACCTGGACGCGCGGCGCATGGCACTGAAAGTCGAAGGCCCGGCGAAGATCGAACCGGGGCAGACCCTGGACATCAAGGTCAACGCCGACCGCCCGGGCCGCGCAGTGGTCTATGCGGTGGACGAAGGCATCCTGCAGGTGGCGCGTTACCAGACACCGGACCCGCTGGGCTTCTTCTTCCAGAAACGTGCGCTGGAGGTCGGTACCAGTCAGATCCTTGACCTGATCCTGCCGGAATTCAGCCGCCTGCTCAGTGGGGCAGCGCCCGGTGGCGATACCGAAGGCGCCCTGGCCAACCATCTCAACCCGTTCAAGCGTAAACATCAGCCGCCTGTGGCCTGGTGGTCTGGCCTGGTGGACTTGCCGGCCGGTGAAACCGTACTGCATTACCAGGTTCCGGACAGCTTCAACGGCAAGCTGCACCTGTTTGCAGTGGCGGTGGACAGCGACAGCGTGGGTGTCAGCGAGGCCAACACCGAAGTGCGCGGGCCGCTGGTGATCACCCCGAACGTGCCGGCTTTTGTCGCACCAGGGGATGTGTTCAGTGTCAGCGCCGGGGTGTTCAGCAACCTGGAAGCGGCAGCCGACGTGAAGTTTGAAGTGCAGACCAGCGATGGCCTGCAGGTACAGGGCGACAAGGCCAGCACCCTGGCGCTGCAACCGCGCAAGGAAGGCGTCGCCGAGTTCAAGATCAAGGTAGGTGAAACCCTTGGCTCGGCGGACTTGCGCTTCGTCGCGGTGCTGCCGGATGGCAAGCGGATCCAGGTGGCGGAAACCACGTCGATCCGGCCATTGAGCGAGCATCGGGTGGCGCTGAGCCTGGGCCGTTTCGACAGCGCCAGCAAAGAGCTGAAACCGACCCGCGAGTTGTTCGGCCAGTTGCGCGATGTGCAATTGGGCGTCGCCGCTTCGCCGCTGGTCTGGGCCAACGGCCTCAAGCATTACCTGGATGACTACGGCTACGCCTGCACCGAGCAATTGGTGTCCAAGGCCATGCCGGCGTTGATCTGGGGCGGTAATGCACCCGAGGCCGAGCAGGCCTTCAGCGGCGCGGTGCGCATGCTGCGTCAGCGGCAGAACCAGGCCGGTGGCTTCGGTTTGTGGGCGGCCAACCCGGACGTGGCGCCGTACGCCAGCCTGTACGCCACCGACTTCCTGATCGAAGCCCGGGAACGCGGGCTGCCGGTGCCGGAAGACTTGCTGCAACGTTCCAACGCCTACCTCACTGACCTGGCCAACGGCCCGAGCGAAGGCCTGTCGGAATTGCGTAACCGCGCCTACGCCAGTTACCTGTTGAGCCGTCAGGGGATTCTGGTGAGCGGCGCCTTAAGCGATATCCGCGAGCGCTACGAAAGCTACTTCAAGGACACCTGGCAGAACGACATTGGCGCCGCGTACCTGGCCGCCAGCTACAAGTTGCTCAAGCAGGATCGTCAGGCCGATGCGCTGTTCCGCAAGGTGCCATGGCTCTCGCTCTCGGATAAGTGGGACAGCGACGGCCTGTATTACGACCCGCTGGTGCACGACGCCGAGCACCTGCATTTGCTGGCCCGTCACTTCCCCGAGTTGCTCGACGACGTGCCGGCCAGCCTGCTGGATAAACTTGGCAAGCGCCTCAACGAGCAGCGCTACAACTCGCTGTCGGCGGCACTGTTGCTGCGGGCCCTGGACAACTATGGCCAGCGCGCCCAAAGCGACATGACTCTCAAGGCCACCGCGTGGCTCGGCGACAAGCAGCAACAGTTGTTGCAGATGGCCGGCCAGCCGCCACGTGCAGCGGTGCCTGCCGGCACGCAAAAACTGCAGATGGAAAAATCCGACGGCCCGGCGGCGTTCTACATGCTGAGCGAAGCGGGTTATGACAAGGGCGCCAACCTCAAGCCGATCAACAACGGCCTGGAAATCATCCACGAATACCTCGACCTCAAAGGCAATCCAGTCAGCAAGGTCGCCGTAGGTGATGAATTCCTGGTGCGCCTGCGCCTGCGGGCCACCGACCGTGATCAGGTGCAGCAAGTGGCCGTGGTCGACTTGCTGCCGGGTGGCGTCGAGCCTGTGTATAACTTGCCGCCGGAACCGGAAGCGGCCAGCAGCGAGGAAAGCGAAGGTGACGATTCGGAGTACGTTGAAACCAGCGAAGACACCGAGGAAGCCGACGCCTGGCAAGCGCCGATCGGCGAGACCGACCTGAGCAACTGGCAGCCGGACTATGTTGATGTGCGTGATGACCGAGTGGTGTTGTACGGCACCGCGCTGCGGGATGTAGGCACCTTCGTGTACCGCGTACGCGCCACCAACGCAGGCACCTTCAATACGCCACCGGCCTACGCCGAGGGCATGTACGAAACCACCCTGCAAGGACGCGGCAAAGTAGGCCAGCTTGAAATTACCAAGCCTTAAACGCCTGACGCCGCTGCTGGCAGCGGCGTTGATTCTGGCGGGGCTGCGGTTGTGGCCCCACGCACCGCTGGAACAGGCGGCCACCTCCTCACGGGTGGTGCTGGCCGACGACGGTTCGCTGCTGCGCATGACCCTGGCGGCTGACGGGCAATATCGCCTGTGGCTACCACTGGAGCGGATTTCTCCGTCACTGGTTGAAGCGCTGCTGCTCAAGGAAGACCGCAATTTCTACTGGCACCCGGGGGTCAATCCCCCGGCCTTGCTGCGGGCGGCCATGGCCACCTACAGCGGTGGCCAGCGTCAGGGCGGTTCAACCCTGAGCATGCAGTTGGCCAGGCGCCTGTGGGATCTCAACACTCGTCAGGTACCCGGCAAGCTGGAGCAGATGGCCCTGGCGTTGTGGCTGGAGGCACGTTACAGCAAGCACGACATCCTGGAGGCCTACCTCAACCTGGCGCCCATGGGCGGCAATATCGAAGGCGCCGAGGCGGCCAGCCGGATTTACTTTGGCAAGTCCGCAGCGCAATTGTCGTTGTCTGAAGCGCTGGCGCTGGCCGTCATTCCCCAGCAACCCGGTCGCCGCGCGCGCTTCGGGCCATCGCTGCAAACCGCCCGGCAACGGCTGATGGCCGACTGGCGGGAAACTTATCCACAGGACCCGCGTAATGACAGTTTGCTGGACCTGCCCCTGGAAGCCCGTAACCGCCAGCAGATCCCGTTTCTGGCGCCGCACTTGAGCGAACAGTTGCTGGCGTCGCAAACCGGCAACGAGTTGAACAGCACCCTCAACCTGCCGCTGCAACAATTGCTGGAACGCCTGATCACCGGTTTCATTGCCGAGCGCCGCAGCAGCGGTGTGGAAAACGCCACGGCGATTCTGGTCGACAGTCGCGACCAGAGCGTAAAAGCCCTGGTGGGTTCGGCGGACTACTTATCCACAGGCATCCACGGCCAGGTCAACGGCGTGTTGTCGCGGCGCTCGCCGGGCTCCACCCTCAAGCCATTCCTGTATGGCCTGGCGCTGGACCAAGGGGTGATTCACCCCATGAGCATCCTCAAGGACATGCCGAGTAACTTCGGCTACTTCCAGCCGGAAAATTTCGACGGCAGTTTTGTCGGCCCGGTGACAGCCCGCGATGCGTTGATCCGCAGCCGCAATATCCCGGCGGTCTGGCTGGCCAGTCAGGTCCGCTCACCGTCACTCTATGGATTGCTGCAACGCGCAGGCATTAAGGGCCTGCGTGGCGAAAGCCATTACGGCCTGGCGCTGGCCCTGGGCGGCGGCGAGATGACCCCCGAGGAACTGGCGCGGCTGTATGTGATGTTGGCGGGTGACGGGCATTTGCGGCCCCTGCGTTACTTGCAGGAGCAACCGCAAACCACCGGCGCCCAGCTACTCACCCCGCAGGCCACGTTTATGGTGCGCGATATGCTGCGGCGCAACCCGCGCCCGGACGGGCTGCCGGGACGCCACTGGCGCACGGCCTGGAAGACCGGCACCTCATGGGGTTTTCACGATGCGTGGAGCGCCGGCCTCGTAGGCCCGTATGTGCTGGTGGTGTGGGTAGGTAACTTCGACGGTCGTCCGAATCCTGAGTTTATCGGCGCGAAAACCGCCGCGCCGCTGTTCTTCCGTATCGCCGACGCCTTGCCCCTGGCCTTGCCCAACGTGGTGATCAAACCCGACAAGCCGCCCGCCGGGCTGATCCGCATCGACGTCTGCGCCGCCTCCGGCGAGTTGCCCAACCGCTGGTGTCCGCGCACCCGCAAGACCTGGTACATCCCGGGCGTGTCACCGATTCGCGTGTCCAACCTGCACCGCCCGGTGCTGATCGACACCCGCACCGGCAAGGCCGCGTGCCCGCCGTTCGATCCGCAGTACACCCGTGAAGAAGTCTTCGAATTCTGGCCCAGCGATGTGCAGCGGCTGTTCCGCGCCGCCGGGCTACCACGGCGCACGCCGCCCAATGTGCAGAAAAGCTGCCAACCCAATCGAATCGGCGACCAGAGCGAAGCGCCGCAGATTCGCTCGCCGCTGACCCAGGTCAGCTATCACCTGCGCCTGTCGCAACCCCAGGAAAGCATCCCGCTGAACGCCAACGCGGCCAGTGATGCGCTGACGCTGTATTGGTTTGCCGACCAGACCTTGATCGGCCAGGGCCCGCCGCAAACCACGCTGAACTGGCGGCCGGGTAAATCGGGGGAGTACCGGCTGCGGGTCACTGATGATCAGGGGCGCAGCGCCAGCCGGGGACTGAAGGTGGAGTTTGTGCCCTGATCAGGTGTACTCGCCCTTTAATTAAAACGCCGGTGCAGATCAGGAAAGATCATTTGCGCAAACCAGACAGGGAGCCCGGGAAATATCGAGCGCGACTTGGCTGACGGCGCTTCGACAACCCCCATATCAATCAGTTTTTTAAGCTGGTCGCTCGCCACTCGGTCGTGGAGGCCAGAAAAGGTTTTGAAATCCGCACGGGCAACCTCACCCTGAGTCAGCAGGATGTGGATGGCCTTGGCCATTTCCTGTTTTACACCGGATTCGATAAATCGAGGCTCCAGACCAATCACCCTCTCGAGTCGCTTGCGCAAGCTCACAAGGTCCATTGTCTGTTCTATATATTCCATCTGGTCGATGCAGACCTGCAGCATGAACTCTACAAATCCGAACAAGCCGCTTTGAGTCAACTGACCACGACCGTCGAGATCTCCCCGACGAGGCTGATCCGCAGCCCGTAACTGGCGATAGTATTCGTCCTGCTTTCGTGCAAGCCCCCGGGAAAGGGACCACAGTGGGGAAGCAAGCCCAAGCCGCATCAACTGCAGATGCGTGATCATGCGCACGACTCGGCCATTACCATCTTCAAATGGGTGAACAAACGCCAGGCGGTGGTGGTAAGCAAGTGAGCTGAGAATTCGCGAAGTCAGGTCAGGCTGCCGACCGTATACCTGTTGAAGGCGTGTCAGCATCGGCGTTACAGATTCCCAGGCTGGCGCGGCATGATCACCCACCAGAACATTACGTTGTGCCGCATCACGCAGTTGTCCCGGCACAAGCAAGCGCCCGTCGCTTAACCACAAATCCTCATCGCTCGCACCGGTGAACAGACGGCGGTGGACCACTGATACGAGCCCTGGTGCAAAAAACATCTCCCAGGGAGCGTCAATCGACTTTGGTCGTCTTACCGCTCGTTCCAGCAACTCCTGCACACCAATATGACTTTCGGCAAGCTCGCGCAACTCTTTCGGATCACGTCTTGGTACGCGAGCAGACAAGGTAACAGGCTCGGTGTACTGACCTTCGATCAGATTGCTGTAATAGCTATTGGTGATCCGCATAAGGCCACCGATACGACTGGCGGTATCTCCCGGAAGTAAACCGGTGAGTTTTCCTGCACGAAACGACAGGGTCTCTGCGGTACGCAAAATTGACGCAGGGAAACCAGGGGATGGCCAAACAGGTTCCAACCAGTGATTTCCTGAGATAAATTCCTGCGTCATATTTCTTCACCATTTTCCGATTTATTTTCGGATTTGTTTTTCCACTGATGACCAATAATAGCTGGATGGAAGTCCTACTTTATACAACTATTTTCTAAGCATTTTTCCGATTATTTTTCTTATCTTTTTTCTCATTTTATTTTTAGATTTTCGGAATGCTGAAACTGAGCACCTATTGATGACGGCCAGTAAATCCTTGGTTTTTCAAGGAGCCTTTCCCTGCAAAACGTCATCCCCCTGAAAAAGCAAAACCCCCGAATATCGGGGGTTGGTGCAGAACAAAATATTTTGACACCGATAGTTCAGCAAATACTGGGACAAACGGCTCAACAGGGAGGCCCCAGCTCGGCGGAAATTTTGACACCTCCCAGCCTATCCCACCAAACCGACCCTGATTTTCAACAATATATTTTGACAATAGTGGCAAGGGACTAACTCTTACTACAAAAGCATGGCCTATACCTTACTGCTACCATTCGGGCGCTATCAGGCTGAGGCGGCTGCTCAAAGGAAGAATTGTTGCCCGGAGAGCTGCGACCAACTGTTGTTAAGTAGTGGCCGTAGGGGCTGGAGCTGCCGTAGCCCTTTGAGGGGTTTAAGCTGCTTAAGGCCTTTTAGAGGCTTCAACTGACGCATAGGCCTCATTGGGCCGCCATTAGCATTGCTGGAAAAAAATACTACTTGACCGTGATTGTCGCGTATCAATCCATTAGCAATACGGCCTAGATGCTGTCCCACGTATGAATACAGGGCGTCACCATGAAAATACCCAACTGGTCGCCCATCAAAACTAAAAAGATGGACATTGTCATCGGTATAGATGGTCGGAGTGCCGTTTCGATCGTAAAAATCCTGGCTCATGGGAGTGATCCATTCTAAAGGGAATACAGGGCATCAATTGATGCCCTGAGTCGAGTGGACGGCCTATTAAGCCGCTTTTGGGCGAAGAACAATGCGGAACGGCTGGCCGTTCGCACGTCGTATCACCTTTCCAGACTTAGTGCGGATGGTCATACGGTAAATGACCTCCCCTTCCTCGTCCGGCTTTTCGAACATCTCTTGCTGGGACATAGTCGTCTCTCACAGAGATAGGCTCGAACACAAACTCGCTCCCTTGCGAACGGTACCCATTGAGGCTACCATCACAACGCTTTTCCTGAAGCGCGAGAGACATCTGGAGCCTGTTCAGACGTCTTTTCCCAAAAGCCGATCAAGTTCGTACCTTGGTCGGCTTTTCTATTTCCTGGTCTCAAACTTCCACTACAAATCTCCATTAGAGATTTGCTAGCATGCTCATAAAGAGCATGAGGCCAATCCATAATTTAATACTATCATCATCATTTTGATCACGTCAACCCATCATGTGTTATCCTCGACACATGAATGATTGGTTGCACCCGTTGACGACCGAACGGAGAAAACATGATTGACCTCAGCGATTACAGCAAGGCACAGCAGGAGCGCTTAGCCTTCATAGACTTCCGCCTCTATTTTTTGGGAGTCGTATCGCGCTCGGATCTAATGGAACGCTTTGGAGTGGCTTCAGCAGCAGCCACACGCGACTTTGCGCTCTACCGTGAACTCGCCCCGGAAAACACTGAGCTTGATCCGGTTAGTAAGCACTATGTTATTCGTGAGCAGTTCGTGCCTCAGGTAATACATGCTTCCGAACGCGTATTAGTGACTCTGTCGCAAGGATTCGGGGATGGCGTAGATTCAGGGGAAGGCTCACTGATTCGACACGAATCAGTGTCGTTGCTGAGTCGCCCTAAGATCGAAATCCTCGCGCCTATCACGCGTGCAATTCGCCTTGGGCAAGTGGTAAGAATCGAGTACACGTCGAAATCGGGGCCTTCAACGCGAGAGATTGTTCCGTTTGCTATCGGTTGTGATGGGCTCCGTTGGCATGCTCGCGCATTTGATCGCAAGAGCGGAAAATTTGCAGATTTCGTATTCACTAGGATGAGCAGCGCTGAGGTTGTTATTGGGGAAAAGCCTCTAGCTGCAGAGAGTTGGTCGAATGATGATCAGTGGAATCGAATGCTGGACCTCCCTATAGTCCCCCATCCTGACAAAGATTCAGCCGAGCTAGTTATTCGCGATTTCGGGATGGAAGATGGAGTCATGCGGCTTCGTGTGCGTGCAGCGATGGCGGGCTATGTCCTGCAGCAATACCACGTTGATTGCTCACCTGATCACAGCATCAAGGGTCTAGCTTATCGGTTATGGTTAAGCGACCCGCTGGCTCTCTATGGTGTCGAGAGCGCAATCTTTGCACCTGGATATACGAAGCCTTCAAATAGCAGTGCGTCTCCATTGCGTGGAACCCAGAGTACCTAGAGATAGTCTTGTAAGTGCCGCTGTTCGTTGGAGTTTTGACTCGCAAACCTCGTCAAATTCCACGCAAAAAAAACCGCGCCTAGCGCGGTTTTTTTATCAGTAACCTGAGAACTCAATCTCTTGTGCGCTTGGCTTTCTGACAAGCTGAAGTACCATAAACTCGTCATGGCTGGCGTCCTTTGCTTGGCGCGTTGGCCGGGTTTGCTGAGTATTAAGCACAGCGCATATCTCGCGTAATTGAGGCATAGGTTTCCGCTGGACGGGGGCTGAGGAGCTCCCAATCTGACTCCATCATTCTCACTTACGAGCCAGAGTCCCGTCTGTGCCAATTAACGATTTATTCCAATCGCCTACTCCCCACTTAACCACCCCTGTACGCGGATGCGTACCATCGGTGTAAACTTGAGAACAAAGCCTACCCGAGTCGGGAGCGATTTCTTCTCTAGGGCCAACTAGTAGCCCTGCCGGCGAAGGTAGGGGGTTGCCGAGTTTATGTGCAAGCGAGGTGCTGCTCGCGACGACATATCTGGCCGGAGAAATTGCACTAAGTGCTTCTAAAAAAAGTTTCCAGGTGCATCAGCAGATCAAATATCAACATTGGCAGGTTGTGGCGTCGCAACAGTTTATCGGGTGAAAAAAGAACTTAGAAATAAGGTGTAAAAGGTATGGAATCTAAAAGCTTGAAAGTATTAGCAAAGCGATCTAAAGCATAATTTCAATTGCGCGATATAACAGATAACAGTCGAATACTATTTTTATAGCTCAAGCGAAACTACACAAATGCACTGATAATCTGCTCATCAACAAGTCCGAGAAAATCTTGATGGCATTTACTCAGGTAAGCTTTCTTCACCTTCGCATAATTGTTTTCAGGTTCGATTTGGAGAAGATAATTAATTCGGCCTATTAAACGCTCATAAATTAATGGATCAAAATCTGGCAGCCGCGCTAGACTACCAATATTTTTCTCCAACTCATAAATCTGAGCCCTGAGCTTTCTCTTAAATGATTTCGGAGCCCTAACTTGGCCAGAAGATATTGAGACGCCCGTTACAATCGTTTTCCTACCAGCCAACTTTAACTGCGTTTTTTTATGATTTAGATGAAAATCATACTCCAATAAAATCTCACCTACCAATGACGCCAAATCCCTAGGTATAAACTCCCCTGAAAATGCCAGATCGTCTGCATAACGAGAATATTTTAAACCAAAAAAATTTGCCAGTCCGGTAAGTCTGACATCTATCGGGCTGAACACTAAATTACTAAGTGCGGGACTTGTACATGCGCCCTGTGGAAGGCCATTATCCAAGATACAAATAAGAGAAGTATAAAAACACACATCAGCTTTAGCCCCATTTCTCTGAAGAGCTTCGAAGACCATTTGCCTAGAAATACTAGGAAAAAAGTTCTTTATATCAAGCTTCAATAACTCACTACCATTAACATGAATACGAGCATGATCAATCGCGCTCTTACCCTTCACATATGCATAGGCAGAGGCAGAGGAATTAGCCTCAAAAGGAAAAAACAAATTATTCAGAATATTGCTCTGTATAATCGCTAAGGAAGGGTATGGAGAACTTATTGTCCTAGTTCCACCACTTTTTTTTGGAATTTTGAATTCTCTATAGAAGTTCGATGGGCTTGCTATAATACGTGACAATACAGAAAGCTCCTCCTCGGTGGAAATACCAAGGAGCATATGTACGTGCAAATCTATCTGCATAGAAAACCTAAGTAGTGTTGAAGGCCGACCCTACCAGCTTGCTCTTTTCACTTAAATTCATTCACGTAGTGAATGGATTTAACTCTATCGAGGAGCGAGCGAAGCGAGTGGAGCGATAGAGTTGAATTCATTCGTGGCTAAAATCAGCCTGAATGATAAAGGCGGATACACCTTCGATTACTAGAGCCGACCCCAACGCGGGCATTATACATAACGATGTGCTCCGGTCAAGGTTTTAGGAGTGTACTCATCCAACACACTAGGCCGTTGAGTTTTACGGAGCCTGTTTAGCAACGCGATCTTAGCATTAGATAGATCTGGTGAAAGTCTAACGCTTCGACCCTCCCTAACAATTAAATCATTACGGATCATAAAATCCATGACTTCTATAATTAGCAGAGGGGAGACGCCATACTGAAAGTGAAAATCATAAATTTCGTGCCACTTCCGATCAGAAATAAATTCAATAAACTCTTTAAGCGCTGTTCTTTTTGAGCTCATTGATCAGCCCGCTCGACTCAAGAGGGTTTTAAAGCTATCCCCACTTTTCAACTTTGCCCACCAAAACACAGGGAAGACATTGTTAGGGCAATTATCATTTGCTACGCAGTACAGCGCTTCACTTTGGGAAAACCCTAAGCTGAAGTCTTTTAATTTTTTATTTTTATAGTTTTCGTGCAGTTTCTGCTCCAGTCCAAGCATAAGTAGCTTATATTCATCAGCCACTTTAGCCTCATACTTGTCTGAAATAGCTCGATCTAGAGATATTGCTGTAAATACTTCGAGTCCGGTTTCATCCGCAATCCGATCGCATCCAAACCGCATACCTGCTACAGACATATAATAAAGAGTAAAATCTTCAACTCCAATTGCCGAAAGGTTTTTGGCCAGCCATTTTGCCTTTGCGATTAGCTTTCCACCGCTACCAATGAAGTCATCAAAAAGCACGACGAGGTCACCGTTCTGTATATGCTTCACTCCACTAGGAATGCTAGGTAACATCCGAAGGTGCCAATCATCACAAGGATCTAACTTATTCTTAAGCTTTTGCATGGCTGCTACAGAGCCATCAATTTCCTTATCGTTACAGGCTGCAACTATCCACGTGGTTTCTGGACTCAACCCCCAAGCTGTGATTTTAGCACTGAGATCTCTGTATGCCTTTCGCTCTTTTTCCGAGTCCAGGATCACAAATTCTTTTATCAGCTCTTTCAAAAATACTTGTTCGCTTCGATGATCACAGATATTCCACAGATCTGTAAATTCATCTAAATACGCTCTGACCCAAGTCTGAGCCTCAACTATTTCAAACATGTCATATAATACATCCGCTGAGACTTTTGTTGCGACCAAGCTCAAAGAAAGCTCCTTGCAAAATAAATATTTGCCTGAGGATGAAGCGCTAAAATCACACTAAAAAAATCTACTACCGCCTTTCACGTCAAGCATAATTCAAAGATAATTTGATATCAACAACAATGAACCACCTTTGAAAGTTTTATACTGGTGTCGTGAGCGGTTAGTTTATTTTCTAACGTATAACGATATACCGTGCCCCCCTCGCCTCGAGATGGTTCCAGGCATGCCTCGTCCAATTGCTCCCTTTGCACTGCAGCCCGCCGACGTTCTTACGCTTCAAGGTTGGCTGCGCATGAGTACGCTGGAGCAGAGCCTTGCTCAGCGGGCGCGGATACTGCTTTTGCTCAATGAAGGGGTGACGCCCATTGCCATCTGTGGGCAGTTACTGATCACGACACCGACCGTGTTCAAGTGGCGAAAGCGTTATCTGGAGTCGGGCATCGATGGCCTGAACCACCTGCCGCGTAGCGGTCAGCCTTTGAAGCTGGGTGCTGAGAAAGTCAAAGAAATCCTGACCCTGACAACGCACCGGGTTCCCAAGGAAGCAACGCACTGGAGCGTCCGGTTGATGGCCAAGTACGCTCGCGTTACCACCTGGCAAGTCCGGCAGATATGGGCTGCGTCGGATCTCAAGCCGCACCGACTGAAAACATTCAAGGTCAGCAACGATCCGCACTTCGCTGAGAAGGTCATCGATGTGGTCGGGCTGTACCTGAGCCCTCCGGACAACGCCATGGTGCTGTCGCTTGACGAGAAAACTCAGATCCAGGCGCTGGATCGTAATCAGCCAATGCTGCAACTTCGGCCTGGGCAGATCGAGCGGCGAACCCATGATTACAAGCGCCATGGCACGGCGAGCTTGTACTCCGCGTTCGACATCATGACCGGTGAAGTAATGGGCCGGATTACCCAGCGGCACCGGGCCAAGGAGTTCCTGGATTTCCTCCGGCAGATTGATAAGAACACGCCTGCCGAGTTGGACCTCCATGTGATCCTGGATAACAGTTCGACCCACAAAACCCCAGCGATCAAGGCCTGGCTGGAAAAACATCCGCGCTTCAAGCTGCACTTCACGCCGACCAGTGCGTCCTGGCTAAAAGCGGTGGAAGGCTGGTTTTCACAGCTGGAGAGACGCGCACTGTATCGAGGTGTCTTCACCAGTGTTACTGATCTGAAAGTCGCGATCCGCCAGTTCATTACTGCTCATAACGAGCATTCAGCCAAGCCGTTCAAGTGGACAAAGACCGCAGCGGCCATCATCAGCTCGATACATATGGCAAAGCTCACATGGATCGATTCTTTTGCTAACACGGCAGGATCCTCAAGCGCCTTCCGACGCACCGGGCGAGAGAGATAGAGCATCTTCTTCCGCATAAGTGGCAGTTGGTTTAATCACGCAAGACATTATGCCTGGCGCATACCCCCATCCTATAGCCGACGCCAATTTCTTTACCTCGGCTCTACTGAATGAGGCACGCTTTGCCAGCTCTATAAAGACCTCCATATCGGATGCATACCTGTTGATAAGGAGGTTTCGCATTACAAAGGAAGTAAGTGACTCATCAGATCGTATTTGCAAGAGCATCGGAAACGCCGGTGCATTGGTGCCAATTTAGGAACCGGGCGGGAGAAGCCTGTCGCGACATCAATGGAGCCAGCGAGCGCTCCCCTGTGCTGCGACAGTTTTAATTATCTAGCGACAGTTTAGATTCTTTAAATCAAGTTGGTGCCAAACAAAATATTCTGACACTAGCGGTTCAGCAAATTCTGGGCGAAACCAACCAACAGAATACGTCGGCTGACGTGAGTATTTTGACACCGAAGAAGCAATCTCACCAAGCCGGTACTAATTTTCGACATATGTTTTGACACCGCCCTCTATGTACATCGAGTGTACTGAGAGGTCGCAACGAAAGCCCTCAGCGATCTGCAAAAGCACTGTTCAAGCAAGCGTGTACAAAAAATGTAGAAAGCCAAAGACGCTAGGGCACCAACGAAACCAGTAATTCACGCTTCTGAGCCACGGAGTTCGTAAATAATTTCTTGTGCGATCGCAATGCTGCGCTCCGCTCTATGTCGATGTTGCAGACTCAGTTGGGGTAACGCGCATTGATACTCTTGAATCGCTCGATCTAGATACTGAGTATCTGCTTCGCGCTCCCCAAGGAAAAGAAATGCATTGCCTAGTGAAAGCTTAGTCCTTCCCCAAGCTGCTCTCCCGCGATCGAGGGTTCTAACTAGTAAGGCATCTTGATATGCTCTAATAGCTGCCTGAAGGCTCACAGAACCATCTTCGTGTTCAGCGAGGCTTAGAAAGGCGTTACCAAGATTGTGCTTTATCAAGGCCCAATCCCAAGGTGCTAGCTCGTGCGAGAGCTTATCTAATGCTTTTTCATAAGTTTGCTTGGCCTTCAATATCTTTTCAGGGCTATTCTCACGCTCACCGATTTCGAGGAGAACGTTACCCAAAGAGCTCATGGTGCTTGCCCAGCGGTTCAACCCGCGCAGCGGTGTCCGCTCCTGCAGCGCGAGCTCGAAGGCCTTGTTCGCTTGAGTCAACATCGCGATATCGCCTTCCAGCTCTCCGATTTTCCAGCATGCTACGCCTAAATTATGCTGTGTTGTGGCCCACTCCAAAGGTGCTGAATTACGCGCACGTCCCGATAATGAAGCTTGAAAGGCGTCAATCGCTTCCCTTATCAAATCTGTATTTCCTACACGCTCACCTAAAGTCAGGAGCGCAGCGCCCAAATCGCTCTGCGATGTAGCCCAAAGAAATGGCGTGACCTCAAGCGTGCGCTTTTGCAATGCGGCTCGGTGAGCGTTGACTGCCGCTCGAAGGAGTTCGTCGTTCCCCTCTCGTTCACCGGTTATCCGTAAAACAGTACCCAAATTATTCTTTGCCATTGCCCACACAAGAGAAGAGCCTTCAAGCGCTGGCTCCTCAAGTGCGACTCTGAGAGATTGGGCCGCTTCGTGAAGCTGACCAGGATTAGCTTCACGCTCACCAATAGCCAACAGCACAGCGCCTAGATTGGCACGCACCTCAGCAATCTCTAGAGGAAGATTCTCCTGTACAAAAACTGACAGCACTGCTTGATAAATCCTTACCGCCTCAACAAATCTATCGCTGCTATTTTCACGACGCCCCAAGATCTGCAATACGTTGGCCAAACCGTTCTGGGCCATAGCCCAATCAATGGGCATAGCGGTTTGGAAGCTGTCGTCTAACGCCTCTCGAAAAACTTCCTCCGCTCGCAGAAGTAAATCTTTGGATGGTGCTCGCTCGCCAAGTCGCGCAAAGGACTTACCCAGCCAACTCAGGGCCTCACCACTTTCGCGACTGTCACCCGCTTGCTCGACTCTCTTACGCGCCAGAGCTACCGCCACATCCAGGAGGAAGTTAACGTCATGCATCTCACCTTCCTGAAAGTAGTGCACAAATCGTAATCGGTATTCTTCGCTCATGACGGGGCAATCTGGGTGCTCAATTCCCAGTAATTTTTCCTCAGCGTCTGCAACTCGCTCGGGGGCGTGGGCTACAGCTCCATGCTTAATCGATAGCTCGAGTAGCTGCTTTCGTTGACGCTTTGCAATCTCACGCTCACACTCCTCGCGCCGGTCAAGTTCTGCAAGGGCTTGATCAATAGTTCGCGATCCTTGATCAATCTGGCCTGTTTCAATTGATCGGATTACGCTGGCATGGGCATCATCTAGAAATCGATCTTTATAAAGGTCGGTACCACCCTTACTAATTATGTCTAGAGCAGCACACACGGCGTATTCAATTTCTTGTACTGCACGTGGAAAATCTATTAGCTCGTCAGGAAGCAGAAGCTGTGCCTGATCAATAATAATTTGATGTGCTCTCGGATCCTGATTGCCTCCAAGTTTTTTGTAAACCTCTGCCAAGAGCAACTCAAGCCGAGCCACCTTTGTATCAACTTGTTTTACCGCCCCCGTATTCTGATCGATTTTTGCGTTTAAGCCGTTCAGTTCGAGAATCAGTTTTTCGAAACCTGACGCCAAAGCTGTATCGACACGACCTAGCCACTCCCCAAGTCCACTCCCATCTGGCGTGACATCTAAAGACTCAAGCAGTTGATCAAACTGCCTCTCCTGCCCCTCCAACAACTTCAAACACTGCTGGCCCAGCTCAATGCCAAGGTTACTAAACGCAAGCTCAAAAGCGCTTCCCGCTTGTGGGTAACGTTTGGGATCCTGAATCAACTCCGTGAAGACGATAAGAACCATATCTCCAAAGCTATACATAGACCCGCCGCCAGGAGCAATCAAACCTCGCTCAGCTATGTGCTGATACGGGCCTGGTATGTCGCTTAACTCGCAACCCAGTATGTCTGCAGTGATCTTTTGAAATGCTTTGGATATCGCTAAGCCGGTATCCACTTGCTCACCTGTCAAAGTAGCAGGGGTTTTACTAATAACCTTTTGCAAATGCTGATCGATCGGTGAATCAGAAAGAGGAATAGTTCGATCGAAGGCGGCGTAACGGAGTGCTTTCAGCCGCTTACGCAGTACAGGTGAGAAATTTTCGACGTCTAAAGCTTTGGACATCCAATCGGGTGATGCACAAGCATCCTTTGCTGATTTATCAACCTTTAGGGCAGCCTCAATCCATGCCAAACGCAGCGCACGTTTCAGGTCGTCATTGGCTCCCAGCGTGGCAAAGATATTAAAATCGTTAAACCTCGCCTTCACATTTTTTTTAAACTTTTCAGGCAGAAGCCCGGCAATCTTAGGCAGGTTCCCTAGCATTACTCGAAGTAACTGTTGACCAAATTCCATGCTTCCCCTCCATTGTCAGCTCATTAACATATCGGCCAAACGTGACGCATGCAAAGCCGATTCAGACACGCGCCCCCAAAATGGCCACCAATTGCGGGAAGGGCTACTCCGAATCTCTCCTATATTGACTACTTCGGGGGTCGGCATGGCTCGACTGCTGGAAAGGAAATTTTCTCTGTTAGCTCGTTCAGTCCAAAGGAAATGTGATGAGAGTAGCGATCTTGGATATCCAAAATTTCCGCGGTATCCGTGCAGGAAGCGTTCACTTTAAAGACCATCCTGTGCTGATCGGGGCTAACAACACCGGCAAAACTACGGTGATAGAGGCACTGACGCTTCTTCTAGGAAGGGAGCGGATGATCAGGGAACTCACGGAACATGACTTTTACGGTTCAGATCCCCAGCCTGCCGACCGAATAAAGCTTGTAGCCACAATCACAGATTTTCCTTCCGAAGACCCTTATCAGAATACCGATTGGTTTAGAGACGGCAGAGGCGTGCCTAAATGGTTGGACGAAGCCAACGGTACGATCAGCGCGGTTCGAACCGAGGAGGCATCGAAGCTATGCTGCCAAATTGGCGCTCAAGCTTATTTCGACCGCGACTCGCTCTCGGTCGAGATGGTTCGTTACTTCCACGATCACGATAGTCCGATGGATCCCTTCGCCGACGACTCGCCCGTGGGCGTTCCTCCACGCTTGATAAAAGAAATTGGGTTTTATCTCGTGCGAGCGAGCCGTACCTGGGACAAGGTTTTTACATGGGGGAGTGAGCTTTTCCGGCGTACGCTGCAAGCAGCCGCAGCCCAACCGTCCGAAGCCATTTTAGCTGAGCGCGATCGGCTCAGGCGTCCGGAGGCCCCAATCGAGAACGATGATCGAATTTCACCGCTGATCCAGAACGTCAACGCTGAGTTAGCGAGATGCATACCGAACGCACCCCATGTTCAACTGCGGGTGACGAGTACTGATAGTCGATCACTCCTCGACTCTGTCGCAGCACATTTCGCTGTAGTCGGAGGACTGGGCGTACCCGCCGCCAGACAGGGCAGCGGCTTGGTTTCACTGCAAGGTTTGTTACTACTACTGGAACTAGGTCGAGGACGTGCAGCCGCAGGTGAAGGATTTCTAATGGCCTTAGAGGAGCCCGAGCTTCACCTGCCCCCAGCAGGTCAGCAACAGCTGGTACAACGAGTGCAAGCACTTTCGACCCAAACCTTCATTACTACGCATTCCCCATTGATTGCTGCGGTATCAGATCCAACCTCTGTATTGATTCTCCGAAATGTCGACGGTCATCTCTCGGCCCTTCCTTTTTTATCACAGCCGTTGCTACCAAATGCCCAGAATTGGAAGAGGAAGTTTTTTCAGCAAAGTCGTGTGGACGTCCTGTCGGCTTTAATGCACCCGTGTGTATTGGTGCCTGAAGGCCGTGCTGATTTCTTGTTACTGAAAACGGTGCTACGACCTTTGATGTTGTCCGAGGGTTGGTCCACGAGCATGCCATCTATGTTTGGATTGGAGGTCGGCGTCGTACCCACTGAGGATGCCAAAGTGGTCGAGACGTTCCAGTTACTGTCAGCCACTCATAACAAGGTCTGCTGCCTGGTGGACGGCGACAGAGACGGTAAACGCTACATCACAAGCCTTCTAGCAGAGCCCACTGCTCCCTCATCAGTAATACGGTGGGCTGACGACGAAATGATCGAAGACGCCATAGGCTGGATCTTGGCTGCGGATGAAGACGACGTAGTTGGGAGGCTTACGGAGTTGACGGAGGTTGCCCCCTCAACTGTGTCCGACATCGTCACCCACTTAAAAAATAAAAAAGTGGACGTGATCTGCTACGAGTCGGTGGCAGACGCGATAGTTAACTCACCTCTCTGCCGTGCCAGAGCAGCAGAGTTGTTCAGCTGTTTGGCTATGGCGTGCGCGGGAACTGCTAGTGCACATTTCGTCGCCGACCCAGAGGGTGTCTGGGTGTTCCAGCCATGACAATTCAATCTTTTTCAGGCGCGGCAGGCTGTGGAAAAACTCATCAGTTGATGGCAAACCTAGCCACGAGATTAGAAAGACATCCTCTACAGGCGTTTCAGAAAGTTTTGGCGTTAACCTTTATGCATGGGTCGCGCCGTCGCTTGGACGATCGGCTGAGCGGTGTTGCTCTTCTGCGCCGACAGTACGAGTGCACAACAATCGATGGATTCGCTTGGCGAATCGTCAGTAGATGGCAAGCACTAATAACCCAATTAGAAATGGGACATCCAAGAGTCAATGATTATGAAGCGGTGTGTCAGGTCGCCGCGGATCTCCTTTCTCACGATATCGTTGTCCGCTGGATTGCCGCGACATATCCCGTTGTGGTCGTGGATGAAGCACAAGATCTCACGCCAAACCGACTGCGGATAGTGCAGGCAATGGCTCCCCATGTGGACCTTCTAATTGCTGCAGATGAGTTTCAATGTCTCATCGAGGAACTACGTCCTAATCCAGCCTGCGATTGGTTAACTGCTGTTGGCCACGACGCACTTCTTCAGCAGCCTAGGCGCACCTCAGATCGTAATCTCCTTGCCGCCGCCGTTGCTATCCGATCAGCACAGGCTCCAGCATCAAATGGGCTCTTTAAGATTTTCCACACACCCACACCAGCTCTCGCCGCTTCTTACGTTTCTAATGGCATTGGTTGGAATAGAGGGGGGAATCGGGTCGCGATTATCACCCCAACAATGGGGCAATTTGCCCACGGCATCCTCACGTGGGTCGCCACCCGAACAACAGGCAGAGGAAACGGCCCCTACAACATAATTCTGGAAGAGTCAGAGACCAAGCTTGCCGACACATTCGTTGACGATCTGGCTTTGCCGGACCAAGCCACATTGGCGGAAGCTTTCGCATTGATGGCGGAAAAACCTGCACCGATTGCTCAAGACTTCGTGCGTTGGCTAGAGAAACAGCGTCGGACTAAGGGAAGGACTCATGTCCTTCGCGAAGAAATGGAGGACACAATACGGCACTCATTTTCAAACCAACGACGTCTAAGCTCACGAGATGGGCCAGGTATTCGAGCGCTAACCGTTCATGGAGCAAAAAACAGAGAATTTGATCTAGTGATTGTGCTTTGGCCTGCGGCAATTCGTGGAAATGACGAGCAGCAGAGACGGCTACTTTACAATGCCGTTACCAGAGCAAAGCACCAGTGTCTGGTACTAGTACAACTTCCGAGAGCAATGACACTTCCTCCTTTCTCCGTTCGAGAGGAGTTAGCTTTAAACGAGAACTAGCCCCTAGCACTACGTAACTTTATGTGAGGTTGAGACAAAACGATTAGCTGCTGCAATGTCAGCAGCACCTGGACGATTTTTATGAGTCGAGCTTTGAGGTATCTCAAATTCGTCTGCCTTAGTCCACCGAACTCCGAGTCCGCGAACCAGATAGCGGTTCGTTCTAGAAAAATCAGATGCCTCTGAAAAGTCACCCTGTCTGAATGAAATCATTCTCAGATCGTACAATCGAGTAATGGCATCCGCGATGTGGTGTCTCTTAACACCGGTAATCAGCGCTAACCGGTCATAGGACAGCATAGCGATGCCACCTCGATTTGAGTCCCTGTACGCAAGTAAAGCTACGTACACCTTTAATGCCGACAATGACGCTCTGCTGAAGTTGAACTCAGTAAGCATGAGAATTTTCGCTCCAGACGAGCCATCGTAAAGCCAGCGTTTCGGGATCTTCGCCCAGCTTTTACTTTCAAGCCAGCCGCAAATCAGGATGCTCGACCCCTTCCTGAGGGCCTGTGCTTTTCGCTGAATAAGCCCCTCTACTTCTAGTCGCGTCAACGCCTTCGCAACAGTTGGCCGAGACAAGCCAGTGAGCCGAATCAGCTCCTCATAAGTCACGCTCGCATTTCCAGTTATGAAATCTGCCCGACAGCACAGCGCTAGGTAAAGCTTGAGCGAGGAAATGCATGCGTTTCTTGCGGACTTATCCTCCTTCAACCACATCGACTTTACCGAATAGGACTCATCCGCAAAGTTGACTAGCTCGCCTGCACGTATCCAATCGACAGGCATTTTGGCCCATTCAGACACAGCACGACCCATTTCGACTTCGCTCATTTCGACCTCCACGCATGCATCAGCAAACCAGCACTCAGAAGCAAGATACAGCACAACGCTAGCTTCAACGGATCAGCCGAGAGCGCTTTATCAATCACAAACAGGACGGAATTCATTGCCTGGAACCTCAAAAAAAATGGCTACAGGAGAAACGTTAACGCCAAGCGCAGCTGCTATCTAGATAGAGGCGCTCATCATAATCTACGTATCTATTTGTTAAATATGAAGATTTAGGCAAACTGATTAGTTAATTTGAGATCGACTTGAGACGTGGATTTTTGCCTGTTTTTTGATCAATTTAAACTCAAGTTTAAATTCCAATGCGCTCCAGCACATCCTATCGAACGAGCACATGTGCATTGAAACCAGCTGACTTATGAGCACTCACTGTTGCAACGGCTCAACACAGGCTAAGCGCTATATCGAGATCTGTGCGAAGCCTTCGACCGAACCCCATCAATACATAAATCGTATTTTTCGTCTCAAACAGACACCCATGAGTGAAAGAAACCGCCAACGTTGTTCGAACCCAATCGCCAGGTGGGAAGCGGCCTTTGCTATCTTGGATAACGGTCAAAGCGTAAACCAGAGCAGGGATTAACCCTCTATCGGTGATGGCTTTTCTCTGACGTGTTGTAACTTCGATGTCCAATATTGCCCAATCAGCAACAAGACAGTAGGCACGGGAAGGAAAGTGCAGATTGGCGAGGGCCACTGCATCTGGGTTGGCGAGTTGGCACCCGCTTGTTTTCTCCCCTGCAGAAAGCAGTGAGGTAAACCCTACCAAATTCATTCGTTCCTCCGGCCGATCAAAAAACCGATTCGAATGAGAAACATCCTTCAGCATAGTTCCCAGCGAATCGCCTGGTACCGATGGCGACGAATAGCAGTTAGGTCATATCACACCTCGTTCCTCTACTCTCCCTTTATCTCACTGAACGGGATGATTTCTATTGGCGGCGCCGCCGCACAAAGTGGTTTGCGCCAATAACCCACGCTATGCCATTGGCCGTGCTTGAACCCAACCTCGGGGTAGGTGCCGATGTGGGTGAACCCGAGCGCTTCATGGATACCTATGCTTCCCGCGTTGGGTAAGGCGATGCCGGCATAGGCTGCATGAAACCCCTGTTTCTCTAGGACTGGTAGAAGCTGCTGATAAAGGGCACGACCAACCCCTTTTCGGTGCACTGACGGGTCGACATACACGGTGACATCCACCGACCAACGATAGGCTTCCCTGGCTCGATGCTGGCTGGCATAAGCGTATCCAACGACCTTGCCGTCCATCTCTGCTACCAGATAGGGATACGTTGGCAGTGTTGCGGCTATTCGTGCTGCCATCTCATCGACAGTCGGTGGCGTCAGCTCAAACGAGATGACCGTGTCCAAAACCATCGGCGCATAGATAGCCTGGATGTCAGAGGCATCAGCGGGTGTAGCAACCCTCACTTTATAATTCATGTCTTCCCTTGCTGCCCCTTAAAGAACCGCGTTTGAAGGGCTGAACCACCTAGGCCCAGCCCTTCAGAATGTCGCGATAGAACCGTGAACTTTGCCTCAAACGGGCTCACCGCATCCACGAACCGCAGAGAGCACCGTTCACTGAATTGGTAGCTTCTGCTCGTGGAGTCCAGGCTGCGGGATATCCACGACGACCTCTTTACCACCGAGAACCTTCGCCAGGAACAGCGCCGTCAGCCCACCGAAAAACTGCGCAATGATGAATGGCGGTACGTCTGATATCCGTATCCCCGAGAAAGTATCGGTGAACCCGCGAGCAATCGTCACCGCCGGATTCGCAAAGCTCGTAGAGGACGTGAACCAGTATGCTGCGACAACATACGCGGCAACCACCTGAGGCACTTTTGCTTTGTGATATTTATCGCACAGCAGAATTGTCAGCACCAATCCCGACGTTGCCAGGTATTCACTGAACCATTGCGACGGCCCTGTGCGAACATGATGGGAGAACTCGATCACAGGCAGCTCGAACATGAAATGCGCAGCGAATACCCCGAAGATTGCACCCGTTGTTTGAGCTGCCACGTATGGGCCCAGTTGCTTACTGCTCAGTCCTCCGCGCAAATAGTCGACTACAGAGACTATCGGGTTGAAGTGCGCACCGGAGAAAGTGGAGAAGCACACGATCAGCACATACAAGCTCGCGCCGGTTGCCAGCGCATTGGCCAGAAGCGCTAGCGCATCGTTACCGTTCGCCAGGCGCTGACCCATGATTCCAGAACCAACTACGGTGCACAGCAGAACTGCTGTACCGAGAAACTCAGCCAAGATCTTCCGTGAAGTACTCATTAGATAGGCTCTATGACAAGGGATTTGAGGGGAGCGGCTACTGAGCTGGCTCGTAGCCGCAACTGCTGTTACGAGCAGCAGGACTTGGGCTTGACGGGCTGACTTCCCTCCACGACATACAATGCGTCGTCTGCGGAAAGGTAGGCATCCTGAGAGGCCAAATCCGTGGGTACACCGCGCTTGTAAACCCTGCCGCTATCGCCGGTGAGTTCAAGCCCAGGCCCTCGGTAGATCACCGTCACGGACTTCCCAATCTGAACTTCAGGCTTGGTACCAGTGACAGTGACGGAGTAGAACCGGACAGAGCCAATTCGCTTGGTTGAGGCGTCGTTCCGGGCCTCAATCTTTATTCCCGTGAGACCGACTTCCTGAAGTTGCTTGTAGAACTGCTGCTCTTGAAGTACGCCTGAGTAGCAGGCCGACCACAGCTTGGTGTCTCGTTTCAATTCGTCAGGAATGGCGATATCTGAGACGTTGTCAGAAATTGCAAAACGGCCACCTGGTTTCAGTACCCGATAAATTTCGGCGAAAACATTCTGCTTTTCGGTTTCACCAACCAGATTGATCACGCAGTTCGAGATCACCAGATCGACAGACTGGCTGTCGATAAGAGGCTTGGACTGAGAGCTATCGCTGATGAACTGCTCGAAGTTTTTCCACGATGCCCAATCAGCACAAGGCTCCGTACGCAGGCGTTCCTCGGCCAGCTCCTGATCGATTTTCAAGTTGCTCGCGGAGGCCTTGTAGAAACGCAAAGGTGCGCTATCTGTTGCCTTCTGAAACGCATTCGCCTCTTCGCGAGCGATCTGCAACATGCTCGGGTTGATGTCGATACCAAAGACAGCACCCTTACTGCCGGCGATTTGGGCAGCTACGTAGCAATTCAGACCGGCCCCTGACCCCAAGTCCAAGACGACATCACCTTCGCGCACATACTTGGTCGGATTACCGCACCCGAAGTTAGCTTCGATGATTCGCTTTGGAATTTTCTTCAGGTACTGGGCACCGTAGGCGTCGCTGCAGCAACTTTCAGTCAGTTGCGATTCAAGGACAACGTTGCCGTTGCTCAACGCCTCGGTGTAGTCAGCGATGATTGTGTTTTCAATTGCAGAAGTCATTACTCACATCTCCCGTTTAGCAGCACGAAGTACCATCAGCGCAGCACGATTCCTCGGCAGAGCCTGCGATGGGCACAAGCCCTTTGGTGACCTTGGGATCCCGGATTGAAGGCGTGTTGCAGTCGAAGAAGCCGCTCTTGTCCAAGGCTGGCTCGACATAGCAACGCACGGGGATGAATTGGTCTTGATAAGGCGCTGACATCAGCAGATTGAAGGTCTTCTCACACACCGCTGTACGGACGCCGCGCTGGTATGTATGGCCGTCATCGTCGACCGTATGCTTCCAGGGGCCTTTGTAGATAACGGCATGCCCCTGGTCGAGGCACACGCCGGCCTTACCTTTGTATGCGCTCACGGTGAAGAGTCGGAACTCAATGCCATCCTGAATGGAGACAGGCACTTCGGATGCCAGCTCATAAGTGATGCCATGAAAACCCGCTTCGCAAAGCTTCTCGGCAATAGCAGACTCTGTCAGCGCGTTGCTGCACTCCAACCCCTCAACTGTGAAGGCCCTGAGCGAGACGGCTTCCTCATCAGACAGAATCGCCGGGAATACCAGTCGACCATGACGTTGCAGTCGCTCGTAGAGCGATTGCGCGATTCGGCCAAATTCGGGCTCAGCATTGAACCCTTCCCAGTAAATGTTCGCGAACGCGGCCGCAGCGGGATCGGCTCCGATCGCACTCGAACTGAACGTTACGCCATCAGCCTGCCCAAACTGGGCTGTGAGTTCGTCATTGCGGCTCGCGGAGCAGATGAAAAGAGTGTCTTTGCCATCCTTCATCGACTTGTTCAATGCCTCGTTATGCGCGCGCCAGGCAATATGGCCGGGCACTTGGAGGCCTTCAGTTTGGTTGGCCAGCCTGAGAGCCGCCTGCAACAAAGTAAGTGACGACATCTGTTATCTCCTTAGCATTTCAGGCAGCAACGTTTGAACACACCTTCTTCCGGTGGTGTGACCGAGTCCATAAAGAGCTTGTCCAGACGGGAGTCCGAATGCTGCCAGTCGAAATGAAACTCGTGCTCCTCCAACTGCAGTTCCTTCACCGTGTCGTTGTTGAGCAACGGTGAGCCCTTGTAGAGATGCAGCCGAGTCTCAAACTGGATGGGGTCGACGATGTTCTCCAGCTCGTTGCGAGCAATGAAATCGTGTAGCTCGGCCATGTCCTCAAGGCTCACCCAAGGGTTGAACGTGATGAAGGTCGGGTTAACCTTGACGCCGGCCTCTTTCAGGAATGCCAAGGCCTCCTCGATCATGGGTACGTTCATTTCCTTGAAGACTTGGTCGAGAACTTCCTGCTTGGGGAACTCCAACGCGGTGGTGATGAAGGCAAGCCCGAGCTGCCCCATTTCCTTGATGGCGTCTTTGTTCTCCAGAATATGATCCACGCGAGTGGTGAAGTCGTACGTGAGGTCAGGGAACTGCGAATGCAGGGTTCGGATAATTTTCAAACCATGCTTCTTGGCATTGAAAAAGTCGGCATCCGTAAAGGTAAGGTGAGTCATTCCCTGCGCGACGAGGTTCGCAACGTCACGCTCAACAAGATCGTCGGAGACCAAAAGTACCTTGCCGTCGTAGGCCGCATACACAGAGCAGTAGGAGCACTTGTGGTGACATCCGCGCGACCCTTCGACCCCACCTACGACTTTCTTTTCGCCGAGCAACTTTTCCAGTTGAGGTTGCGGGTATTTGTGTAGAGGCGGTGCCAAGTCCCTGCGTGGCAGGCGGAACCCGTCACGGATCAACTGAGGTACTACGATTTCACTGGAAAGGCCGCGAGTACGATCGATGACTCCGCGCAGATCTTGTCCCTGCTCGCCACTCAGGTGTTTAGCCAAGCTGACAATGGGTTTTTCCCACTCGCCTGCGATCGCGTAGTCACCGTACTTAGAGGCCAGGCTTTTTGCATTGATGGTCGCGTATTGACCGAAGAAGCAAATTTTCTGGGAGGGCTTCGCTTCTTTAAGCTGCTTGGCTAGCTGCGTTCCCGCAGTCAGAGAGTCAAAAAGCGGTACGCAGATGAAGACCAAGTCTGCGTCGCTGAATCTCTCTAGGGAAAGCCCCTCAACGTAGATATCGATCAGCTGCGCGTCGATATCTGCATCGAGTAGAGCTGTGGTTGCAGATATCGCGTTGAGCGGTTGATACCCCCCTTCGAATGTACTGGCGACCAGGTACTTCATTCTCTTTCTCCTTGAGCTCAGGCACGACGATTCGGTGACTGGAGTCACTGATGGTTTTGTAGGAATTCGAAGTTAAAGCGAGATCAGCAGAAGGACTGCCAAGCCTATCAATGCTTGTAGAACTGAGCCGGCGGTCACTAGGCGCATGTACCTGCCGGTGCTGTATTCGGGAAAGGCGTCGGTTTTGACCAACCAGTAATAGCTGTCGTTAGGGAGAATGGCGACGAAGGATCCCAGGCATACGGCGAACGTGACGCTCATCAAATCCACTCCGCTCGACGCCAAGATTGGCGAGAGAACAGGTGGGATGGCAGCAAAGGTCGCAAGCGAAGAACCATTTAGTGTTTTGAATACCGCTGCCAGCAGGAACACCCCAACCAAAATATGCGCGGTGCTGCCCGACGCGCTGAATGCCTGCTGAATCAGATCTTTCGGAAGCACCATACCGAGGGCTTGGCCCAACGCAGACGCACAGCCGATCGTAAACAATAGTGAGCTGGTTCTACGCATCGCTTTGGACAGCAGATCTTGAACCTCACCAGGTTTGCAGCTAACTGCGATCAACAGCGATGTGGCGATCAGCGCACCGACGGGAGTAGTGAAGAACTCGATTACGGAGTGCTGATTTTTGGGAATGACGTAGCCGGTGATCAGGAGCACGAAAAATACAGCCAGAGGGAGAATGACTCTGATAACCGAGTCCTGAGGCGCGGCTGAGTCAGTAAAATCACTTGGGGATGAAAAGTCTGAGCGTGTCGTCCAGTAAGTCCAGATCGTCCCGGCCACCCAGGTAACGACCGTAAGCAGCAGCCCTAAATACAGAAATTTCGGATCATGAGTATTGGCCCCCAACCCGATTCCAATGATCAGCGGGCCTGCGGGCATCAGAAGCTTGAACCCCGAGTAGCATCCGATCGCAATGTACTTTCTGTGCTGTCCTGCGATGGGAGCAAGAGAGGCGTAGGCGGTATCGGGACAGACCATGCCGGCACCGAGCAAAGGTGACAGTGATATACCGAACTTTCCGAAGGAAGCGCTTCCCTGCGTCGAGATCCAGCCAGCAATGAAAAACGCGCTCAGGATGACGATGGCGAAATAGCCGAGGTTGTTTCCGAATCCTTTGCTCAGCGATTGGAACACGTCACCGCTGCTAGCCCCGGCAAGAATGGGGATCAGAATTGCAGTCAGCAGCATTGCCACAGGGAGAGGAATGGAAAAGCTGCTCCATAGGTTCCGTAACCGGGAGCCTGTTTTCGTCCTAAGCGCTTCTACCAACATCCATGTACCTCCAAGCGTTTCCAGAACCGCCTCTCAGAGACCAACAAGCCTCATCTCCAATTCACAATCGCAAAATACGTTGCGAGCCGCAACTAATATCTTGGAACAATTTCGCTGGCCCTTATGCCCAAAAAAATGTGTCGCTACGACTGCTAAGGTGGTATTAGCGTTTCCCCGGAATTGCGAGCCGAGTGCCATGCCAACGAATGATCAGATCGACCAGGATGCCGAACAGCTCTATGAAGCGCTGAGTCATTTGGTTCGCGTGTACCAGTTTCGTGACAGAGATCGCAGCTGCTGCGAGGGCTTATCTGTCACTCAATGCTACGCACTTGAGCATGTGATTAAGGCAGGACCTGTTCGCGTTCAATCGTTGGCCAGCGAGCTTTTTCTCGACAAAAGTAATGCCAGCCGGCTGGTCGATTCGCTTTCCAAACAGGGCCTAGTTCAACGTGTACCGGACGCAAGTGACGGCCGCGCACTGGCAATCACCGTGACCCCCGAAGGCATGGCCATCTACGAAAGCATTCGGTCGGACTTGGTGGGAGAAGCTCGTAATCTAGCCTGCGACTTATCGAAAGAAGCACGTGATGGCGCGATCGAAATGCTACGCCGCTTCGCCAAAGCCACCGAACAACGCTGCGGCCTGAAAGACCTTAGCCGTGACGAATATCTGCCAAGCAAATGCTGCTGAAATGGCAGATGCTGTCCTTCTCCCGAAAAATCGCACCCTCTCTAGACCTGTAAAGTCTGAGAAAAAGTGACCATCACCTAAAGTCTTACGAATGTCTCAAAAAATTCTGTTCTTCCCAATGTCCATGCCCGACGAGACCCTTCACTCACGAGTTACCCGGTATCATTTACTTTCGGGAAATAGAACTGAGCGTGAGACTTTTCAAGATCTTTTTGGTGCCGATCCTTTTTCCATCAAAATTATTCCTAAACAAATCGAAGACCTTGCAGAGAAGCTTCCTGGCGATAGGAGAGACAATTTAAATGAGTTGCTTACGTGCAACACCATTCTTCCTGCTTACACGCCGTTCTTAGGCATCTCCAAAGTCAACCATGATGGCAATAGCACTTCGCTCGTATCCAGACTTCCTCGTAGAGAGGTAAGTTTTCATAGCATGGCTAAGATTTGCCTTTCCTGTGCCCAATCGGATCTTATTGAGACGGGGCATTCGTACTGGCACCGATCTCATCACATTCCGGGCGTAACAGCTTGCTGGAGACACGGTGAGACTTTATTGCAGGCCTGTCCAACTTGCACTCATCCGTTTTATCGAAAAAACAAGCTATTACCTATGGTAACCAGCTCCTGCGTATGCGGCTGGAGACCATTAGGCTCACACTCTCCTTCGAGAGTGCCGGAAATCGAGCAGAAATTTGCGCAGTTTGCAAAGGACCTTCTGCATAGTGACTTGCCGGCAGTTCCATCTGGGGTATTAGCCGCATGTTATCGTCGACAAGCCAAGAAAAATGGGTTTGCTCGTGGAAACCTAATGGCGACGACGAAAATGTTCGAAGGTATCCAATCAAAATTTGGTCATGATTTTTTATCGAGAATTGATAACGCGTACGCGTCAGGCAAGTACCATCAGTGGATAAGAACCACCACTGTTAATGATCAGCTAGATATGCCAATCACTCGACACCTCATCATTTCCCTCCATTTATTTGGGGACGTGAAGACATTCGAAAAAAGAATTGCGGAAGAGCTAATACTATTTACTGGAACAAAGTCCAGAAAACCACAAAGCAAAACAAGCTCTGACAACACCAAAGCATTTCATCGCCTTAAAGTTAACAACATCATAGAAGCCCGCCCGGGAGCAACCTTGGATTACTTATGGAAACATGCGTACCAAGCTACTCTTTGGCTTACAGCAAACGATAAAAAATGGCTTTTAGGCGTACTCTCAAAAAAAGCAAATACTGCGCTAACAGAAGAATCTAGAACCCACAAATTCGATAGCGAATACGCAGACATCATTAAAAATGGTGTTAATGAGCTTTATAAAATTAGCAAAATGCAGATCCGCGTTAATCTTGGAAACATGCTTGCATTGCTTCCGAAGAGAATAGCAGGCTTCCCTCAACGGAATAGCCTATTTCCACTGGTATCCGAACAGCTCGAAACTAATTTTGAATCAGTGTGGCACTTCCGCTTGCGCAGAATTATTTCAGCGCTATCAGAAATGCACCGTCTGAAATTAACTCCCAATATTACGAGTTTGGTTCAACTGTCGTCTTTGCCTAATCAAGCTTGGAACGCACTCATTAGCTACTTCGAATGGGATGTGGAAAAAATGGTGAGCGAAGGAATAGATGTTGAAAAAGAATTGGCCAAAGCAAACGTAACCCGCCAATGGGAGGGACCTCCGGGTTACCAGATGTCCCTCGGAGGACGAGCCTACACCAAGCAAAAAAGTTAAGTAGCCACCTTTCTAGGCCTGCATTCCCTTCGCTTGCATGGGGAAAATTAGCGATTCCGGCAAGCGATCCTCAGCCTGCCCTTCTTCACTGGAGGTGACGCATCTAACCGCCCAGCACATTCGCTTTACCGCATATTCGAATTATCGTATATTCGATTTCCCATATGCGTGAGGTGTGGTCATGAGCGCCCCCATCAAAGTGCTTTTTATCTGCGTTGCTAACTCCGCTCGATCTCAGCTGGCTGAAGCACTGCTTAGACACAGCGACGCGCGTTTCGAAGCGTTCAGTGCAGGTTCCGAACCGACTGACGTTGATCCTCGAGCCGTTGCCGAACTGGCCCACGTCGGCATTAGCGCCGAAGGCCTGCGTAGCAAGTCCATCGAAGAGTTTCGTGACGAGCATTTCGACTACGTGATCACCCTCTGTGACAAATCTGCGCGTGAATGTTTGGCGATGCCCAAGGCAGGTGAAGTGCTTGCCTGGGACTTTGAGGACCCGGTGAGCAGCTCCCACCCGGACGCCTTCAAACGAGCCCTTCACGATATCCACGAACGCATCAAATTATTTGTATTGGTTAAAACCAAGCACCTGGAGGCCTCATGAGCGAGGTAATCACCCCGACCGTTTTGTTCAAAAGCTTGGCAGATGACACCCGGACCCGAATCACGCTGCTAATCGCCCGCGAAGGTGAGCTCTGTGTATGCGAGCTGACTGCCGCTCTGGAGCAGAGCCAACCCAAAATATCTCGTCACCTGGCGTTGCTGAGATCCTCGGGGTTACTGGCGGACCGCCGGCAGGGCCAATGGGTTTACTACAGACTCCATCCCGAGCTGCCGACCTGGGTCATCGAAGTGCTCAAAGGTGTCGTCGATGCCAACCAGCATTGGTTGAACACAGAAACAAAGCGGCTCTGTGAAATGAATGATCGTCCAGTCAATCAGGCCGTGTGCGACTGATCCAACCTTCGAAACGAGTCGCCCGCATGCTAATCGCTCTACTCATTTTCATTGTCACCATCGTTCTGGTCATCTGGCAGCCCAAAGGGCTGGGTGTCGGCTGGAGTGCCTCATTGGGTGCCGCGCTTGCGTTGTTGAGCGGCGTGGTCAGCCTTGGCGATATCCCGGTGGTATGGAATATCGTTTGGAACGCCACGGCGACGTTCATCGCCGTGATCATCATCAGTCTGCTGCTCGACGAGGCCGGTTTTTTCGAGTGGGCAGCCCTGCATGTCGCTCGCTGGGGAGGTGGCAGCAGCCGCAAGTTGTTTGCCTTCATCATCTTATTGGGAGCAGCTGTGTCGGCCCTGTTCGCCAATGACGGTGCGGCGCTGATCCTTACTCCTATCGTGATCGCCATGTTGCTGGCCCTGCGCTTTTCACCCGCAGCGACTCTGGCATTTGTGATGGCCGCAGGATTCATTGCTGATACAGCGAGTTTGCCGTTGGTGGTTTCCAACCTGGTGAATATCGTCTCGGCCGATTACTTCAACATCGGCTTCAGCGAGTACGCGGCAATCATGGTGCCGGTCAACCTGGTCAGCATCGCTGCAACTCTGGGAATGCTCCTGTGGTTCTTCCGGAAAGACTTGCCCAAGACTTACGACCTGGCACAACTGCATGCCCCTGAAGGTGCGATCCGAGATCGTGCAACCTTCGTGGCTGGATGGTGGGTGCTGCTCGCGTTGCTGGTCGGCTTTTTCGTTGTCGAGCCACTGGGGATCCCCATCAGTGCCATCGCCGCCGCCTGCGCATTGGTGCTCTACGTCATCGCCGCCAAAGGTCACGCCATCAACACCAGTAAGGTGCTCAAGGGCGCCCCGTGGCAAGTCGTGATCTTCTCGTTGGGCATGTACTTGGTGGTGTATGGCTTGAAGAACGCCGGACTGACTGACCACATTGCTCAGTTGCTTAACGTCTTCGCTGGATATGGCATTTGGGGGGCATCGCTGGGTACAGGACTCCTGACCGCCGTGCTTTCTTCGATCATGAACAACATGCCAACAGTGCTCATCGGCGCGCTCTCGATCCATGCAACGGAAGCGACTGGCGTAGTTCATCAAGCCATGGTCTACGCGAACATCATTGGCTGCGATCTTGGTCCGAAAATCACTCCAATCGGCAGCCTAGCCACACTGCTCTGGCTACACGTGCTGGCTAAAAAGGACATCACCATCAGTTGGGGTTACTACTTCAAGACCGGTGTGGTTCTCACGCTTCCAATCCTCATTGCCACCCTGAGCGCCTTGGCTTTGCGCCTCAGCTTTTGATTCCTGGAGATCACGATGAAAGTCCTATTCATGTGCACCCACAACAGCTGCCGGAGCATTTTGTCCGAAGCGGTGTTCAATCACCTTGCTCCTGAAGGAATGGAAGCCGTCAGTTCCGGAAGCTTCCCAAGTGGCCGCGTAAACACGCGAGCGATTCAAACGCTCAAAGCAGCAGGTATCCCTACTGACGGCCTTAGCAGTAAAGCATCCGATGCCTTTGAAGGGTCACCACCAGACATCGTGATCACGGTCTGCGATCGGGCTGCCGGCGAAGCCTGCCCGATTTTCTTCGGCCCGGCGCTCAAGGCTCATTGGGGGCTGGCAGATCCTTCTGAAGCTACGGGATCTGAAGCGCAAATTGAGGCGGCATTCCAGCAAACCCTGAGCAAAATCCAGGAGCGGGTAAACGCCTTCATTTCGTTGCCTATCGCTACTTTGAGCACAGAAGAGCTTAAAACTGAGCTAGCCCGCATCGGCACGTTGTAGGCCATGTCCCGCTGGTGCCAGGAGTCACTATGAAAGACCATTTTCCAAACATCGAAGCAGATCTCATCGACGTCCCAAGCATGGAGCGACTCACTCCTCGTGAGCCGTCCACGCATAAACCGCGCATCCTTCTGATCTACGGGTCGACCCGCGAGCGTTCATTCAGCCGATTGGTAACCCAAGAAGCCGCGCGGTTGTTGGAGCACTTCGGTGCGGAAACACGAATCTTCAACCCGTCAGGGTTACCACTGCCTGATGATGCTCCGGATACCCATCCGAAAGTCGTGGAACTCCGCGAGCTAATGCAGTGGTCGGAAGGGCAGGTGTGGTGTTCTCCGGAGCGTCATGGATCGATGAGCGCCGTTTTTAAAGCTCAGATCGACTGGGTGCCTTTGGCGATGGGTGCAGTACGTCCAACCCAAGGTAAAACCTTGGCAGTCATGCAGGTCTGTGGAGGCTCCCAGTCTTTCAATGTGGTGAATCAGTTGCGCGTTCTGGGTCGCTGGATGCGCATGGTGACAATCCCCAATCAGTCTTCAGTGCCTAAGGCGTTCACCGAGTTCGACGAGGATGGACGTATGAAGCCTTCGTCTTACTACGATCGCCTGGTCGACGTGATGGAGGAACTGATGAAGTTCACCCTGCTATTGCGTGACCGTCAGGACTACCTGGTAGACCGCTACTCGGAACGCAAAGAGTCGGCCGAAGAGCTGTCGAAACGAGTGAATCAGCGCTCCATCTAAGGATCTCATCATGTCTCACCCTTTCTCGATCCTAGCAATGCCAGATGGTACGGGCACTCTCATCTTTACCCCGTGTCCGGGTACTCAGGATGAGCCGCTTCAGCAAGCGCTCGGCACTCTGAAAAACGCAGGCGCCAGAGCCATTGTCAGTCTGATGGCCGACACCGAACTCACTCAAAACGGAGTCGGTGAGTTAGGTCGGCAAGTCCAGGCAGCTGGACTCGCTTGGTTCCAGTTACCGATTGAGGACGATGAGGCTCCCGACGCTGAATTTGAGGCCAAGTGGCAGAAGGCGCTCCCTGCTTTGTCCGAGCTTTTGGAAGCAAACCAAGCCATTGCGATTCATTGCAAAGGTGGGTCGGGACGCACAGGGCTGGTCGCCGCAAAACTCATGATCGACAGAGGGTGCTCGCGTACCCGAGCTGTTGAGTTAGTACAGCAGCTGCGACCGCGAGCAATCCAAAAACCTTCGCACGTCTCTTACATCGAGCGACTTTGAGAGCTTTGTCTTAGCCGGAGGGAGTAGTTAATGGACACTCAAAACACACTGCTGGATGTGGTGGTCATCGGAGCAGGTCAGGCTGCGCTGACAACGGCTTACTTCCTCAAACGCACCGGTCTGTCGTTCGTTCTGTTAGATGCAGAACAAGGCGCCGGCGGTGCGTGGCGTCACGGATGGGATTCATTGCAGCTGTTCTCACCGTCTGCCTGGAGTTCAATCGCAGGGTGGCCGATGCCACCGGTGACTGATGGCAATCCCGGTCGAGATCATGTTGTTGATTACTTGGCTCAGTACGAAAGCAGGTACGGGTTTCCTATCGTGCGTCCCGTAAAGGTCACGAACGTTGAGCCTATGAGTTTCGGTCTGCGGGTCCACTCAGAAAATCAGCATTGGGATGCCAAAGTTGTAATCAGCGCGACGGGGACTTGGAGCAATCCTCGCATCCCCCATTACCCGAAGAGCGAGCTTTATCAAGGTCAGCAGATTCACTCAGCGCACTACCGTTGCGCCGAGTCGTTCCAAGGTAAACGGGTAATGGTTATCGGCGGTGGTAACTCAGGTGCCCAGATCTACGCTGAGGTATCCAAGATGGCGGACGCTACCTGGGTGACCCTGGACGCCCCAATGTTTTTGCCTGATGACGTGGATGGCCGTGTGCTTTTTGAGCGTGCCACTGAGCGTCTGAAGGCCCATCAGGAAGGACGTGACATACCCCAACCAACCGGCGGATTGGGTGACATCGTCATGGTGCCGTCGGTGAAAGAAGCGCGTGAACGTGGTGTTTTGAAAGCTGTACGACCATTTGAGTTTTTTACGCCGGACGGCGTTGTCTGGAAAAATGGAGATGAAACCACGGTTGATGCCATTATCTGGTGCACTGGTTTCGCTCCCTCTTTGAACCACCTGCGCGGGCTCGGCGTGGTCAACTCACAGGGGCGGGTCGACGTTCACGACAACCGCTCTTCAATCGAACCTCGGCTTTGGCTAGTTGGCTACGGCGACTGGACTGGCTTGGCCTCCGCAACGTTGATTGGGGTAACTCGAACCGCTCGCAATGTCGTAAAGGAAATACAGCAATATTTGGCTCAAGATATAGCCTGAGCGGTTTTCCATTGCTAACAGTTACCTGGCGGTCTGATAGAGGCTGTTCGGTATATCGCAGAGCGCGTGACTGGCCTACCAATTCGTATTAGATTTTCAGTTGCCCAGACCAAACGGCGGCGACGAAAATCTTCAGTACTTTCACACACTGAGGCCAATGCATCGGCACAAAGCGGGAGTCGATTAAGCTGTTTCTCAAAACGAGATAAAGCATCGAGCTCACGGCCGATCCGGGTTTTACAGACACGTACTGGTTTACCTGGTAGCGCTCGAATTGATAGTGCGCACTCGATAATTTTTACTGCTAGAAGCGTGTCCAACTGAGCGAATGGACTGCTTGGTTTTCGGTTTCCCTTGTGAGCATCTGTCTTACCTAGATGAGCTTTGAGCCATCGCAGGTCGTTGCGGTACAACCAAATGTAATCTTGGCATTCGTGCGCAAATAAGGTCAGGTAATGACGCGAAAAACGCTCACGTCTCTTAGCGCGGATCTTCAAGAACTTCAGCTGTTTCCACCTCTCGGGGCCTCCGGAAACAGCTCTAATCGACCGGTAAACTGTTGCTGCTGATAACCTTGCTGTACGCGCTATTTCCTTAGCTTCAGCGCCTGTAATAGCTCCCTCCCAAACAACCTGTTCAGCTTGCTTTGAAACATGGTGCCTAGGAACCGATTGTTGTGCCAATTCTATAGTGATGTTCGCGTGCAGCTCCTCAATGTGCGGAGCCTTTTCTACACGCCGTGGAGGGATGCATGACGGCACTCCGTTGGCACGTAGAATGCTGGATAGGTCGAAACCGAGAGCACTCGCAAGCATCAAATATTTGAGGGGATGGTGCGTTCCCCTTGGCTTGCGCAAGATCTTGGTTACCCAACTCGCGGGAAGGCCATCCAACTCACCTCTCAAGACCAAGAACTCTCCATTCTTGGGGAGCGTTTGAAAGTACCTACGTAAATAATCCGCTAATTGACCAAGGCATAGCCGACCCGATGGTGAAGCAAATCCTCGTTCAATGACCACCTTCAAAAATGCTTGTCGAATCAGCGTGGCTGACTGAGGTGGGGCATTGGCTTCAAGTAGACGCAAAGAGTTTCGGGCAACGGTAAGTAGACTGCCTCTCTGACGGGCGTTGAGAAGTAAAGAGTGCGCGTGCGCTTGGATATCCTCATCCTGCGGTAAGTAAAGTCTCCTAGGCCCTCTCGCTAGCCAGTGATGATCGACTATCACAAGAGGCGTCTGGCAGTGGGGACAGATACACACGCCAGGCAATTGGTGTACGCGATGCCAATACGCCGTACCGTAGTCACGGACATCTGTTATCAAACAGGTTGGGCAAAAACGCGTTCTAGACGTTGTTTCTATGCGGCTGGCGATGATTCCGAGTTGGGTCTTAAGACCATTCCCTCCCCGATAGGCCATTTGAAACCGAGCGTTGGCGAACTGGTGCTCGGTTAGGAACGGTTGGAAGTACGGTAGTAGCGTATGCCTGGCAATGATTGAATCGAGGCCGAGGCTCGCGCTCGATGGCAACGCTTGCACCAGTTCAATCAAATGGCACGGAAATGGAAGGTCACGTGCGAAGCTCCCGTCACCTTGGGCTGCGTTGAACACAGCGGACCAAGACCCTAATCCAGATAGGCGAACGTACCTTGATAAAAGGCTATGCAGCGTTTCATCGGGACAGGCAGCGGGAAAGAAATGAAATTCATGATCCATTTCAACCTCACGGACTACACCTTTCGATGCAGAGCAGAGAATTCGAACACGTCAGTGTTCAACCAGCCTTCCTCTCTTAACTTTTGCAACGGATCTTCAGCCTGCGCGATCACAGCTGATTTAGTTGATGACCTTGAAGAGTCCACCCCAGCTGGTTTGGTTTTCGGTGTGCTTGAAACTTTCTCTGAGGGAGGATCCATGCGAGGAGCTGGCGTAATACTTCGCAATAATGCCAGCCGATCAAGTACCTCGTTCGCGTTCAGAGTCATCATGCCTTGAAGTTGATCATCAATCGGTAACAAGTCTTCAAAGCGGCCTAGCTGACGGGGATCTCGGCTGCGCAAAGCCGACAGTGCCGGCTTGAGTATTTGCATTTTGGTGTCAGAAACGCGCCTGAACGTGCTGGAGGTCAGGCGCTCCTCCCCGCTCTGGATCGCAAAGCGCTGCCCAAGAATCAGCAGTTTCACCAAAAAGTCGGTGACCCCCTGAGTCAAGTCATAAAGCACATCAAACAACTCATCTGTCAGTGGGCTGATTTCACGACACCACTGATACTCCCATAGCGACTCAACCAACATTCTCCAAACCGGATCATCTTTTTCGAATCGCTGAAACTCGGTTACACCGAGACCACATCCTCGCCTCGCGTTTCGCAGAACATCAGAGAAGAGGCTAATCATCGAATTAGTGCCGATGAAGACGACCGGGATGCCAATGGAGTTGATCAGGTTTACGAAGAAATTGAGCATGTTGTCTTTACCGCCAGTACGGGCGGAACGTAGATGCTGAATTTCATCGATCAATAGGGCACCGACGAAGTAGGTACTCGCAACCTGCTCCATGCGCTGGATGAGGTCAGGCAATCCATTCCGCGCACGATAGCTGTTCGCATACCGATCTTGGCCTATCGCCTGGTCAACAGCGCGGAAAAAAGCACGGCATAAACCGCTAAGCGATCCATCAAAAGGGCAGTCCAGTTTCAACCAAGTGATCTGCGTCTGCACAAAAGAACGCCCTTCATAGCGCTGATGAACGATCGTTTGCGGATACAGCCGAAGAATTGACTCAAGAGCGGTGGATTTCCCGATTCCGCTCAACCCTACAAGACTGAAAGTGGTTGCCGTTGAACGAAACCCGTCTGAACCTCCTGGTGCTGACAGCGAGTGCAAGTGTCTAACTGTGGCTGTAGACATTGGGTTGCGCCCTACATATCCACTTCGCAGCAGCGAAGAAAATGCTGATTCGAGCTCAAGATGAATCGGTAGTGGCTGAACAACGGTACGCAGGCGATCAATGCAATGGAGCCTAACCGACTTGTCGTGCTGTCGCTCTTCGTCAACCACCGGAGGAAAATGCGAGATCAGCGATGCAGCGTCACTCTCGGAAAGGATTGGAGGTAACGCCTCAATCAACGGATTACCTTGAAACTCCAGAACGGGAGACTCATGGTACTTCGCGAAATTCTGGACACTCCGATTCATTTGCTACCTCCCGGGCGGAACCGACTGAGCAGATCAATTACCTCAGCACTACGGGTGCCAGCGTAATTTTCAGCGACGCCAATCCCCGTGTTCAAGGCTTGGCTACTCTGATTTGAACTAGCGGCTCTCAAGTCTTCGGGCACTAACGACTCCGAACGCTCTTGCATGCGTTCGTGGGACCTGTTGGTTCGAATGTCACCGAGCTTCTGCGATTTCGAGCCCGGCTCCATCGTCAACTTTTTCTCCTTCACCGCATTCGACACAACGTCCGAAATTGTTGCGTCCAGTGCGACACGACTCGCCAGCTTGCTGTATTTGCTCTCAGGAGACTCTTGTTTAACAATCTCCAACATGTCGATTACTTCCTCGAACCGAACGCCGTGATAACGCACCTCAGAGTTTCGGAGATCACAACGAATGAAGTGCCGATCCGGGCCTTGAATCCAGATATGTTGAGTACTATTTGGGTCATACCAACAGACGATGCTGCTGACACCACGATGCCGAGCACGTGCAAACCAGTTTTGTTCAATGGCCCAGTCGCAGACGTAAAACATTCCCTTGAACTTAATCCCACCTTTCTGAACTGAGCCATTATCTCGGGGTAGTAGGTGCAGATAAATCAGCTCTTCCGTCTGAGTATTGACCTCGATTCGATCATTCTTCAGCGCCCACCCCCATATTCCCATAGGGGTTGGCTCGACCTGATCAGCAATCATCTCTTTATTGAGTCGCGCTGGCTGTCGATTTTGGCTGTTGTAGTGAAGGATTCCCTCAATGATGATCTTCGTAAATTCGGCGAGATTCAGCGTGGCATCAAGTCGGTAGTCACGCTCACCCCTCTCTAGAATTCGCTTACGTACAGCTCCTGGAATCCAGTGAATTTGCGTCGTGATATTCAACACTTTGAATGAGCTTTCCACGATCGCTTTCCAATCTGGACGATAGGGAGGCGCGATACCCAAATTAATGCGCAAACCGGAGGCAAGCCCCTCAGCAGCTTGTCCAAGCATCTCACCACGATCTGCGAAAACTTCGTGCGGTAGGTGATGACAAGGCCAGTCGGCGTCTTCAATTTCAACGCCGTTGGCAGCACAGAACTCCACTTTTGAGGTAAACGCGTTGTAAAGCGCTTGTCGGGCACCATTCCAGCTTGGTCCCTCCAAGCCAACAAATACGCCTACGATCATTCCCGAAAAAGTATCGATAACGACGTAAACAACTGGACGGCCAATAATCCAATTTCTGTTGTAACGACTGACGAGATAGACATCTGCAATGGTGGCGTCTATTTCAAATAAATGGCCTGGCCCACGCAGGTTCTCCCGAACAGTGCCGCTCAGCGGGCGATGGTCTTTTTGCCAATTGCGCTCACCACTGCGACCTCTCAGAACTGCAATGTCATCGAAAGCTTTGTGACCCCAGTAGGCAAACTGTCTGGCCGTGGGTAGCTCGCTGGCAGGAAGCAAAGGCGCATCGTCTCCTGCGTCACCCAGCATCGGTTTAATCGTATAAAAACGCCGAAGCATTTTGACGTAAGCATCTGCGATGGTCCCTACAGATCCCTTGGCAAATAATGCAAACCCAGTCTTGATACAGTTTTTATCCGTATCACTCAGTACCTTCGATTGAGTAGTGGATTTGACCCCCTGAAACATCGTCGAACGCCCCGGTTTAAGGCCGTTTGGGTAGTTTTTAGGTTTGCCTGGCCCTCCCGCGTTAACCCTATCTGGAAGTAATGAGTTACGTACTTGCCCCCCCATCCAGTATCGGTACAGCAAGCGATACACCGATTTGTTCGGCAGCCCAAGTTTGCGCGCCTGATCAGCGACCATCTGACCAAGAGCATCTGGCTGGAAAATAGCGTCTGGAGGGTCAGTGTCGACAAGCGATTGAATACGGGCCCAGTTGTTATCCCGGAATGCCTTCTCTTTATCAGAAAGGTCTTCTTCCGCCTTCAACATGTAGGCTGGAGGAGTAACCGATAAAAACTTGATATCGCCTGAGCTTAACCAGCTTTTCAGCTCAGATAGCTGCATGACCCATGGCCGCTTGGGTGAGCGTTCAATCGTCATCAGCACAATCTGATCGCTGCGTTTATCAACCCATAGAACCCTCACTAAGCCCTTCAATAGCTTGGGTTCGGTTACTGCCTCAAGGACATCATTCTTACCAAGATATGCCATATCAACCGACCTTCAGTTCGTGGCCATTATCGCTGGAGGGCCATACGACTTCGATTTGAGGCAACGAGCTCTTCATTGAAAGCCGTTCCGCTGCCAGCTCCAAGAGGATGTTTTTGTGCCAAACCAGATGCATGAACATGGCCTTGGTGTCGGTGTAGGGGATGAACAATGCGCCCGCTATATGGCGCAACACACGGTCAAGTGGCCATGGATACTCACGCACACGAGTGATCTCCTCTAGAAACGACTCGATCAGTGGACGTTGCTGAAGATGTCGTTGGAGGGTCGCTGATTTACGTAACCAGTCAAGGTTCTGGATCAGAGTGGCAGGGAGGTCTTTCTCGGTAACGATGTTCCAGTCCACCCCTTGACCGGACCAATAGGCTCGTTCGATCTCAAACTTTTCCAGGGTACGTTCAAGTCCTTTGTCTGCCTTAAGCGACTCGGTGTATTTGAGCGTACGAGCCGCTAAGCGCGTGCTTCCATCTGGCTGTTTGATGGTCAGCAGAAAGTCCGTCGTCATCACGAAAGGCACTTTGGTACCTGGATAAACGGGATAGCGAATATTCAAAGCAAGGGCAATCGACTGAACCGCCGATTGCGGAAGGATGGGAAATTGCTCCCGAATATCCACCACATCAGAGGAAAACTCGGCTACGAGCAAATACCCGTATTCAAGATCAGACAGTAGGTGATGAAGCCGATCAACTTTTACTCCATGAACCTTGCGCGACCGACCATGCGATGGAACGTCTTGCACACGCAACCACGGCAAATACAGCTCGTGATTTCCTTGCCCAAAGCCTTTTTCGATATGCCGATCAATATCGGACTGCGTCTTGAAGCTACGACCACGCAAGCCAACCTCCCATGCCTTCTGCGGCCTCCACATATCCTCAAAAATGGAATGTGCACAAAAAGTGCTAGGAAAATATCAGCGCTGTGAATAAGTCTGAGTACCTGTACCAGACTACGCCTCTAGCAAGATCACAACCCAAAATCGGACATATGGTGGAGGACATAATAAAGAAAAGCCCCTGAAATCAGGGGCTTTAGGCATTGTGTCAAAATATCTTGTCTGGTGTCAGAATATTTTGTCTGGTGTCAAAATATTTTGTCAAAAACCAGGGGTTTTGGTGGTACGGCTAAGGCTTACTCCACCGTCACCGACTTCGCCAGGTTGCGCGGCTGGTCAACGTCAGTGCCCTTAAGCACAGCCACGTAGTACGACAGCAACTGCAGCGGGATGGTGTAGAGGATCGGCGACAAGGTGTCGTGGATGTGCGGCATGTTGATGACGTGGGTGCCTTCGCCATTGGTCATGCCGGCCTTTTCGTCGGCGAACACGATCAACTGGCCGCCACGGGCGCGCACTTCCTGCAGGTTGGACTTGAGCTTCTCCAGCAGTTCGTTGTTCGGCGCGACGGTCACCACTGGCATGTCGTCATCCACCAGGGCCAACGGGCCGTGCTTGAGCTCACCGGCCGGGTAGGCTTCGGCGTGAATGTAGGAGATTTCCTTAAGCTTGAGCGAACCTTCCATCGCCACCGGGTATTGCGCGCCACGGCCGAGGAACAGGGTGTGGTGTTTGTCGGCGAACAGCTCGGCGACTTTTTCCACGGTGCTGTCCATGGCCAGCGCTTCGCCCAGGCGGGCCGGCAGGCGGCGCAGTTCTTCCACCAGCTTGGCTTCGACGCCGTCTTCCAGCGTGCCGCGCACCTGGCCCAGGGACAGGGTCAGCAGCAACAGGCCCACCAACTGGGTGGTGAAGGCCTTGGTGGAGGCCACGCCGATTTCGCGACCGGCCTGGGTCAGCAGGGTCAGGTCGGACTCGCGCACCAAGGAGCTGATGCCGACGTTGCAGATTGCCAGGCTGCCGAGGAAGCCCAGTTCCTTGGCATTGCGCAGGGCGGCCAGGGTGTCGGCGGTTTCGCCGGACTGGGAGATGGTGACGAACAGGGTGTCGGGCTGCACCACCACCTTGCGGTAGCGGAATTCGCTGGCGACTTCGACCTGGCACGGGATGCCGGCCAGTTCTTCGAGCCAGTAACGGGCGACCATGCCGGCGTGGTAGCTGGTGCCGCAGGCGACGATTTGCACGTTGCGCACTTTGGCGAACAGCTCGGCGGCTTGCGGGCCGAAGGCTTGTACCAACACCTGGTTCTGGCTCAGGCGACCTTCCAGGGTGCGTTGCACCACGGCCGGTTGCTCGTGGATTTCCTTGAGCATGAAGTGGCGGAACTCGCCCTTGTCGGCGGCTTCGGCACCGTCGCGGTACTGCACGGCTTCACGTTCAACGGACTTGCCGTTGACGTCCCAGATCGACACGCTTTCGCGGCGGATCTCGGCGATGTCGCCTTCTTCCAGGTACATGAAGCGGTCGGTCACCTGGCGCAGGGCCAGTTGGTCGGAGGCGAGGAAGTTCTCGCCCAGGCCCAGGCCGATCACCAATGGGCTGCCACTGCGGGCGGCGACCAGGCGGTCGGGCTGGCTGGCGCTGATCACGGCCAGGCCATAGGCGCCGTGCAGTTCCTTGACGGTGGCCTTGAGGGCGTTGGTCAGGTCGCCCAGGTCTTTAAGCTTGTGGTTCAGCAGGTGGGCGATGACTTCGGTGTCGGTGTCCGAAGTGAAGACGTAGCCCAGGCCTTTGAGTTGTTCACGCAGCACTTCATGGTTTTCGATAATGCCGTTGTGCACCACCGCCAGGTCACCGGAGAAGTGCGGGTGCGCGTTGCGTTCGCACGGTGCGCCATGGGTGGCCCAACGGGTGTGGGCGATACCCAGGCGGCCTACCAGCGGCTCACCGGCCAACGCTTGTTCGAGTTCGCTGACCTTGCCCGGGCGACGCATGCGCTCAAGCTTGCCGGCGTTGGTAAAGAGCGCCACACCGGCGCTGTCGTAGCCGCGGTATTCCAGGCGTTTGAGGCCTTCGAGCAAAATGGCGGTGACGTTTCGTTCAGCGACTGCGCCAACAATTCCACACATGGTTTTTCTCCTAGATGACTGCCGCGCAAATCAGCGTGATGCCGCGGGCTTGGATCTGGTCGCGGGCCTCAAGCGGCAGGCGATCATCGGTAATAAGGGTATGGACGCTGCTCCAGGGCAGTTCCAGGTTGGGGATCTTGCGGCCAATCTTGTCGGACTCGACCATCACCACCACTTCGCGGGCGACCTCGGCCATGACGCGGCTCAGCCCCAGCAACTCGTTGAAGGTGGTGGTACCGCGCTCCAGGTCGATGCCATCGGCGCCAATGAAGAGCTGGTCGAAATCGTAGGAACGCAGCACTTGCTCGGCGACCTGGCCCTGGAACGAGTCCGAATGCGGGTCCCAGGTGCCGCCGGTCATCAACAGTACCGGCTCATGTTCCAGTTCGCTCAGGGCGCTGGCTACGTGCAGGGAGTTGGTCATCACCACCAGGCCGGGCTGATGGCCCAGTTCGGGGATCATGGCGGCGGTGGTGCTGCCGCTGTCGATGATGATGCGGGCGTGTTCGCGCAAACGCCGGACGGCCGCACGGGCGATGGCGCGCTTGTAGACCGAAATGGGCTGGGCCGGGTCGCCGACCAGTTCCTGGGGCATGGTGATGGCGCCGCCATAGCGACGCAGCAACAGGCCGTTACTTTCGAGGGCCGCCAGGTCCTTGCGGATGGTGACTTCCGACGTTTCGAAACGTTTGGCCAATTCGTCCACGCTGACTTCACCTTGCTCAGTGAGCATGGCAAGGATGTTGTGGCGACGTTGGGGTGTATTTCGTTTCGACATGGTGATGATAAGTTTCGTTTCGAAAGATAACGAAGGCAATCAAAACCTATTGGCTGAGGATCGTCAAGGGAGCGAGGTCAATTTTTGCGAAAAGTCTGGCAACAACACTAAACAACTGTGGGAGCTGGCTTGCCTGCGATAGCGGTCTGACAGCCAACGTTGATGTTGTCTGGCACTCCGTCATCGCCGGCAAGCCGGCTCCTACAGGTGAAAGTGGTGGTCAATCAGACTGTGGATAACTCAGGTCTTCTTGATTTTGACCGGGCGCTTCCAGCCGTCGATGTTGCGCTGGCGGGCGCGCGCCACTGCGAGTTGAGACTTATCCACATCCTGGTTGATGGTTGAGCCTGCCGCTGTGTTCGAACCATCACCAATGCTGACGGGTGCAATCAACGAGTTGTTGGAGCCGATAAACACGTCTTCGCCAATGGTCGTCTGGTACTTGTTGGCGCCATCGTAGTTACACGTGATGGCGCCGGCGCCGATATTGCTGCGCGCACCAATCACGGCATCACCAAGGTAGGCCAGGTGCCCGGCCTTGGCGTCGTCGCCCATCTGTGCGTTTTTCAGTTCTACAAAGTTACCCACATGGGCCCTGGCCCCGAGCACGCTACCCGGACGCAGGCGTGCAAACGGACCAGCGTCACTGCCCTCGCCCATCACCGCGCCGTCGATATGGCTGTTGGCCTTGATCACCACGCCTTTGCGCAGGGTGCTGTCCTTGATCACGCAGTTCGGGCCAATGATCACGTCATCTTCAATCACCACGCGACCTTCCAGGATCACGTTGATGTCGATCAGCACGTCGCGACCCACAGTGATATCACCCCGCATATCGAAACGTGCCGGATCCCGCAGTGTCACGCCCAGCGCCATCAAGCGGCGGCCTTCGCGCAGTTGATAGTGACGCTCCAGCTCCGCCAGTTGCTTGCGGTCGTTGGCGCCCTGCACTTCCATCGGGTCGTGGGGCTGTTCGGTGGCGACCAACAGGCCATCACTGACAGCCATCTCGATGACATCGGTCAGGTAGTACTCGCCCTGGGCGTTATTGTTGGACAGGCGGCTCATCCAGTCAGCCAGGCGATCGGCCGGCACCGCGAGGATTCCGGTATTGCCTTCGGTGATGGCGCGCTGGGCTTCGCTGGCGTCTTTATGCTCGACGATGGCCGCGACCTTGCCGTCAGCGTTGCGCACAATGCGGCCGTAGCCGGTCGGGTCATCCAGCTCAACGGTCAGCAGGCCCATCTGGCCTGGCACCACATGCTTGAGCAGGCGCTGCAAGGTTTCCACTTCGATCAACGGCACGTCACCGTAAAGGATCAGCACGGTGTCGGCCTTGATGAACGGCACCGCTTGCGCGGTGGCATGGCCGGTACCCAATTGCTTGTCCTGCAATACGAAATTCAAGTCGTCCGCCGCCAGTCGCTCACGCACCACGTCGGCTCCGTGGCCGATCACCACATGAATGCGCTGTGGATCAAGTTGCCGGGCGCTGTGGATAACATGGCCGAGCATCGAGTTGCCGGCAACCGGGTGCAGCACCTTGGGCAAGGCCGAACGCATGCGGGTGCCCTGGCCTGCGGCAAGAATTACGATTTCGAGAGACATGAATGGCTACCAATCCTGGGCGGTCAGACTTCAGACCAAAGAAGTGTTTTGCTAAAAAAGAAAAAGGGTAGCCGAGGCTACCCTTTTTAATCAATCACACATGAGGCTTGACGGCTTAGCCGCCAAACTTCTTGCGGATCTGCTGGACGGTGCGCAGCTGAGCTGCGGCCTCGGCCAGACGTGCAGCAGCAGAACCGTAGTCGAAATCTGCGCCTTTTTCGTTCAGGGCCTTCTCGGCAGCCTTGACGGCTTCCTGAGCGGAGGCTTCATCCAGGTCGGCAGCACGTTGCACGGTGTCGGCAAGTACCTTGACCATGTTCGGCTGAACCTCGAGGAAACCACCGGAGATGTAAAACACCTCCCGTTCCCCGCCCAGCTTGGTCAGAGTGATCGGACCAGGCTTCAAGGATGTAATCAATGGCGCGTGGCCAAAGTTAATACCCAGGTCGCCCAGTTCGCCGTGTGCAATCACACTCTCGATCTGACCGGAGAAGATTTCCCCTTCCGCGCTGACGATATCGCAATGGAATGTCATAGCCATCTGCTTGCCTCAACCTGATTAGCGCCCGTTACCGGGCGCCGGAATTACAGTTTCTTGGCTTTCTCGATCGCTTCTTCGATGCCGCCGACCATGTAGAACGCTTGTTCTGGCAGGTGGTCGTAGTCACCGTTGAGGATGCCTTTGAAGCCAGCAATGGTGTCTTTCAGGGAAACGTATTTACCCGAGGCACCGGTGAAGACTTCAGCCACGAAGAACGGCTGCGACAAGAAACGCTGGATCTTACGAGCGCGGGATACCAACTGCTTGTCGGTTTCCGACAGCTCGTCCATACCCAGGATCGCAATGATGTCCTTCAGTTCTTTGTAACGCTGCAGAACGTACTGGACGCCGCGAGCGGTGTCGTAGTGTTCCTGGCCGATGACGTTCGGGTCCAGCTGGCGCGAAGTCGAGTCCAGTGGATCGACCGCTGGGTAGATACCCAGGGAGGCGATGTCACGGGACAGTACGACGGTGGCGTCCAAGTGGGCGAACGTGGTCGCTGGCGACGGGTCAGTCAAGTCATCCGCAGGTACGTATACCGCTTGGATCGAGGTGATCGAACCGTTTTTGGTCGAAGTGATACGCTCTTGCAGAGTACCCATCTCTTCGGCCAGGGTCGGCTGGTAACCTACTGCGGAAGGCATACGGCCCAGCAGTGCGGATACTTCAGTACCGGCCAGGGTGTAACGATAGATGTTGTCGACGAACAGCAGAACGTCGTTACCTTCGTCACGGAACTTCTCGGCCATGGTCAGGCCGGTCAGTGCTACGCGCAGACGGTTACCCGGCGGCTCGTTCATCTGACCGTAAACCAGTGCCACTTTGTCCAGAACGTTGGAATCCTTCATCTCGTGGTAGAAGTCGTTACCCTCACGAGTACGCTCACCCACACCGGCGAACACGGAATAACCGCTGTGCTCGATGGCGATGTTACGGATCAGTTCCATCATGTTTACGGTTTTGCCTACACCGGCACCACCGAACAGACCGACTTTACCGCCCTTGGCGAACGGGCAAACCAGGTCGATAACCTTGATGCCGGTTTCCAGCAGGTCGTTGCCGCCCGCTTGTTCCGCGAAGGAAGGCGCAGGACGGTGAATGCCCCAGCGCTCTTCGGTGTCGATTGGACCGGCTTCGTCGATCGGGTTACCGAGGACGTCCATGATCCGGCCCAGGGTCGCTTTACCGACCGGTACGGAGATGGCTGCGCCAGAGTCAGTGACTTCCAGACCGCGCTTCAAGCCTTCGGTGGAACCCATTGCAATGGTACGAACCACGCCGTCGCCCAGCTGCTGCTGAACTTCCAGGGTGGTGCCTGCATCGCTTTTGACTTTCAAAGCGTTGTAGATGCTCGGTACGCTGTCGCGTGGGAATTCCACGTCGATAACGGCGCCGATGATTTGAACGATACGTCCGCTACTCATAGCTGGATCCTCTGAATATTTGAACCGTTAAACCGCGGCAGCGCCGCCGACGATTTCCGAGATCTCTTGGGTGATCGCAGCCTGACGCGCCTTGTTGTAGATCAGCTGCAAATCGCTGATCAAATCACCGGCGTTGTCGGTAGCGTTCTTCATCGCGATCATCCGCGCAGCTTGTTCAGCCGCGTTGTTCTCGACCACCGCCTGGTACACCTGCGACTCCACGTAGCGCACCATCAAGCCGTCAAGCAGCTCTTTGGCGTCTGGTTCGTAGAGGTAGTCCCAGTGGTGCTTGAGTTCTTGTTCCGGGGCGGCCACCAATGGAATCAACTGCTCCACGGTAGGCTGTTGCGTCATGGTGTTGATGAACTTGTTGGATACCACGGACAGGCGGTCAATCCGGCCTTCCAGGTATGCATCCAGCATCACTTTGACGCTGCCGATCAAATCATTGATCGACGGTTCTTCACCCAGGTGGCTGATAGCTGCAACGACGTTACCGCCGAAGTTGCGGAAAAAGGCCGCACCCTTGCTACCGACCACACACAGATCGATCTCGACGCCTTTTTCGCGGTTTACCGCCATGTCCTTGACCAGGGCCTTGAACAGGTTGGTATTCAAACCACCGCACAAACCACGGTCACTGCTCACCACGACATAACCAACGCGCTTTACTTCGCGATCGATCATGAACGGGTGGCGATATTCCGGGTTGGCGTTGGCCAGATGACCAATAACCTGGCGGATACGCTCCGCGTAGGGACGGCTAGCAGCCATGCGCATTTGTGCCTTGCGCATTTTGCTGACCGCCACTTTTTCCATGGCGCTGGTGATCTTTTGCGTGCTTTTGATGCTCGCAATCTTACTGCGAATCTCTTTTGCGCCTGCCATGTAACACCTATCAGGTTAGCAAGCGGGAGCCTCGCGGCCCCCGCTGCGGCTTACCAGGTTTGGGTGGCCTTGAACTTCTCGATACCGGCTTTGATGCCAGCATCGATGTCGTCATTGAAGTCACCCTTCACGTTGATCTTCGCCATCAATTCGGCGTGATCGCGGTTGAAGTAAGCAATCAGCGCTTGTTCAAAGCTGCCGACCTTGGTGATTTCAACGTCGGTCAGGAACCCACGCTCAGCGGCATACAGCGACAGCGCCATGTCAGCGATCGACATTGGTGCGTATTGCTTCTGCTTCATCAGCTCGGTAACGCGCTGACCATGCTCAAGTTGCTTACGGGTCGCTTCGTCCAGGTCAGAAGCGAACTGGGCGAATGCCGCCAGTTCACGGTACTGAGCCAGAGCGGTACGGATACCACCGGAGAGCTTCTTGATGATCTTGGTCTGAGCGGCACCACCCACACGGGATACCGAAACACCGGCGTTCACTGCAGGACGGATCCCGGAGTTGAACATGGCCGATTCCAGGAAGATCTGACCGTCGGTGATGGAAATCACGTTGGTCGGAACGAACGCGGAAACGTCGCCAGCCTGGGTTTCGATGATCGGCAGTGCGGTCAGGGAACCGGTTTTGCCGGTCACTGCGCCGTTGGTGAACTTCTCTACGTATTCTTCCGAAACGCGGGATGCGCGCTCCAGCAGACGGGAGTGGAGATAGAACACGTCGCCTGGGTAAGCTTCACGGCCTGGTGGACGGCGCAGCAGCAGGGAAATCTGGCGGTAAGCCACTGCTTGCTTGGACAGATCGTCATAAACGATCAGCGCGTCTTCACCGCGGTCGCGGAAGTATTCGCCCATGGTGCAACCGGAGTACGGTGCCAGGAACTGAAGTGCAGCGGATTCGGAAGCACTGGCGGCCACGACGATGGTGTTAGCCAGGGCGCCGTTTTCTTCCAGCTTGCGAACCACGTTGGCGATGGTCGATTGCTTCTGACCGATAGCTACGTAGACGCAGAAGATCCCGCTGTCTTTCTGGTTGATGATCGCGTCGATCGCCAGAGCGGTTTTACCGATCTGACGGTCACCGATGATCAGCTCACGCTGGCCACGGCCGACAGGAATCATGGCATCGACAGCCTTGTAGCCAGTCTGTACAGGCTGGTCTACCGACTTACGCCAGATCACGCCTGGAGCAACTTTCTCGACCGCATCGGTCTCGGTGTTGTTCAGCGGACCTTTGCCGTCAACTGGGTTACCCAGTGCGTCGACAACGCGACCCAGCAGTTCCTTACCAACCGGAACTTCCAGGATGCGGCCTGTGCACTTGGCGCTCATGCCTTCGGCCAGAGTCTGGTAGGAGCCCAATACAACGGCACCTACAGAGTCTTGCTCCAGGTTGAGGGCCATACCGTAGACGCCGCCCGGAAACTCGATCATCTCGCCGTACATTACGTCGGCCAGACCGTGAATCCGCACGATGCCGTCAGATACGCTGACGACAGTGCCTTCGTTACGGGCTTGGGAGGTCACATCGAGCTTGTCGATGCGGCCCTTGATAATTTCACTTATTTCGGAAGGATTGAGTTGCTGCATTGCTCTGCTGCCCCTTCAAACTCAAGATTTCAATGCTTCGGCAAGATTCGCGAGTTTGCCGCGAATCGAGCCATCGATAACCAGGTCGCCGGCGCGAATGATGACACCACCAATCAGGGTGGCATCCTCCGCAACTTGCAGGCGCACTTCCCGGTCGAGTCGTGCACTGAGAACCTTGGCGAGTTTGTCTTGCTGTTCTTGGTTCAATGCAAAAGCACTGGTCACTTCAACATCTACCGATTTCTCTTGTTCGGCCTTGTACAGGTCAAACAGAGCGGCGATCTCCGGCAGAAGCGGGAGACGGTCGTTTTCGGCAACGACGTGGATGAAGTTCTGCACTTTTACATCAAACTTGTCGCCGCACACGTCAATAAACGTGGCGGCCTTGTCTGCGCTCGTCAGTCGCGGGGCCTTGAGCACGCGCTGCATGGTGTCGTCTTGCGACACTGCTGCAGCCAGGCCGAGCATGGCTGACCAAGAGGCCAGCTGCTGGTGGGCCTGGGCGTGCTCGAAGGCTGCCTTAGCGTAAGGTCGGGCCAACGTGGTCAATTCTGCCATGATCGCCCTCGCTTAAATTTCAGCAGCCAGTTTGTTTACCAGCTCCGCGTGCGCGTTTTGATCGATTGTGGCACCCAGGATCTTCTCAGCACCGCCGACGGCCAGAGCACCCAGTTGGGCACGCAGCGCATCTTTGACACCGTTCAGTTCCTGCTCGATCTCGGCTTGAGCCTGAACCTTCACACGGTCAGCGTCGATACGGGCTTTTTCAACAGCCTCTTCAACGATCTGGTTACCGCGTTTCTTGGCTTGCTCAATGATTTCAGCTGCCTGAGCTTTCGCTTCGCGCAGTTGTTGACCCGCTTTATCTTGGGCCAACTCCAGGTCGCGAGCTGCTCGTGCGGCAGCGTCCAGTCCGTCTGCGATCTTCTTCTGACGTTCGTGCAAAGCCGCGATGACCGGAGGCCATACGAACTTCATGCAGAAAACAACAAAAATCAAGAACGCTAAGGACTGACCAATAATGGTTGCATTAATGTTCACGCCAATACCTCGCTCGTTCGTTGCACAACACACCAATCACTCGAAAAAACGAGTGATTAACCGGCGAGTTGACCAACGAAGGGGTTCGCGAAGGTGAAGAACAGAGCGATACCAACACCGATCATGGTCACGGCGTCGAGCAGGCCGGCGACGATGAACATTTTAACTTGCAGCATTGGAACCATTTCTGGCTGACGCGCTGCGCCTTCCAGGAACTTGCCGCCCAGCAGGCCGAAACCAATGGCAGTACCCAGGGCGCCCAGGCCGATCAACAGTGCAACAGCGATAGCGGTTAGACCAACTACAGTTTCCATCTTTCCTCCCGACTTTTACGTCGTATGGTTTAGGTTTTTTAGATTTTAAAGCGGTAAAACAAATCGTTTCATAGCCCTTCAGGGCTCCCCTCCCGTTTGACCGGGAGGGACATCAGACTAGTCGAAACTGGTCTTAATGGTTCTCTTCGTGCGCCATCGACAGGTAGACGATGGTCAGCATCATGAAGATAAACGCCTGCAGGGTGATGATCAGGATGTGGAACACAGCCCACGCCCACTGCAGAACAATGCCCAGGCCGCTAAGCCAGAGCAGACCACTGCCGAACATCACAGCGATCAGAATGAACACCAGCTCGCCGGCATACATGTTGCCGAACAGTCGCAGGGCCAGGGAAATCGGCTTGGCGACCAGGGTCACGAATTCCAGCAGGAAGTTCACCGGGATCAGCAGGGCTTGAACGAAGATGTTCTTGCTGCCGAACGGGTGCAGGGTCAGTTCGCCGATGAAGCCGCCGATACCCTTGATCTTGATGCTGTAGAAAATGATCAACGCAAACACCGACAGGGCCATGCCCAGGGTGGCGTTAGGGTCCGTGGTGGAAACTGCACGGAATGGAATGTGCTGATCGCCGGAGATCAGGATGGCCAGCTGAGGAATCCAGTCGACCGGAATCAGGTCGACGGCGTTCATCAGGAACACCCAGACGAAGATGGTCAGTGCCAACGGTGCAATCACCGCGCTACGACCATGGAAGCTGTCACGCACGCTGCCATCGACGAATTCGACCAATACTTCAACGAAGTTCTGCAATGCCCCTGGCTGACCGGAAGTCGCCTTCTTTGCCGCCATGCGGAAAATCAGGACGAAAATCAGACCCAATGCGACAGACCAGCCCAGAGTATCCAGGTGGAATGCCCAGAAGCCCATTTCTTTGGCTTCTGCTGCGGTGTGGGCGAAGCCCCAGCCGCCATTGGGTAGCTGACCGAAGGTCAGGTTCTGCAAGTGGTGCTGGATATAGCCCGAAGCGGTTGTCTCTGCCATGGTTGCCTCAAACGCCCTAAGGTCTCGAAAGTCTTGTTCTCATCAGCAGGGGCGAGAACCAGCTGACCAATTGGGTCAACACGAAGACGCCGAATACAGCTAGCGGCGCCAATGGCTTCACACCTGCAAAGGTCAGTGCAAACAGCACTGCCGTCAAAATCAGTTTCCCCGCCTCGCCGGCATAAAAAGACCGGACGATAGCCTGGGCTGCTCGGGCGCCGGAAAACCGAAAGGCCCTGTGAGCAAAATACATATTGGGCAGCAAGGCTATCAGGCCTCCGCAGAGTCCTGAGTACCCGGCTACGACTCCATACCAATACCAGAGCGCCAAAGAGGCGATCAGTAAAATGACAAATTGAGCCACTAAAACCGGGAAAACGGCCAAGCGATGGAACGGCGACGTGTTTGGCGTGCGGGTTTCCATCACTCTTGCTCCTCAATAGTCGGCTGCCGGAAATCAATAACTTGGCATAATTTGTGCCGACAAAATGCGCGCAGAGTATAGGGGCGGTTCTGCCCCTATTCAACTGCCGGGTAGTGATTTCCGACTGCGCGCTACAGAAGCAATTGTTTCAGCGGATGTGGGCAAGAACGCCCTGAAGCTCATCCAATGAGTTATATCCGATGACCAATTGCCCTTTGCCTTTCTTTCCGTGGCGAATTTGCACCGCAGAGCCTAGGCGTTCGGCCAGGCGCTGCTCCAGGCGTGCAATATCCGGATCAGGTTTGGCAGTTTCGACCGGTGCAGGTTTGCCGCTGAGCCACTGGCGAACCAGGGCCTCGGTCTGACGAACGGTGAGGCCTCGTGCGACAACGTGTCGCGCCCCCTCAACCTGTTGATTTTCCGGCAAACCGAGCAAAGCACGGGCATGACCCATTTCCAGGTCGCCATGGGAAAGCATGGTTTTGATGACTTCCGGCAGTGCGATCAGACGCAACAGGTTGGACACGGTAACCCGGGACTTGCCCACCGCATCCGCGACTTCCTGCTGAGTCAGTTTGAATTCCTGCTGCAAACGCTGCAGGGCGATCGCTTCCTCGATCGGATTGAGGTCTTCGCGCTGTATGTTCTCGATCAGTGCCATGGCGATGGCGGTTTCATCCGGTACATCGCGCACCATCGCCGGGATGGTTTCCTTGCCAGCCTGTTGGCTGGCACGCCAGCGGCGTTCGCCGGCGATGATTTCAAAGCGGCCTGCACCAATCGGGCGCACCACGATCGGCTGCATCACGCCCTGGGACTTGATCGAGTTCGCCAATTCTTCCAGCGCCTGGGGATCCATGTCCCGGCGCGGCTGGTATTTGCCGCGCTGGATCAGGTCCAGCGGCAGGTGCTGCAGCTCACGCTCGTCGGCCTGCACCGCTTGCTCTTCAAGGGTCGTGACAGTCGGACCACTCAGCAGTGCATCCAGTCCACGTCCGAGACCTCGTTTCTTGACGGCCATGGGGATTCCTTAAGTTGGCTGGGCTGCAGCGGTGCGTGAATTGCGGCGTTGACGACGAACCATCTCACCGGCCAGAGCCAGATAGGCAATGGCACCGCGGGATGACTTGTCATACGCCAGCGCGGGCATGCCATAGCTTGGCGCTTCGGCCAGGCGGATGTTGCGTGGAATCACGGTGTCGTAGAGCTGATCGCCGAAGTGTTCCTTGAGCTGTGCCGACACATCGTTCATCAGGCTCAGGCGCGGGTCATACATGGTCCGCAGCAGGCCTTCGATCTGCAGGTTCGGGTTGAGCAGCTCGGCGATACGCTTGATGTTATCCACAAGGTCGCTCAACCCTTCCAGTGCGAAGTACTCGCACTGCATGGGGATAATCACCCCGTCGGCGGCGACCAATGCGTTCAGTGTCAGCATCGACAGCGAGGGCGGGCAGTCGATCAAAATGTAGTCGTAATTCTCGCGGATCGGCGCCAGGGCGCTGCGCAGACGGCTTTCTTTCATCTGCATTTCCAGCAGCACCACTTCCGCCGCGGTCAAATCGCGGTTGGCCGGCAGCAGTTGGTAACCGCCGTGCTCGGAAAAGTGCATGGCCTGGGCCAGGTCGCACTCGCCAATCAGCAAGTCATAGACCGAGTTTTCCAGGCCGTGTTTATCCACACCGCTACCCATGGTGGCGTTGCCCTGTGGATCGAGATCGATCAACAGCACCCGACGCTTGGTAGCGACCAGGGATGCTGCGAGGTTGATGCAGGTGGTGGTTTTGCCCACGCCACCTTTCTGGTTCGCTATCGCGAATACCTTAGCCATTCTTGCTTGTGTTCCCAATCATGCCGTGCGGCGCAGTATCAGCAGATGGCGTTGGCCTTGGCAACCGGGTACAGCCAAGGCGTGTTCGCTATCGAGGTGGAAGTCTGCCGGCAATGCTAACAGCTCGTCGCTTGGATGAACGCCCTTCATTGCCAGCCAACGGGTGTCGCGGTCGCCGAGGTGGCGGGTCCAGTTGCTGAAGTTCTCCATGCTGCTGAAAGCCCGGGAAACAATTCCGTTGAAAGGCTGTTCAGGCGTGAAGGCTTCGACGCGACTGTGGATAACTTGCAGGTTATCCAGCTTGAGTTCGAGTTTGACCTGGGTCAGGAAGCGGGTTTTCTTGCCGTTGCTGTCCAGGCACGTCACTTGCGACTCGGGAAACAGGATCGCCAGCGGGATGCCGGGCATACCGCCACCGCTGCCAACATCGAGCCAGCGGCCGTTTTCGATAAACGGCATCACGCTGAGACTGTCGAGCAGATGGCGAGAAACCATTTCGTCCGGGTCACGCACTGCAGTGAGGTTGTAAGCCTTGTTCCATTTGATCAACAGGGCCAGATAACCCAGTAGCAACTCGTGCTGGGCTTCGGTCAGGTTGACGCCAAGCTGGCGAGCACCTGTGGATAACTCTTCGGCGTGTTGCGAGGTGACCAACGAACTCAAGCGCTTTGCTCCAACTGACGGCCCGCGCCGCGTTTTTTCAAATGAATCATCAACAGCGAAATGGCTGCCGGCGTGACGCCCGGGATACGTGAAGCCTGGCCCAGGGTCTCTGGTCGAGTTATCCCCAGCTTGCTTTGAATCTCTTTCGACAGGCCGGAAATATTTGTGTAATCGATATCCACAGGCAGCTTGGTGTCTTCACTGGCCCGCAGACGAGCGATCTCATCCTGCTGACGGTCAATGTAACCGGCGTATTTGGTCTTGATTTCGACCTGCTCGGCGACCTGTGGATCTTCTGCGCCACCACCGGTGACCGAGATCAGACCAGCGTAGTCGATTTCCGGACGGGACAGCAGGTTCAGCAAGTTGTACTCGTGGGTCAGCGGGGTGCCGAATTTCTCGGCAATCGCATCGCCTTGCTCGGTGCCCGGGCGAACCCAGGTACTTTTCAGGCGTTGCTCTTCCAGTTCGATGCTTTCGCGTTTTTTGCAGAAGGCAGCCCAACGCGCGTCGTCGACCAAGCCCAGCTCGCGACCTTTTTCGGTCAAGCGCAGGTCGGCGTTGTCTTCCCGCAGGATCAGGCGATATTCGGCCCGGGACGTAAACATCCGGTACGGTTCCTGGGTGCCGAGGGTGATCAGGTCGTCGACCAACACACCGATGTACGCCTCATCGCGACGCGGGCACCAGCTGTCTTTGCCCTGTGCACGCAGTGCGGCGTTGGCTCCGGCCAGCAAACCCTGGGCGCCGGCTTCTTCGTAACCGGTGGTGCCGTTGATTTGTCCAGCGAAGAACAAACCGCCGATCACCTTGGTTTCCAGGCTGTATTTCAAGTCACGCGGGTCGAAGTAGTCGTACTCGATGGCATAGCCAGGCCGCACGATGTGCGCATTTTCCATACCGCGAATCGACTGCACGATCTGGATTTGCACGTCGAACGGCAAGGAAGTGGAAATCCCGTTCGGATACAGCTCGTGGGTAGTCAAACCTTCCGGCTCGATGAAGACCTGGTGGCTTTCCTTGTCGGCAAAGCGATGGATCTTGTCTTCGATCGACGGGCAATAGCGTGGCCCAATGCCTTCGATCACACCGGAATACATCGGCGAACGGTCGAGGTTCGCGGCAATGATTTCGTGGGTTCGGGCGTTGGTGTGGGTAATCCAGCAACTGACCTGTTTCGGATGCTGTTCCTTGGAGCCCATGAACGACATGACCGGGATCGGTGTGTCGCCGGCTTGCTCGGTCATCACCGAGAAATCCACCGAACGGCCATCGATACGTGGCGGCGTGCCGGTTTTCAGGCGACCAACGCGCAGTGGCAGTTCGCGAAGGCGTTGTGCCAAGGCGATTGACGGCGGATCACCAGCGCGGCCACCGGAATAGTTCTGCATACCGATGTGGATAAGTCCACCGAGGAACGTACCGGTGGTCAACACCACGGATTCTGCGAAGAAACGCAGGCCCATTTGGGTGACAACACCGCGTACATGGTCCTGCTCGACGATCAGGTCATCGGCTGCCTGCTGAAATATCCACAGGTTCGGTTGGTTTTCCAGGGTTTCGCGGACAGCGGCCTTGTACAGGATCCGGTCGGCTTGAGCACGAGTGGCTCGCACGGCCGGGCCTTTGCGGCTGTTCAATACGCGAAATTGAATACCACCTTTGTCGGTAGCCATGGCCATCGCGCCGCCCAGGGCATCGATTTCCTTGACCAGGTGGCTTTTGCCAATCCCGCCAATCGCGGGGTTGCAGCTCATGGCACCGAGGGTTTCCACGTTATGCGTCAGCAACAGGGTTTTTGCCCCCATGCGTGCTGACGCCAGTGCTGCCTCGGTACCGGCATGACCGCCGCCGATGACGATCACTTCAAAACGGGAAGGGAAATCCACCACGCACCTCGTGCCTGCTTCTGTAGGTAATTAGGAATGAGCGTTCGAGATCAGGTTTTCGAACGAGTCGGCAAGTATAGGGACTTCGCCCTTCCTAAAGAACCCTTTGCACAAAATTTAACCAGCTGTGGATGAATCACGAACAATAGAAATTAAAAGAGAGAAATTTATTAAATCTTTGTTTTTATGTTTATTTCTACTGAGGCATGTTTCTGTGGATAGATCGCTACAGGCCTTTATTTACTTTATGTACAGAGATTCAAAAGTCTGTGGTTAGGTGCCAAGGAGGCCCTTGGATAAGTGGTGTAAGCCTGTGGATTAAACAGGTGGTTATCCACAGAGGGGTTTTTACTCAGGTTTTACGCCCTGTTATCAACTGGGCACAGGGGCGGTTATTCACAGGGCTTAATCCACAGAAAAGCGTCAAATGAGGCAAATCCCGGACGCAGGAAAGCCGTCGCGACGTTCGCGTTATTCAGAAAAAAGAATTGAATGCCCTGAAACGGGCAGAACAGACAGGCCCGAATGGCCTGTCTGGGGAACGGTAAACGTTATTTACCGATGCAGAAGCTGGAAAAGATCCGTCCCAGCAGATCATCGGAGCTGAAAGCACCGGTAATCTCGCCCAATAACTGTTGAGCCTGGCGCAGATCTTCGGCCAGCAGCTCACCAGCACCTGCCAGGGTCAACTGGGCCCGACCGTGCTCGAGGGCCGCACTGGCATGCCGCAGCGCTTCCAAGTGCCTGCGGCGAGCACTGAAGCTGCTTTCCGAGGTCTGCTCGTAACCCATGCAGGCCTTCAGATGGTCGCGCAGCAACTCCAGGCCATCCCCTGCCGACTTGGCGCTGAGGCTGATGGTGACGTGGCCATCGTCGCTGACTTCCAGGGCGATTGCTTCGCCCGTCAGGTCAGCCTTGTTACGAATCAGCGTGACCTTGGCGGGGTCTGGCCGTTGTTCGAGGAATTCTGGCCACAGTGCGAACGGGTCCGCAGCTTCCGGCGCGGTGGCATCAACCACCAGCAGCACGCGATCGGCTTCAGTGATTGCCTTCAACGCGCGTTCTACTCCGATCTTCTCTACCTGGTCATCGGTGTCACGCAGCCCGGCCGTGTCCACGACATGCAGCGGCATGCCATCGATGTGGATATGTTCGCGCAAGATATCCCGTGTAGTGCCGGCAATCTCGGTAACGATGGCCGCTTCGCGTCCGGCCAGGGCATTGAGGAGGCTCGACTTGCCAGCGTTGGGCCGGCCGGCAATCACCACGGTCATACCGTCGCGCAGCAAGGCTCCTTGCCCGGCTTCACGCAGTACTGTGGATAACTCGTCACGGACTTTATCCAGCATCGCGAGGACATGGCCATCGGCGAGGAAGTCGATTTCTTCCTCGGGGAAATCAATCGCCGCCTCTACGTAGATGCGCAAGCTGATCAACTGCTCGGTGAGGTTATGCACACGTAGGGAAAACGCACCCTGCAATGAGCGCAACGCATTGCGCGCGGCTTGTGCAGAACTGGCTTCGATCAGGTCGGCAATCGCTTCGGCCTGGGCCAGGTCGAGCTTGTCGTTGAGGAACGCGCGCTCGCTGAATTCGCCCGGGCGTGCCAGGCGGCAACCCAGTTGAAGGCAACGCTGCAGCAGCATATCCAGAACGATCGGGCCGCCGTGGCCTTGAAGTTCAAGCACATCTTCGCCGGTAAATGAGTTCGGGCCCGGGAAATAAAGGGCAATCCCTTCGTCCAGAACCTCTTCTTCGGCGCCTAGAAAAGGCCCGTAATGCGCATACCGAGGCTTCAGCTCCCGCCCACTGATGGCCTGGGCCGCCACGCCGGCGAGCGGCCCGGAAATACGAACGATACCGACACCACCACGACCTTGAGCGGTGGCGACAGCGGCGATGGTTTCACGAGGAGCGCTCATGGCGGGTACCCGGCTAAAAGTGACGGAAAGCAAAACGCCCCACTAGGGGGCGTCTTGAGTGGTGTTATCCACAGAGTAAATTACGCCTCGGCTTTTTTGGTAGCCGCTTCGATTTTACGTGTGATGTACCACTGTTGAGAGATCGACAGGCAGTTGTTGACCACCCAGTACAGCACCAGACCAGCCGGGAACCACAGGAAGAAGAAGGTGAAGATGATTGGCATCATTTTCATTACCTTGGCCTGCATCGGGTCCGGCGGAGTCGGGTTCAGACGCTGCTGGATGAACATGGTCGCGCCCATGATGATCGGCAGGATAAAGAACGGGTCTTTGATCGACAGGTCAGTTATCCACAGCATGAACGGTGCCTGACGCATTTCCACGCTTTCCAGGAGAACCCAGTACAGCGACAGGAATACCGGCATCTGCACCAGAATCGGCAAGCATCCACCCAGCGGGTTGATCTTCTCTTTCTTGTACAGCTCCATCATGGCCTGCGACATTTTCTGCCGGTCATCGCCATGTTGTTCTTTCAGCGCGGCCAGTTTCGGGGCCACGGCACGCATACGCGCCATCGACTTGTAGCTGGCAGCCGACAGTGGGAAGAAGATCCCCTTGATCAGCATGGTCAGCAGGATGATCGAGAAACCCCAGTTACCCACAATGCTGTGGATATGTTGCAGCAGCCAGAAGATCGGCTGGGCAATGAACCAGAGAATGCCGTAATCCACAGTCAGTTCCAGACCTGGGGATAACTCTTTGAGGACTGCCTGGCTTTTCGGGCCGGCATACAGCGTAGCGCTGGCTTCAGCCTTGGCACCCGGAGCGACGGTCAACGTCGGGCCAGTAAAGCCAATGATGTAGTTGCCCTGGCTGTCTTTGCGGGTTTGAACCAGGTTCGCATCACCCTTGTTCGGGATCCATGCGGTCACGAAGTAGTGTTGCAACCAGGCAACCCAGCCACCTTGGACTGTTTCTTTCAGCGCGCCCTTGTCGATATCTTTCATCGACACTTTTTTGTACGGCTCGCTACTTGTCCACAGGGCTGCGCCCAGGTAAGTCGCGGTGCCGGTGGCGGTGCTGGAAGAAGGATCGGCGCTGTTGTCACGCTTGAGCTGGGCAAACAGGTTGCCAGTCCACGGCTTCGCGCTTTCGTTGTCGATCAGATAGGTGACTTTCAGATCGTACAAACCGCGGGTGAAGCTGAAACGCTTGATGTAGTTGACGCCGTCGTGACTGAATTTCAGGTCGACGTTCAACTGGTTCTGGCCATCAGCCAGTTGATAAGTCTTCTGTTCGGTCGAATAAACCGGACGACCGGTAGCACGAGCATCCGGACCGTCAGTGCCGGTCAGGCCACTTTGCGCCAGATATACACGTTCGCCGCCGTTATCGAACAGCTGGAACGGAACATCCGGATGGTCTTGGCGACGTGGATACAGCGGCAGCTTCAGCTGGGCGATATCACCACCTTGTGGATCGATAGCCAGGTCCAGTACATCCGTTTTTACGTGGATGAGGTCTTTATTGGTGACGACCGGGGTTTCTACCGGGGTGCTGGTATCGGCATTCGCGCTGGGTACATCGGCACTGGCGGCAGCATTGTTACCCAGTGGCGTGTCCGGAATAGCCGGCGCCGACTGATTGGTAGCAACATTCTGAGTCGGCAGGGCAGCTTGGCCATAATCCTGGTTCCACTTAAGAACCATAGAGTAGGACACGATTGCCAGGGCGACGATCAGGATCGTGCGTTTAATATCCATGATTACTCGGCCATCGAAGAAGAACGGGAGGTAGGGATAGGTGGAACCGGGTCATAACCACCGGGATTCCACGGATGACAGCGACCTAAACGACGAAAGGTCAGCCAGCCACCGCGCAGAAGGCCATGATTTTCTATGGCTTCCAACGCGTAGCAGGAACAACTGGGGTAGAAACGACAGTGATTTGCCATCAGGGGACTAATGGCATAGCGGTAAAACTGGATCGGAACGAGTGCCAGTTTACGCATCAGTACTGTCTACCCCTACAGTTTCGGTGCTGACAGCTGGTGTTGGCTTGTTGGTACGAGCCAAACGTTTCCAGAGCTTGCCGAAATGCTGAATCAATTCGGGGTTTTCTACGTCCCCCAAGCCTTTGCGCGCGACGATAACAATATCCCAACCAACCAGAGTCTCCTGGTGGAGGCGAAACGATTCGCGCATCAGACGCTTGAGGCGATTGCGCTCAACGGAGAGCTTTACGCTCTTCTTGCCGATCACCAACCCGAGACGGGGGTGATCCAGATCGTTGTTACGCGCAAGGAGCAGGAGATTTTTCCCCGGAACCTTGCCGGTGGGGGAGTCAAAGACTGCCTTGAAATGCCGGGGGGTTAGCAGACGCTTTTCCCGACTGAAGTCCTGACTCACCACCAGTACCGGATTATCAAACTGCCAGACGCGCACGACCTTTGGCGCGGCGACGCGACAGGACAGCACGGCCGTTCTTGGTGGCCATGCGAGCACGGAAGCCGTGAGTACGGGCGCGTTTGATGGTGCTTGGTTGGAAAGTACGTTTCATGGCGTGTTACCTGGTTCGTCCACAACGGGCCGGAATGGCCCCCGTTTTAAGAGACCGGCGATTCTAGAGAAAGCAAGCCTCTAGGTCAATTTCCAACCAGCTTTTCCTTTAATTAGATCTCTGGAGGCATTTGAACCGAATCCGTTCGGTTCGGCTTTCACGAGCAATGCCATAGATATAAAAATAAAGAAGGAAGTTATTTAAAGCTTTTCTGTAAAGCTTATAAAAGCTAGGGACGCGATCTTCTGTGGATAACTACCTTCAGCCCATATTCCACGTGATGTACAGAGAATGACAACACGGGGGAGAAACGGTGCTCTGCCTGTGCTGCGCTATCGGATAAGCTGTGTGTGGAATGGCTACTTATCCACAGGCCAGTTACCCACAGACTTTCGACCCCACTTGTACAACGGGCTTAGGGTCGCTTATCCACAGAGCTTATGCACAGACCATTTGTCGCCTTTTTTACGGTTAAGGCATTGATTCTTGGCGCCCTGTGAGCAACCTACATGTGGATAAGTGGACGGCTGGCCGCTACAATGGCGGCTGTTTTTGCCTCACCGGCTTTCAACTTAGGGGATATCCGTGTCAGTGGAACTTTGGCAGCAGTGCGTGGAGCTTTTGCGCGATGAGCTGCCTGCCCAGCAATTCAACACCTGGATCCGTCCGCTACAGGTCGAAGCCGAAGGCGACGAGTTGCGTGTCTACGCACCCAATCGTTTTGTTCTCGACTGGGTCAACGAGAAATACCTGAGCCGCGTTCTCGAATTGCTCGACGAACACGGCAACGGGCTTGCTCCGGTACTCTCCTTATTAATAGGCAGCAAACGCAGCTCGGCACCTCGTGCTGCGCCGAATGCACCGCTGGCAGCGAGTGCTTCGCAGGCTCAGGCCGCGGCGGCACCTGTTAATAACTCGCCAGCAACGGTTGCCCAGACGCCTTCGAAATCCTCGTCGCAGAAAAACGCGCCTATAAATGAAGAGCCGTCCCGCGACAGCTTTGACCCAATGGCCGGCGCCAGCTCCCAACAGGCTCCGGTTCGTGCTGAACAGCGCACCGTCCAGGTAGAAGGTGCGCTCAAGCACACCAGTTACCTGAACCGCACGTTCACCTTTGAGAACTTTGTCGAAGGTAAATCCAACCAGTTGGCCCGTGCGGCTGCCTGGCAGGTCGCCGACAACCCCAAGCACGGTTACAACCCGCTCTTCCTTTATGGCGGCGTTGGCTTGGGTAAAACTCACTTGATGCACGCTGTGGGTAACCACCTGTTAAAGAAGAACCCGAACGCCAAGGTTGTGTACCTGCACTCGGAGCGCTTCGTGGCCGACATGGTCAAGGCGCTGCAGCTCAACGCAATCAACGAGTTCAAACGGTTCTACCGTTCCGTTGATGCCTTGCTCATCGATGACATTCAGTTCTTCGCCCGCAAGGAACGTTCCCAGGAAGAGTTTTTCCACACGTTCAACGCATTGCTCGAAGGCGGCCAACAGGTCATCTTGACCAGTGACCGCTATCCGAAGGAAATCGAAGGTCTGGAAGAGCGTCTGAAGTCGCGCTTCGGCTGGGGCCTGACCGTTGCGGTAGAGCCGCCGGAGCTGGAAACCCGCGTCGCAATCCTGATGAAGAAGGCCGACCAGGCTAAAGTCGATCTGCCTCATGACGCCGCGTTCTTCATCGCCCAGCGCATTCGTTCCAACGTGCGTGAGCTGGAAGGCGCGCTCAAGCGGGTCATCGCTCACTCACACTTCATGGGCCGCGACATCACCATCGAGCTGATTCGCGAATCCCTGAAAGACCTGCTGGCGTTGCAAGACAAGCTGGTGAGTGTGGATAACATCCAGCGCACCGTGGCCGAGTACTACAAGATCAAGATTTCCGACCTGCTGTCCAAGCGCCGTTCGCGCTCGGTGGCACGTCCCCGTCAGGTGGCGATGGCGCTCTCCAAAGAGCTGACCAACCATAGCCTGCCGGAAATTGGTGATGTGTTTGGCGGTCGCGACCACACCACGGTCTTGCACGCGTGCCGCAAGATCAACGAACTTAAGGAATCCGACGCGGATATTCGCGAGGACTACAAGAACCTGCTGCGTACACTGACTACTTGATGAACACCAGCGCAGCTTATTAAGGCAAGGGACTAGACCATGCATTTCACCATTCAACGCGAAGCCCTGTTGAAACCCCTGCAACTGGTCGCAGGCGTCGTCGAGCGCCGACAGACCTTGCCGGTGCTTTCCAACGTATTGCTGGTTGTAGAAGGCCAGCAACTGTCCTTGACCGGTACCGACCTGGAAGTCGAGCTGGTCGGCCGTGTCCAGCTGGAAGAACCCGCCGAACCGGGCGAGATCACTGTGCCGGCGCGCAAGCTGATGGACATCTGCAAAAGCCTGCCCAACGACGCGCTGATCGACATCAAGGTTGATGAGCAGAAGCTGGTGGTGAAGGCCGGTCGCAGCCGCTTCACGCTGTCGACTTTGCCTGCCAACGACTTCCCGACCGTGGAAGAAGGTCCTGGCTCGCTGACCTGCAGCCTGGAGCAAAGCCGACTGCGCCGTTTGATCGAGCGCACCAGCTTCGCCATGGCCCAGCAGGACGTGCGTTACTACCTCAACGGCATGCTGCTGGAAGTCTCTGAAGGCATCATCCGCGCCGTCGCCACCGACGGTCACCGTCTGGCTATGTGCTCGATGAAAGCCGATATCGGTCAGCCGGATCGCCATCAGGTTATCGTGCCGCGTAAAGGTATCCTGGAACTGGCCCGCTTGCTGACCGAGCCGGACGGCAATGTCAGCATCGTGTTGGGTCAGCACCATATCCGCGCGACCACCGGCGAGTTCACCTTCACGTCCAAGCTGGTTGACGGCAAGTTCCCGGATTACGAGCGCGTGCTGCCTAAAGGTGGCGACAAACTGGTGATCGGCGATCGTCAGGCCCTGCGTGAAGCGTTCAGCCGTACTGCGATTCTTTCCAACGAGAAGTACCGCGGTATTCGCCTGCAATTGGCCAACGGCCAACTGAAAATCCAGGCGAACAACCCGGAGCAGGAAGAGGCGGAAGAAGAAGTGGGCGTCGACTACAACGGCGGCAACCTGGAAATCGGCTTCAACGTCAGCTATTTGCTCGACGTGCTGGGCGTGATGACCACCGAACAGGTCCGCCTGATCCTGTCCGACTCCAACAGCAGCGCCCTGGTACAAGAATCCGACAACGATGACTCGGCTTACGTTGTCATGCCGATGCGCCTGTAATCATGTTCAGCAGAAGCTAGATGTCCCTCAGTCGTGTCTCGGTCACCGCGGTGCGCAATTTGCACCCGGTGACCTTCTCCCCCTCCCCCCGCATCAATATCCTCCACGGCGCCAACGGCAGTGGCAAAACCAGCGTGCTGGAAGCCATTCACTTGCTGGGGCTCGCCCGTTCCTTTCGCAGTGCGCGGCTATTACCGGTGATTCAGTACGAACAACTGGCGTGCACGGTATTTGGCCAAGTCGAATTGGCGGAAGGCGGTCACAGCAGCCTGGGGATATCTCGAGACCGGCAGGGAGAGTTTCAAATCCGCATCGACGGGCAAAACGCTCGCAGTGCCGCGCAACTGGCGGAAATTCTGCCGCTGCAACTGATCAACCCAGACAGCTTCCGCTTGCTGGAAGGTGCACCAAAGATCCGCAGACAATTCCTCGATTGGGGAGTGTTCCACGTGGAACCGCGTTTCATGGCCACTTGGCAGCGCCTGCAGAAGGCCCTGCGGCAGCGGAACTCATGGCTGCGGCATGGTACACTTGACGCCGCTTCGCAAGCTGCTTGGGACCGGGAACTGTGCCTGGCCAGCGCTGAAATAGATGAATACCGCCGTGCCTATATCAAAGCCTTGAAACCAGTCTTTGAGCAGACCTTGAGCGAGTTGCTTGAACTCGAGGGGCTGACGTTGAGCTACTACCGTGGTTGGGACAAAGACCGGGAACTGAGTGCAGTGCTCGCGACGTCCTTACAGCGGGATCAGCAAATTGGTCACACCCAGGCCGGACCACAACGGGCTGATTTGCGCCTTAGATTGGGCGCACATAATGCTGCGGATATCTTGTCCCGCGGTCAGCAAAAGTTGGTGGTCTGCGCCCTGCGTATCGCCCAAGGGCATTTGGTTAGCCAGACCCGGCGCGGGCAGTGTATTTATCTGGTGGATGACTTGCCGTCCGAACTGGACGAGCAGCACCGCCGTGCGTTATGCCGCTTGTTGGAAGACTTACGCTGCCAGGTGTTTATCACCTGTGTAGACCACGAATTATTGAGGGAAGGCTGGCAGACGGAAACGCCAGTCGCTTTGTTCCACGTGGAACAAGGCCGTATCACCCAGACCCACGACCATCGGGAGTGAAGGCATGAGCGAAGAAAATACGAATACGTACGACTCGACCAGCATTAAAGTGCTTAAAGGTTTGGATGCCGTACGCAAACGTCCCGGTATGTACATCGGTGATACCGATGATGGCAGCGGTCTGCACCACATGGTGTTCGAGGTGGTCGATAACTCGATCGACGAAGCTTTGGCCGGTCACTGCGACGACATCAGCATCATCATCCACCCGGACGAATCCATTACCGTACGCGACAACGGTCGCGGCATTCCGGTAGATGTGCATAAAGAAGAAGGCGTTTCGGCGGCAGAGGTCATCATGACCGTGCTCCACGCCGGCGGTAAGTTCGACGATAACTCCTATAAAGTATCCGGCGGTCTGCACGGTGTAGGTGTTTCGGTAGTAAACGCCCTTTCCGAAGAGCTGATCCTGACCGTGCGCCGTAGCGGCAAGATCTGGGAACAGACTTATGTCCACGGTGTTCCACAGGAACCGATGAAAATCGTCGGTGACAGCGAAAGCACCGGTACGCAGATTCACTTCAAGCCTTCGGCTGATACCTTCAAAAACATCCACTTCAGCTGGGATATCCTGGCCAAGCGGATTCGTGAACTGTCCTTCCTCAACTCCGGTGTGGGTATCGTCCTCAAGGACGAGCGCAGCGGCAAGGAAGAGCTGTTCAAGTACGAAGGCGGCCTGCGTGCGTTCGTTGAATACCTGAACACCAACAAGACTGCGGTCAACCAGGTGTTCCACTTCAACATCCAGCGTGAAGACGGCATCGGCGTTGAAATCGCCCTTCAGTGGAACGACAGCTTCAACGAGAACCTGTTGTGCTTCACCAACAACATTCCTCAGCGCGATGGCGGTACTCACCTGGTGGGTTTCCGTTCGGCACTGACGCGTAACCTGAACACCTATATCGAAGCGGAAGGCCTGGCGAAGAAGCACAAAGTCGCCACCACCGGTGACGATGCACGTGAAGGCCTGACTGCGATTATCTCGGTCAAGGTTCCGGACCCGAAGTTCAGCTCCCAGACCAAAGACAAGCTGGTGTCTTCCGAAGTGAAGACCGCGGTTGAACAGGAAATGGGCAAGTACTTCTCCGACTTCCTGCTGGAAAACCCGAACGAAGCCAAGCTGGTCGTCGGCAAGATGATCGATGCGGCGCGGGCTCGTGAAGCGGCGCGTAAAGCCCGTGAGATGACCCGTCGTAAAGGCGCACTGGATATCGCTGGCCTGCCAGGCAAACTGGCTGACTGCCAGGAGAAAGACCCTGCCCTTTCCGAACTGTACCTGGTGGAAGGTGACTCTGCTGGCGGTTCCGCCAAGCAGGGTCGTAACCGTCGCACCCAGGCCATCCTGCCGTTGAAGGGTAAGATCCTCAACGTCGAGAAGGCGCGTTTCGACAAGATGATTTCCTCGCAGGAAGTCGGCACCTTGATCACCGCTTTGGGCTGTGGCATCGGCCGCGATGAGTACAACATCGAGAAGCTGCGCTACCACAACATCATCATCATGACCGATGCTGACGTCGACGGTTCGCACATCCGTACCCTGCTGCTGACGTTCTTCTTCCGTCAGTTGCCGGAGCTGATTGAGCGCGGCTACATCTACATCGCCCAGCCGCCGCTGTACAAAGTGAAAAAGGGCAAGCAAGAGCAATACATCAAAGACGACGACGCCATGGAAGAGTACATGACGCAGTCGGCCCTGGAAGATGCGAGCCTGCACTTGAACGACGAAGCCCCGGGCATCTCCGGTGAAGCGTTGGAGCGCCTGGTAAACGACTTCCGCATGGTGATGAAGACCCTCAAGCGTTTGTCGCGCCTGTACCCTCAGGAGCTGACCGAGCACTTCATCTACCTGCCAGCCGTCACCCTGGAACAGCTGGGCGATCATGCACACATGCAGGATTGGCTGGCCCAGTACGAAGTGCGTCTGCGCACCGTTGAAAAATCTGGCCTGGTGTACAAAGCCAGCCTGCGTGAAGACCGTGAACGTAACGTCTGGCTGCCAGAGGTCGAACTGATCTCCCACGGCCTGTCGAACTACGTCACCTTCAACCGCGACTTCTTCGGCAGCAACGACTACAAGACGGTTGTCACCCTCGGCGCGCAACTGAGCACCCTGCTGGACGACGGTGCCTACATTCAGCGTGGCGAACGAAAGAAAGCCGTAAAAGAGTTCAAGGAAGCCCTGGACTGGCTGATGGCTGAAAGCACCAAGCGTCACACCATTCAGCGATACAAAGGTCTGGGCGAAATGAACCCGGATCAGCTGTGGGAAACCACCATGGACCCAGCTCAGCGTCGCATGTTGCGTGTGACCATCGAAGACGCCATTGGCGCGGACCAGATCTTCAACACCCTGATGGGTGATGCGGTCGAGCCTCGTCGTGACTTCATCGAGAGCAACGCCCTGGCGGTGTCCAACCTGGACTTCTGATCAGGTCGTAGCGCAAAACAAAAAAGGCCAACGCTTAGCGTTGGCCTTTTTTATTGGGTGGAAGACGGGGTTTTATAAATGCTCCACGTGGAACATCTCAATCCTCGGTAGCCGCCGTTACACTCTCCAACCGATATCCATACCCATAAATCGTCAGCAACTGCCAACCCCGATCCGCTGTCAGTCCCAGCTTATTCCGCAGCCGATAAATATGCGTATCCAGCGGCCGTGATGACACCATTTCTTCATGGGTCCAGAACCGCTCATACAGATATTCCCGAGACAGCGGCCGGGCCAGGTTTTCGAACAGGCACCGAGCCAGGCGGTATTCACGTTCCGTCAGGCTGATGGGTTTCCCTGCCCTGCTCACCGTGAGTTCAGCATCATCAAAGGTCAGGTCGTTGAAGGTCAACACTTCACTGGCCGCGGTCTTTTGCAGGCCGTGACGCCGCAGAACGGCGTTCACCCGTGCCTTCAGTTCGTTGGGACGAAACGGCTTGCTGACGTAATCATCCGCGCCACTGTTCAACGCCTGGACAATATCGCTCTCGGCATCGCGGCTGGTGAGCATGATGGCGGCAGGTGGCGCTTCCATGTGCTCGCGGGTCCAGCGCAGCAACGCCAGGCCGCTGAGGTCGGGCAGTTGCCAGTCCAGGATCAGCAGGTCGAAGGTTTCCCGGCGCAGTTGGCGTAGCAGGTCTTCTCCACGCTCGAAGCAGTGCAGGGTCCATGGCTGATCCGCAGCGCTGGGGATTTGTCGCAGTGTCTGTTCCACCCGCCGCAGTTCGGCAGGTTCGTCATCCAGTATTGCGACACGCATGGCAGGGTCCTTTCTTATTGAAGAATGCGGGCGTTGAATCTGAACAATTATGGCCAGATTCTCAGGCCCTCTGAATCTCTCGGTACGCTGATATCAAATGGCCGTAAGCCATTGGAATTCGTCAATACCCAAGCTGGGAAGATACCGGCTCGAGACCTTCAGGAAAAGGATCAATGGCAATCTGGTTTTATGCTGTTTCGAGACGTGAGGCCGTTCTAGAGAAGGTTAGTGTTTGGGGACGACTGGTGTTGGTGGTAGTGGCGGCAACCCTGGGGACGGAAACGGTGGGCGCATCCAAGCCGGTAACACCAGCGCCGTTCGATGAGCGTCAAACCTTGAGTGAGCCCGGTGATGGTATGGGCTTCGCCAGCTCACCGTTTCAGCAGCTCCGCGAACAGCAGCAGACCCAACGCTGGGTATTTTAAGTACCGCCAAATCTGAACAAATGTTGCGAATCGATCCGATGCACCTATGTTGTAGGTAAATTCGCTGTCGCTGGATGACACACGGATTGGGGCGAGGGAAGTGCTCCGACACAGGGACGTGTCATCTTCAGCATGGATCCCACTCCCCAGACATTTCGGCTATCGACCGCGATACCTCATCGAGTATCGTAGACGGTACTCAAGGTCTTCCCGCTGTAAGACGCTTCCTGAACGTGCTTTCTGATGCCCCATTAGAACTAGAATCTTGACGAGCGCCATGACCTTTTTCCCCTGCCGATTCCGCTTTGCCGTTTCTACCCTGTTGGGTTCTGGATTGATCGTTACGCTTGGCGTAGTGAGTCTGCCGGCCTTGGCACGTCCCGCCCCTCCGCGCGCGCCTTACATTGACGACAACCAGATGTGCCGCGCTCAGCCTCTTCCGGCGGTGGTGCAGCACTTGACGGGTGAAGCCTGGAAACTGGATGCCAAGGGTGTGTCCACGGTCCTGGAAGAAGGCATGCTAATCGATGAACAAGAGAGCGTAAAAACCTCACCGGCGGCGTTTGTCAGCCTGCTGCTGGGGGACGGCTCGCGTATTGTCTTGCCGTCCAGCTCCCAGGTCCGGCTGCATCTGGTCGAAGAACAATCCATCCCCCAGGTCATTCTTGAAGAAGGTCAGGTCGAGGCTTACGTGATCAAGCGTGCCAGCGACTATGACCGTTTCCAGATCATGACCCCGGTGGGCGTCCTGGGTGTACGCGGTACGCATTTCCGTGTGCGCAACGATGGCGAACAATCGCTGGTGGAAGTGCTCAATGGGCAAGTGGCGGTCAATCGTGATGATGCTCCAGCGACCCCGCGTCCCATCAAGAAAAAACCCATTACCGGTCCGGTGGCGGGTGAAGTGAAGGTCGGTGCCCGGCAGGGCCTGGCGTTCAAGAAACAAGGTGAACTCAAACCCGTGGAACTGCTTGATGCACCGCGGCTGGTCGGCCAGGACGGCCAAAAGGGTGACGCGCCTGTCTGGACTCTGTTCCTGCGGCCATTGGCCGGTGCCCAGCGGTACAGGGCTCAGGTCGCGACCGATAAGGAGTTTCTGAATATCAAGCAGGAAAACTTCTCCGATAAGCCACAAATGCGCTTCACTGGGCTGAAAGCATCGTTCTATCACGTTCGCTTGTCGGCCTATGATGAACACGGGCTGGAGGGAGAAACCGGCGTCTATGACATCTTCTATTACCCGCCTACGACGCGTGTGCAATAGCGCTTCGGAAGCGTGCCGGTGAGGCTGTGGCACAGGGCTGAAAAGCGCCAGCCGACTCAGGCGCAGCGGCTGTTCAATGGGCTGGTGCGCGAATGGCTTTGGGTCAGCCTTTTGCTGTTGCCCATCACGGCGTTTCTGTCGCTGAGCCCAGGTCTGGCCCTCAATAATCTGTTGTATGACAGCCTGCGTCGCCTGGCACCGTTGTCGGTGGATCCCCGCATCCTGCTGGTAACCATTGATGACCGAAGCCTGAAAGAACTCGGCCAGTGGCCGTGGTCCCGGCGCGTACATGCCGACCTTCTGGATAGGCTGACTGCGGCCAAGCCTGCAGGCATTCTGTTTGATGTGATCTTCAGCGAGCCCGCCCGGGAACCGGCCAATGACCTGCGCCTGGCCGAGGCGATGTGCAACGCCGGGACCGTCCTGTTGCCCTTGATCCGTGAAGGCACGCCCCGCTATGGCCAGCCTGTGGCGCAAATCCTGCCTGTGCTGCCGCTGCGTGACTGCGCCAGGAGTGTCGGCCATATCAATGTAGAAGCGGACAGTGACGGTATCGTTCGAAGCCTGTATTTGCGCGAAGGTCCGCCAGGGAATATGACGCCGCAGCTCGCCTGGCTGGCCTTTGAACTGAGCGGCCAGCAATCCGTGATGCCGGGCGCGCCTGGTCCATCGGACAGCGCCAACTGGCAGCGGGAAAATGCCATTCGAATTCCTTTCATTGCAAGTGGCGCCGGCTTCCCCAGCGTGCCGTATACCAGCGTATTACGTGGGGAGGTGCCGCCCGAGCTGCTGCGCGATCGCTTGATCCTGATCGGCGCTACTGCACCGGGCATGGGCGACCGTTATGTCACGCCGCTGTCGGCCAGCGTCGGTACCACGCCGGGCGTGGAGATCCAGGCAAACATCCTCAATGGCTTGCTGCAAGGGCGCAGCATCGTCGATCTGCCCGTGTGGATGACGACGCTGTTGGCCACCGCGATGGTCGCCTTGCTATTGGGCCTTCTGCTACTTCGCCCGCGTTATGCCCTGTGGCTGACCCTCGGTTGCATGGGCGCCGCGCTTCTCGGTTCATGGGGCCTGTTGCGCCTGGGCCATTGGTGGTCGCCGGCGGCGAGCCTGATTGGCATGCTCCTCAGCTACCTGATCTGGAACTGGCGGCGCCTGAGCGTGATCCTGGCCTACTTCGGCTGGGAACTGGCACGCCTGGACAACGAGCCCAAAGTACTCCCTGAGCGCCGCCGGGCGCCCGCCAGCCAGGGCGATGTATTGCAGGGACGAATCTTCGCCCTTGAACAGGCGGTCAGCCGAACTCGGGACACTCGACGCTTTATGGCCGATGGCCTGGAGTGTTTGCCTGTAGCGACTTTGATTACCGACCCCAAGGGCAATATCCTGCTGGCCAACCGGATCGCCCGTGATGTGTTCGGCAACGAACTGGCGGCTGAAAACCTGTTGGAACAGCTCGCCGCTTTGGGTTATCCACCGCTGCAGGGCGGCGTTCGCCCTGCCCTGGCGGCGCTGGAAATCATCGAGTTTCGTGACACCCTGAATCGCAGCCTGCGCCTCGACCTGGCCCCACTGCTACCCGCAGACGGTGACGTGGCCCTGGGCTGGCTGCTGAGCCTCACAGACCTGAGTATCGAGCGCGACGCCCAGCAGCAGCGGGAAACCTTGCTGCGCTTTCTGTCCCACGACTTGCGTGCGCCGCATTCGGCGATCCTCGCCTTGTTGGATGTCCAGGACAGCGCCGCGCCGATATTTGCCCAGATCGAACAACAGGTCCGCCGTGCCCTCAACCTGACCGAATCATTCGTGCAACTGGCGAAAGCTGAATCTGACGGTTATCAGTTCCAGCCCAGCCTGTTCGCCATGCTGGTGCTGGATGCATTTGATCAAGTCGCGGTGCACGCGCAGTTGAAAGGTATACAGCTGGTTCACGACCTGGATGAAGACGGCGACGAGATGGTCTGGGCGGATCAATCGCTGCTCACCCGTGCCTTGTTCAATTTGTTGGAAAACGCTGTCAAATACAGCCCGTCTGGAACGAGGGTAACCTTGAGCTTGAATTGCTCGGACCAAGGGCTGAGATGCCGGATCAGCGATCAAGGCCCAGGTATTGCCCCTGAAGATTTGCCCGATTTGTTCATTCAATATCGGCGCTTTGATTCAGTGAAGGATGTGGAGGGTTTAGGATTGGGGCTGACGATGGTCAAGGCTGTAGTTGACCGACATCAAGGTCGGATCTTTTGTGAGAGCTTTGTCGGTAAAGGCACGACGTTCACACTCCTGTTTCCATTGTTAGAAGGGAAAGAATGGAACTGATCATGAGGCCTTCGCCACCCAAGTGCTCTGAAATGTCTTGGAGTAACTCATGAACGGTCCACATCTGTCGCTTTCTTCGCCTGCCCTTAATGCGCCGACTAACGTTGATACGCAGCAACCTCAACCACTGTCTCAACCGGTAATAAGCAACCAGGATCAGGCCCGGGGATTTGTGGCTGCCCTTGACCTCCGTTACAAAGATCAATTTTCCGGTGCGCTTGGGGATCTGGCGGCTAAAGTCAGCAATGGGAGCCTCGACGATGACAGTTTTCTAATGCTCACGCGGGCGATGGTTGATGCCAGTCAGAATGCGCTGTCTCGGTAAGAGCTTGCTGGTTTGCAGATCGCTTTGAAAAAAGCCATAAAAAAGCCCCATATCACAGATGTGGGGCTTTTTTTTATGACTTTAAATCGTCTCTGAGCGAGGCTGGGAAAAACTTATGCACCTTTTCCGCTGTTTTATGAGCTTGAGAAATATGTAATTAAATCAGCAGCCTATAAGCTAAAAAGCTCAATTCGCCAACAAACCGTACACAGGTTATCCACAGAAACTCAAATCACCGGCGTGTCGACCACGACCGGCTCCGGCGGCAGTGAACCCATGGCCCGTTGTTGCGCTTCATTCCATGCCTGGGCACGGTCGTTCAGCGCTGCAATCGCCCGTGGGCCTTCGCCTTCGGCATACATCGGTTCGCCAATGATCACGGTGATGGTGCCTTCCCGCTTGGCCCAGCCCGTCTTTGGCCAGAACTTGCCGGCGTTGTGGGCAATCGGCAGCACCGGCAGGCCGGCGTTCACCGCCAAAGCTGTACCGCCGCGTGAGAACTTGCCCACAGTGCCGTAGGGCACCCGCGTACCTTCCGGAAAGATCAGTACCCAAACCCCGTCCTTGAGCAACTCGTCGCCCTTCTTCGCCACGTGCTTGAGTGCGGCCTTGGGGTTGTCGCGGTCGATGGCGATCGGTCGCAGCATGGCCATGGCCCAGCCAAAGAACGGCACGTACAGCAGCTCCCGCTTGAGCACCTGGCTCAGGGGCGAGAAGTACGCAGACAGGAAGAAGGTTTCCCAGGTGCTCTGGTGGTTCGACAGAATCACGCAAGGCTGGTCCGGGACGTTTTCGGCGCCTTTGATCTCGAAACGAATGTTCAGGAACACCTTGGTCAACCACAACGCGCAGTTGCACCAAAAGACGTTGATGAAACGATAGCGCGCCTTGAACGGCAGAAAAGGCGCGATAAAAAAGCTCAGGGTGCACCACAGAAAGGAACTGGTGCCCAGCAGCAGGTAAAAGAAGAAGGTTCTGATGGCCTGCAAAATCGACATGGCGGCATTTACCGTTGCGGGACAACGCCCGCCTGTTAAAAGCGCGCTCCCGAACAGTCCTTGGTCAGGAAGTCAGAAGGGCTGCTAGTTGTTGATAAGTTCTGCGGCAACCGCCGCCAGATCGTCAAAAATCAAGGTACCTACCGGCAGGGTTTTAGCCTGGGTCTTTTCGCCTTTCCCGGTTTTTACCAAAACTGGCTGAGAGTCGACGGCTTTGGCGGCTTCCAGGTCACCGAGGCTGTCCCCGACAAACCATAGACCCGCCAACGGCACGTTGTAATGTTCAGCAATAGTTTTAAGCATACCCGGTTTGGGCTTGCGGCAATCGCAGCCTTCGTCCGGGCCGTGGGGGCAATACACCACCAGCCCTACTTCACCGCCCTGCTCGGCCACCAGCGTGCGCAGGCGCGCGTGCATGGCGTCGAGGGTGGCGATGTCGTAGTAGCCGCGGGCGATGCCGGACTGGTTGGTGGCGATGGCCACCGTCCAGCCCGCTTTGCTCAACTGCGCGATGGCCTCGATCGAGCCGGGCAGTGGAATCCATTCCGCCACCGATTTGATGTAAGCGTCGGAGTCGTAATTGATCACTCCGTCCCGATCGAGAATCAGCAGTTTCAACATGATCAGCCCAGTACGGAAATGTCAGCGATATTGATGAACAGGCCACGCAGACGCGCCAGCATGGCGTAGCGGTTTTTCCGCACACCTGCGTCTTCGGCATTGATCATCACCGCTTCGAAGAACGCATCCACCGGCTCACGCAAAGTCGCGAGACGCGCCAGTGCTTCGGCGTAGTTGCGCTCGGCGATCAGCGGCTTCACTGCATTTTCTGCCTTGGCGATGGCCGAGTTCAGCGAGAACTCCTTGGCATCGGCGAACAGGCCCGGGTCGACTTCGGCATTGCCGAGGTTGTCGGCCTTGCTCAGCAGGTTCGACACACGCTTGTTCACGGCGGCCAGGGCATCGGCTTCCGGCAACTTGCGGAAGGCTTGTACGGCCTGCACGCGTTGGTCGAAGTCCAGCGCCGAACCCGGTTGCAGGGCACGCACCGACAGGTAGACCGAAACGTCCACGCCTTCGTCTTCGTAACGCGCACGCAGGCGGTCGAACACGAACTCCAGCACTTGCTCGGCCAGGCCGGCTTGCTTGACCTTGGCACCGAACTGGCCGACAGCAAACACCACGGCCTGGGTCAGGTCGAGGTCGAGCTTCTTGTCGATCAGGATGCGCAGCACGCCCAGGGCGGCACGGCGCAGGGCATACGGGTCTTTGCTGCCGGTAGGCAACATGCCGATACCGAAGATACCGACGAGGGTATCCAGCTTGTCAGCGATGGCCACGGCCGCACCGGTGAGGGTGGTCGGCAGCTCGGCGCCAGCGCCGCGCGGCATGTACTGTTCGTTCAGCGCCAGGGCGACGTCGTCCGGCTCTCCGTCATTGAGGGCGTAGTAGTAACCGGCAACACCTTGCATTTCCGGGAACTCGCCGACCATCTCGGTGGCCAGGTCGCACTTGGACAGCAGGCCGGCACGCGCAGCCCAGGCCGCGTCGCCACCAATGCGTGGTGCAATGTAGGCCGCCAGCTTGGAAACCCGCACCGCCTTGTCGTAGACGCTGCCGAGTTTTTCCTGGAACACCACGTTTTGCAGGCGCAGGTTGAAGTCTTCGAGCTTCTGCTTCTTGTCTTGCTTGAAGAAGAACTCGGCGTCGGTCAGGCGCGGGCGAACGACTTTTTCGTTACCGGCGATGATCTGCTGCGGGTCCTTGCTTTCGATGTTGGCCACGGTGATGAAGCGCGGCAGCAACTTGCCGTCCACGTCCAGCAGGCAGAAATACTTCTGGTTGTCCTGCATGGTGGTGATCAGCGCTTCTTGCGGCACGTCGAGGAAACGTTCCTCGAATGAGCACACCAGCGGCACTGGCCATTCAACCAAAGCGGTCACTTCGTCCAGCAGGCTTGGCGGCACGATGGCGGTGCCTTCCTGCAGGCGGGCCAGCTCTTCGGTGCGCTTGCTGATCAGCTCGCGACGCTCATTGGCGTCCGCCAGCACGTAGGCGGCACGCAGGTCAGTGGCGTAGTTGGCCGGCGAGGTGATGCGCACGGCTTCAGGATGGTGGAAGCGATGACCACGGGAATCACGGCCTGCCTTCTGGGCGAGGATGGTGCAGTCGATGACCTGGTCACCGAGCAGCATCACCAGCCATTGGGTCGGACGCACGAACTCTTCCTTGCGCGCACCCCAGCGCATGCGCTTGGGGATAGGCAGGTCGTTCAGGGAGTCTTCGACGATGGTCGGCAACAGGCTGGCGGTCGGCTTGCCGGTGATCACCTGGCTGAAACGCAGTTTCGGACCGCTCTGGTCGATTTCGCTGAGCTCAACACCACACTTCTTGGCGAAACCCAGGGCGGCTTGAGTCGGGTTGCCTTCAGCATCGAAGGCGGCCTGGCGTGGCGGGCCGTCGAGGTTGATGCTGCGGTCCGGCTGCTGGGTTTCCAGCGCGGTGAGCAACACAGCCAGGCGGCGCGGCGCGGCGTAGACCTTCTTTGCGGCGAACTTCAGGCCAGCGGTCTGCAGGCCTTTTTCGATACCGGCCAGGAACGCATCGGCCAGGGTGTTGAGTGCCTTGGGTGGCAGCTCTTCGGTGCCCAGTTCAACCAGGAAATCTTGAGCACTCATTGTGCAGCCTCCAGCTTAGCCAACACTTCATCACGCAGGTCCGGGGTTGCCATCGGGAAGCCCAGCTTGGCGCGAGCCAGCAGGTAGGCTTGGGCGACGGAACGCGCCAGGGTGCGTACACGCAGGATGTATTGCTGGCGCGCGGTTACCGAGATGGCGCGGCGGGCGTCCAGCAGGTTGAAGGTGTGGGATGCCTTCAGAACCATTTCATAGCTCGGCAACGGCAGCGGCTGATCCAGTTCGATCAGGCGCTTGGCTTCGCTTTCATAGAAGTCGAACAGTTCGAACAGCTTCTCGACGTTGGCGTGTTCGAAGTTGTAGGTCGACTGCTCCACTTCGTTCTGGTGGAACACGTCGCCATAGGTGACCTTGCCGAACGGGCCGTCAGCCCACACCAGGTCGTAGACCGAATCCACGCCTTGCAGGTACATGGCCAGGCGCTCGAGACCGTAGGTGATCTCGCCGGTCACCGGGTAGCACTCGATGCCGCCGGCTTGCTGGAAGTAAGTGAACTGCGTCACTTCCATGCCGTTGAGCCAGACTTCCCAGCCCAGGCCCCAGGCGCCGAGGGTTGGCGATTCCCAGTTGTCTTCGACGAAACGGATGTCGTGGACCAGCGGGTCCAGGCCGACGTGTTTCAGCGAGCCGAGGTACAGCTCCTGGAAGTTGTCCGGGTTCGGCTTCAACACCACCTGGAACTGGTAGTAGTGCTGCAGGCGGTTCGGGTTTTCGCCGTAGCGGCCGTCAGTCGGGCGACGACTGGGCTGCACATAAGCGGCGTTCCAGGTTTCCGGGCCGATGGCCCGCAGGAAGGTAGCGGTGTGGAAAGTGCCGGCGCCTACTTCCATATCGTAGGGCTGAAGTACCACACAACCTTGCTCGGCCCAGTATTGCTGGAGGGCGAGGATCAAGTCTTGGAAGGTACGCACGGCTGGCGTAGGCTGGCTCACGAAATTCACCTGTTACTTGGGCTGCGATTTAAAGAGCGGGAGTATACCCGATTCGGCCGCGCCACCATCCCCTGGAGCCTTATGCCACGCTGCTTTTGGTGTTCTGAAGATCCGCTGTACATGGCTTATCACGATCAGGAGTGGGGAACGCCGCTGCGCGATGCGCTGGGACTGTTCGAGTTGCTTTTGCTCGAAGGGTTCCAGGCGGGCCTGTCCTGGATCACCGTTTTACGCAAACGCGAGCATTATCGAAAGGTCTTGTTCGGTTTTGATGCGCAACGTTTGGCTCAACTGAGCGATGCCGAGATCGAGGCGCTGATGCTCGATCCGGGCATCGTGCGTAACCGCCTGAAACTCAATGCCACCCGGCGCAATGCCGCCGCCTGGCTGGCGCTAGAGGACCCAGTGGAGTTTCTGTGGTCGTTTGTGGGCGGTGTGCCCAAGGTCAATCATTTCAAGGATCGCAGCCAGGTCCCGGCGATTACACCGGAGGCTGAAGCCATGAGCAAAGCCCTGAAAAAAGCCGGCTTCACGTTCGTCGGGCCAACCATCTGCTACGCGTTCATGCAGGCCTCGGGCATGGTCATGGACCACACTCAGGACTGCGACCGTTACGCGGACCTCGCCAACGCCGGTTAGAATGGCGGCTTTGCGCACCACACACGATCAGGAGTGACCTGTGGAAAAGTTTAAAGGCGCCTTGCTGGTAGGCGCTCTTCGGTTGTTTGCCCTGCTGCCTTGGCGCGCGGTGCAAGCGGTCGGTTCGGCAATTGGCTGGATCATGTGGAAAACCCCCAACCGCTCCCGCGAGACGGTGCGGATCAACCTGTCCAAATGCTTCCCGGACATGGACCCGGCCGAGCGCGAGCGCCTGGTGGGCCGTAGCCTGATGGACATCGGCAAATCCCTGACCGAAAGCGCCTGTGCGTGGATCTGGCCGGCCCAGCGCTCCATCGACCTGGTGCGTGAGGTCGAAGGCCTGGAAGTGCTGCACGAAGCCCTGGCCTCGGGCAAAGGCGTGGTGGGTATCACCAGCCACCTGGGCAACTGGGAAGTGTTGAACCACTTCTATTGCAGCCAGTGCAAACCGATCATTTTCTACCGCCCGCCCAAGCTCAAGGCGGTTGATGATTTGCTGCGCAAACAGCGGGTGCAACTGGGCAACCGCGTGGCGGCTTCCACCAAGGAAGGCATCCTGAGTGTGATCAAGGAGGTGCGTAAAGGCGGCCAGGTGGGAATTCCTGCCGACCCGGAGCCGGCGGAATCCGCCGGGATCTTCGTACCGTTCTTCGCCACCCAAGCGCTGACCAGCAAGTTCGTGCCGAACATGCTGGCGGGGCACAAGGCGGTCGGGGTGTTCCTGCATGCCCTGCGGCTGCCGGATGGCTCGGGCTACAAAGTGATCCTGGAAGCGGCGCCGGAAGACATGTACAGCACCGACACCGCGACGTCGTGTGCGGCGATGAGCAAGGTGGTGGAGCGGTATGTGGGGGCTTACCCGAGCCAGTACATGTGGAGCATGAAGCGCTTCAAGAAACGCCCGCCGGGTGAGGCGCGCTGGTACTGATGTACGTCGATCTGTAGACCCATGCAGATCTAGTGTAGGAGCTGGCTTGCCTGCGATGGCATCACCTCGGTGTAACTGAAAGACCGAGTTGCCTGCATCGCAGGCAAGCCAGCTCCTACAGGAGTCTCTCTCAGGCCTGGCGGTCGAGTTTCTTCAGGAACACCGTCATCTCTTTTTCGGCCTGTTTGTCGCCATGGGCCAGGGCCGCTTCTATGCCCTTCTCCCAAGCGTGTCGTGCGGCGACGTTGTCACCCTGCCCCAACTGCGCTTTACCCAACAGCTTCCACGCCGCCGAATACTTCGCATCGAACTCGACGCATTTCTGCAAATGCTCCGCTGCCTTGGCGTTGTCCTTCAGATCCAGATAACCCTTGCCCAAACCAAACCGCAGCAGTGAATTATCCACACCCTTGGCGAGCATTTTTTCCAGGGATTCGAGCATGTCGGTCACTCCGTTTGATCAGAAAAAGCTCAGGCCCACGTGGAACAGCTTCTCCACATCGCGGATATGTTTTTTATCCACAAGGAACAGAATCACGTGGTCACCCGTGGCGATTACCGTGTCGTCGTGGGCGATGATCACTTCTTCATCACGAATGATTGCACCAATGGTGGTACCCGGCGGCAGGCCGATATCGCGGATCGCCTTGCCAATCACCTTGCTCGACTTCGAATCACCGTGGGCGATCGCCTCGATGGCTTCCGCCGCGCCCCGGCGCAACGAGTGCACGCTGACGATATCGCCACGCCGCACGTGGGCCAGCAAGGTGCCGATGGTCGCCAGTTGCGGGCTGATGGCGATGTCGATATCGCCACCCTGGATCAGGTCGACATAGGCCGGGTTGTTGATGATGGTCATCACCTTCTTCGCCCCCAGCCGCTTGGCCAGCAACGACGACATGATGTTGGCTTCGTCATCGTTGGTCAGGGCCAGGAAGATGTCGGCGTCGGCGATGTTTTCTTCCAGCAGCAGGTCACGGTCCGAGGCGCTGCCTTGCAGGACCACGGTGCTGTCGAGGGTGTCGGACAAGTACCGGCAGCGTGCCGGATTCATCTCGATGATCTTCACCTGATAGCGACTCTCGATGGCCTCGGCCAGGCGCTCACCGATCTGCCCGCCGCCGGCGATGACGATGCGTTTGTAGGTTTCATCCAGACGGCGCATTTCGCTCATCACCGCGCGAATATTCGCTTTTGCAGCGATGAAAAATACCTCATCGTCAGCCTCGATCACCGTATCGCCCTGGGGCAAAATCGGCCGGTCGCGACGGAAGATCGCTGCCACCCGCGTCTCGACGTTGGGCATGTGCTCGCGCAGCTGGCGCAGTTGCTGGCCCACAAGCGGCCCGCCGTAGTAGGCCTTGACCGCCACCAGCTGCGCCTTGCCTTCGGCGAAGTCGATCACCTGCAAGGCGCCCGGGTGTTCGATCAGGCGCTTGATGTAGTGGGTCACCACCTGTTCCGGGCTGATCAGCACGTCGACCGGGATCGCGTCGTTGTCGAACAGTCCGGCACGGGTCAGGTACGCCGCCTCACGCACCCGGGCGATTTTGGTCGGGGTGTGGAACAGGGTATGGGCGACCTGACAGGCGACCATGTTGGTCTCGTCACTGTTGGTGACCGCCACCAGCATGTCGGCATCGTCGGCGCCGGCTTGGCGCAGCACCGTAGGAAACGAGGCGCGGCCTTGTACGGTACGGATGTCCAGGCGGTCGCCTAAATCCCGCAGGCGCTCCGCGTCGGTGTCGACCACGGTGATGTCGTTGGCTTCGCTGGCCAAATGCTCGGCCAGCGTACCGCCAACCTGCCCTGCGCCGAGGATGATGATTTTCATCCGGTCACTCCCTTAAAACCATTCAGCCGCGAGCGGCGGCAATCTTGATCAGCTTGGCGTAATAGAACCCGTCGTGGCCGCCTTCCTGGGCCAGCAACTGCCGGCCATGAGGCTGCTTGATCCCGGCCTGGATGTCGAGGTCCAGTTCCCGTGCACCGCTGGTGCGGGCGAGGAAGGCTTCGATGACCTCGGTGTTTTCGGTCGGCAGTGTCGAGCAGGTGGCGTACAGCAGGATGCCGCCGACTTCCAGGGTTGGCCACAGCGCGTCCAGCAACTCACCTTGCAGCACGGCAAGCGCTGCGATGTCGTCAGGTTGGCGGGTCAGCTTGATGTCCGGGTGGCGACGGATCACGCCGGTGGCGGAACACGGCGCGTCCAGCAGGATGCGCTGGAACGGCTTGCCGTCCCACCAGGTGGCGGTGTCGCGGCCGTCGGCGGCGATCAACTCGGCGCTCAGGCCCAGGCGGGCGAGGTTTTCCCGCACGCGCACCAGGCGCTTGGCTTCCAGGTCCACGGCGACGACGCCGGCCAGGTCTGCCTGCACTTCCATGATGTGGCAGGTCTTGCCGCCGGGGGCGCAGCAGGCGTCCAGCACCCGTTGGCCCGGGGCCAGGTCCAGCAGGTCGGCGGCCAGTTGGGCGGCTTCGTCCTGCACGCTGATCCAGCCTTCGGCGAAGCCTGGCAGGTTACGCACATCGCCTGGCTCTGTAAGAACGATGCCGTCCTGGCTGTAGACACAGGCCGTGGCCGCGACACCGGCTTCGCTCAGCAAAGAGAGATAAGCATCGCGGGTGTGATGGCGGCGATTGACCCGCAAAATCATTGGCGGGTGGGCGTTGTTGGCGGCGCAGATGGCTTCCCATTGCTCGGGCCAGAACGCTTTCAGGGATTTTTGCAGCCAGCGCGGGTGGGCGGTGCGCACCACCGGGTCATGTTCCAGCTCGGCCAGCAGCGCTTCGCTTTCGCGCTGGGCGCGGCGCAGTACGGCGTTGAGCAGGGCCTTGGCCCAAGGCTTTTTCAGCTTGTCGGCGCAACCGACGGTTTCGCCGATGGCGGCGTGGGCTGGCACGCGGGTGTAGAGCAGTTGATACAGGCCTACCAGTAGCAGCGCCTCGACATCGGCATCCGCCGCCTTGAATGGTTTTTGCAGCAGCTTGGCCGCCAGCGCCGACAACCGTGGCTGCCAGCGGGCGGTACCGAAGGCCAGGTCCTGGGTAAAGCCGCGGTCGCGGTCTTCGACTTTATCCAGTTGGATCGGCAGCGAACTGTTGAGGGAAGCCTTGCCGTTGAGTACGGCGGCCAGGGCCTTGGCGGCGGCCAGACGTGGGTTCATTGGGCGTCTACCGCTTGGCCGAGGATGATGCCTGCGGCAAATTTCTCACGGCGGCTGTTGAACAAATCGCTGAAGTTCAGCGCCTTGCCGCCGGGCAATTGCAGACGGGTCAGACACAGCGCCTGTTCACCGCACGCCACCAGCAGGCCGTCCTTGCTGGCGCCGATGATCTCACCGGGTGCGCCCTTGCCTTCGGCCAAGGTAGCGGCGAGTACTTTCAAGGCTTCGCCATTGAGGGTGCTGTGGCAGATCGGCCATGGGTTGAAGGCCCGTACCAGGCGCTCCAGCTCCACGGCCGGGCGGCTCCAGTCGATACGGGCTTCATCCTTGTTCAACTTGTGGGCGTAGGTGGCGAGGCTGTCGTCCTGTACTTCGCCTTCCAGGGTGCCGGCGGCCAGGCCGGCGATGGCCTGGACCACAGCCGGCGGGCCCATTTCGGCGAGGCGATCGTGCAGGCTGCCGCCGGTGTCTTCAGCGGTGATCGGGGTGGTGACTTTCAGCAGCATCGGGCCGGTGTCCAGGCCTGCTTCCATGCGCATTACGGTCACGCCGCTTTCGGCGTCGCCGGCTTCGACCGCACGCTGGATCGGCGCCGCACCGCGCCAGCGCGGCAGCAACGAGGCATGGCTGTTGATGCAGCCCAGACGCGGGATATCCAGCACGACCTGGGGCAGGATCAAACCGTACGCCACCACCACCAGCAGGTCCGGCTTCAGCGCCGCCAGTTCCGCCTGGGCATCGGCGTTGCGCAGCGTCGGCGGCTGCAACACCACAATGTTGTTTTCCAGCGCCAGCTGCTTGACCGGGCTGGGCATCAGTTTTTGCCCACGACCGGCCGGGCGATCGGGCTGGGTGTAGACCGCCACGATTTGATACGGGCTGGCGAGCAGGGCCTTGAGGTGTTCAGCGGCGAATTCGGGGGTGCCGGCAAAAACGATGCGCAGTGGCTCGGTCATGGGAAACGTCTCACAAAAGAAAAAGGCTTGCCGGAGCAAGCCTTTGAAAGAAGGGAATCAAGCTTGCTGGCGATGCTTCTTTTCCAGCTTCTTCTTGATCCGGTCGCGTTTAAGCGTGGACAGGTAATCGACAAATAGCTTGCCGTTAAGGTGGTCGCATTCGTGTTGGATGCACACCGCCAAAAGGCCTTCGGCAATCATCTCGAACGGCTTGCCGTCACGGTCCAGGGCCTTGATCTTGACGCGCTGGGGACGGTCGACGTTCTCGTAGAAGTCCGGCACCGACAGGCAACCTTCCTGGTACTGGCCCATCTCGTCGGTCAGGGTTTCGAACTCAGGGTTGATAAACACCAGAGGCTCGCTGCGGTCTTCGGACAGGTCCATGACCACGACGCGCTGATGCACGTCGACCTGGGTCGCGGCGAGGCCGATACCCGGGGCTTCATACATTGTTTCAAACATGTCATCGACCAACTGACGAACCTTGGCGTCCACTACGGCCACTGGCTTGGCGATGGTGCGCAGGCGTGAGTCCGGAAATTCGAGGATGTTCAAAATAGCCATAAGCGTAATTGCTGCACATGTGAGGTAAAGGCAAGTCGGCGCCGGGGATGGATCCCTGCTGTGCCGGTGTAAGTGCCGTGGGAAAACGTCCGGAAGCCGCGAAGGCCAAGGCGTTTCACGCGAATGCACATAATAAAGGAGATTCACCCCATGAGGAAATCGCTACTCGTCTTGCTGCTGTGGGCCCAGGCCGTTGTTGCCCAGGTTCCCGCCAGCTTTCCACAGGCTGGTCAGCCGCTGGCGCTTCATACCCAGCAAGCCATCCAGCGCTTTTTACTGCACAACCGCATGCTCGATACGCCCCAGGAACTGGACCACGCTCCCTATATTGTTGCAGCAGATGCCGGGCGGGTATTGGGCGCCAACGGCGAGCGCGTTTATGCGCGGGGCGCCCTGGACCCCGCCGTCCAAACCTACGGGATCTTTCGCCGGGGCAAGGCCTACACCGACCCTGAAAGCCAGGAATTGCTGGGCATCAACGCTGACGACATCGGCACCGCGCGTTTTGTGACCGCGGGCGATGTCAGCACATTGGGCGTGCAGCGGGTGACCCAGGAGGTGCGTCCCGGGGACCGACTGCTCAGCCCCCAAGCCCCCACCGATCTCACGAGCCTGGTGATTCAGTGGCCTGCCGAGGCGATTGCCGGGCGCATCATCGACGTGCCCCGAGGCGTGACACAGATCGGCGTACTGGACGCGGTGACATTGAACAAGGGCCGGCGTAACGGCCTGATGGAAGGTCATTTGCTGGCCGTGGTGAACACCGGGGAAACCGTTCGGGACAGGGTAACCGGCGCCCCGGTGAAGATTCCCGACGAGCCTGTGGGAACGCTCATGGTGTTCCGCACCTACGAAAAACTCAGTTACGGCTTGGTGATCAGCGCGTCGCGCTCCCTGGCGGTGGGGGACCGGTTTGAGGTGCCTGATCGAAGGCAATAATTAGGTTGCTAAATAAGTTACCAACAGAGTTATCCACAGCTTGTTCCGATCAAGGACGATCAAATGTTACCGACGAATGACCGTGAAATTTCCCCGGCAGAACTGGAAGCCCGACTACGCTTGCACAGGCTGCCGGAGCTGGGTCCCAAGGGCTTTAAAAAACTCATCGAGGCATTTGGTTCTGCGTCAAAAGCCATCAGCGCACCGGCCAGTGCCTGGTGTTCCCTGGGACTCAAGATGACCAGTGCCGATGCCCGGCGCAGCGAGGAAGTGCGTGATGGCGCCAGCGTCGCGTTGCGCTGGCTGGAGCGTCCGGCCCAGCATTTGCTGATGTGGGACCAGCCAGACTACCCCGCGTTGCTCGCAGAATTGGATGACGCGCCCCCACTGTTATTCGTTGCCGGCAACCCGGCGATTCTGGAAAAGCCGCAACTGGCGATGGTGGGCAGCCGCCGTGCCTCCAGGCCAGGAATGGACACCGCCGCCGCGTTTTCCCGCAGCCTGGCGAGTGCTGGTTTTGTCATCACCAGTGGCCTTGCCCTGGGTATTGACGGTGCTGCTCACCAGGCGGCTTTGGATGTCGGGGGGCATACAATCGGCGTGCTGGGCACCGGGCTTGAAAATTTTTATCCACAGCGCCACCGACGCCTGGCCGAGGCGATGATTGCCCAAGGCAGCGCGGTGGTTTCCGAGTTTCCGTTGGACGCTGCGCCCCAGGCCGGCAACTTCCCACGGCGCAATCGAATTATCAGCGGCCTGTCCCTTGGAGTGCTGGTAGTGGAAGCCAGCATGGCCAGTGGTTCGCTGATCACCGCGCGGCTGGCGGCTGAGCAAGGGCGCGAGGTTTACGCGATTCCCGGCTCGATCCATCACCCAGGCGCCAAAGGTTGCCATCAGTTGATTCGCGATGGCGCCGTGCTGGTGGAAACCATTGAACACATCCTCGAAAACTTGCGTGGCTGGCAGGCACTGTCCCGCCCGGCGCCGGTGGCGGTCACTCATCCGCTGGTGGCGCTGTTGCACGCCGCGCCGCACACCAGTGAAGCCTTGGCGATTGCCAGCGGAAGGGCCTTGTCCGAGGTGCTGGCCAGCCTCACGGAGCTGGAACTGGAGGGCCGGGTGATCTGCGAAAGCGGACGCTGGCTTGCGCGCGGCTAGGTTTTGTAACGAAGATCGGTAAACTGCGCAGAGCTTTAGTCCGGAGAGTGAGCAATGGTCAACAGGTGGCGTGTGCGAGAAGCCGCACGAGAAATTCGCGCAGGCGCGGTGATTGCCTATCCAACCGAGGCAGTCTGGGGCCTGGGCTGTGACCCTTGGAACGAGGAAGCGGTGGATCGGCTGCTGGCGATCAAGGGCCGGTCTGTGGATAAAGGCCTGATCCTGATTGCCGACAATATCCGCCAGTTTGATTTTCTCTTCGAAGATTTCCCGGATGTGTGGATGGACCGCATGGCCAGCACTTGGCCCGGCCCTAATACGTGGCTCGTGCCCCATCAGGATTTGTTGCCCGAATGGATTACCGGGGTGCATGACACGGTGGCGTTGCGGGTGACCGATCATCCGCAGGTGCGGGATTTGTGCTCGCTGGTCGGGCCGTTGATTTCCACCTCGGCCAATCCACAAGGCCGCCCGGCGGCGCGCACACGGATTCGTGTGGAGCAGTATTTCCGTGGGCAGGTGGATCGGGTGTTGGGCGGGAACCTGGGGGGGCGCAAGAACCCGAGTCTGATTCGGGATCTGGCGACGGGTGAGGTTGTGCGCCCGTCTTGAGACCGAGTCGCGGCCATCGCGGGCAAGCCCGGCTCCCACAGGGATCTCTGTTGAACACATATTTTGTGTGCACTGAAGATCAACTGTGGGAGCCGGGCTTGCCCGCGATGGGGCCCTTACAGGTGCCAGAGCCCCAAAAGCCTTATGGCAACAAAATGGTCGACCCAGTGGTGCGCCGCGCCGACAACTCCGTCTGCGCCTTCGCCGCATCCCCCAGCGAATACCGCTGGTTAATATCAATCTGCAATTTCCCGCTGATGATCATTGAAAACAGATCATCCGCCATCGCCTGCAGGTTTTCCGGGTTGTTGGCGTAGGTCGCCAAAGTCGGCCGGGTGACATACAGCGAGCCCTTGGCCGCCAGAATCCCCAGGTTCACCCCATCCACAGCGCCCGACGCATTCCCAAAACTCACCACCAGCCCACGTGGCGCCACGCTGTCCAGCGAGGTGAGCCAGGTGTCCTTGCCTACGCCGTCGTACACCACCGGGCACTTCTTGCCGTCAGTCAGTTCCAGTACGCGCTGTACGACATTTTCCTTGCTGTAGTCGATGGTTTCCCAGGCGCCGAGGGACTTGGCCAACGCGGCCTTTTCCGGCGAGCTGACGGTACCGATCAGCTTCACGTCCAGGGCCTTGGCCCATTGGCACGCCAGCGAACCGACACCACCGGCAGCGGCGTGGAACAGAATGGTTTCGCCACCCTTCAACTCATAGGTCTGGCGCAGCAGGTATTGCACGGTCAGGCCCTTGAGCATCGCACCGGCGGCCTGTTCGAAGCTGATGTCGTCCGGCAGGTGCACCAGGTTGGCGGCAGGCAGCACATGCAATTCGCTGTAGGCGCCCAATGGGCCGCTGCCGTAAGCCACGCGATCGCCCACCTTGAATTGAGTCACTTCGCTACCGACGGCATCCACGACGCCGGCACCTTCAGCGCCCAGGCCCGACGGCAAGGCCGGTGGCGCGTACAGGCCGCTGCGGAAATACGTGTCGATGAAGTTCAGGCCAATGGCCTTGTTCTGCACGCGAACCTGCTGCGGGCCGGGTTCTGCCGGGGTGTAGTCCACATACTCAAGCACTTCGGGGCCGCCATGGGCACGGAACTGGATACGTTTGGCCATCTGCACTCTCCTTAAGTCATTTCGCGTAGCCCCCTATCGGACTCCTAAGCTTGATCTTCGTCAACTGCGGCAGTAGTGGGTGCAGTGGTATCCTGTGCGCCCATTTGCCGCCGACGCCCAATGGCCTCGTGTAGCTTTGCCCGATTCAAGGTGATGTCATGACTACCCGCACCGAGGCTGTCAAAGCCTACCTGCTTGACCTGCAAGACCGCATTTGCAGCGCCCTGGAAACCTTCGAGACGGACACTCGCTTTATCGAAGACGCCTGGACCCGGCCTGCCGGCGGCGGCGGTCGCACCCGTGTGATCGAAAACGGTTCGGTGATCGAAAAAGGCGGCGTTAACTTTTCCCACGTGTTTGGCAGCGGCCTCCCACCGTCCGCCAGTGCTCATCGCCCGGAATTGGCCGGTCGCGGTTTTGAGGCCCTCGGTGTGTCGCTGGTGATCCACCCGCACAACCCGCATGTGCCGACGTCCCACGCCAACGTGCGCTTTTTCATCGCCGAAAAAGAAGGCGAAGAGCCGGTGTGGTGGTTCGGTGGCGGCTTCGACCTGACGCCCTACTACGGCAACGAAGAAGACTGCATCCACTGGCACCGCGTGGCCGAGCAGGCCTGCGCGCCGTTTGGCCCGGACGTCTACTCACGCTACAAGGCCTGGTGCGACACCTATTTCCACATCAAGCACCGCAACGAACCCCGGGGCATCGGCGGTTTGTTCTTCGATGACTTGAACGAGTGGGACTTCGACACCAGCTTCGCCTTCATGCGCGCCATCGGCGATGCCTACATCGACGCCTACCTGCCGATCGTCCAGCGCCGCAAGGCCATGGCCTATACCGAGCAGCAACGTGAATTCCAGGAATTCCGCCGTGGCCGCTACGTCGAGTTCAACCTGGTCTACGACCGCGGCACCCTGTTCGGCCTGCAATCGGGCGGGCGCACCGAGTCAATCCTGATGTCGCTGCCACCGCAAGTGCGCTGGAGCTATGACTGGAAAGCCGCCCCCGACAGCGAAGAAGCGCGCCTCACCGACTACTTCCTGCAAGACCGCGACTGGCTGGGCGTGCTGCCCAAGGCGGCGGTCTGATGGATCGTTATGTCGTCTTCGGCAACCCCATTGGCCACAGCAAGTCGCCGCTGATTCACCGCCTGTTCGCCGAACAGACCGGCGAGCAACTGGACTACAGCACCTTGCTCGCGCCGTTGGAGGATTTTACCGGCTGTGCAAAAGCATTTTTCGCACAAGGCCGTGGTGCCAACGTCACCGTACCGTTCAAGGAAGAGGCCTATCGCCTGGCCAACACCCTGACCGAGCGCGCCCAGCGGGCCGGCGCGGTGAACACCCTGAGCAAGCTCGCCGACGGCAACCTGCTGGGAGACAACACCGACGGCGCCGGCCTGGTGCGGGATTTGACGGTGAATGCCGGGTTCAGCCTGCAAGGCAAACGCATCCTGCTGCTGGGGGCCGGTGGCGCGGTGCGCGGTGCGCTGGAGCCATTGCTGGCTGAGCAACCGGGTTCGCTGATCATTGCCAATCGCACCGTAGAAAAGGCGGAGTTACTCGCCGAGCTGTTCGACGATCTCGGCCCGGTGTCTGCCAGCGGTTTCGACTGGCTGCGTGAGCCGGTGGACCTGATCATCAACGCCACGTCCGCCAGCCTGTCAGGCGATGTACCGCCGATTGCCGGCAGCCTGATCGAACCCGGAAAGACTTTTTGCTACGACATGATGTACGGCAAAGAGCCTACGGCTTTCTGCCGCTGGGCCAGTGAGCAAGGCGCTGCGGTGGCGATGGATGGGCTGGGGATGCTGGTGGAACAGGCGGCGGAAGCGTTCTTCCTGTGGCGCGGTGTGCGCCCGGATTCGGCGCCGGTTTTAGCTGAGCTGCGCAGGCAACTGGCCTGACGCAAATCCAAATGTGGGAGCTGGCTTGCCTGCGATAGCGGTGGGTCAGCTACACACTTGGCACTGATACACCGCTATCGCAGGCAAGCCAGCTCCTACAGTTTCAACCGCGTTCAGTCTTCGAAATGGAGGGGGCATTTGTCGGCCCCTTCCAGTTTCTTCAACTCCTCCACCACCTGTGGCCGGGCCTTGCGCAATGCCAGGCTGCGCCCCAACCCGTTCAATCGGCGCGCCTCCTGGTGCAGCATCTCCACCCCGGAATAGTCGATAAAGTTGATCTGCTGCGCCTCGATCACCACCCGCTGGCCGTGCAGGCTTTGCAGCCGCACTTGCAGGTAATGGCTGGCGCCGAAAAAGATCGACCCGCCCACCCGCAGTACATCGTCCTCACCGTCCCGCCATTGCTGGATTCGCGGCTGCGAAGTGCGCTTGAGGTAGAAAAACAGCGACGCCAGCACTCCTGCGTAAATCGCGGTCTGCAGCTCCAGCAACAGCGTGGCGATGCAGGTCAGGCTCATCACTACGAACTCCGCACGGCTGACCCGGAACAACGCCCGAATACCACGGTGGTCCACCAACCCCCAGCAAATCAGCAGGATGCTCGCGGCCATGCTCGGGATCGGGATATGCGCGATCAGCGCCGCGCCGAACAGCGCAAACAGCGCCACCCACAGCGCGGAAAACACCCCCGCCAGCGGCGAACAGGCGCCCGCCTCATAGCTCAGGCCGGAGCGGGTGAAGGAACCTGCCGACAGGTACCCGGAGAAAAATCCGCCAACGATGTTGGATAAACCCTGTGCGCGCACTTCCTGATTCGCATCGAGCAACTGTTGTGAGCGGGCCGACAACGAGCGCGCAATCGACAGGCTGGTCACCAGCCCGAGCATGCCCACCGCCACGGCACTCGGCAGCAGACGCAGGACCATGTCCAGGTCCATCGGCAGCGGGCTGAACGGCGGCAACTTGCCGACAAATGAACTGACCAACGCCACCTGCCCGAACACCGCCGGCCACAGCCAGGGGATCAGGCTGCCCAGGGCCAGCGCGATCAACAGTGTTGGCCAGCGCGGTACCCAGAGTTTCAGCAGCACCCCCACCAGCAAGGTGCCGAGCCCGAGCACCAGTGAAGGATGATTCCACTCCCCGGCATGGTTGATCAGCGCCAGCAGGCTGTTGATTGCGGTGGCCTGGCTGGGCAGATCCAGCCCCAGCAGGTTGGGCAGTTGCCCCAGGGCGATGACCACAGCTGCGCCGAGGGTGAAGCCGAGCACCACTGAATGCGAGACGAAATTCACCAGGGCGCCAAAGCGCAGCATGCCCAGTAGCCATTGGAAGACGCCGGCCAGGAACGTCAGCAACAGGATCAGCGTGATGTAGTCCTGGGAGCCGGGCACGGCCAGTGGGCTGACGCTGGCGTAAAGCACGATGGAAATCGCCGCCGTGGGACCGCAGATCAGGTGCCAGGAGGAGCCCCACAAACAGGCGATCAACACCGGGATGATGGCGGCGTACAGGCCGTACTCCGGTGGGAGACCGGCGATCAGCGCGTAGGCAATGGATTGCGGCAATGCCAGGACTGCACCGCTCAGGCCGACGATCGCGTCTCGCCCGACGCTGGCGCGGGTTTGGCGCGGGAGCCAGCTGAGGAAGGGGAAGAGTGTATGGCGGTTGGGCCGGGGCATTTAGGGCTCGGATTGATAGGTTTGAATCAGGGTATCAGGACAAACGCCGGACTGTGGGAGTCCGCTGACTGTGGGAGCCGGGCTTGCCCGCGATGCAGGCGCCTCGGTCCTACAGGGACACCGCGGTGATGCTATCGCGGGCAAGCCCGGCTCCCACAGGGTGCGGCGTCAGCCGTTAGAGCTTGGCTTTTACAGCGGCCAGCGCATCCTGCCCATCGACGGTTTTAACCCCATCGAGCCACTTGTCCAGCACCGTCGGATTCGCCTTGATCCACGCCTTCGCCGCCTCGGCATTGCTGACCTTCTTGTTCACCACCTCAGCCATGATGGCGTTCTCCATCTCCTGGGTGAAACTCAGGTTGGTCAGCAATTTGCCCACATTCGGGCAAGCCTGGGCGTAGCCCTTGCGGGTCAACGTATACACGCTGCCGGTGTCACCGAAGTACTTTTCCCCACCCTTGAGGTAATGCATCTTCAACTGCACGTTCATCGGGTGCGGCGTCCAGCCGAGGAAGGTCACGAACTTCTGCTTCTTCACCGCCCGGGACACTTCGGCCAGCATCGCCTGTTCACTGGACTCGATCAGCTTCCACTGGCCCAGGTCAAAGTCGTTTTTCTTGATGATTTCCTGCAACGAGATATTCGCCGGTGCACCCGAACCGATGCCGTAGATCTTCTTGTCGAACTTGTCGGCAAACTTGTTCAGATCGGCAAAGTCGTGCACCCCGGCGTCCCACACATAGTCCGGCACGGCGAGGGTGAACTCGGTGCCGTCGAGGTTCTTCGCCAGTTGCACCACATCGCCATTGGCCACGAACTTGTCGTAGAAGCCCTGCTGCGCCGGCATCCAGTTACCCAGGAACACATCCACCTGGCCGTCCTTGAGCCCGCCAAAGGTGATCGGCACCGCAAGGGTATCGACCTTGGCCTTGTAGCCCATGCCGTTCAACAAAAAACCGGTAATGGCATTGGTCGCGGCGATATCACTCCAGCCCGGATCGGCCATCTTCACGGTGTCGCAGCTTGAGTCCGCGTAGGCGCCGGCACTGCTCAGTGCCAGCAGCGCAACGCTCACCACGGTGGATAACTTTTGCATGGCCTTCCCCTCAGTTTTATTGGTTTTGGCAGGGTTGTGGAAAACGTGCCTTGCGCTCCAGATCGTCGAGGTCGATATGGTTGCGCATGTATTGCTGACTGGCGTCTACCAGTGGCTGGTGGTCCCAGCTCTTCAGCTTGCCTTGGGTCAGCGCCTCGAATACCAGGCGGCGACGGCGTTGGCTGGCGAGCACCTGTTGGTGAATCGCCGGGATGTCCCATTTGGCCCGCGCCTCACTCAAAAACGCCTCGAACAGTGGCCGGTGTTCCGGTGACTGGCTGAGGTTCTCCCGCTCGTGCGGGTCGTTTTTTACATCAAACATCAGGCAAGGGTCGTCCTCACTGTAGATGAACTTGTAGGCGCCACGCCGGATCATCATCAGCGGGCTGATGGTGCCTTCGGCCATGTATTCGCCGAACACTTCGTCGTGGCCGCCCTGCCCTCGCAAGTGCGAGACCAGCGAGCGGCCATCCAGCGCAAGCCTCGGGTCCAGCTCGCCGCCGGCCAGTTCCACCAGGGTCGGCAGCAGGTCGGCGGTGGACACGGCGGCGGTCACCCGGCCGGCGGCAAACTGCCCCGGCGCGCTGATCAGCAGCGGCACCCGGGCGGCCATTTCAAACCAGTGCATTTTGTACCAGAGCCCGCGCTCGCCGAGCATGTCGCCGTGGTCGCCGGAGAAGATGATGATGGTGTCGTCGGCCAGCCCCGTGTCTTCCAGGGTTTGCAGCAGCTTGCCGACGTTGCTGTCGATGTAGCTGCACGCGCCGAAGTAGGCGCGGCGCGCATCGCGGATCTTGTTCACCGGCAGCGGCTTGTCCCACAGGTCATAGACCTTGAGCAGGCGTTGGGAGTGAGGGTCGAGATCGGCCTGTGGCGGGGTTGTGGGCAACGGGATGTCGTTGTCGTCGTACAGGTCCCAGAACGGCTTGGGAATGGTGTACGGGTCGTGTGGGTGAGTCATGGAGACGGTCAGGCAGAACGGCTGGTCGCCGTCTTCGCGGATATGGTCGAACAGATATTGCTGGGCCTTGAACACCACCTCTTCGTCGAAATCCAGCTGGTTGGTGCGCACGCACGGCCCGGCTTGCAGCACCGACGCCATGTTGTGGTACCAGGTGGGGCGCACGTCTGGCTCATCCCAATTCACTGCCCAGCCATAGTCGGCCGGGTAGATATCACTGGTCAGGCGTTCTTCATAACCGTGGAGTTGGTCGGGGCCGCAAAAGTGCATCTTGCCCGACAGCGCCGTGCGGTAGCCGAGGCGACGCAGGTAGTGGGCATAGGTCGGCACATCGGCGGGGAAATCGGCTGCGTTGTCGTAGGCGCCGATCTTGCTCGGCAACTGGCCACTCACCAGGGTAAAGCGCGACGGTGCACACAACGGGCTGTTGCAGTAAGCGGCGTCGAATACCACGCCCTCGGCGGCGAGGCGGCTCAGGTTCGGCAGTTTGATAGGCGAAGGACCGTAGAACGGAAGCATCGGCGCGGCCATCTGATCGGCCATGATGAAAAGAATGTTCTTGCGCTTCATGGTTTCGCGGCATTCCATAGTCGATGTTTATGCGAATGAGCATGCAGGCCATGGAAAACGTGGTAAAGCCCATGAGAAGCAATGTCTAGGATAAGCACAGCTTATGTATGAATCCCTCGGTAACCTGTCACTTGATCTGCTTCGCGCGTTTGAAGCCGCCGCGCGCCAACGCAGCTTTACGGCGGCGGCCATGGAGCTGGGCACCACCCAGCCGGCCATCAGCCAGCAGATCAAGCGCCTGGAAGAACGGCTGAAAGTGCGCCTGTTTGATCGCATTTACCGGGGCATCGAGCTGACCGATGCGGGCGCCTTGTTGTTCGAACAGGTGCAGGCCGGCTTGCAGAGCATCAACCAGGGCCTGAGTGCGATTGCCGAGCAGGACCAGCACGAAGTCCTGCAGGTGGCGACGGACTTTGCCTTCGCTGCGTATTGGCTGATGCCGCGGCTGCACCGTTTTCATGAAGCCAACCCGCAGGTGGACGTGAGCCTGGTCACCAGTGAGCGCAATCACGCCACGTTGCGCAGCGATATCGATGTGGCGGTGCTGTTCGGTGATGGCCGTTTCAAACAGGGCGACAGCCATTGGCTGTTCAACGAGGAAGTGTTCCCGGTCTGCAGCCCGCAGCTCATCCAGGACCGCGACGCGCCGCTGCCGTTGCAGAGCCTGCTGGAGTTTCCCTTGTTGCACCTGCGCCAGCAAAACAACAACCAGTGGTTCGACTGGGGCGGCGTGTTCCGCGAGCTGGGTATCACTACCGCGCCCACCCCGGGCCAACTGCGTTTCGACAACTACACCCTGTTGATCCAGGCGGCGATTGCCGGCCAGGGCGTGGCCATTGGCTGGCGCCATCTTGTGGATAACTTGCTGGAGCAAAACTGGCTGTGCCGGCCGATTGGCGACACGGTGATCTCGCGCTTCGGCTATTACGTGGTGCTGCCCCAGCGCAAACGTCGCAGCCAGTTGATCGAGCGTTTCGTCGACTGGCTGATGGCCGAGCAGGCCAGCAGCGCACAATCGTTGACCGGCCTGGCCCTGCCGTCCATTGCGGTCTAGGATTTGCCGATCATTGAGCCCGGAGCCTGTCATGCAACGTATCAAGGGCTACCACGCCCATATCTACTTCGACGCCAACACTATCGACCAGGCGCGCAAACTCTGCGAAGACGCCGCGCAGATGTTCCCGCTGCGCATGGGCCGCGTGCATGAGCGCCCGGTAGGCCCGCACCCGGACTGGAGCTGCCAGTTGGCGTTCGACCCGGAATACATCGGCGTCGTCCTGCCGTGGCTGGCGCTCAACCGCAACGGCCTGGTGGTGTTCCTGCACCCCACCACCGGTGATGACCTCAAGGACCACACCGACCATGCGATCTGGATGGGGGCGATGCGCACGCTGGACTTGTCGATATTCTGAGTGCTTCTATTCCCTATATATGGGACTGATATTTATATATTGAGACTTTGACGGTCTTGGGTTTATATTCGCCTCATCCGCTCAGAACACTCAGGTGAAGCGATGCAGGCGCAATTGATCGCGCTCGATTGGGGAACCAGTTCCCTTCGTGCTTACAAGCTCGGCCCGGCAGGCGTCGTTATCGAACGACGCGCCCTGGCGTCGGGGATCATGCACTTGCCCACCGAACCCCGGGACATTGCCGGCGTTCGCAGCAGCAACGGTTTCGAGCTGGCATTCGATGCGGCCTGCGGTGACTGGCTCGAGGCCCAGCCCGGCCTCCCCGTCATCGCCTGCGGCATGGTCGGCAGCGCCCAGGGCTGGAGCGAAGCGGTTTACCGCGACACCCCGGCCGATGTCGCCACCCTTGGCCAGGCGCTGCATGTTGTGCGCAGCCTGCGGGGCACCGCGGTGCACATCGTTCCCGGGGTGATTCAACGCGGCGCGTTGCCTAACGTGATGCGCGGCGAAGAAACCCAGGTTCTCGGCGTGTTGCAAAGCCTGTCCGCCAATACCGGGCGCGACGTCTTGATCGGCCTGCCGGGCAGCCATTCCAAGTGGGTCGAGGTGGTGGAAGGCTGCATCACTCACTTCGACACCTTCATGACCGGCGAGCTGTTCGCCGTGCTCAGCCAACACAGCATTTTGGGTCGCACCCAACGTCCTTCCGAACAGTTCCAGGCCGTCGCTTTTGATCGCGGCGTGCAGGTGGCACTGTCGGTGGATGGCCAGGCCGGCCTGTTATCGACCTTATTCAGCGCCCGCACCCTGGGCTTGACCGGCGAACTGGCGCCCGACGAGCAACCGGACTACCTGTCCGGCCTGCTGATCGGCCACGAACTCATGGGCCTGCGCACCCGCCAGCAGGCCCAGGCGCGCGACATCGTACTGGTGGGCGCAACCCAACTCTGCACCCGCTACCAGCGTGCACTCCAACTCTGTGGCTTCCCCCACGTGACCTTGGCGCAGGAGGCTACCGAGCGTGGCCTTTGGCAGCTGGCCATGGCGGCGGGGCTGCTGCCTGCAACCTGACGAGAGGCCCGACATGCTCAAGCAAGCACTGACACACAACGGTTTGATCGCGATCCTGCGCGGCCTGCGACCGGACGACGCGCTGGCGATCGGCGAGGTGCTGTACGCGGCGGGCTTCAGGGTGATCGAGGTACCGCTCAACTCGCCGGATCCCTACGCCAGCATCCGCATCCTGCGGGACAGCCTGCCTGCCGATTGCCTGATCGGCGCGGGCACGGTGCTGACTCCGGAACAGGTCGATCAAGTCAAAGCGGCCGGCGGCCAGGTGATCGTCATGCCCCACAGCGATGCCAAGGTGCTGCGTGCCGCCAAGGCTGCGGGCCTGTACCTGTCGCCGGGTGTGGCCACGCCGACTGAAGCGTTTGCTGCGCTGGCCGAAGGCGCCGACGTGCTGAAACTGTTCCCGGCCGAGCAAATGGGCCCGGCGGTGGTCAAGGCCTGGCTCGCGGTACTGCCCGCAGGCACGGTGTTGCTGCCGGTGGGCGGCATCACCCCGGACAACATGCAGGTATTTTTCGACGCGGGCGTCAAAGGCTTCGGCCTCGGCTCCGGCTTGTTCAAGCCAGGCATGAGCGTCGCCCAGGTGGCAAGCAATGCCCAGGCCTACGTCGCGGCCTGGAATGCCTTGGGCTGATTAGCGTTCTCCATCTACAAGAGAGACAAGAAGATGAAAATCACCAAACTGACCACCTTCATCGTCCCGCCACGCTGGTGCTTCCTCAAGGTTGAAACCGACCAGGGCGTGACTGGTTGGGGCGAGCCTGTGGTCGAGGGCCGCGCCCACACCGTGGCGGCCGCTGTCGAAGAGTTGTCCGACTACTTGATCGGCAAAGACCCACGCAATATCGAAGACATCTGGACCGTGCTCTACCGCGGCGGCTTCTACCGTGGCGGCGCGATCCATATGAGCGCCCTCGCCGGTATCGACCAGGCGCTGTGGGACATCAAGGGCAAGGCCCTCGGCGTGTCGGTCAGCGACCTGCTGGGCGGCCAGGTGCGTGACAAGATCCGCGTGTATTCGTGGATCGGTGGCGACCGCCCGGCAGACACCGCCCGCGCCGCCAAGGAAGCCGTGGCCCGTGGTTTTACCGCCGTCAAAATGAACGGCACCGAAGAGCTGCAATTTCTCGACAGCTTCGAAAAAGTCGACCAAGCCCTGGCCAACGTCGCCGCCGTACGTGATGCGGTTGGCCCCAACGTCGGCATCGGCGTGGACTTCCATGGCCGGGTGCACAAGCCCATGGCCAAGGTGCTGATGAAAGAACTCGACCCCTACAAACTGATGTTTATCGAAGAGCCGGTGCTCAGCGAAAACTACGAAGCGCTGAAAGAGCTGGCGCCGCTCACCAGCACCCCGATAGCCCTTGGCGAGCGCCTGTTCTCGCGCTGGGACTTCAAGCGGGTGCTCAGCGAAGGCTACGTCGACATCATCCAGCCGGATGCTTCCCACGCCGGCGGTATCACCGAAACCCGCAAGATCGCCAACATGGCCGAAGCCTACGACGTGGCCCTCGCCCTGCACTGCCCGCTCGGCCCGATTGCCCTGGCGGCGTGCCTGCAACTGGACGCGGTTTGCTACAACGCGTTCATCCAGGAACAGAGCCTGGGCATTCACTACAACGAGAGTAATGACCTGCTGGATTACGTGCGCGATCCGGGGGTTTTCGACTACGACCAGGGCTTTGTGAAGATCCCTAACGGGCCGGGCCTGGGCATCGAGATCAACGAGGAATACGTGATCGAACGCGCGGCCATCGGGCATCGCTGGCGCAACCCGATCTGGCGGCATGCCGATGGCAGTTTTGCCGAGTGGTAAGCCTTTATTCCTGACGGAACACGGTCTCTGTAGGCGCTGGCTTGCCTGCGATAGCGGAGTGTCAGCTTGCATCCGCGGCACTGACACGCCGCCATCGCAGGCAAGCCAGCTCCCACATGAACCGCGGTTTCTTCAGTAAGACCCGTCCTCAATAATCATAAGAAGAGGCAACCCCATGCAATCCGAGTCCTTCACCGGGCAGGCTTCTTTAGTCACGCCCAGCCGAAAGCGTTTCTTCATCATGGTGCTGCTGTTCATCACGGTGGTGATCAACTACCTGGACCGCAGCAACCTGTCGATTGCCGCCCCGGCCCTGACCAGTGAGCTGGGGATTGACCCGGTGCATGTCGGGCTGATCTTCTCCGCGTTCGGCTGGACCTACGCCGCCATGCAAATCCCCGGCGGCTGGCTGGTGGACCGGGTGCCGCCGCGCATTCTCTACAGCGTCGCCCTGCTGCTGTGGTCAATCGCCACGGTGATGCTCGGCTTCGCCGCCAGTTTTATCGCACTGTTCGTATTGCGCATGGCGGTCGGTGCCCTCGAAGCCCCGGCTTACCCGATCAACAGCCGGGTGGTCACCACCTGGTTTCCCGAGCGTGAGCGGGCCACGGCGATTGGGGTCTACACCTCCGGGCAGTTCGTCGGGCTGGCGTTTCTCACGCCGGTACTGGCCTGGCTGCAACACACCTTTGGCTGGCACATGGTGTTTGTCGCCACCGGCGGCGTGGGCATTGTGTGGGCGTTGATCTGGTACGCGGTGTACCGCGAGCCTCGGGATTTCAAGGGTGCGAATGCGGCGGAAATCGAGCTGATCCGCGCAGGCGGCGGGTTGGTGGATATCCAGGCGCAGGCGGCCAAGGCGCCGTTCAGTTGGGTCGACCTCGGCATCGTGCTGAGCAAGCGCAAGTTATGGGGGATCTACCTGGGGCAGTTCTGCCTGAACTCCACGTTGTGGTTTTTTCTGACGTGGTTCCCCACCTACCTGGTGAAATATCGCGGCATGGACTTCATCAAATCCGGCCTGCTGGCGTCGCTGCCGTTTCTCGCGGCGTTTGTCGGCGTGCTGTGTTCGGGGCTGTTTTCCGATTGGCTGATTCGCCGGGGGACGTCGGTGGGGTTTGCGCGCAAGCTGCCGATCATTGGCGGGCTGTTGATTTCCACGGCGATCATTGGCGCCAACTTTGTTGACTCCACGGCGTGGGTGATTGCCTTTCTGGCGGTGGCGTTTTTCGGCAATGGCCTGGCGTCGATCACCTGGTCGCTGGTGTCGACCCTGGCGCCGGCAAGGCTGCTGGGGCTGACGGGTGGGGTGTTCAATTTCATCGGCAATCTGTCGGCGATCACCACCCCGATCGTGATTGGCTTTCTGGCCACCGGGGATTCGTTTGCGCCGGCGATTACGTATATCGCGGTGCTGGCGTTGCTGGGGGCGCTTTCCTACATCCTGTTGGTGGGCAAGGTCGAACGTATCGAAATTTAGCGACTGCTGAATACCTGTGGTGAGGGAGCTTGCTATGGCTAGGGAGCTGCTGTGGCGAGGGAGCTTGCTCCCGCTGGGCTGCGCAGCGGCCCCAAAATCCTGGGAGCGCTGCGCACTCCAGCGGGAGCAAGCTCCCTCGCCACAGCAGCTCCCTCGCCACAAAAGCAGTCCGGCTCTAGTACAGCGCGCCATCCAGAATCTGATAGACGATGCTGGTGCCCACGGCGATCAACACGATATCCCCGCCCGAGCGGCGCCATTCGTAACCTGGGTATTGCGGCAGATGGCCCAGCGCCCGAGGGTCCAGGCGCTCGCCGTAGTAGTTTGGCGGCAGGCGCTGGCCGCGCTCCAGGTGGATACCGGGAGGCGGTGGTGCGCCACGGCGGAAGTCGCCATGGTTGTCGCGGATGACCTGTCTCACAGGACCAAAGTCCTGAGGAGGGCCGCCACGGTGGTTGTCCTGCGGCCCGCGATGGTCATCGCCACGTTGATCGTGCTGGCCTTGTGGCCCACCACGGTCAGGTCCGCCACCCTGGTCATAGGGCGCAGCTTGGACCAGGGCGCTGGCGCCAAGCACCAGCACGCCTACACCTGCAATCAAACGTTTGGGGATTTTCATGGGGCTGTTTCCTCAGTACTGCACGAACAAAAAAGGGATTTCGAACCACGTTCGAAATCCCTTGGTCTTGTTAGCTTAGGTACTGATTTGCCAGCATGATTCCTCTGTATCAGGAACTTTACCTACCGCTTACGAGCCGCTTACTTACGGGCGTTGCGCACACCTTCCGACAGCGCCGAACACAGGGTCAATACACCGTCGATGGCCTGCTGATCATTGCTGGCATTGGCGATGTGATCGATCAGTGCCGACCCCACCACCACACCGTCTGCCAGGCGGGCGATTGCAGCGGCCTGCTCCGGGGTACGGATGCCAAAACCGATGCTGATCGGCAGGTCGGTGTGGCGACGCAGGCGGGTCACGGCTTCTTCGACGTGTTCCAGGGTCGCGGCACCGGCACCGGTCACACCGGCTACCGACACGTAGTACACAAACCCGGAGCTGCCGTTAAGTACGGTCGGCAGGCGCACGTCGTCGGTGGTCGGCGTGGTCAGGCGGATAAAGTCGATACCGGCGGCCTGGGCCGGGTCGCACAGCTCGCCGTTATGCTCGGGCGGCATGTCGACCACGATCAGGCCGTCGACGCCGGCTTCTTTCGCATCGGTGATAAAGCGTGACACGCCGTACATGTGGATCGGGTTGAAGTAGCCCATCAACACCAGTGGCGTGTCGCTGTTGTCCTTGCGGAACTCGCGGACCATTTGCAGGGTTTTAGTGAGGTTCTGCTTGGCAGTCAGCGCGCGGATGTTGGCCAGTTGAATGGCGGGACCATCGGCCATCGGGTCGGTGAAGGGCATGCCCAACTCGATCACATCGGCACCGGCCGCCGGCAAGCCCTTGAGGATCGCCAGCGAGGTGTCATAGCCCGGGTCGCCGGCGGTAACGAAGGTCACCAGGGCGGCGCGGTTTTGTTCTTTCAGTTGCGCAAAACGTGTTTGCAGGCGGCTCATCAGTGTTTCTCCTGCTGGGACTGTTCCATATGGTGCATCACGGTTTGCATGTCTTTGTCACCACGGCCGGACAGGTTCACCACCATCAGGTGATCTTTCGGCAAGGTCGGTGCGCGTTTGAACACTTCGGCCAGGGCGTGGGCGCTTTCCAGTGCAGGAATAATCCCTTCCAGACGGCAGCATTTGTGGAACGCGTCGAGGGCTTCGTCGTCGGTCACCGAGGTGTACTGAACGCGGCCGATGTCGTGCAACCAGGCGTGTTCAGGGCCGATGCCCGGGTAGTCGAGGCCGGCGGAAATCGAGTGGGCGTCGATGATCTGGCCGTCGTCGTCCTGCAGCAGGAACGTGCGGTTGCCGTGAAGTACGCCCGGTACGCCGCCGTTGAGGCTCGCCGCGTGCTTGCCGGTTTCGATGCCGTAGCCGGCCGCCTCGACGCCGATGATGTCGACGCTGGTGTCATCCAGGAACGGATGGAACAGGCCCATGGCGTTGGAACCGCCGCCGATGCAGGCCACCAGGCTGTCGGGCAGCCGACCTTCCTGGGCTTGCAGCTGGGTACGGGTTTCCTTGCCGATCACGGCCTGGAAGTCGCGAACCATCGCCGGGTAAGGGTGTGGGCCGGCCACGGTGCCAATCAGGTAGAAGGTGCTGTCGACGTTGGTCACCCAGTCGCGCAGGGCTTCGTTCATCGCGTCTTTCAGGGTGCCGGTGCCGGCGACGACCGGGATCACTTCGGCGCCCAGCAGCTTCATGCGGAATACGTTGGCCTGCTGGCGCTCAATGTCGGTGGTGCCCATGTAGATCACGCATTGCAGGCCAAACCGCGCGGCGACGGTGGCAGTGGCCACACCGTGCATGCCGGCGCCGGTCTCGGCGATGATGCGTTTTTTGCCCATGCGCCGCGCCAGCAGGATCTGGCCGATGCAGTTGTTGATCTTGTGGGCGCCGGTGTGGTTCAGCTCTTCGCGCTTAAGGTAGATCTTGGCGCCGCCGCAGAATTCGGTCAGGCGTTCGGCGAAGTACAGCGGGCTTGGACGTCCGACGTAGTCGCGCTGGAAGTAGGCCAGTTCTTCGTTGAAGGCCGGATCGATCTTGGCCGCTTCGTATTCGCGGGCCAGGTCGAGGATCAACGGCATCAGGGTTTCCGCCACGTAGCGGCCGCCGAACGAACCAAACAGGCCATTGGCATCTGGGCCGTTGCGTAAATCGGTCTGGGACTGAGTCATGGGACGCTCCAGGTAGAAAATATGTAAGAGGCAATGACGGTCACTCTACCCCTGACGCTGGGCGCTGAAAACCGATAAGATCGCCACAACCTGTCAGGAAAACTCACAGATGAGCCGAGATCTTCCCCCGCTGAATGCCCTGCGCGCTTTTGAGGCGACCGCTCGCCTGAACAGCGTGAGCCAGGCTGCCGAGCAACTGCACGTCACCCATGGGGCGGTCAGCCGCCAGCTCAAGGTGCTGGAAGAGCATCTCGGTGTCAGCCTGTTCGTCAAGGACGGGCGCGGCCTCAAACTCACAGATGCCGGTATCCGCCTGCGGGATGCGAGTTTCGAGGCGTTCGAGCGTTTAAGGGACACCTGCGCCGAACTCACTCAAAGCAGTGCCGACGCGCCGTTTGTGCTCGGCTGCTCCGGCAGCCTGCTGGCCCGCTGGTTTATCCCGCGCTTGGGCCGCCTGAATACGGATTTGCCGGATTTACGCCTGCACCTGTCCGCAGGCGAAGGCGATCTCGACCCGCGTCGCCCGGGGCTGGACGCACTGCTGGTGTTCGCGGAGCCGCCGTGGCCGGCGGATATGCAGGTTTACGAATTGGCCAGCGAACGCATCGGCCCGGTCATGAGCCCGCGTTTTGCCCATTACGAACGATTGCGCCAGGCGCCTGCCGAGGCACTGCGCAATGAAACCCTGTTGCACACCACCTCGCGCCCACAAGCCTGGCCCAGTTGGGCTCAGCACCACGGGATCGACGCCGGCGCGTTGAAGTACGGCCAGGGTTTCGAGCATTTGTATTATTTGCTGGAGGCAGCGGTGGCAGGGTTGGGGGTGGCGATTGCGCCGCAGCCGCTGGTGGCAGAGGACCTGCGAGCGGGCCGCCTGGTTGCGCCGTGGGGTTTCAGTGAAACCCCGGCGCAACTGGCGTTGTGGCTACCCAAGCGCGCCGCGGATGGGCGCGCCCGGCAACTGGCGCAGTGGCTCAAGGCTGAGCTGGCGCGCCAGGACGTTTAGTCGCCGCGTTTGCACAGCAAGTAAGCCGCCAGCAGGCCCAGCGCACCAACGGCGACACCGGCGGTAGTCCATGGGTGCTCTTGCGCGTAGTCCCGTGTTGCAACACTGGTTTCGCGGATTTTGACTTTGCTTTCTTCGTAGGCATCGCTGATCAGGTGGCGGGAATGCTTGAGGGCGTTCTCGGCATTGCTTTTCAGGGCCTTCAGGGTTTTGCGCGACTCGTCGGATGCATCGTCCTTGAGGCTTTCCAGAGATTTGAGCAGGCTCGAAATCTCGGCTTCCATGCTTTCCAATGACGCTTTGCGTAAAGAGGTGTTGGCCATGTGGGCTCTCCTGGAGTGATTGAGTGGCGTGTGTTGTTTCCGACTGCGGCGGTTTCAGAAAGTGCAGTAAATCTGAACTTTCGCGTGGGAATGGTCGCCAGAAGCAGTACGAGAATTCACTGCTAGGCTTCATAAACCACCCAGGAGAAAAACCTTATGAGTGATCATCACACCTACAAGAAAGTCGAACTGGTGGGCTCTTCCACGACCAGCATCGAGGAAGCCATCAACAATGCCCTGGCGGAAGCCAGCAAGAGCATCAAGCACTTGGAGTGGTTTGAAGTGACCGAAACCCGTGGCCACATCAAGGACGGCAAGGCCGCGCATTTCCAGGTCACCCTCAAGGTAGGGTTCCGTATTGCCAGTAGTTGATCCAGCCGGTTGAACTTGCGCGCTGGCCGATTGCCATAAACTCCGCTACAACCTTTAGGTACGTCGACGTGACGAGCGTTGGCGTGCTTCCTTTCGATCAACCCAAGGAAAGTGACGGATGAAGAACTTTTTGTTGGCGGTAGGTTTGTTGAGCATTGCGGGCACAGCCCTGGCGGCGGGCAAGCCTTGTGAAGAGCTGAAAAGCGAGATTGCGGCGAAAATCGACGCTAAGGGCGCTTCAGGCTACTCCCTGGAAATCGTGGACAAAGGTGCTGCACCTGGTGACCACACGGTTGTCGGCAGTTGTGAAGCCGGTACCAAGGAAATTGCCTACAAGCGCGGGTGATCCCGTGTTGCAGACATAAAAAACCGACGCAAGTGCGTCGGTTTTTTTATGCCTGGGGTTTAGCCCTTCATGATCTGCGCCAGCAACTCGTAGGAATGAATCCGGTCGGCGTGCTCGTACAGGTCACAGGTAAAGATCAGCTCGTCAGCGCCGGTCTGCTCCACCAGCACTTCCAGCTTGGCGCGGATCTTCTGCGGGCTGCCCACCATGGCCAGGCCAAGGAAGCTGCCGACCGCGTCTTTCTCATGGGGCAGCCACAGGCCGTCCATGGTCTTGACCGGCGGGCGCTGCACCAGGCTTTGCCCACGCATCAACGCGAGGATCCGCTGGTACACCGAGGTGGCCAGGTAATCGGCTTGCTCATCGGTGTCGGCGGCCACCAGCGGGATGCCGAGCATCACGTAGGGCTTGTCCAGCACGGCTGACGGCTTGAAGTGGTTGCGATAGACGCGAATCGCTTCATGCATCAGGCGCGGTGCGAAATGTGAGGCAAAGGCGTAAGGCAAACCGCGTTCGCCCGCCAGTTGCGCACTGAACAGGCTTGAACCCAGCAGCCACACCGGGACGTTGGTGCCGGTGCCCGGCACGGCGATAACCCGCTGGTCCGGCGTGCGTGGGCCCAGGTAGGCCATCAGCTCGGCCACGTCTTCCGGGAAATCGTCCGCGCTGCCGGAGCGTTCACGGCGCAGGGCGCGGGCGGTCATCTGGTCGGAGCCCGGCGCACGGCCAAGGCCCAGGTCGATGCGGCCCGGGTACAGGCTTTCCAGGGTGCCGAACTGCTCGGCGATCACCAACGGTGCGTGGTTGGGCAGCATCACACCCCCGGAGCCGACGCGAATCGTCGAGGTACCGCCGGCCAGATAACCCAGCAAAACCGAGGTCGCCGAGCTGGCGATACCGTCCATATTGTGGTGTTCGGCCACCCAGAAACGGTTGTAGCCGAATTTTTCCACATGCTGGGCCAGGTCCAGGGAATTGCGCAGCGACTGCGCCGGGCTGCCGTTGGCGCGCACGGGCACCAGGTCGAGGGTCGAGAACTTTACGTCGGACAGCGATTTCATAAGCCTGCTTCTCCAATAGGGGCGCAGGCTTCTTAGACGAACCAAAACCTGCCGCTTCATGTGCATGTCCTATGCAATGAGGGCATATACCCGAGATTCAATAGCGAAGCGGAAATTTCCTACTTAATCGCTAGGTTTCTCCGACAAGATGAACTTTGCCGGGGCGTCTATCCTCAGAACCCTTACTGACGCAAAACCACCGTTCGAGGAGACCGCTATGAGTATCGTTAAAAAAGCATCCGCGCATTGGGAAGGCGACCTGAAGACTGGCCTGGGTTCCATCTCCACGGAAACCGGCGTGCTGCGCGAAGCGCCCTACGGCTTCAAGGCCCGTTTCGAAGGCGGCAAGGGCACCAACCCTGAAGAGCTGATCGGTGCGGCCCATGCCGGTTGTTTCTCCATGGCCTTTTCCATGATTCTCGGCGACGCCGGGCTCAAGGCCGATAGCATCGACACCCAGGCCGAAGTGACCCTGGACCAGGTGGACGGTGGTTTTGCGATCACTGCAGTGCACCTGATCCTCAAGGCCAAGATCCCGGGCGCGAGCCAGGCGCAGTTCGATGAATTGAGCAAAAAGGCCAAGGAAGGATGCCCGGTGTCCAAGGTGTTGAACGCCAAAATCACCCTGGACGGCACCCTCGTTAGTTGATCAACCCTTGTAGGAGCGAGCTTGCTCGCGAAGAGCTCAAAGGCGCCGCGCTCTTCCAGGCGGTGCGCGTTATCGTTGACGTTTTTCGCGAGCAAGCTCGCTCCTACACGTTCAGGTATGGTCGAATAGCCGATTGCAGACTCAGCGCACACCCGTGCGCATGCATTCAGGGAGCTTCACACATGAAACGTATTGCCTTGGCGGTTATCTGCGGTGCGCTGGCCACGTCGGCACTGGCCGCGCCGAAAGACTGTGAAGAGCTGAGGAAAGAGATCGAGGTCAAAATCCAGGCCAAAGCGATTCCGTCCTACACCCTGGAAATCATCACCGCAGAAGAGGCCAAAAATCATGACAGCGCCATGATCGTCGGCTCTTGTGAAAACGGCACCAAGCGCATCATCTACCAGAAGAACAACGACTGATCAGATGCAGTTGACGCTGCGTTCTTCTGCCAGCAACTGACCCGCTTTGTTGTACAGCCGGATATTCGGGTTGTAGCCCAGTGACCGCCCTTCCAGGCGATAACGCTGGCCGGCCTCGAAACGGTCGTATTGCAGGGTCATGAAGCAGGTGCGGTCAGTGGTTTGGCCAAACCCGCCGAAGCTGCCGCCGGTAGGCACCTCGAAATCAAAACGCACCATCAATTCATGGCTGCCAGGCGGCACCTGGAAAAAGCGCCCGTCGTTCAGGTTCTTTCCGTCCAGGCGTTGCGCCATCACCAGCTTGGCACCGGGTGTCGGTGTGGCGAAGTCGACCCAGGCTTGTTGCGGGTCAACCGCAGGGAGCGGCGTCGACGCGCAGGCACTGAGAAAAATCGCGGCGACGGGAAGCAGTAGCTGACGCATGTTAAGCACTCAACTGTAGGAATGGTTTTGAGCGGCTGCGTTCTGCAGCAAGCTCCCTATGAGTATAAACACGCCACGCCATGGAAAAATTCCCCCCAGGCGAGATAGTCTGGCGGGATGATTACCGGCGAGAGGTTCGAATGGTCAGGCGTTTACTTCCCGGGTTGATGCTGCTGTTGCTCGGCGGCTGTTCCAGCGTGAGTTATTACAGTCAGTTGGCAGACGGCCAACTGCAATTGCTGCGGGCCCGGGAGCCGGTCTCCAAGGTCATCGCCGACCCCTCGCGCCCGCAGCTGCTGCGCGAGCATTTGGCGCAGTCGCAAAAAGCCCGCACCTTCGCCAGCGAACACCTGCACCTGCCGGATAACCAGAGTTACCGTCTGTATGCCGATATCGGCCGCCAGTACGTGGTCTGGAACGTCTTCGCCACGCCTGAATTTTCCCTCTCGCCCCAGACCCACTGCTTCCCGATTGCCGGTTGCGTGGCCTATCGCGGTTACTACAACCAGGGTGCCGCGCGCGGCCAGGCGGCGTTGTTGAAGCAGCAAGGCATGGACGTGTCGATTGGCGGCGTCGAGGCCTATTCCACCCTGGGTTGGTTCAACGATCCGATCATGAACTCGATGATGAATTGGGGCGATGAGCGCCTGGCCACGCTGATTTTTCATGAGCTGGCGCACCAGCGGTTTTATGTGAAGGACGACACCGAGTTCAACGAGTCGTACGCCACCTTTGTCGAGCAGGAAGGCACCCGCCAGTGGCGTGCAGCCCAGGGTTTGCCGCCTGCCAGTGAGTCGACGTTGAAGCAGCGCGACCAGTTCACCCGGCTGGTGCTCGACACCCGCAAGCGCCTGGAACAGTTGTACACCCAGCCGCTGGCGGCAGATGCCATGCGTGAGGCGAAGGCGGCCGAATTCGAACGCCTGCGCCGTGACTACCGGCAAATGCGCGATAGCCAGTGGGCCGGCGACAAGCGCTATGACGCCTGGATGAACCTGCCGATGAACAACGCAAGGTTGTTGCCGTTTGGTCTGTATGACCAGTGGGTGCCGGCGTTTGCCGCGTTGTTCCGGGAGGAAGGCGGGGATTGGGTGAGGTTTTTTGTAGCGGTGGAGAGGCTGGGCGGGTTGCCGGTGGATCAGCGTAAGGCGGCACTGAGAACACTGGAAGCCCCGTAGCAGCTGTCGAGCCCCAGCGAGGCTGCGTAGGCCGCACTGCACAGATCAAGCCAGGCTGGAACCGAGTCGCGCCCGACGCAGCCTCGCTGGGGCTCGACAGCTGCTACGAGATTGTTTTATGGCCGTTGCAAAAACGCCTGATGCATCTCGGCCAACGTTTCAAAATGCCAGGTCGGCGCCTCGGCACTCAGTTCCTCATGGCTGCCAAATCCATAACCCACCGCCGCCGAATCCAGCCCATTGCTGCGGGCACCAATCAGGTCGTGCTTGCGGTCGCCAATCATCAAGGTGCTGGCCGGGTCCAGGCCTTCTTCTGCCATAAGGTGCGCAATCAGCTCGACCTTGTTGGTGCGAGTGCCGTCCAGCTCGCTGCCGTAGATCACTTTGAAGTGCCGGGCAAAATCAAAGTGTCGGGCAATTTCCCGGGCAAACACCCAAGGTTTGGACGTGGCCACATACAGCTGGCGGCCCTGGCCGTTCAGTGCCTCCAGCAGCGGCATCACGCCGTCAAACACCCTGTTTTCATACAGACCGGTGACCTTGAAGCGCTCGCGGTAAAAATTCACCGCCTCCCACGCCTTGGCCTCGTCGAAGCCGTAGAACTGCATGAAGGCTTGCAGCAGTGGCGGGCCGATGAAGTGTTCGAGTTTGGTCAGGTCCGGCTCATCAATGCCCAGTTTGGCGAGGGCGTACTGGATCGAGCGGGTGATGCCTTCGCGCGGGTCGGTGAGGGTGCCATCGAGGTCGAACAAAACGGTTTGGTAATGCATGGGGATCCTTGTCATTGGTCGAAGCCCTCGGCCAGGTGCAGGTCTTTGAGCTTCACGTAGTTCGCCGCGCTGTAGGTGAAAAACGCCCGTTCCTTGTCAGTCAGCGGGCGGATTTGTTTAACCGGGCTGCCCACATACAAAAAGCCGCTCTCGAGTTTCTTGCCCGGCGGTACCAGGCTGCCGGCACCGATGATCACGTCGTCTTCCACCACGGCGCCATCCATCACAATGCTGCCCATGCCGATCAGGATGCGATTGCCCACCGTGCAGCCATGCAACATGACCTTGTGGGCGATGGTCACGTCGTCACCGATCAGCAGCGGGAAGCCATCAGGATTGAAGGGCCCTGCGTGGGTAATGTGCAGCACGCAGCCGTCCTGCACGCTGGTGCGCGCACCGATGCGGATGCGGTGCATGTCGCCGCGGATCACCGTCAGCGGCCATACCGAGCTGTCGTCGCCGATTTCGACGTCGCCGATCACCACCGCCGACGCATCGACGAAAGCCCCGGCGGCCAAGGCCGGCGTGTGATTCTGGTAGGTGCGAAGGGTCACGATAGGCTCTCTCTCTTCTGCTGATAGCTGCGGTGGGCGTTGATTGTAATTAAGATGGCCCCATCTTTGTTCTTACATGTTTCTTCAGCCAAGGTGCCAACCGTGAGCGCGAACAACCCTCTTCTGCAGTCCTACGACCTGCCGCCGTTCTCGGCGATCCGTGCCGAGCACGTACAGCCGGCCATCGAACAGATCCTCGCCGACAACCGTGTTGCCATCGAAGGCATCCTGCAAAGCCAGGGTAAAAATCCGACCTGGGCCGGGCTGGTCCTGGCCATGGACGAACTCAATGACCGTTTGGGCGCCGCCTGGAGCCCGGTCAGCCACCTGAACGCCGTGTGCAACAGCGCCGAACTGCGCGAAGCCTACGAGGCGTGCCTGCCGGCGTTGAGCGCCTACTCCACCGAGATGGGCCAGAACCGCGAACTGTTCCAGGCCTTTGAAGCCTTGGCGAACAGCCCGGAAGCCGCCGGCTTCGACGTGGCGCAAAAAACTATCCTGGAACATTCCCTGCGTGACTTCCGCCTGTCGGGTATCGATTTGCCGCCGGAGCAGCAAAAACGTTATGCCGAAGTGCAGAGCAAGCTCTCCGAGCTGGGCAGCAAGTTCTCCAACCAGTTGCTCGATGCCACCCAGGCTTGGACCAAGCACGTCACCGACGAAGCGACCCTCGCCGGCCTGACCGATTCGGCCAAGGCACAAATGGCCGCCGCCGCCCAGGCCAAAGGCCTCGACGGCTGGCTGATCACCCTGGAATTCCCGAGCTACTACGCGGTGATGACCTACGCCCACGACCGCGCCCTGCGTGAAGAAATCTACGCGGCCTACTGCACCCGTGCGTCGGACCAAGGCCCGAATGCCGGTCAGAACGATAACGGCCCAGTCATGGAACAGATCCTCGACCTGCGTCAGGAGCTGGCACAACTGCTGGGCTTCGCCTCGTTCTCCGAACTGAGCCTGGCCACCAAAATGGCCGAGTCCAGCGACCAGGTGCTGAGCTTCCTGCGGGACCTGGCCAAGCGCAGCAAGCCGTTCGCCACCCAGGACCTGCAACAGCTCAAGGCTTACGCTGGCGAACAAGGCTGCCCGGACCTGCAAAGCTGGGACAGCGGTTTCTACGGCGAAAAGCTGCGTGAACAACGCTACAGCGTCGCCCAGGAAGCCCTGCGCGCCTACTTCCCGATCGACAAGGTGCTCAGCGGCCTGTTCGCCATTGTTCAACGCCTGTACGGCATCGAGATCGCCGAGCAGAAAGGCTTCGACACCTGGCACCCGGACGTCCGCCTGTTCGAAATCAAGGAAAACGGCCAACACGTCGGCCGTTTCTTCTTCGACCTGTACGCCCGCGCCAACAAGCGTGGCGGTGCCTGGATGGACGGTGCCCGGGACCGTCGCCGCACTGTTGACGGCGTGCTGCAAAGCCCGGTGGCCAACCTGGTGTGCAACTTCACCCCGGCCGACAGCGGCAAGCCTGCCCTGCTGACCCACGATGAAGTGACTACCCTGTTCCACGAATTCGGCCACGGCCTGCATCACCTGTTGACCCGTGTTGAACACGCTGGCGTGTCCGGCATCAACGGCGTGGCCTGGGATGCGGTGGAGTTGCCGAGCCAGTTCATGGAGAACTGGTGCTGGGAGCCCGAAGGCCTGGCGTTGATTTCCGGTCACTATGAAACCGGTGAGCCGCTGCCTCAGGACCTGCTGGAAAAAATGCTCGCGGCGAAGAACTTCCAGTCCGGCCTGATGATGGTGCGCCAGCTGGAATTCTCGCTGTTCGACTTTGAGCTGCACGCCACTCACGGCGACGGCCGCAGTGTGTTGCAGGTGCTTGAAGGCGTGCGTGACGAGGTCTCGGTGATGCGTCCGCCGGCCTACAACCGCTTCCCGAACAGCTTCGCGCACATCTTTGCCGGCGGTTACGCGGCGGGTTATTACAGCTACAAGTGGGCGGAAGTGCTGTCGGCCGATGCCTTCTCCAAGTTCGAAGAAGATGGCGTACTCAACGCCGAGACAGGCCGGGCGTTCCGCGAGGCGATTCTGGCCCGTGGCGGCTCCCAGGCGCCGATGGTGCTGTTCGTCGATTTCCGCGGACGTGCGCCGTCGATTGACGCACTCTTGCGCCACAGCGGCCTGAGTGAGGACGCGGCAGCATGAGTGAAGCACCTGTGAAAACCAAAAAACGCTTTATCGCCGGGGCGGTCTGCCCGGCGTGCAGCGAGCCGGACAAGTTGATGATGTGGAGCGAGGACGACGTGCCGCACCGCGAATGCGTGGCCTGCGGTTATTCCGACACGCTCAATGAGCAAGGTCTGTCAGTGCCCAAGGAATTGGGTACGCGGGTGAATACCTCGGCCCTGAAAGCACCGGATCCCAAGGTGCAGGCGGTGCAGTTCTTCCCTAATCCGAAGTTGAAAAAAGACTGACGGGTTTACGCCCCCTGAGCGGATGGCTCAGGGGGTGATCACCAAGGCTGTTTTTTCTGCTGTCGCGTCTTTGGCGGTGTCCGCGGTATTCAGCCAGCTTTTCATCGAGCACAGTGCAAAGGCGCTGGTGCTGCACTCACCGTTGGCCAGTGCCGTGCGTAACTTGTCGACATCGGCCTTCATCATGTAGCGAACGCCGTCTTTAAAGCCGCTGCTTGCGCCAAAGCCACCCAAGGTCATTTCGCTCAGCGCCTCCTCCTTGGTCCACCCCTGAACCACCACCCGATACATCGCCGCCATCAGGCCGGTGCGATCGGAGCCGTGTTTGCAGTGCATCAGCACCGGGCCGCTGGCTTCGGCGTCCTGAATGGCACGCAGCGCCGCGAGCACATCGGCGTCGTCGACGTGGTTGGTGCGATAGGACAACTGCACCTGATTGATTCCCGGTGTTTTCAGCCAGCTGGCATCGGACTCCGGTAGAAAGTTAATCACCGTACCTATCTTGAGTTTTTCCAGTACAGGAACAGCGCCGCTATCCGGCAGAGCGCTGCGATAGAGCGTGGGCGTCATTTGATACAGGTTGTATTGGCTTCCCACTGGCTGAGCCCATTCCAGTGAACGCATGGGCGTGAGCTCTTCGGCGTGGGCCTGCACGGTGGAAAACAGCGCCATGAACGCCAGGCTGAGGGCAGGCAGTAATTGATGGTTGAACATGGGCGATGTAACCGAATAGGAAAGGGCTGATGGGGCCCAGATTCGCCCAAGGGGGGTCAATGCCGCGTGAGGCTCTCGTCAAAGAATCGTGAACGGCTGCTGTTTTTTCCGGCTGAATCGATTCTCCTCGATCCTTAGCCTGCTATCCTTTGTAACTATTGATTGCTGCTGTGTTCTATCCCTTTGGGTCCTTTGGATCCCATTTTCTGCCAAAACTAATAAGTTGCTCCTCGAAGCGACTGATAAATCCGTGACCACATGATGAGGTGCCACCATGTCTGATCAAGATCAAGACAACCCCCGGCGTGAGTTTTTGCGCAAATCCTTGACCTTGATCCCGGTGGTCACTGTCGCCAGCACGGGCCTGGGCGGTTCGATGCTGATGGCGGTTCCCGAGCCGGTTCAAGCCAGTTCCGAAAAAGCGCCAGTCAGCAGCAAGGTCTATGAGCCGAGCTATTTCACTGCCGAGGAATGGGCCTTTATCAACGCGGCGGTTGCCCGCTTGATCCCGGCTGACGACCAAGGCCCAGGCGCCCTGGAAGCCGGAGCACCGGAATACATCGACCGTCAGATGAACACGCCGTACGCGGCTGGCGCCCTGTGGTTCATGCAGGGCCCGTTCAATGCCGACGCGCCGCCTGAAATGGGCTGGCAGAGCAAATTGGTGCCCAAGGAGATCTATCGCCTCGGCATCGCCGCCACGGATGCCTGGTCGAAAGCGATGAACGGCAAGCTATTTGCCGAGCAAGACAGCGCTACCCAGGAAAAATTGCTCCAGCGTCTGGAGGCCGGCGACGCGCAGTTCGACAGCGTTCCGCCGAAGATTTTCTTCAACCTGCTGCTGCAAAACACCAAGGAGGGGTTCTTCTGCGACCCGGTCCACGGTGGCAACAAAGGCATGGTCGGCTGGACCATGATCGGCTTCCCCGGCGCCCGCGCCGATTTCATGGATTGGGTTGAACGCAACGAGCAATACCCCTTCCCGGCTGTTTCGATCCGTGGCGAGAGGGCATAAACGTGGCGACCATCATGAAGAAAGTGGATGCAGTGATCGTCGGCTTCGGCTGGACCGGCGCGATCATGGCCAAGGAGCTGACAGAGGCGGGCCTCAACGTGGTAGCGCTGGAGCGCGGACCGATGCAGGACACTTATCCCGACGGCAACTATCCCCAGGTCATCGACGAATTGACCTACAGCGTGCGTAAAAAACTCTTCCAGGACATCTCCAAGGAAACCGTGACCATTCGCCATAGCGTGAATGACGTCGCAATGCCGAACCGCCAACTGGGCGCTTTCCTGCCCGGCAACGGCGTCGGCGGTGCCGGCCTGCATTGGTCGGGCGTGCACTTTCGGGTGGACCCGATCGAGTTGCGCATGCGCAGCCATTACGAAGAGCGCTATGGGAAAAACTTCATTCCCAAGGACATGACCATCCAGGATTTCGGCGTCAGCTACGAAGAGCTGGAGCCGTTCTTCGACTATGCCGAGAAAGTCTTCGGCACCTCCGGCCAAGCCTGGACGGTGAAGGGCCAGCTGGTGGGCGAAGGCAAGGGTGGCAACCCTTACGCGCCGGATCGCTCGAATCATTTCCCGCTGGAATCGCAGAAGAACACCGTGTCCGCACAGCTGTTCCAGAAGGCCGCTGCCTCCGTGGGGTACAAACCCTACAACCTGCCTTCCGCAAATACATCGGGGCCATACACCAACCCCTACGGCGCGCAGATGGGCCCGTGCAACTTCTGCGGCTTCTGCAGCGGTTACGTTTGCTACATGTATTCCAAGGCTTCGCCGAACGTGAACATCCTGCCGGCGTTGCGCCAGGAGCCCAAGTTCGAACTGCGGCCCAATTCCCACGTGCTGAAGGTCAACCTCGACAGCACCAAGCGCAAGGCCACCGGCGTGACCTACGTCGACGCCCAAGGCCGCGAATGCGAGCAGCCGGCGGACCTGGTGATCCTTGGTTCATTCCAGTTCAACAACGTGCGCCTGATGCTGCTGTCGGGCATCGGCAAACCCTACGACCCGATCTCCGGCGAGGGCGTGGTGGGGCGGAACTTTGCTTACCAGAACATGGCTACCATCAAGGCGTTCTTCGACAAGGACGTGCACACCAACAACTTCATCGGCGCCGGCGGCAATGGCGTGGCGATCGATGACTTCAACGCCGACAACTTCGACCATGGGCCTCACGGTTTCGTGGGCGGCTCGCCAATGTGGGTCAACCAGGCGGGCAGCCGACCGATTGCCGGTACTTCCAACCCGCCGGGGACGCCAGCCTGGGGCAGCGCCTGGAAGCGCGCCACCGCCGATTACTACACCCACCAGGTGTCGATGGATGCCCACGGCGCCCATCAATCCTACCGTGGTAACTACCTTGATCTTGACCCGGTTTACCGCGATGCCTACGGCTTGCCGCTGCTGCGCATGACCTTCGACTGGCAGGAAAACGACATCAAGATGAACCGCTTCATGGTCGACAAAATGAGCAAGATCGCCGAAGCCATGAACCCCAAGGCGATTGCCCTGCTGGGCAAAAAAGTCGGTGAGCACTTCAACACCGCGGCCTACCAGACCACTCACCTCAATGGTGGCGCGATCATGGGCACCGACCCGAAAACCAGTGCCTTGAACCGCTACTTGCAGTGCTGGGACGTACACAACGTGTTTGTCCCGGGCGCCTCCGCGTTCCCACAAGGCTTGGGCTACAACCCTACGGGCCTGGTGGCGGCGCTGACCTACTGGTCGGCGCGGGCGATTCGTGAGCAGTACCTGAAAAACCCCGGCCCACTGGTTCAGGCATAAGGAGCGATGACCATGAAAGCATTTGTTATCGCGTCCCTGGCCTTGTTCAGCAGTTGCTCGGTGAGTGCGGCTGAAACCGACCTGGTCAAACAGGGTGAATACTTGGCCCGAGCGGGTGACTGCGTGGCCTGTCACACCGCCAAGGGTGGCAAGCCGTTCGCCGGTGGCCTGCCGATGGAAACCCCGATCGGCACTATCTACTCCACCAACATCACCCCGGACAAAACCGGCCTGGGCGACTACAGCTTCGAAGACTTCGACAAGGCCGTGCGCCATGGCGTCGCCAAGAACGGTAGTACCCTTTACCCGGCAATGCCCTACCCGTCTTATGCGCGGGTGAGCGAAAGCGACATGCAGGCGCTGTATGCGTACTTCATGAAGGGCGTCGAGCCGGTGGCGCAGGTGAACAAGGACAGTGACATTCCCTGGCCGCTGAGCATGCGCTGGCCGTTGGCGGGATGGCGCTGGATGTTTGCGCCCAAGGTCGAGGATTACAAGGCCGAGGCGGGTGCCGATCCGGTGACCAGCCGTGGCGCGTATCTGGTGGAAGGCCTCGGTCACTGTGGCGCCTGCCACACGCCACGGGCGCTGACCATGCAAGAAAAGTCCCTGAGTGCGACAGATGGCAGTACGTTCTTGTCCGGCAGTGCGCCGCTGGAAGGCTGGATTGCCAAGAGCCTGCGGGGTGATCACAAGGATGGCCTGGGGAGCTGGAGCGAGGAACAGCTGGTGCAGTTCCTCAAGACCGGCCGCAGTGATCGTAGTGCAGTGTTTGGTGGCATGAGCGATGTTGTAGTCCACAGCATGCAGTACATGTCCGAAGAAGACCTGACGGCTATCGCCCGTTACCTCAAGAGCCTGCCGGCGGTGGATCCCAAGGATCAGCCGCACCAATACGACAAACAGGTCGCCGACGCGCTGTGGAAGGGCGATGACAGCAAGCCGGGGGCCTCGGTGTACATCGACAACTGCGCGGCCTGCCACCGTACTGACGGCCATGGCTACACCCGAGTATTCCCGGCGTTGGCGGGTAACCCGGTGTTGCAGACAACGGACGCCACTTCGTTGATCAACATCGTGTTGAACGGCGGCACGTTGCCGGCTACGCATACGGCGCCTTCGACCTTCACCATGCCGGCGTTTGCCTGGCGGTTGTCGGATCAGGAAGTGGCAGATGTAGTGAACTTTGTGCGAGACAGTTGGGGTAATAAAGCAAATGCGGTGACAACTTCACAAGTTGCAACACTGCGAAAAAATACTGCGGTTGTCAGGGAGGAATAAACTTCCGATTACACTGTAAGTGTGCCGGCCTTGTAATTATTTATATATAAGGCCGGCACCTAGTCTCTAATTATCGGCGAGCACAGGTTTTCGCAAAAGTATTGGCAAGGATCAAGAATAGAGCTTTGTCTTCATCATCATAATCCCCGTCATTGTCCAGGTCTGTGGGCGAGGAAGTCGTGTCGTAGTGCCCGTCTTTATTGGAAGAAGAGGCATACATCGCGTACGAAAGTTTACCTTCGGTAAAGCGTTCCAGCAGAACTTCCGGGCTGTTGTCTTTTTCAAAGTCTTCGCACGTCAAACGTAGTTCATCCTGAGACATAAATATCCTTTGGGTGTGGAGTGAATTAAGGCGCTGATCATAGCGATGTACTTAAAGCTAAATCCATGCCTCATATGTGGCGATTTATTTCATATTTAATTAGAAGTAGGAAGTTGCGTTTTTGCCTGTGTGAGGACTGTTATGGCTCTCGCCTGCTGAACGGTGCTGGCCGAACACATGATCTTCGAATACTGTATATGCATACACATATCGAGGTCTGACCATGAGCATTCCTTTGCCGCCTCGCGGGCGCGGCACGGCCACCAACCTGCACAACCGTTTTGCGCCCACCGTCAGCGTGGCTGAAGACGACGGCTGGTATCAGGAAGTGCCACAGACCCAGGGCACCGAAGTCCGTATCGAAACCGCGAAAACCATCATCACCCGCAACAGCTCGCCGGATATCCCGTTTGACCGGGCAATCAACCCGTACCGCGGCTGTGAGCACGGCTGTATCTATTGCTATGCGCGGCCCAGTCACGCCTATTGGGACCTGTCGCCGGGGCTGGATTTCGAAACCAAGCTGATCGCCAAGACCAACGCTGCCGAAGTGCTGGAGCAGCAATTGTCGAAACCGGGCTACACCTGCGCGCCGATCAACCTGGGCTCCAATACCGACCCGTACCAGCCCATCGAGCGCGAGTACAAGATCACCCGGCAGACCCTCGAAGTGCTGCTGCGCTATCGTCATCCGGTGACGATCATTACCAAGGGCTCGCTGATCCTGCGCGACCTCGACCTGCTGACCGAGCTGGCACAGCAGCGGCTGGTGGCCGTGATGATCAGCCTCACCAGCCTGGACGATGAGCTCAAGCGCATTCTCGAGCCACGCACCGCGGCGCCCAAGGCCCGGCTGCGGGCGATCCGGGTGATGCGCGAGGCAGGGATTCCGGTAGGCGTTTTGTGTTCGCCGATGATTCCGATGATCAACGACAGCGAGCTGGAAAGCCTGCTTACCGAAGCCCATGCCGCTGGGGCACAAAGCGCGGCGTACATGATGCTGCGCCTGCCCCTGGAGGTGGCACCGCTGTTCGAGGAGTGGCTGGCGGCTCATTACCCGCAGCGGGCGGCCCATGTGATGAGCCTGGTGCGCCAGGTGCGCGGCGGTGAGGTCTACGACAGTCGCTTCGGTGTACGCATGCGCGGCGAAGGGCCGTTTGCCGATCTGTTGGCGCAACGTTTCGCCAAGGCGATCAAACGCTTGGGGCTGAACCGCCGGGAAGGGTTTAATCTGGATTGCACGGCGTTTTGTCCGCCGGGCAGACAGATGGCATTGTTGTAGACTGCTGGGTAAAAGCGCATTGCCTTGCAGGCATGGTCGCGTTTTGACATCACTGAGAGCCCCGATCTAGAGCGGTTCATTCAGTTTCAGTTAAGTTTCGGCGGGTACCTTGTTCATCGAGTGACTAATGAGTCGGCGCCATGGTCTGCGCGCCAACCGCACTGGAAAACTCCCCTGCTCCAACCAAGAGGATGAATCATGAGTGACAAGGATAAACAGCCGTTGGCTGTGTCGGCTTCAGCCCCTCACGAGGCGGAGTCCGCCGATGCAGCGCTGCAGCACATCGTTGAAGGCTTTTTGCATTTCCATAACGAGATCTTTCCCCAGCAGGAAGAACTCTTCAAAAAACTCGCCACGGCCCAGAGCCCACGGGCGATGTTTATTACTTGCGCCGACTCGCGCATCGTTCCCGAGCTGATCACCCAAAGCTCCCCGGGCGACTTGTTCGTGACCCGTAACGTCGGCAACGTCGTGCCGCCTTATGGGCAGATGAACGGCGGTGTTTCCACGGCCATCGAGTACGCGGTGCTGGCCCTTGGCGTGCAGCACATCATCATTTGCGGTCACTCCGACTGCGGCGCCATGCGCGCGGTGCTCAACCCCTTGAGCCTGGAAAAAATGCCCACCGTAAAGGCTTGGCTGCGCCATGCCGAGGTCGCCAAGACCATGGTCCAGGACAACTGCGATTGCGCCAACGAGCACGAGAGCATGCACGTGCTGACCGAAGAAAACGTAATCGCCCAGTTACAACACCTGCGCACCCACCCGTCGGTGGCCTCGCGCATGGCCAACGGGCATCTGTTCATCCATGGCTGGGTCTATGACATCGAGACCAGCGAAATCAGGGCCTACGATGCGGATCAGGCAGCGTTCCTGCCTTTGAACGGCACCCAGCCGATCCCATCCGCGACGCCTAAAGCGCGCTTCTAAAACAATCCCCCTGTCGGGTAAAGCGATGGCTGCCATTCGAGCAGCCAGGCCTTGCCACGCCCGGCGAATGCCTCGGGAGAGTCATCATGCGTGCTGCTCAATTAAAAGCTGTACTGCCACGGGAGCTGCTGGCCTCCGTGGTTGTGTTTCTGGTCGCCCTGCCGTTATGCATGGGGATCGCGATTGCTTCCGGGATGCCACCGGCCAAGGGCCTGATCACCGGGATCATCGGCGGTTTGGTAGTGGGTTGGCTGGCGGGGTCGCCGCTGCAAGTCAGCGGGCCGGCGGCGGGTTTGGCGGTGCTGGTGTTCGAGTTGGTGCGCCAGCATGGCATGGCCATGCTCGGGCCGATCCTGTTGCTGGCGGGCTTCCTGCAACTGGTAGCCGGGCGTTTGCGCCTGGGCTGCTGGTTTCGCGTCACTGCGCCGGCGGTGGTGTACGGGATGCTGGCGGGGATCGGGGTGCTGATTGTCCTGTCTCAAGTGCATGTGATGCTCGACGGTGTGCCAAAACCTTCCGGGCTGGATAACCTCGCCGGCTTTCCGGCGGCGTTGGTCCAGGCGATACCGACCCTCGGTGGCGGCCTCGGTTGGCAGGCCGGTTTGCTCGGGCTGTCGACGATTCTGGTGATGTGGCTGTGGGACAAGTTTCGCCCGCAAAAACTGCGCTTCGTGCCGGGCGCCCTGCTCGGTGTGGGCTTGGCGACGGTTACCAGCCTGGTGCTGGCGCTGCAGGTCAAGCGTGTGGAGGTGCCGGAAAACCTCGCCGATGCCATCGACTGGCTGCGCCCCAGCGACCTGCTGAACCTGGCAGATCCCAACCTGTTGATCGCCGCGTTCGCCGTGGCGTTTATCGCCAGCGCTGAAACATTACTTTCGGCGGCGGCGGTCGACCGTATGCACGCCGGGCAACGTTCCGATTTCGACAAGGAATTGTCGGCACAAGGTGTGGGCAACATGCTGTGTGGCCTGGTGGGCGCCCTGCCGATGACCGGCGTAATCGTGCGCAGCTCGGCCAACGTCCAGGCCGGCGCCACCACGCGGCTGTCGGCGATGTTCCACGGCTTGTGGTTGCTGGCGTTCGTGCTGTTGCTGTCCAGCGTGCTGCAAAGCATTCCGGTGGCAAGCCTGGCGGGCGTGTTGGTGTACACCGGGATCAAGCTGGTGGACATGAAGGCGTTTCGTGGCTTGGCGCGTTACGGACGGATGCCGATGTTCACCTACGCGGCGACGGCCCTGGCGATCATCTTTACCGACCTGCTGACGGGTGTATTGGTGGGCTTCGGGCTGACGCTGGTCAAGCTCGCGTTCAAGGCTTCACGCTTGAAGATAAGCCTGATCGACCTGCCGCCGGAGGGCGAGATGGAGCTGCGCTTGACGGGGGCTGCGACCTTTCTCAAGGTGCCGGCGTTGACCCAGGTGTTGTCGACGGTACCTGCCGGGACGACCGTGCACGTGCCTCTCAGTAACCTGAGTTACATCGACCACTCCTGCCTTGAGCTGCTGGAGGAATGGGGGCGGGCGAATGCGGCCAAGGGCTCGACGCTGGTGATCGAGGCGCGAGGGTTGAAGCGCAGGTTGGAAGGCAGAGTCAGGACAACGACCGGGATAGGTTCAGCTGCTGTGTGATCCCTGCATAACCCCGTGGGAGCCGGGCTTGCCCGCGATGGCGTTAGATCAGCAAAGAATGTATTGGCTGATACACCGCTATCGTGGGCAAGCCCGGCTCCCACATTTGATCTATGTCGGTCGGGAGATTTAGGCCGGCTGGTCCAGCTCAAGCCCCACACCCAACTGCCGCGACAGGCACGGCCAGCGTTTCCACGCGGCTTCCGTGTCCGGGCTCTTGAGCTTGTCGCGGTAAGTCTCGACCGACTCCAGCGCAAAGCTGTCTTCGTTGAGCATCTCATCCACCGCGTGGTGCACCGCTTCATCCAGCTGGTTGGCAAATGTCTCGCCGATCAACTGGTGGGCAATCACGTTCGCCACGGTGGTATCGAGCGGGATCAACGGCTGGCCGAAGTGCTTGATATACAGATCGTTGACCTCTTCCACCAGCCGATGCGCCAGGTAAGCCTCGTCCAGCAAACCGTCCAGGCCCTCATGCCCGGCCAGGATCGCTGGCGGCTGCAGGAAGAAATGCTCGGCGATTTTCAGTACCGGTTTGATCTGGCTCTCAATGCCGGCTTCACGGGCGACATCGTTGGCCGCGTCCAGCAAATCCGGGACCTGGTCGATGTAGGCGCTGACAAAACGCGTCATCACGCCCTTGGCGTCGACATCAGGCAGGGCGATCGCCGGGTGCAGGTGCGGTAACTGAACTTCCAGCTGCTGAGCAAGCTGGCCAGTGCTGGATTCGTGTTGATGGGCACGGGAAATCTGCTCGCGCAATGCGGCGGTGTTCATGAAAGCTCCAGTGGTGCAGGCGTAGGAAATAGGGAGAGCATAAGGTAGCTCGTTTATACGAGAGCCTAAGACGCATTTGTCATAATTATTTCATGGTTATGCACTGCTGTTATATCAAATCGCCATCGTTCGTCGGATAAGTCGCTCCACTTGTCCTGTTGTGTGGTCGGTTCGTCCATTTTCGTTCATTTGCCCGATCACATTGCGGGGTGGCGGTCGCTGTCTATACTCGGTTTTGTACGCAATTAGCTGATGACGCCCGACTGCATGAGCAGGCAAGGCTTAGCGGTTGTAAGCAGTATGGAAGCCGCTCCCTTGGCCGCAGGTGCAAACCGGCGGGATAACAAGAACGATAAGGGGAACCCGCAATGACGCGACATCCACATGTTTGGATGGGCCTACTGTTGTGGTCAGTATTCGGCCAGGCGCAAGCCGCCTGGACAACGAATATGGCGCCAGGGGCCACTGAAGTCAGTCACGCCGTGTTTGACCTGCACATGACCATTTTCTGGATTTGTGTAGTGATCGGCATTGTCGTGTTTGGCGCGATGTTCTGGTCGATGATCGTTCACCGGCGCTCCACGGGCCAGGTGGCGGCCAAGTTCCACGAGAGTACGACGGTGGAGATTCTCTGGACCGTGGTGCCGCTGTTGATCCTGGTGGCGATGGCCATTCCGGCCACCAAGACGCTGATCAACATCTACGACAGCACCGAGTCGGATATCGATATCCAGGTCACCGGCTACCAGTGGAAGTGGCACTACAAATACCTGGGCCAGGATGTGGAGTTTTTCAGCAACCTGGCCACGCCCGCCGAGCAGATCCATAACCAGGCCGTCAAAGGCGAGCATTACCTGCTGGAAGTCGACCAGCCGCTGGTACTGCCGGTGGGCGCCAAGGTGCGTTTCCTGGTGACGGCCGCCGATGTGATCCACTCGTGGTGGGTGCCGGCGTTTGCGGTCAAGCGCGATGCGATTCCCGGCTTCGTCAACGAGGCCTGGACCCGGGTCGAGAAGCCCGGCATCTACCGCGGCCAGTGCGCCGAGCTGTGCGGCAAGGACCATGGCTTCATGCCCATCGTGGTTGAGGTCAAGTCCAAGGCCGACTACGACACCTGGCTCGGCGAGCGCAAGGAAGAGGCGGCCAAGCTCAAGGAGCTGACCTCCAAGGAATGGACCCTGGATGAGCTGGTGGCCCGTGGCGACAAGGTTTACCACACCACCTGCGTAGCCTGTCACCAGGCCGAAGGCCAGGGCTTGCCGCCGATGTTCCCGGCGCTCAAAGGCTCGCCGATCGCCACGGGAGCCAAGGAAGACCACCTGCACCGCGTGTACTTCGGCAAGCCCGGCACCGCCATGGCGGCGTTCGGCAAGCAACTGTCGGAAGTCGATATCGCGGCGGTCGTGACCTACGAACGCAACGCCTGGGGCAACAACAAAGGCGACATGGTCACTCCTAAAGACGTGCTGGCTCTGAAACAGGCGGAAAGCAAATGACTTCCTTCATTGCGTATTCCCTGAACCGTCCCGCCCACTCGTTCGCAGGAGAAAAGCCATGAGCGCTGTGATCGATGACCACGGTCATGCCGGTGACCACGCTCACGGCCCCGCCAAGGGCCTGATGCGCTGGGTGCTGACCACCAACCACAAAGACATCGGGACCATGTACCTGTGGTTCAGCTTCGCCATGTTCCTGCTCGGCGGCTCGTTCGCCATGGTGATCCGCGCCGAGCTGTTCCAGCCGGGCCTGCAGATCGTGGAGCCGGCGTTCTTCAACCAGATGACCACCATGCACGGCCTGGTGATGGTGTTCGGGGCGGTGATGCCGGCGTTTGTCGGCCTGGCCAACTGGATGATCCCGTTGATGATCGGCGCGCCCGACATGGCCCTGCCGCGCATGAACAACTTCAGTTTCTGGCTGTTGCCGGCGGCGTTCCTGATGCTGGTGTCCACCCTGTTCATGCCCGGCGGCGGGCCGAACTTCGGCTGGACCTTCTACGCCCCGCTCTCCACCACCTATGCGCCGGAAAGCGTGACCTTCTTCATCTTCGCCATCCACCTGATGGGCATCAGCTCGATCATGGGCGCGATCAACGTGGTCGCCACCATCCTCAACCTGCGCGCTCCCGGCATGACCCTGATGAAAATGCCGCTGTTCGTCTGGACCTGGCTGATCACAGCCTTCCTGCTGATCGCGGTGATGCCGGTGCTGGCGGGTTGCGTGACCATGATGCTGATGGATATCCACTTCGGCACCAGCTTCTTCAGTGCCGCCGGCGGCGGTGACCCGGTGCTGTTCCAGCATGTGTTCTGGTTCTTCGGGCATCCCGAGGTGTACATCATGATCCTGCCGGCCTTCGGCGCCGTCAGCTCGATCATCCCGACCTTCTCGCGCAAGCCGCTGTTCGGCTACACCTCGATGGTGTACGCCACGGCGAGCATCGCGTTCCTGTCGTTCATCGTGTGGGCGCACCACATGTTCGTGGTGGGCATCCCGCTGGTGGGCGAGCTGTTCTTCATGTACGCCACGCTGCTGATCGCGGTGCCCACGGGGGTGAAGGTGTTCAACTGGGTGAGCACCATGTGGCAAGGCTCGCTGACCTTCGAGACGCCGATGCTGTTCGCCGTGGCCTTCGTGATTCTGTTCACCATCGGCGGGTTCTCCGGGCTGATGCTGGCCATCGCCCCGGCTGACTTCCAGTACCACGACACCTACTTCGTGGTGGCGCATTTCCATTACGTACTGGTGCCTGGCGCGATCTTCGGGATCTTCGCCTCGGCCTACTACTGGCTGCCGAAATGGACCGGCCACATGTATGACGAAACCCTGGGTAAGCTGCACTTCTGGCTGTCGTTCGTGGGGATGAACATGGCGTTCTTCCCGATGCACTTCGTAGGACTTGCCGGCATGCCGCGTCGGGTGCCGGACTACAACCTGCAGTTCGCCGACTTCAACATGGTCTCCTCCATCGGTGCCTTCACCTTTGGCGCGACGCAGATCTTCTTCCTGTTCATCGTCATCAAGTGCATCCGTGGCGGCCCGCCCGCGCCGGCCAAGCCGTGGGATGGCGCCGAAGGGCTGGAGTGGAGCATCCCTTCGCCCGCGCCGTATCACACCTTCACCACGCCGCCGGAGGTCAAATGAACACCTCCCTACCCTGTGGGAGCTGGCTTGCCTGCGATGGCATCACCTCGGTGTGCCTGAAAAACCGAGTTGCCAGCATCGCGGGCAAGGCAGCTCCCACAGAAAAGCCATTCACAGAGCATTCATTCGTAGGTGGCCGCCATGCTTGAGTCCGTGCCCATCAAGCGCCTTGTCACACGGCTGCTGATCCTGGTGGTGGCGATGTTCGCCTTCGGCTTTGCCCTGGTGCCGATCTACGACGTGATGTGCAAGGCGTTCGGCATCAACGGCAAGACCGCCGGGCAGTACGAAGGCGAGCAGGTGGTGGACCCGACGCGCCAGGTGCGTGTGCAGTTTTTGTCCACCAATGCCATCGACATGGTCTGGGAGTTCCACTCCAAGGCCGACGAGGTGGTGGTCAACCCTGGCGCGGTCACCGAGATGCTGTTCGTGGCCTACAACCCCACCGACAAACCGATGACGGCCCAGGCGGTGCCGAGCATTTCGCCCGCCGAGGCGGCGATGTACTTCCACAAGACCGAGTGTTTTTGCTTCACCCAGCAAGTGCTGCAGCCAGGCCAGCGCATAGAGATGCCGGTGCGCTTCATTGTCGATCGCGACATGCCCAAGGATGTGAAGCATTTGACCCTGGCGTACACGCTGTTCGATATCACCGCGCGCCAACCGCCCGTGGCTGTCCATACCGGCGGCTAGGCGTTGCTTGCGGGCTCGATTAGGAGAACGAATACATGTCGACTCATGATACGTACTACGTACCAGCGCAAAGCAAATGGCCAATAATTGCCACGTTGGGCATGCTGATTACGGTGTTCGGGCTGGCTACCTGGTTCAACGACCTGAAGGCCGCACGCCCGGAATCCCACGGCCCGCTGATCTTTTTCGTCGGCGGCCTGCTGCTGGCCTACATGATGTTTGGCTGGTTTGGCGCGGTGATCAAGGAAAGCCGTGCCGGTTTGTACAGTTCGCAGATGGACCGCTCCTTTCGCTGGGGCATGACCTGGTTCATCTTCTCCGAGGTGATGTTCTTCATCGCCTTCTTCGGTGCGCTGTTTTATGTACGGCATATGTCGGCACCGTGGCTGGCGGGCGAAGGCCACAAGGGCATCGCCCACATGCTGTGGCCGAACTTCGAATTTGCCTGGCCGCTGCTGAACAATCCTGACCCGAAACTGTTCCCGGCGCCCAAGGGCACCATCAGCCCGTGGGGCCTGCCGCTGATCAACACGATCTTGCTGGTGAGTTCCAGCGTGACCATCACCATCGCCCACCACGCCTTGCGCAAAGGCCATCGCGGCGCGCTGAAGATCTGGCTGGCGATCACCGTGCTGCTGGGTTGGGCGTTTCTCGGCTTCCAGGCCGAGGAATACATCCACGCCTACAAGGAACTGGGCCTGACGCTGGGTTCCGGCGTGTACGGCGCGACCTTCTTCATGCTCACCGGTTTTCACGGCGCCCACGTGACCATCGGCACGATCATTTTGTTTGTGATGCTGATGCGCATCCTGAAGGGGCATTTCAACAACGAGCACCAGTTCGGTTTCGAGGCGGCCAGTTGGTATTGGCACTTTGTGGACGTGGTGTGGATCGGGCTGTTTTTCTTCGTTTACGTGCTTTGAGGATTTTCACCAGGGCGCATGAGACACCAGCTGGCCGCTGAAGAACCCCCAGGTGATCAGCCCCAGGGTGATCACGGCCAGCACCACACGCACGGTCAAGGCAGTGACGAGGCGATTGGAGTTGCCCTCGTCCTTGACCAGGAAGAACAAGCCACTGAACAGGCTCACGACGGTAGCAATCAGCATCAGGGCAATGGCTGCTTTGAGCATGGTGGGCTCCGGGGCTCTTTTTTGGAGGGGGCGAGCAATGAGATTCAGTATAGCCAGCGCAGCACCGACCTCTGCGGCAATGCCATGAAACCCTTTCGCCCCGGTATTGCGCCGACGCTGGTGGTGCTTGTGCTGTTGCCGTTGCTGGTGTTCCTCGGCTTTTGGCAACTGTCCCGTGGTCACGAAAAACAGGCGCTGCTGGAAACCTACGCCGAGCGCCGCGCTGCCGAGCCCATGAGCAGTACGCAATTGCAGGCCACCGAAGATCCGGCGTTCCGTCGTGTGCATTTGCGCGGGCAGTTCGACGCCGAGCACAGCGTGTTGCTGGATAACCGCTTTCGTGACGGCAAGGTCGGCGTCGAGTTGCTGCAACCGTTCCATGATCAGGCCAGCGGCCAGTGGCTGTTGCTCAATCGCGGCTGGCTGCCCTGGCCGGACCGGCGCACGCCGCCCGCTTTCAATACCCCCGAACAACCGCTGAATGTCGACGCTTGGGTCTATGTAGCCCCGGGCGAGACCTTCCAGCTGCACGCCGATCCGGCGGGCGCAAAGTGGCCGCGATTGCTGACTGCACTGCATCCCGAAGCATTGTGGGCCGAGTTGGATCGCAGCGGATTCGCCTATGAAGTGCGGGCTGAAGCGGGCCCGGCCACCTACGAAACCAACTGGCCCGTGGTTGCCATGGGCCCGGAAAAACACCTGGGCTATGCCGTGCAGTGGTTCGCCATGGCGGTGGCGCTGTTCGGTCTTTACCTCTACCTCGGATGGCACAACACAAAAAAGGAGAAGCGCCATGGGAGCGGCCATGAATCCACTCAACATGTCTGACGCGCCAGCAGCGCCCAATCGGCGCAAGGGCCGCTGGCAACTGATCCTGATCCTGCTGATGGTGATCGGCCCGATGGTGCTCGCCACCTTCATGTACAAGCTGCAGTTCTGGGTGCCGGACAGCCGCAGCTACCACGGCGAGATGATCGGCAATGGCCAGACCCGCGCCGACATCGGCGTGCAGGCCGACGAAGACCGCTGGCAACTGCTGGTCACCGCACCCACGGCCTGCGCCGCCGACTGCCAGCAACTGGTGTACCTCGCACGCCAACTCCAGATCGGCCTGGGTCGTGACGCCTCCCGCGCCAGCCACGCCCTGGCCAGCGCGCAGCCGGTAAGCACTGCCTACGACGCCAAGCTCAAGGCCGAATACCCGCAACTGCAGCGTTATTCCCTGGACCTGTCGACCTTCAATAAAGACGCCGCCGCCCAGGGCAGCGGTGATGCCCAGCTGTGGATCGTCGACCCCCACGGCAACCTGGTGCTGCGCTACGACGCCCGGGTCAAGGGCAAGGACCTGCTCAACGACCTGCGCCTGCTGTTGAAACTGTCGAACATCGGATAAGGACACCGTCATGGCCAAACCTGGATTTCGCCTCGCGCTGTTTGCCACCCTGCTGGCCCTGATCGTGGTGCTGCTGGGTGCCTATACCCGGCTGACCCACGCCGGCCTTGGTTGCCCGGACTGGCCGGGTTGCTATGGCTTTATCAGCGTGCCGAAAAGCGAAGCCCAGTTGGCCCATGCCGAACTGCATTACCCGGACACGCCGGTAGAGGCGGACAAGGGCTGGAACGAGATGACCCACCGTTACTTCGCCGGCACCCTCGGGCTGCTGATCGTGCTGCTGGCGGCGCGCGCCTGGACCCATCGGCATCATCCGGGGCAGCCATTGAAGCTGCCGTTGTTCCTGCTGGCGGTGGTGTTTGCCCAGGCGGCGTTTGGCATGTGGACGGTGACGCTGAAGCTCTGGCCGCAGGTGGTCACCGGGCATTTATTGGGCGGGTTCGCGACGTTGAGCCTGCTGTTTTTGCTGACGCTGCGATTGTCCGGCGTGCTGCCGGCGCTGATCGTTCCCAGGCGTTTGCAGTACTGGGCCACGGCCGGGCTGGTGTTGGTGATCGGCCAGATTGCGCTGGGTGGATGGGTCAGCTCCAACTACGCGGCGGTGGCCTGTATCGACCTGCCGACCTGTCACGGCCAATGGTGGCCGGCGGCGGATTTCGCCAATGGTTTCCACCTGACTCAACATATCGGCCCCAATTACCTCGGTGGCCAACTGGACAGTGATGCGCGCACGGCGATTCACCTGACTCACCGGATTGGCGCGCTGTTGGTTACCGTCGTGCTGCTGGGCCTGGCCTGGCAACTCAAGGTAGTCGGCATGACCCGCCTGGCCGGCCTGTTGCTGATCGCCCTGGCGGCGCAAATCTGCCTGGGCCTGAGCAACGTGTATTTCCACCTGCCACTGCCGGTAGCGGTCGCTCACAACGCCGGCGGTGCAGCGTTGCTGCTGACGCTGGTGTTGGTCAATTACCACGCCCGCACCAGCCTGGTCCGGGTGCGGCACCAGTTGCCGTTCGGCTGGCGCTTCAGCCCGCGTAAACACGTGTCGGGCCTTATAACCCTCAAAGGAGAGATGCCATGGCGACCTTGATCGGCGAGCGTCATAGCCAGGCGATCTGGCGTGACTACCTGGAGCTGACCAAGCCAAAAGTAGTGGTGCTGATGCTTATCACCTCGCTGGTGGGCATGTTTCTCGCCACCCGCGCCGGGGTGCCGTGGCCGGTGCTGATTTTCGGCAACCTGGGGATCGCCCTGTGTGCCGGTGGCGCGGCGGCGGTCAACCATGTGGTGGACCGGCGCATCGATGCGTTGATGGCGCGCACCCATAAACGCCCGCTGGCGGAAGGGCGTGTATCACCTGCTGCCGCGCTGACGTTCGCGATGGTGCTGGCGGTGGCCGGGCTGGCGTTGCTGCTGGCGTTTACCAACCCACTGGCCGCGTGGCTGACCCTGGCGTCGCTGCTGGGCTACGCGGTGATCTACACCGGCTTCCTCAAGCGGGCCACGCCGCAGAACATCGTCATCGGTGGCCTCGCCGGCGCTGCGCCGCCGTTGCTGGGCTGGGTCGCCGTCACCGGCCACGTCAGTGCCGAGCCGTTGCTGCTGGTGTTGATCATCTTCGCCTGGACCCCGCCGCACTTCTGGGCCCTGGCGATTCACCGCAAGGAGGAATACGCCAAGGCCGACATCCCGATGCTGCCCGTGACCCATGGCGAACATTACACCAAGGTGCATATCCTGCTCTATACCTTCGCCCTGTTGGCGGTCAGCCTGATGCCGTATGTGATCCACATGAGCGGCGTGCTGTACCTGGTGTGCGCGCTGGTTCTGGGTGGGCGCTTTCTGCAATGGGCCTGGGTGCTGTACCGTGGCAGTCGGCCGCACGCGGCGATCAACACCTTCAAGTACTCTATCTGGTACCTGTTCGCGCTGTTTATCGCCCTGCTCGTAGACCATTACCTATTGTTGAACCTATGACTCGAACTCAAAAAACTGTCTTCATTCTGGTGGCCATTGTCGCGTTGATCATGGGCCTGACCGTCAACAAAGTACTGAGCGGAAAAGGTCAGGGCGACCCGACGGCCTTGATCGACGCGGGCATCATCCTGCTGCCCCAAAGCCGCCAGCTGCCGGCGGTGACCATGACCAACCAGGACGGCCAGCCGGTGGTGGTCAATGAGTTGAAAGGCAAGTGGAGCGTGCTGTTCTTCGGCTACACCTTCTGCCCGGACATCTGCCCGACCACCCTCGCCCAACTGCGGCAGATCAAGAGCGAGCTGCCTAAAGACGTTGTGGACAAGTTGCAGGTGATCCTGGTCAGCGTCGACCCCAACCGCGACACCCCGGCGCAGCTCAAGCAGTACCTGGGTTACTTCGATCCGCAGTTCGAAGGCCTGACCGGCGCGAATGTTGAGGAGGTGCAGAAGGTTTCGAACGCAGTGAGCATTCCGTTTATTCCGGCGGACACCAGCAAGCCCAACTACACCGTCGACCACAGCGGCAACCTGGCGCTGATCGGACCGGATGGGACGCAGCGCGGGTTTATCCGAGCGCCGTTGAACAATCAGAAGCTGGTGGCGCAATTTCCGGGGTTGCTGCAGCGTAAATAAGCCTGGCGACAATTCCCTGAGCGACACAAATCAAATGTGGGAGCTGGCTTGCCTGCGATAGCGGTGTGTCAGCAGCAGATATGTGACTGACACGGCCCCATCGCAGGCAAGCCAGCTCCCACAGGGTTATGTGCACAGCGCATGAATGTGTGTCGTCGGACTTTTCCCGCAACCTGTAGTGGTGGGCGCGAACTTGTTTGGCATGCGTCGACTGACTAGTCTTTGCCCTGTCGCTGCAAATTCAGTGACAGGGTGTGGAAGCCCTTATATCGTTAGGCGCACAAAGCGCCACCTAGAGTCAGGCGCTTTTTATCGTCTGTGTTTTATGGTGGTTGTGCGCGGGGCGCTTTCGAGCGCGCCGGGTGCCTAACGTCCCGGTCTTCCACACCTGCGTACAGCCGCCACCCATTACGTGGAAGTAGTGCTTGGCGGCCCCTCAATACGTTAGGAGCCAGCCCATGACAACACTTACCCCCGACCCACCCTTCACCCCCGAAGTCTTCACCCGTCATCACCAGCAACTGCACGCCATCCTCATCGACGGCCAAGCCTGGTTCAGCGCCCGCGACATTGGCCATCTGATGGGCCTGCATCTCAACGAAGCCTTGCTGCGCAAGCTCGATCCTGACCAACAACAAACACTAACCGCCACCACTCACGGCCGCGCTGCGTCAACCTTGATGCTCAGTGAGTCCGGCGTGTACGCGATGTTGATCTACCACTACTGCCCGGAAAACCGTGCCCTGCGCCAATGGTTGACCCACGAAGTAGTGCCCGCGCTGCGCGGTAAACAGCAGGCAAGCGAAGGCCCGGCCCTGAGTGGGTTGGCCTGGTCTACGGCAAGTTTGAGTGTGTTGCGGTGGCGCAATGAGCCGTGGATCCGGCTGCGGGATATGCCCAAGGTGTTGCCGGGCGTGTAGCGCTTGAAACTGTGGGAGCTGGCTTGCCTGCGATACAGGCGGCGCGGTGTTATTGATACACCGCAGCGATGCCATCGCAGGCAAGCCAGCCCCCACATTTGATGGATCAGAACGCCGGCAGGATCGCGCCTTTGTACTTCTCGAGAATGAACGCTTTCACTTCCGGGGTGTGCAGGGCTGCTACCAGCTTCTTCACCGCGTCCGAATCCTTGTTGTCTTCGCGGGTCACCAGGATGTTCACGTAAGGCGAGTCATTGCCTTCGATCACCAGGGCGTCCTTGGATGGATCCAGCTTGGCTTCCAGCGCGTAGTTGGTGTTGATCAGCGCCAGGTCGACCTGGGTCAGCACGCGCGGGAGGGTGGCGGCTTCCAGTTCGCGGAATTTCAGGTTTTTCGGGTTGCCGGTGATGTCCTTGATGGTCGACAGGATGTTGGTCGGGTCCTTCAGGGTGATCAGGTTGTGCTTGGCCAGCAGCAACAGCGCACGGCCGCCGTTGGTGGCGTCGTTCGGGATCACGACGTTGGCGCCGCTTGGCAGCTCTTCCAGTTTTTTGTACTTGCTGGAGTAAGCGCCCAGAGGCTCAAGGTGCACAGCGCCGACGCTCACCAGGTGAGTGCCCTTGGCTTTGTTGAACTCGTCCAGGTACGGCTGGTGCTGGAAGAAGTTGGCGTCCAGGCGCTTTTCGGCCACCTGTACGTTGGGCTGGACGTAGTCGGTGAAGACTTTGACTTGCAGGTCCACGCCTTCTTTGGCCAGGGCCGGCTTCACGAATTCGAGGATTTCAGCGTGAGGCACCGGGGACGCGGCCACGGTCAGGGTTTCGGCGGCGTGGGCGGAAAACGCGGCAACGGCGGCGAAAGCAACCAGTAGTTTTTTCATTCAACAAGCTCCTTGTTCGGGTATTGGCCGGCTTCGCGCCGGCAATAGCCGTTATTTTCGAGAAAAGTGCACCACCAGCTTGTCGCCGACGGTTTGCAGAATTTGCACCAGGATCAACAGCAGCACCACGGTGACTACCATCACGTCGGTCTGGAAGCGTTGATAGCCAAACCGGATCGCCAAGTCACCCAGGCCACCGGCACCCACCACACCGGCCATGGCCGTGTAGGACACCAGTGTAATCGCCGTCACCGTAATCGCCGCGAAGATGCCGGGGCGAGCTTCGGGCAGCAAGGCGTTGGTGATGATCTGCCGGGTGGTCGCGCCCATGGCCTGGGTCGCTTCGATAATCCCGCGGTCCACTTCACGCAGCGCGGTTTCCACCAGGCGCGCAAAGAACGGCGTGGCCCCCACCACCAGTGGCGGAATCGCACCGGCAACCCCCAGGGACGTGCCGGTGATCAGCACCGTGAACGGAATCATCACGATCAGCAGAATAATGAACGGCAGCGAGCGCAGGATGTTCACGATCAGCGACAGCAGGGCGTACAGGTTTTTTTGTTCAAACAGCTGGCGCGGGCTGCACAGGAACAGCAGCACGCCCAACGGCAAGCCCAGCAGCACGGTGAACAGCAGCGAGCCGAACAGCATGGTCATGGTGTCGCCGGTGGCGAGCAGGATTTCCGACCAGTCGATATTCGAGAAAAAGCTCAACAGGATTTCCATTAGCGCAGCACCTCCATATGGACGTCTGCCGCGGTGAAGGCGGCGAACGCGGCCTCCATGTCACCACCGGTGACGGCTAGGGTCAGTTGCCCGTAGGGGATGTCTTTGATGCGGTCGATACGGCCGGCAAGGATGCTGTAGTCCACACCCGTGTCGCGGGCGACGGTACCCAGCAGTGGCGCGTAGGTCGCTTCACCCTGGAACGTCAGCCGCACGATGCGGCCCGGCACGTGGGCGAAGTCATCACGCTGCTCGCCTTCGTCGACTTGCTCGGACTCTTGCACGAAACGCTTGGTGGTCGGGTGCTTGGGGTGCAGGAACACGTCGGCGACGGTGCCTTGCTCCACGATCACACCGGCATCCATCACAGCCACGTGGTCGCAGACCCGGCGGATCACGTCCATTTCATGGGTGATCAGCACGATGGTCAGCTTCAGCTCGCGGTTGATCTCGGCCAGCAGTTGCAGGACCGAGGCCGTGGTCTGCGGGTCGAGGGCGCTGGTGGCTTCGTCGCACAGCAGGATCTTCGGCTTGGTGGCCAAGGCGCGGGCGATGCCGACGCGCTGCTTCTGGCCGCCCGACAGCTGCGCCGGGTACTTCTTGGCGTGGTCGGACAGGCCGACCCGGGCAAGCAGTTCGGCCACCCGCAGGTCGATTTCCTTGCGGGACAGTTCGCCCGCGAGGGTCAGCGGCAGCGCCACGTTGTCGGCAACGGTCTTGGACGCCAGCAGGTTGAAGTGCTGGAAGATCATCCCGACCTGTTGCCGGAAACGGCGCAGGCCGTTGGCGTCGAGGGCGGTGACTTCTTCGTCATCGACCTTGATCTGACCGCCGCTGGGTTGCTCCAGGCGATTGATCAGACGCAGCAAAGTACTTTTTCCCGCACCGGAATGGCCGATCAGACCAAACACCTGGCCATTTTCGACGCGCAGGTTGGTGGGATGCAGCGCGGGGATATCCTTACCGGCGACCCGGTAGGTTTTATGGACGTTATGAAACTCGATCACGTAGCGAACCTTGTGGGGCGCATTAAAAAGGGATCAGCGGTTAGCCGGGCGCGCATTTTAGCCTGTCCGTATAGCGTTTCTTAGCATTTATTTCTCATCCGACCAGCGATTTGGCAATAACGCGATCAAAGTTCATAAAAAAGGAACGGTGCAAAACCGTGTCAGTCACTACTTAAGCAACTCGAAATTCCCGGGTGCCGTGCCTGGGGTTTTGCTCAAGAAGAGCCGGGGATCGCTCTGGCCTACGCAAACGAGGAGTTTTTGTCTGATGAGCACTAAAAAGCCAGTTACCCCGCCCAAGAGCGAACTTGCGGGTACCGACACTCTGGACCGTGGCAACACCAACGCCAAGCTGCAAAGCCTGGAAACTTTCCGCTCCGACGCGACCGGCCAGGCGCTGCGCACCAACCAGGGCGTGAAGGTTTCCGATAACCAGAACAGCTTGAAGGTCGGCTCCCGTGGCCCCTCGCTGCTGGAAGACTTCATCATGCGTGAGAAAATCACGCACTTTGACCATGAACGCATCCCGGAACGTATCGTCCATGCCCGCGGCACCGGCGCCCATGGTTATTTCCAGACCTATGCAAACCATTCGGCGCTGACCAAGGCCGGGTTCCTGCGTAACCCCGAACATAAAACCCCGGTCTTTGCGCGGTTCTCCACGGTGCAGGGCCCGCGCGGCTCGGGCGATACCGTGCGTGACGTGCGTGGGTTTGCCGTGAAGTTCTTCACCGACGAAGGCAACTTCGACCTGGTGGGCAACAACATGCCGGTATTTTTCATTCAGGACGCGATCAAGTTTCCTGACTTCGTGCATGCGGTAAAACCTGAGCCCCACAACGAAATTCCTACCGGCGGCTCGGCCCACGATACGTTCTGGGATTTTGTCTCGCTGCAACCGGAGTCGGCGCACATGGTGATCTGGGCCATGTCCGACCGCGCAATTCCAAAGAGCCTGCGGACCATGCAGGGTTTTGGCGTGCATACCTTCCGCCTGGTGAATGCCGAGGGCAAATCCAACTTCGTCAAATTCCACTGGCGGCCTACCGTCGGCACCTGTTCCCTGGTGTGGGACGAGGCGCAGAAGCTGGCGGGCAAAGACACCGACTTCCACCGTCGCGACCTGTGGGAATCCATCGAAGGCGGCGATTACCCGGAATGGGAATTGGGCGTGCAGGTCATCGCCGAGGAAGACGAGCATAAGTTCGATTTCGACATCCTCGACCCGACCAAGCTGATCCCCGAAGAGCTGGTGCCGATCACGCCGCTGGGCAAGATGGTGCTCAACCGCAACCCGGACAACTACTTTGCCGAGACCGAGCAAGTGGCGTTCTGTCCGGGACATATCGTGCCGGGTATCGACTTCTCCAATGACCCGCTGCTGCAAGGTCGCCTTTTTTCCTACACCGATACGCAGATCAGCCGACTGGGCGGGCCGAACTTTCATGAGCTGCCGATCAACCGTCCGGTCGCGCCGTTCCATAACGGGCAGCGTGACGCGATGCACCGCACCACCATCGACAAGGGGCGTGCCTCCTACGAGCCGAACTCGATTGATGGTGGCTGGCCGAAAGAAACCCCGCCGGCTGCCGAAGACGGTGGTTTTGAGACGTATCCAGAGCGCATCGATGCCCACAAGATCCGTGAGCGCAGTGAGTCGTTCGGCGATCACTTCTCCCAAGCACGCTTGTTTTTCCGCAGCATGAGCAAGCACGAGCAGGAGCACATCATCGCGGCCTACAGCTTCGAGCTGGGCAAGGTGGAGCGCGAGTTCATCCGGGCGCGTCAGGTGAACGAGATCCTCGCCAACATCGACCTGGAGCTGGCCAAGCGTGTGGCGCAGAACCTGGGCTTGCCAGCGCCGAAGAAAGGCACGGTGCCGGAGCGCAAGACGTCTCCGGAACGTTCGCCGGCATTGAGCCAGGCCAACTTGCTGTCGGGTGATATCAAGACCCGGAAAGTAGCGATTCTGGCGGCGAACGGTGTTGATGGTGCCGCGATTGCGGCGCTGAAGAAGGCGCTGGAAGCCGCCGGTGCGCACGCCAAGCTGCTGGGGCCGACCTCGGCGCCGGTGACGACGGCCGATGGCAAGAGCCTGCCGGTGGATGCCTCCATGGAGGGCTTGCCGTCGGTGGCGTTCGATGCGGTGTTTGTGCCGGGCGGTGCCAAGTCAGTGCAGGCGTTGAGCGGCGATGGCGTGGCGTTGCATTACTTGCTGGAGGCGTACAAGCACTTGAAGGCGATTGCCTTGGCCGGTGAGGCGAAGCAGTTGCTGGATGTGCTCAAGCTTGAGGCGGATGCGGGGCTGATAGTGGGCGGTGATGCGAAGGCGTTGAAGGCGTTTTTTGCCGCGATTGCCCAGCATCGGGTCTGGGATCGGGAGCCGAAGGCTAAAGCTGTTCCGGCTTAAGTTATTGGTTGTTTGTAAGACCGCTGTCGCAGGCAAGCCAGCTCCCACATTTTGAATTGTGAATACATTCAAGTGTGGGAGCTGGCTTGCCTGCGATGCTTTATTCGGTCTTGCGCGGAATCAGCACAACCTGCGCCGGAACCTTCTTCAGGATCTGCCGGTGAATCTTCAGGTCATACCCCGAATCAATGCGCTTCACCCGTTTGGTCAGCAATGTGGCCAGCCATGGGTAATCTTCGGTGCGCGGCGCCTGGATGCTCACGTCACACTGGTAATTCACCACATCGGTGGCGATCTCATCCAGTTGATGGCGCAACGCCTCGATGTCGGTGAGGTTCAGCGCAACCGTGGTGCTTTCGGCCGCAGGGTCGATGACTCTGGCGGGTGGCTTGGCTTCGGCGGCTTTCAGCGCAGCTTCGGCTTTATCCAGCTCGACTTTGCGGGCGTGGGTGATCGCGCTGTTGACGCCACCGGTCAGCGCCGGTGCCTTGGGCATCAATGCCCGTGCGCGGCTCAGGGCTGTGGCGGCGGCGTTGACGTCACCTTTTTGCAGGACGATCTGGCTGCGCTGCAAGTAGGCTTCGGCCAGTTGGCGCTGATAAGACTCCAATGCCGGGTCGTTGGGCGATTGGGCCTGCAGCGCGGCCAGCTCGTCTTCGGCGGTGGCCAGTTCACTGCTGGCGAGGTTTTGCTCCAGCTGTGCGATGGCCGCAGCACGCGCGTCCGGCGCCTCTGGGGCGGCGGGCGGGGTGCTTTGGCAGGCGCCCAGCAGCAAGGAAAATGCGGCAAGGAGCAGATAACGGAAGTTGAACAGCTTCATTCCTGCGACTCTCTAATTGCGCAAAAAGCGAGCAAGTCTACACCCCGCGACGGGGCAGGACAAAACTCAGCAGAAACAGGGCGGCCGCCGTGACCACAATCGACGGCCCGGCCGGGGTGTCCTTGAACCAGGACAGCGCCAGGCCACCACACACCGCAAGCATCCCCAACAGGCTGGCGCCAACCGCCATTTGCTCCGGCGAGCGGGCGTGACGCTGGGCCGCAGCGGCCGGGATGATCAGCAGCGATGTGATCAACAATACGCCGACAATCTTCATCGCGACAGCAATCACCACGGCGATCAGCAGCATCAGGGTCATGCGCAGCGCCGCCACGGGCAAGCCTTCGACGGTGGCCAGTTCTTCGTGGACGGTAATTGCCAGCAGTGGGCGCCACAGGGTTACCAGCAACACCAGCACCGCCGCGCTGCCGCCGAGGATCCAGGCCAGGTCGGTGGGGCTGATCGCCAGCAAGTCGCCGAACAGATAGGCCATCAGGTCGATGCGCACTTCATGCATGAAACTCAGCACCACCAGGCCAAGGGACAAGGTGCTCGGCGCCAGGATGCCCAGCAACGTATCCGAGGCCAGCGGCTGGCGCTGTTGCAGGGTCACCAGCAGCACCGCCAGCAACAGGCAGCCGACGGTGACGGCGATGGTCGGGCTCACATCCAGCAGAAAACCCATGGCCACGCCCAGCAGCGCGGCGTGGGACAAGGTGTCGCCAAAATAGGCCATGCGCCGCCAGACCACGAACGAGCCCAGTGGGCCCGCTACAAGCGCCAGAGCCAAGCCTGCCAGCAGGGCGTAGAGCAGAAAATCAGCCATGCTTGCAGCTATCTCCATGAACGTGGGTGTGGGTGGCGGCGGGGTCATCGACGATGGCGCCATGCAGGTCATGGGCGTGGTCGTGATGGTGGTGATAAATCGCCAGGCTCTGGGCATTCTTGCCGAACAGCTCGACGAAGGCCGGGTCGCCGCTGACCTGTTCCGGGTGGCCGGAGCAGCACACGTGGCGATTGAGGCACACCACCTGGTCGGTGGTGCTCATCACCAGGTGCAGGTCGTGGGAGACCATCAGCACGCCGCAACCGTGGCGGTCGCGCAGGCGGGTGATCAGGCTGTACAGCTCGGCCTGGCCGGCGACGTCGACGCCTTGCACGGGTTCATCCAGCACCAGCAGTTCCGGCTCGCGCAACAAGGCGCGGGCCAGCAGCACGCGCTGCATTTCGCCGCCGGAGATGCTTTGCACCGGGCTGTCGATCACCTGTTCGGCGCCGACTTCCTTGAGGGCCGACTGTGCGCGGGCACGGTCTACGCCGGGCACCAGGCGCAGGAAGCGCAGCACCGACAGGGGCAAGGTCGGGTCCACATGCAGCTTTTGCGGCATGTAGCCGACCCGCAGCTTCGGCTTGCGCCATACGCTGCCGCTGTCGGGCTTGAGCAGGCCGAGCACGGCGCGCACCAGGGTGGTCTTGCCGGCGCCGTTGGGGCCGATCAGCGTGACGATCTGCCTCGGTTCGACGCTCAGGGCGATGTTGTCCAGCACGTTTTGCCCGGCGAACGTGACCCCGACCTGCTCCAGGCGGATTAACGCAGTGCTCATCAAGCCCCCTGGCAGCCCGAGCACACACCGACGACTTCGACGGTTTGCCCTTCGACCTTGAAGCCGACGTCGCCGGCGCTCTTGATGATGCTGTCGCTGATGCTTTTTTGCTCAAGCTCGATGGCGGCGTGGCATTCGCGGCAAATCAGGAACTGGCCCTGGTGCGCGTGTTCCGGGTGGTTGCAGCCGACAAAGGCGTTGAGCGACGAGATGCGGTGCACCAGGCCGTTGTCCAGCAGGAAGTCCAGCGCGCGGTACACCGTGGGCGGCGCGGCGCGGCGGCCATCTTGCTCGCTGAGCACGCCGAGGATGTCGTAGGCACCCAGCGGCTTGTGGCTTTGCCACACCAGCTCCAGCACCCGGCGACGCAGGGCGGTCAGGCGCAGGCCTTGGCGCGCGCACAAGGCGTCGGCCTCTGACAGTGCGCTGTGCACGCAGTGAGAGTGGTCATGGGGACGGCTGGCAAGCGGTGTTTTAGGCATGAGCGGCGACAGATATTTGTGAGAGACGTTATTATGTTACCTGTTCCTGCCTCCTTGAGTGGTCATCGTGTCCAGACTTTTTCCCGTTTTTGTCGTATTTGTCACCAGTTTGTTGCTTGCAGGTGCCGCCCAGGCGGAGGTTCGGGTGCTGACCAGCATCAAACCGTTACAGCTGATTGCCGCCGCCGTGCAGGACGGCGTGGCGATTCCCGAGGTATTGCTGCCGCCGGGCGCGTCGCCGCATAACTATGCGCTGCGGCCTTCCGACGTACGGCGCGTGCAGTCGGTGGACCTGCTGTACTGGATTGGCCCGGACATGGAGAGCTTTCTGCCACGCGTCTTGAAAGGCCGCAGCTTGCCGACGGTAGCCGTGCAGGACCTTGCGGGGATGAAACTGCGCCGGTTCACCGAAGATAGCCACTCCCACGCTGAAGATGCCGACGAACACGATCACGATCATCGCCCGGGTAGCCTGGATGCGCATTTGTGGTTGTCGACGGTCAATGCCCGGGTGATTGCGAACCGCATGGCGGCGGACCTCAGTGCTGCTGACCCAGCCAACGCCGAGCGGTATCAGAGCAACGTGAAGGCGTTTGATGGCCGTATGGACGCGCTGGACGCGCGCTTGAAAGCACGTATGGCGGATGTCGCCGGCAAGCCGTACTTCGTGTTCCATGAGGCGTTCGATTACTTCGAGGATGCCTACGGCCTCAAGCACACCGGTGTATTCAGCGTGGCCGCGGAAGTGCAGCCGGGCGCCCAGCATGTGGCGGCGATGCGCACGCGGTTGCAGGAAGTGGGCAAGACCTGTGTGTTCAGCGAGCCGCCGCTGCGGCCGCGTCTGGCGGAAACGCTGGTGGCCGGTTTGCCGGTGAAGCTGGCGGAGCTGGATGCGTTGGGCGGATACACGCCGGCCTCGGCCCAGGGGTATGAGCAGGTGCTGGAAAAGCTGGGGAATGACCTGGCTGGGTGTCTGGAGTCTTTATAAGCCACAACGCAGATCAAATGTGGGAGCTGGCTTGCCTGCGATAGCGGTGGGCCAGCTGACTCAAATGTAACTGACCCACCGCTATCGCATGCAAGCCAGCTCCCACACTGACCGTGTGCTACAACGCGAACGGCAGCGGAGTCTTGACCTGCTGGCGTTGCGCCAAACGCACTTGAAACTCTCGCGGGTCGTGAATCAGCACGTCCTGCCCGGCAAACGATTCCGCGGCAATCAGGCGTGACAGCCAGAACCGCACGCACGCCACACGCAACATGGTCGGCCACAGCTCCGCTTCCTTGGCGGTAAACGGCCGCAATCCCGCATACGCTCCCAACAATGCCCGTGCCCGCTGGCCGTCGATCACGCCGTCGGCGTCCGAGCACCAGTCATTCAGGGCAATCGCCACGTCGTAGAGCATCGGCCCCGAGCAGGCGTTGTAGAAGTCGATCAGCCCGGTCAGGTGGGTGCCTTCGAACATCGCGTTATCGCGAAACAGGTCGGCGTGGATGTTTGCCCGGGGCAGCGCGAGGATCTGCGCCTTGTGCGCCTCGATCTCATCCAGCGCAGCTTGCAGCAGGCCCTGTTGTTGCGCGTCGAGGTGCGAAATCAGTTGCGCGCCTTCACTGAGCATCCAGTCCAGCCCGCGATCAGTCTTGCGCTCCAGTACCTTCTCGCCTTGGGTGGCCAGGTGCAGGTGGCCGAGTAATTCACCCACTTGCACGCAATGCTGGGCGTTGGCGTCCTTGATGTGCTTGCCCGCCAGGCGCGGTTGCAGCAGCGCCGGTTTGCCGGCCAATTCGCGCAAGGCCACGCCGTCGGTGGTGCGCAGGGCGTAAGGCACCGGCAGGTCGGCGTCGTGGAGCACGTCCAGCAGTTCGATGAAGAACGGCATTTCCTGCACGGGGCCGCGTTCGACCAGGGTCAGGACGAATTCGCCCTGTTCCAGGCTGATGAAGAAATTGGTGTTTTCACTACCAGCGGCAATCCCCTGGAAATCAAGCAGGCGGCCGAGCCCGTAAGGGGCAAGAAAGGTTTCCAGCTCGGGCCGAGCCAGGGGGGTGAACACAGACATGGTTAAAACTGCCGTTACGGGCGCTGCGGGGAGCAGCGCCGATTAAAGTTAAGAAATCATTTCCATTCGAAGATCTTCCATGACGGGATCAGCATATCCGGCTGGTCAGAGCGGATGAAGTTCGCATCGGTTCCGTCCGCGCGCACCAGGAAATACGGCGGAAAGCCTTTCTGGGTCACCTTGATCGCGTACAGGAAACCATTCTGGCGGTATTCCTGAATAGTCTTGTCGCCTTCCGTGCGAATGGTGACTTCCGGGTCGCCCGTGGGGGCAGTATCTGCCGCCATGGCCGCCATCGGAGTAAGTGCAATCAAGCCGGTCAACAACAGGCGATTTACTGTACGCATGATAACCTTGTCCCTTTGTCGTCATTGGTCCGGCTATTCTAGCGCCTGACCCGCCGAAAAGGTTGATCCTGCTCATGAGCCAAGCCCCCCTCGTCCTGGTGGACGGTTCTTCTTACCTGTACCGCGCCTTTCACGCGCTGCCACCGCTCACCACTTCCAAAGGCCTGCCCACCGGCGCGGTCAAGGGCGTGCTGAACATGCTCAAAAGTCTGCGCAAGCAGTACCCGAACAGCCCGTTCGCGGTGGTGTTCGACGCCAAGGGCGGGACATTTCGCGATGACCTGTACGCCGAATACAAGGCCAACCGCGCGAGCATGCCGGATGACATGCGCGTGCAGATCGAGCCGCTGCACCAGAGCGTGATCGCCCTGGGTTTCCCGCTGCTGTGCGTCGAAGGCGTTGAAGCGGACGACGTGATCGGCACCCTGGCCCGCAGCAGCGCGGCCGCTGACCGGCCGGTGGTGATTTCCACCGGTGACAAGGACATGGCGCAGCTGGTGGACGGGCACATTACCTTGGTCAACACCATGACCGGTAGCGCCATGGACGTTGAGGGCGTGAAGGAGAAATTCGGTGTCGCTCCCGAGCAGATCATCGATTATCTGGCGTTGATGGGCGACTCGTCCGACAACATCCCGGGCGTTCCGGGCATTGGTCCAAAGACCGCTTCCGGCTTGCTGGTGGGCGTCAACGGTGGTTTGAAAGAGCTCTACGAGCAACTCGATATCGTGCCGACCCTGCCGATTCGTGGCGCCAAGACCCTGGTCGCCAAGCTCGAAGAACACAAGGAAAGTGCGTTCCTGTCGTACCAGTTGGCGACGATCAAGATCGACGTGCCGCTGGATGTGGGCCTGGACGACTTGCACCTGATCGAGCCGGATCGCGAGAAACTGCTGGAGCTGTACACGCTGCTGGAGTTCAAGAGCTGGATTGACGAGATTCAGCGTGATGCCAAGCGGGTCGAGTTGAGTGCGGCGCCCTCGGCGGCTGTCACTGAAGAAGCGGTTGAGACGGTCGCCCCGGTTTCTGTGGAATCGGTGTACGAAACCATCCTTACCCAGGCTCAATTCGATGTCTGGCTGAAGAAACTCAACGATGCCAAGCTGTTCGCCTTCGATACCGAAACCACCGGTATCGATGCCCAGCAAGCCCAACTGGTTGGCGTGTCCTTTGCTGTACAGGCCCACGAAGCGGCCTACATTCCACTGACCCACTCCTACATTGGTGCGCCGGAACAGCTGGACCGGGACACCGTCCTGCTGGCCCTGAAGCCGTTGCTCGAAGACCCGCAAAAACTCAAGGTCGGCCAGCACGCCAAGTTCGACATGAATATCCTGGCCAACTGCGCCATCGGCGGCGACCCGGCACATGGCATCACCGTGCGCGGCATCGCCTTCGACACCATGCTTGAGTCCTACGTGCTGAACTCCGTCGCGACTCGCCACGACATGGACAGCCTGGCGAAGAAATACCTGGACTACGACACCGTCAGCTTCCAGGACATCGCCGGCAAGGGCGCCAAGCAACTGACCTTTGACCAGATTGCCCTGGAGCAGGCCGGGCCTTATGCGGCGGAAGACGCCGACGTGACCCTGCGCTTGCATCAGGAACTGCACAAGCAACTCGCCGCTATTCCTACCCTGGCCAGCGTATTGTCCGACATCGAGATGCCGCTGGTGCCGGTGCTGGCGCGCATTGAGCGTCAGGGTGCCCTGGTGGATGCGGCGTTGCTGGGTATCCAGAGTATCGAGCTGGGTAACAAGATGGTGGACCTGGAGCGCCAGGCGTATGAAATCGCCGGCGAGGAGTTCAACCTCGGTTCGCCCAAGCAGTTGGGAGCGATTCTCTACGAGAAGCTCGGGCTGCCCGTGCTGAAGAAGACCGGCAAGGGCCAGGCGTCGACGGCCGAGGAAGTCTTGGCCAAATTGGCTGAAGATGACTATCCGTTGCCGAAAGTGCTGATGCAGTACCGCAGCATGAGCAAGCTGAAAAGCACCTACACCGACCGCCTGCCGGAACAGATCAACCTGCGTACCGGGCGCGTTCACACGTCCTATCACCAGGCCGTCGCGGCGACCGGGCGCCTGTCCTCCAGCGATCCGAACCTGCAGAACATTCCGGTGCGTACCGCCGAAGGCCGGCGCATCCGCCAGGCATTTGTCGCGCCCAAGGGCTACAAGCTGCTGGCGGCGGACTATTCGCAGATTGAGCTGCGCATCATGGCGCACTTGTCCAAGGACGAAGGCTTGCTCAATGCGTTCCGCGACGACCTGGACGTGCACACCGCCACGGCGGCCGAGGTGTTCAAGGTTGAGTTGACCGAGGTCACGTCCAATCAGCGTCGCAGTGCCAAGGCGATCAACTTTGGCCTGATCTACGGCATGGGCGCCCAGAAGCTGGGTAAGGACATCGGCGTCGACACCAAGACCGCCAAGGCTTACATCGATGTGTACTTCGCCCGCTACCCGGGGGTTCGCGAGTACATGGAGCGTACCCGCGCCCAGGCGGCTGACCAGGGCTACGTGGAAACCCTGTTCGGGCGCCGCCTGTACCTGCCGGATATCAACTCCAACAAGCCCCAGGAGCGCGCTGGCGCCGAGCGTACGGCGATCAACGCGCCGATGCAGGGCACTGCAGCCGATATCATCAAGAAGGCCATGGTCAAGGTCGACAACTGGCTGACGGCCTCGGGCCTGGACGCCAAGGTCATCCTTCAGGTGCACGATGAATTGGTGCTGGAGGTGCGTGAGGACCTGGTGGCTGAAGTCAGCGCGAAGATTCGTGAGCACATGAGCGAGGCGGTGAAGCTGGATGTGCCGCTGGTAGTAGACGTCGGCGTGGGCGACAACTGGGACGAGGCGCACTAAGCGCTGGGCTTGGGCCGCGGCGTCATGCCGCGGTGGCGCTATAGATCGGAAAACGCCGCGGGTTATTTCCAATAGTTTTTTGAACGTGCCGGAACTTAACCCGTGAATTGCTACTCAGAGTTACTGAATGGGTGGTGAAGCCCTTCAATGCTCCTATGTTGTGTTAAGTGTTGGCAGATATCTGGACCCCGCCCTAGCGGTCCGGAACTTGGACCCCGAACTTCCCCTCCCCATACGAAGTCCGGGGTTTTTTTTGCCCCGAGTTTTTACTCGGCGACCTCCGAACCCTTGTCAGCCAGTTCCATCCAGCCTGCCAGCACGGTGTAGGCATCTTCCAGGCCCATGCGTTTTGGCGCCGAGAACAGCTGGATAGTGACCGCATCACCCCAACCCTTACGGATTTCTGCCTGCACTTTGAGCAGGGTGTTTTTCGCTGCGCCGTAGGTCAGCTTGTCGGCCTTGGTCAGCAGGACATGCATCGGCATGCCGCTGGCGACGGCCCAATCGAGCATCAACAGGTCGAAGTCGGTCATTGGATGACGGATGTCCATCATCAGAATCAGACCCTTCAAACTCTCCCGGCCACCCAGATAGGCTTCCAGGTGACGCTGCCAGTGCAGCTTCAGCGGGATAGGTACTTTTGCGTAACCGTAGCCCGGAAGGTCGACCAGACGCCGATCATCGTCTAGCTTGAAGAAGTTGAGGAGCTGTGTGCGCCCCGGGGTTTTCGAGGTGCGGGCCAGGCTGGCGTGGGTCAGGGTGTTCAGCGCGCTGGATTTACCGGCGTTGGAACGGCCGGCGAATGCGACTTCGAAGCCTTCGTCATCGGGGCATTGGTCGACTTTTGCGGCGCTGAGCATGAAGGTGGACTGTTGGCACAGGCCGAGGATGGGATTCTTGAGTTGCATGAGTTTTCCGATGTGGGCGGTGCCGGGAATGGGTGCGGCAAGCGGTGTCGTTTCCGTTTCAGTAGCGCCAGTATATAATGCCGCAGATTTTGTGTGTGCTTTGTCCCAGCGAAGGATGAAGTTCACGGGAGCGATAGACCTTTATTGCGCATTAGAACGCAAAACGCTCTCAAACCCTGAAAAGGTCGATGTATGACCAAGTGGCTGCTGGCCCTCGGTGTCTTGATGCCACTTTACAGTGCGCAGGCTACACAGGATCCGGAGGCTGTGTACAACCGCGTTTGCGGGGCCTGCCATGCCGGACAGTTGCCCAACGCCCCGAAACGGGGTGACCAGGCAGCCTGGAAGCCAAGATTGGCTCAAGGTATGGACACGCTGGTGCAACACGTGACCCAGGGTTTCAAGGCGATGCCGCCGCGTGGTTTGTGCATGGACTGCAGTACCGAGGATTACCAGGCCATCATTCAGTTGATGGTGAGTAAACCCGGTCCATAACTCTTTAACCCTTAGCCGTAGTTGGATTAGCTGATGAACAAACTGATCGTGAGTCTGCTGTTGACCTTGGGCATCACCGGTGTTGCCCATGCCGCAGGCGACGCCACTGCCGGCCAGGCGAAAGCCGCCGTATGTGGTGCTTGCCATGGACCGGACGGTAATAGCCCGGCGCCAAACTTTCCAAAACTGGCCGGCCAGGGTGAGCGTTACCTGACCAAGCAGATGCACGACATCAAGGACGGCAAGCGTACGGTCCTGGAAATGACCGGCTTGCTGACCAACCTCAGCGATCAGGACCTGGCAGATATCGCGGCGTATTTTGCCAGCCAAAAGGGCAGCGTGGGAGCTGCTGATCCGAAACTGGTGGCCCACGGTGAGGAATTGTTCCGTGGCGGCAACCTGGAAAAAGGCATGCCTTCCTGCATCGGCTGCCACTCGCCTAACGGCGCAGGCCTTGCGGCTGCTGGCTTCCCGCACTTGAGCGGCCAGCATGCCCAGTACATCGGCAAGCAGCTGACGGACTTCCGCGAAGGTAATCGCACCAACGACGGCGACACCAAGATCATGCAGAGCATCGCCGGGAAACTCAGCAACAAGGACATCGAAGCCGTGTCCCAATACATCCAGGGCCTGCACTAAGTGTCCCGGCTACGTTAACGCTCGATTAATCCGTCGATGCAAGCATAAAAAGGGTGGCTTAGGCCGCCCTTTTTTGTGGCCGGTGCCGTTACACTAACGAACTCATGCCCGCGTAGACCTGTCACAACAAAGGTCGCGTGAGGCGACTTTATTTGTCCAGGAGTAAAGCATGCGTAATCTGATCCTCAGCGCCGCTCTCGTCACTGCCAGCCTTTTCGGCATGACCGCACAAGCTGCCGACGTGCCGCTTGAAGCCGGTAAAACCTATGTTGAATTGGCCAATCCTGTCCCGGTTTCCGTACCGGGCAAGATCGAAGTGGTGGAGCTGTTCTGGTATGGCTGCCCGCATTGCTACGCGTTTGAGCCGGTCATCAATCCGTGGGTCGAGAAGCTGCCTGAGGACGTGAACTTCAAACGTATTCCTGCCCTGTTCGGCGGCCCATGGGATGCCCACGGCCAGCTGTTTATTACCCTGGACACCATGGGTGTAGAGCACAAGGTGCACGCCGCCGTGTTCAACGCCATCCAGAAAGAAGGCAAGCGTCTGCTCAAGCCTGATGACATGGCCGATTTCGTTGCCACCCAAGGCGTCGACAAAACCAAGTTCCTTGAGACATTCAACTCGTTCGCTGTGAAGGGCAAGATGGCCCAATACAAGGAACTGGCCCAGAAATACGGCGTGCAAGGCGTGCCGACCCTGATCGTCGACGGCAAGTACCGTTTCGACATCGGCAGTGCCGGTGGCGAAAAGGAAGCACTGAACGTGGCCGACCAGTTGATCGCCAAAGAGCGCGCAGCCAAGTAAGGGGCCCGTCATGCGTCGCTGGGGTACTGAACGTGTCGTTGGCCTGCATGACCCGAAGGTCAACGAACACCACCTGGAATCCACGGGCCTGCCGGCAGACAGCCGGTTGCGCCTGCTAAGTTTCAATATCCAGGTAGGTATCAGTACCGAGAAATACCGGCACTACCTGACCCGTGGCTGGCAGCACCTGCTGCCCCACAACGGGCGTGCCGGCAATCTGCAAAAGATCGGCGACCTGCTGGGAGACTTCGACCTGGTAGCCCTGCAGGAGGCCGACGGTGGCAGCCTGCGCTCCGGCTACATCAACCAGGTCGAGCACCTGGCCCAGCTCGGTGCCTTTCCTTACTGGTATCAACAACTCAATCGCAACCTTGGCAAACTCGGCCAGCACAGCAACGGTGTGCTCAGCCGCCTGAAACCGTGGGCGATCGAGGATCACCCGTTACCCGGCCCTAAAGGCCGCGGGGCGATTCTGGTGCGGTTCGGCGAAGGGCCGGAAGCGTTGGTGGTGGTGATGATGCACCTCGCGTTGGGGGCTCGAACCCGCACCATGCAGTTGGCCTATATCCGTGAGTTGATTGGCAACTACAAACACCAGGTGCTGATGGGTGACATGAACACCCATGCCACAGACCTGCTGCAAAATTCCCCGTTGCGTGACCTTGGGTTACTGGCGCCGCAAGTCGAAGCCACCTTTCCCAGCTGGCGCCCGCAACGTTGTCTTGATCACATCCTGCTCAGCCCGACCCTGACACTCGAAAGCGTGCAGGTGCTGGCGCAGCCCATCTCCGATCACCTGCCCGTCGCGGTAGAGATTCGTCTGCCGGGTTCGCTCACGGCTGATGCATTGCCCGCGTTGAGCCCCGGCCCTCGCGGACCCCTTGCATGAGCGACGACGCCCAGCGCTGGAAAGAAAAATACCTGTTAAGCATCGAGCAACAAGAAAAGCTCGAGCGTCGCTGGGCCGCCCGCCTCGACCTGCTGCGCCGGGGGCTGGTGCGCAGCACCCTGGCGGCTGAAGGGACCGACCGCGCAGTTGACCAATGCATGAAGGAAATGCGCGACGTTGTGCGTACGGACGACATGGACGCCGCCCTCGCTGCATTGTTGCCGCGCCTGGAAAAGGCCGTGCTGGATTCGGAACAGCGCCGTGAAACCCGGGTAGACCAGATAGGCACGGCGTTGACGGCCCTGGTCACTCAGTTGCAAAAACTGCCGTTGCCGCGAGAAGTGAGCCGCCCGCTTAAGGCGTTCGCCAAACAGCTGGACGGCCGGGTCGGCCAGGCGCGAGAGATTCCGCTGTTGCTGAGTGAACTGAGCGGCCTCCAAGGGCAGGCGCTGAGTAACCTGGAGCCGGAGGGTGAGGCCAGCCGTTCGGGTCCGGGGCTGTTGCAGCGCCTGTTTGGCGCCAAGGACGCTGCGGTCGAAACCCCGGAGGTTGAGCCACGCGCGCCATCCCGCCCTGCTGTTCAGGCGCCTGCTGCGCCAAAGCCCAAGGCGGTGGATGAAGTTGAAGCGCCGGCGCAATCCGAGGAGCTGACCCAGGCGTTGCGGGCTTTTGCACCGCAATCGAAGGTTCCGGCCCCTGTCGAGTTGCCCCCTGAGCCCGAACCGCAAGTAAAGGCTGCTGAGGTTGTCAGCGAAGTGACGCCCGCTGCCCCGCCCGTCGTTACCATCGCGCCCGTCATCGAGGCACCCGCTGCGATTATCGAATCGCTGGAGCCCGAACAACCGATCGAAACGGAGGTTGAGCCCGCTCTCGAGAGTGCCCTCGCCGCCATGGTCGAGGCGCCGCAGGTGCAGGCCCGCGAACCGGAGCGAACCGAGATCGGCAGTCTCTCCCTGCCGCCGGTCCTGGCCGACGAGCCGGAAGAGGCGGCCGAGTTGGAAGAGTTGAACCCCGACGAGCTGCAAGCGGATCAGGTCTACGCCCTGCCCGACACCCCCGAGCCGTCTTACAGCTCGGTGGCCAAACACATCGAAGACACCCTGCTCGGCCTGCTGGAAGACCTGTCGCTGCCCGAGCGTCACCGGCCCCAGGCCGAAGCCATGCGTGAACGCCTGACCCACGGCTTGAACTGGTACGAACTGCTGCCGATTCTCGATGACCTGGCGGTGTTGATGCTGGCGATTACCGACAGTGGCCAACATGAGTTTGAGGCCTATCTCAAGCAGCTCAATGAGCGCCTCGAGGCGTTCCAGGGTCACCTGCAGGTGGCCAGTGACGGCCACGCCGACAGTCGCTCGGCTGCCAGGGAACTGGATACGCAGATCCGTGAACAAGTGGATGGTTTGCAAAGCAGCGTGCAGGACGCGGCGGACCTGGACAGCCTCAAGCATGTGCTGGAAAGCCACCTCGAAGGGCTGCTCGGCACCATGGACCAACACCAGCACCAGCGTGACCAGCGCGAACAGGAAGTGGCTGCCCGTCTAAAAGGCCTGGCCGAGCGGGTCGCCAATATGGAGCAAGAAGCCCAAGGCTACCGTGAGCATCTGGAGGTTCAGCGCCAGAAAGCGTTGATCGACCCACTCACCGGCTTGCCCAACCGCGCGGCCTGGAGCGAGCGCCTGGAGCAAGAGGTCAACGCCTGGCATCAGCGTGGCAATAGCCTGTCGCTGGCGATGCTGGACCTCGATCACTTCAAGCGTATCAACGACGGCTACGGTCATCTGGCCGGCGACAAGGTGCTGAAGATCATCGCCACGGTGCTTCGCAAACGCCTGCGTCCCAACGACTTCATCGCGCGCTTTGGCGGTGAAGAGTTTGTGCTGCTGATGCCCAACTCATCCTTGTCAGAAGCATTGGCAGTGGGTGAAACCCTGCGGGCTGCCATCGAAGCCTGCCCGTTTCACTTCAAGGGCGAGCCGGTGACGATTACGGTGTCCATGGGCATGGCGCAGTTTCAGCCGGGAGAGCGCAGTGACCTGGCTCTCAAGCGCGCCGACGAGGCGCTTTACCGCGCCAAGGCCGCTGGGCGCAATCAGGTGCAGGCGGCCTGAAAATGTTCCATTTTGTTTAAAATGTCGCATTTGGCCGCTGGGCAGCAAACGGTACGTTACACTGTTGCATTATCGTCTTAAGCGTATTGTCTGCTGCCATGAAACTTCTGTGTTCCGCCTTTCTGCTTCTCCTGCTCGCCGGCTGTGCGAGTGGACCCCGTTTGGACACCAATCATCCGTCGGTGAACCACGACAACCGGGTGCAGTTCGTCATCGTGCACTACACCTCGGCGTCCCTTGAGCGCTCCCTGGCGCTATTGACCCACGGCCAGGTCAGCAGCCATTACCTGATCGGCGACGATGCTTCAGGCACCATCTACAAACTGGTGGATGAAAGCCAGCGCGCCTGGCATGCCGGTGAAAGTGAATGGATGGGCCGCACCTGGCTCAACTCCAGCTCCATCGGGATCGAGATCGTGAACCCGGGGTATCGCGACTTGCCGACAGGCCGCGTCTGGTACCCGTACTCCGAGGCGCAGGTGCAGTCGCTGGTGGTGCTGCTCAAGGACATCAGCAAGCGCAACGGTATCGATCCGCGGAACATCATCGGTCATAGCGACATTGCCCCACTGCGCAAACTGGACCCGGGGCCGTTGTTCCCCTGGAAGCGCCTGGCGGATGAAGGGTTGGGGATGTGGCCGGACGCCAAGGCGGTTGCCCGTTACCAGGTGCAATACGCAGCTGAGCTGCCGAGCATTACCTGGTTCCAGGAAGAGTTGGCGAAGTTGGGCTATCCGACGCCTCAGACCGGCGAGCTGGATGTGGCGACGCGCCACGTGATGGCTGCGTTCCAGATGCACTTCCGGGCGTCGCTGTTTGACGGGACGCCGGATGCCGAGAGTGCCGCTATCCTGCGGGCACTGAATCACCAATAACCGTAGGAGCCCGGCTTGCCGGCGATAACGTCCTCAGGGTCGTCATCGCCGGCAAGCCGGCTCCTACAGGGGCAGCGCCATATAAAACTGCGTCCCTTGCCCCGGCCGCGAATAGACCCCCATGCGGCCACCGTGCAATTGCACGATCTCCTTGCACAGCGCCAGGCCCAGCCCGGCACCGCCCTTCTTGCGACCTACCTGTACAAACGGTTCGAAGATCCGTCCTTGCTGGCCGTAGGCAATGCCTTCGCCGTTGTCCTCGACGCTGACAATCACCCGTTCGCCATGGCGACGTGCCTGCAGGCGGATCTGCCCGCCGTCGGCCGTGTGCCGCAGGGCATTGCCCAGCAAGTTGTCGAGCACCCGCTCCAACTGCGCGCGATCGGCATGCAGCCTCGGTAGCGGGGATTGTTCCTCCACCAGTAATTCGATGTTCTGCGCATTCGCCTGCTCCGCGAAGCGGGCGCGGGCATGTTCGAGCAGGTCGCTGATATCACATGGGCCCAGTGTCAATTTCTGCAAGCCATTCTGATAGCGCGAGAAGTTGAGCAAGTCGTTGATCAACTGCATCAGGCGCTGCATTTCCTCGTTGACCGTATCCAGCAAGTCCGCTTCGCGAGACTCCGCAGGAAACTTTGCCCGTTCCCGGAACAACCCGAATGCCATGTGCATGCCCGTCACTGGCGTGCGCAACTCATGGGAGGCGCGCAACACAAACTCGCTGCGCACCCGTTCAAAGGCGCGTTGCTCGGTGACGTCATGCAGCACCATCACGGCGCCCAGAATGTGCCCCTGGGTATGGCTGACCGGCGTCAGGCTGTACGTCAGCAGGCGCAGCTCGCCTTCGACTTCCACTTCCAGGTCTTCGGGAGCGCGCTCCAGGTTGCCGCCGCGCAGCACCAGGTGCAGTTGTTCATCCAGTTCCGGGCGGCCCAGGGCGTCACCAAGGCCTTGGCCCAGGCGATTCTCGTCCCAGCCCAGTTGGCGTTGTGCTACCGGGTTAAGGTGCTCCAGGCGGCCTTGGCGGTCGATCATCAGCAGGCCGTCGTCGATGCTGTCGAGCACTGCCTGCAGACGTTGCTGCCCGGCGAGCAGCTCATCGACATTGGTTGCCTGATGCTGGCGCAGGGCCTCGGCCATGATGCCGAAGCGTCGGGTCAGCAGGTTCATCTCGGCAGCCGAGGAGATGGGCAGCGTGACTTCGAAGTTACCCTGGCCGATCTTGTCGGCGGCCTTGGCCAGCGCCTCGATCGGCCCGCCAAAGCGTCGGGCAATGCCATGGGCGGTGACGAAACCGATGATCAGCACCGCCAACCCCACCAGGCCCAGCAGGCCGGCAATCAATAGTGCTCGCTCACGGGACTTGTGTTCGGTGTCGTTGATGTTTTCCAGCGCTTGCTTGTGCTCGGCGATCAGGCCGTTGCGCAAGATGTTGAAGCGCTTGGTCAGTTCGTCGTTGTTACGCAGGGCCGGTGGGGCATTCTCATTTTTATCGAATGCCTCCAGAAAGCTCAGGTAGTCGGTTTTTGCCTTGGTAAAGCCGCTGGTGGTCGTGTCCTTTTGTTCGTGTTCGATGCCTTGCTGCAACAGGGCGAAATAACGTTGCTTGGAGGCTTCCAGGGCGGCGGGATTGGGCTGCTCGTTGAGCATGATCATCAACTGATCGCCGAGGGTCTGCCGCAGCTTGAGCCCCAGGTCCAGGGTGATGAAGTTGCTGCGAATCAACGACTCCTGGGTCTTGGCCATTTGCATGACGCTCACCAGGCCCAGCAACAACCCCAGCAGGGCAACGGTGATCAGCGCGGAAATACTCAGGAACAGCCGAGTGCGCAGCTTCATCGCAAGCTTCATAGGCTACAGCTCACAGGTTGTATTGTTTGCGTTTGCGGTACAGCGTCGACGCGTCAATACCAAGGGTCCGGGCTGCCTGGTCCAGTGTGTCACTGGTGGCCAGTACCGCGCCGATATGTGCCTTTTCCAATTCATCCAGGCTCAATGCCGCGCCGATACGCGGGGCATTGTTGGTCGGCTGCTCGGCCATGCCGAGGTGGCTGATCTCGACCTTTTCCTGTGGGCAAATAATGCTGGCGCGCTCCACCACGTTGCGCAGTTCGCGGATGTTCCCCGGCCAACGGTAGTTGAGCAGCGCCTCACGGGCTTCATCGCTGAATCCGCGTGCGGGCCGCGCATATTCCTTCACGAAGCGCGCCAGGAAGCGGTCCGCCAGGGTCAGGATGTCTTCGCTGCGTTCGCGCAGGGGTGGCAGGTGCAAAGTGATGACATTCAGGCGGTACAACAGGTCTTCGCGGAAACGACCGTCGCGCACCATGTCTTCCAGGTTCAGGTTGGTGGCGGCGAGGATTCGCACATCGGCGCGGCGAGTCACCGGGTCGCCGACGCGCTCGTATTCCTTGTCCTGAATAAAACGCAGCAACTTGGGCTGCAAGGTCAGGGGAAAATCGCCGATCTCGTCGAGAAACAGCGTACCGCCGTCTGCCTGGTTGACGCGCCCGAGGGTGCTTTCGCTGGCGCCGGTAAACGCGCCGCGACTGTGGCCGAACAGTTCGCTTTCCATCAGCTCTGCGGTCAGCGACGGGCAGTTGATGGTGACGCAGGATTTCTTCGCACGCTTGCTCCAGCCGTGAATGGCCCGGGCCAGCTCACCCTTACCGGTGCCGGACTCGCCGAGAATCAGGATGTTGGCGTCAGTGCCTGCTACCTGGCGGGCGGTTTCCAGCACCACCATCATGGCCGGGCTGTGGGAGTCGAGTCCGTCCTTGGGCTTGCGCACTTCGCCTTCCAGGGCTTCCAGGCGCGCAGAGAGCTGACGCACTTCCAGCTGCTTGGCCGTGGCCAGGCGCAATTGGTCGGGGCTGCAAGGTTTGACCAGGTAGTCGGCGGCACCCGCCTGGATTGCATCCACGGCGGTGTCGACGGCCGAATGGGCGGTGACGATCACCACGCGCATCCACGGTGCCTGGACGCGCATTTGCGCCAGTACGTCGAGGCCGTTGTCTTCGCCCAGTCGCAGGTCCAGGAAGCACAGGTCAAACACCTGGCGTTGCAACAAGGCATCGGCCTGGGCAGCGCTGTTGGCAGTGGCTACGGTGTAGCCCTCATCTTCCAGGCAATAACGGAAGGTGCGAAGGATCGCGGATTCGTCATCCACTAAAAGAATGCGGCCTTGAAGTTCCTTGGCTGATTCCATCTGTCCCGCGCTCCTTAAGAATGAATGATGTTGTTTAGTCCCGGAATAATCGGGCAAGTTGCATGGTTTATTCTGATTGATTAAAGCCGTCATCGCGCAGCTATCTGCGATTCTTCTTACAGAGGCGCCCATTCGTGGCGTTTTTTTCTCCCTCCTGCCACTTCGGCAGTCGAAGGCTGCCTTCCGATCCCCCAATCCGACCAGTGACCATCGTGCATTTCGCACGGCGTGGATAGGGGCATCGTGCAGGATGCTCGTGGTGTCAAAGCGCTTTTGTTTTTAACTCATTGATTTTATTAAGTTTTATTTTGTTAAAAAACTGGCACGCAGGCTGCAATACACCTTGTACGAGCTTCATCACCGAATAATCAGAATGCGGGAGAGATACAGCATGACTCGCCAAAGCCTCACCCAACTGCGTGTATCGCCACTGCGTCTGCAACAGGGGCTGTTTGCCAGCCTGGCCCTGATGGTGACCTTGATTGGTGGTCAGCAATTGGCGCATTGGCAGCAGAGTCAGCAGCACACCGCGCATTTTGAACGTCCGATGATGACCCAGACCCATTTCCGTTCGGTCGGTAGCAGCAGCGCCGACGTGACAACCCCGCAACTGGCGGCGGTTGAGCAAGATTCCACCCTCGGCGACCTGCCATCTCAGGAACGCTGGGTGTTCTAGGCAAGACACGGTCCTTTAATCGAGCGACCGCATGCACTACCGCTGTTACCCCTAAAAGAAGCGTAAGGAGAATCACCATGTTGAGTTGGGCAATCACATTTCTGATCATTGCCATTGTGGCTGCAGTCCTGGGCTTCGGTGGTATCGCGGGCACCGCCACGGGTATCGCAAAAATTCTGTTTGTGGTCTTCCTGGTGATGTTCATCGCTTCCTTCTTCTTTGGCCGTCGTGGCCGAGGCTAAGCATGTTCAATTCGTCCCTTAAAGCCCTGGCTGCCGCCCTGTTGTTGGGCGGCAGCGGTCTGGCGCTGGCTGCAAATGATGGCCAGTCCCGGGTCAACGAACTGCTGAGTGCGGACCCGCAATACCGCGAAACCTGGCAGAGCGTGGTCAAGAAGGAAGAGCGTCTGCCGGAATGGGTGATGAACCTGTCGGGCAGCGCTGAACAAATGAACGCTGTTGAAGAGGATGGTGACAAGTACTTGGTAGGGCCACTCTGTGAAACCGCAGACACGTGCCTGAACAAGCGCCTGATTGTCGCCTTCAGCTTCGACAAGGAAGATGCCTACGCCATGTTGGTGGAAGTGCCAGCGGGCCTGCCGTCGGACAAGTCGCCGACACGGCACGCCGACTACCGCTTTCTCGGCAAGCCGGACGAAGGCATGCAAAAGCTGCTGATGGAACAGCTCAAGAAAGACCCGAATTGGTACTAGGTTCGGTCTGACGACCCTGTCGTCTACCGGCTTATCGTCCATAGAAAGGAGCGCCACGCTTCTTTCTGTTTGCACGGCCCGACCGGGGCGGTGCATGACCAAGGGGCCGGGTTGCTCTGATCGATCGGATCGGCGTGACCTACGGGTACAGGGAGTGCCTGCGCAAGGGCCGGGTCAGGTGAAAAGCTGCGACGCAAGTTCGCAAGCCGATGGCTTGTGGAACTTGCGACGGGCTTATGCCTCTTATGCCCGCTTCTGTCATACCGCCCATAGCGGCAATTTCCCTTTTTGCGTCGCCTCAACCATTTCCTGGTGTTTCCACGTGACCATCTATCGAGAAAGTTTGTCTCCTGCCAGACGAGTTTTTCGATGGTATGCGTAGGAATTTTCAGGGGTTTTCGACCGCGACCGTAATTTTTCAAAAAACCCTGCGCGAGCCTGAAATGGCCGGTTCGCGGCATTTATGCCTGCCGAAATGTCGTATTCGAACTGACCGTTCAGACAGAAAAACTCAAAAAAACTCATGCCGATTCGGCATAGGGTAGGCGTTTACGGCATTAGACGTCGCCTCCTTGCATCGGAATAGTTGCGCCTTTTTTCGCCTGCCAGTGAGCCATATCGGCCAACTGCGGTGACCTTCTACGGAGGCAGATGCACCCACTTTTTCGCTCTCGAGCGTTCCAGCTGCTGGCGCATCTGCCTGAGTCCACTTGAAGTAAGGGTAATGACATGAAGAAGGCAAAGCTAAGCCTCGCCTGGCAGATCCTCATCGGTCTGGTGCTGGGGATTGCAATCGGTGCGGTGCTTAACCATTTCAGTGCCGAAAAGGCCTGGTGGATCAGCAACGTGTTGCAGCCCGCTGGCGATATCTTTATCCGCCTGATCAAGATGATCGTTATCCCGATCGTGATTTCGTCGCTGATTGTCGGAATCGCCGGTGTTGGGGATGCGAAAAAGCTCGGTCGGATCGGCGTAAAAACCATCCTTTACTTCGAAGTGGTCACCACCATCGCCATTGTGGTCGGCCTGCTGCTGGCGAACCTGTTCCATCCGGGTGCCGGTATCGACATGAGTACCCTGGGTACCGTCGACATCTCCAAATACACCGCCACCGCCGCAGAGGTTCAGCACGAGCATGCGTTCATCGAGACGATCCTCAACCTGATCCCGTCGAACATCTTCGCCGCCGTGGCCCGTGGCGACATGCTGCCGATCATCTTCTTCTCGGTGTTGTTCGGCCTCGGCTTGTCGAGCCTCAAGCCTGAACTGCGCGAACCCCTGGTGACCATGTTCCAGGGCGTGTCCGAGAGCATGTTCAAAGTCACCCACATGATCATGAAGTACGCCCCAATCGGCGTGTTTGCGCTGATCGCGGTGACGGTCGCCAATTTCGGTTTCGCCTCGCTGCTGCCGCTGGCCAAGCTGGTGATCCTGGTTTACGTCGCGATTCTGTTCTTCGCCTTTGCGGTACTGGGTTTGATCGCTCGCCTGTTTGGCTTCTCGATTCTCAAGCTGATGCGCATCTTCAAGGATGAGCTGGTACTGGCCTACTCCACCGCCAGTTCCGAAACCGTGCTGCCGCGTGTGATCGAGAAGATGGAAGCCTACGGCGCGCCGAAAGCGATCTGCAGCTTCGTGGTACCCACCGGTTATTCGTTCAACCTCGACGGCTCGACCCTGTACCAGAGCATCGCCGCGATCTTTATCGCCCAGCTGTATGGCATCGACCTGTCGATTGGCCAGCAACTGATGCTGGTATTGACCCTGATGGTCACCTCCAAAGGCATCGCCGGTGTGCCGGGCGTGTCCTTCGTGGTGCTGCTGGCGACCTTGGGCAGCGTGGGCATTCCGCTGGAAGGCCTGGCGTTCATCGCCGGTGTCGACCGCATCATGGACATGGCCCGTACCGCACTGAACGTGATCGGCAACGCCCTGGCCGTACTGGTCATCTCCCGCTGGGAAGGCATGTACGACGACGCCAAGGGCGAGCGCTACTGGAACTCGCTGCCGCACTGGCGCACCAAGCAAGTGCTGCCGGCCGGCGAGACCAGTCGCGGCTGATCGCCAGGACTGCCTCCTACACAAACCCCGGAAAATCCGGGGTTTGTCGTTTCTGTCAGCCCCGCTATCATTCGCCCCATCTTTCGGGGGATTCAACTGATGCTCAATGGCCTGTGGCTTGGCTTTTTTATCGTGGCGATGGTGTCTGCACTGGCGCAATGGCTGATCGGCGGCAACGCCGGCATCTTTGCGGCGATGGTGGAAAGCATCTTCGCCATGGCCAAGTTGTCGGTCGAGGTGATGGTGCTGCTGTTCGGCACGCTGACCTTGTGGCTGGGCTTCCTGCGCATCGCCGAGAAAGCCGGGATCGTCGACTGGCTGGCCAAGGCGCTGGGCCCACTGTTTCGCCGCCTGATGCCGGAAGTGCCCGCCGGCCACCCGGCCATCGGCTTGATCACCCTCAACTTCGCCGCCAACGGCCTGGGTCTCGACAACGCCGCTACGCCCATCGGCCTCAAGGCCATGAAGGCGCTGCAAGAGCTCAATCCGATCCCCAACACCGCCAGTAATGCGCAGATCCTGTTCCTGGTGCTCAACGCCTCTTCCCTGACCCTGCTGCCGGTGACGATCTTCATGTACCGCGCCCAGCAAGGGGCGGCCGACCCGACGCTTGTGTTCCTGCCGATCCTGTTGGCCACCAGCGCTTCGACCCTGGTGGGCCTGCTGTCGGTGGCGGTGATGCAACGCCTGCGGCTGTGGGACCCAGTGGTGCTGGCGTACCTGATTCCGGGGGCGCTGGTACTGGGTGGCTTCATGGCCTTGCTGGCGACGCTCTCAGCCACTGCGCTGGCGGGGTTGTCATCGATCCTTGGCAACCTGACGCTGTTCGGGTTGATCATGCTGTTCCTGGTGATTGGCGCGTTGCGCAAGGTCAAGGTCTACGAGGCGTTTGTCGAAGGCGCCAAGGAAGGCTTCGACGTGGCCAAGAACCTGCTGCCGTATCTGGTGGCGATGCTGTGTGCGGTGGGTGTGTTGCGGGCGTCGGGCGCGCTGGATTTCGGCCTGGAAGGGATTCGCCATGTGGTGGCCTGGACCGGCATGGATACGCGCTTTGTCGATGCGTTGCCGACGGCGATGGTAAAGCCGTTCTCCGGCAGTGCGGCGCGGGCGATGTTGATCGAGACGATGCAGACCCAGGGCGTGGACAGCTTCCCGGCGCTGGTGGCGGCGACGATCCAGGGCAGTACCGAGACCACGTTCTATGTGTTGGCGGTGTACTTCGGCTCGGTGGGCATCCAGCGGGCGCGGCACGCGGTGGGGTGTGCGTTGTTGGCGGAGTTTGCCGGCGTGGTGGCGGCGATTGCGGTGTGCTACTGGTTCTTCGGCTAAAACCTAGGTCAACTGTGGCGAGGGAGCTTGCTCACGTTGGGCCGCGAAGCGGCCCCAGCAAGGTTTCGCAGGTATGTCAGTCGAAGCTTATTGGCTGGTTTTGGGGCTGCTACGCAGCCCAACGGGAGCAAGCTCCCTCGCCACAAAAGCGCGGCTTCCCAGGCCCACCACCCAATCCACCACTTGCTTGTTCAACGCATCCCCAGCCTGACCAAACCCGGCGACTACGGCCGGCACCTTGGTATCCCCCACCGGTTGCCGCACCTCAAACCGCTTGCTGGCAATAATCCGCTGATCACTCCCGCGCACCAGCCGCGCATCCAGGCGTATCACTACCTCAACCGCGCTGCCGCGATACTCGCTCTGAAACGCCTGCAACTGCCCGCCCAGCTCAAAGTCCGCCTGCAGATTGGTCTCGTCGGTACTCAGCAACGTCACCCGCCCATCCCGCTGGAAGCCATCCAGCAACCGGTTACGCAACAGCACCGGCGCCGGATCGCTCCAGCGTGAATTCGCGTAGCTGCTGATCAAGTCGCCGTTGGGCACCACGGCAATTCGTGGGCTGTCGAGGAATTCGCTGGTCTGCGGCTTGGCCACGCGCAGCGACCAGGCCACAGGGCTGGCTTGCGTGGCCGTCTGCGCCGAAGGCAACCGGTACACGTCCGAAGGATCCGCCTTGGGCAGGATCGAGCACGCACTGACCAATGCCAGCGCAACGGGGGCGATCATTTGGTAAGCACGCTTCATGGCGTGAACTCCTTGTTCTTGTCGCTGCCCAGCAGGTAACCGCTGGGGTTGGCTTCCAGGCGGCGGGAAATCGCGCGTAACGAACCCAGGGTTTCCCGCAGCTCGCGCACCGCTGGCGCCAGTTCGTTGAGACCCTGCATGCCGCTGTTCAGGGAGTCCTTGTTGTTGGTCAACAAGGTGTCGATGGTGGCCGTGCTTTGTTGAAGGGACTGCATGGCCTTCTCGGCGCTGCCGAACATCTGCTTACCCTGGTCGTTGAGCAAACCGTTGGCGTTGCGCATCAGCGCGGTGGTTTGCTCCAGGGTGGCGCTGGCCTGTTTGCTCACCTGTATCAATTGCTGCATCACCACCTTGATGTCGCCGCGTTGGTCGGCGATGGCGCCGGTGGTCTGTTGCAGGTTGTCCAGGGTATTGCTGAGGCGTTCGACGTTCTCCCGGGAGAACATGTGGTTGGCGTTGTGCAGCAGCAGGTTGATGCTGGTCATCAGGTCATTGCTGTTGTTCAGCAGGCGCGCGATCGGCGATGGCGACGCAATGATCTCCGGCAAGTTGCCGTCCTTGCCCTTGAGTTCCGGGCTTTGGGGCGTGCCGCCGCTGAGCTGGATGATCGAGGTGCCAGTGATGCCGGTCAGGGCCAGCTTGGCCTGGGTGTCTTCCTTGATCGGCGTTTGCCCGGCCAGGCGGATGCGCGCCAGCACCCGGCGCGGGTCTTTCGGGTCGAGGCGCAGGCTGGTGACATCGCCCACCTTGATCCCGCTGTATTGCACCGCGCTGCCCTGGGACAGACCGCTGACGGCCTCGTTGAACACCACTTCGTAATCCTGGAATGCGCTGTCGACGCTGGACTTGGCCAGCCACAGGCCGAACAGCATGGCACCGACCACGACGATCACGCTGAACAGACCGATCATCACATGATGGGCTCGGGTTTCCATGTCATACCTCGTTGAGCAGTTGAGCGGCATCCAATGCCGCGCGGCCCCGTGGGCCATGGAAGTATTCGTGAATCCAGGCGTCGTCGGTTTCCGAGACGACATCGATGGCATCCGCCACCAGTACCTTTTTCTGCGCCAGCACCGCTACACGGTCGGTGATGGTGTACAGCGTGTCGAGGTCGTGAGTGACCAGGAACACGCTCAGGCCCAACGCATCGCGCAGGGTCAGGATCAGTTGATCGAAGGCGGCGGCGCCGATCGGGTCGAGGCCAGCGGTGGGTTCGTCGAGAAACAGGATGTCCGGGTCCAGCGCCAGGGCACGGGCCAGGGCTGCGCGCTTGATCATGCCGCCGGAGAGTGACGATGGGTATTTATCGGCAGCCGACAGCGGCAACCCGGCCAACGCCAGCTTTACCGCCGCCAGGTGTTCGGCGTCGGGACGGCTGAGGCCGGCATGTTCGATCAGCGGCAAGGCGACGTTTTCCGTGACCGTCAGCGAGGAAAACAGCGCGCCCTTCTGGAACAGCACGCCGAAGCGCCGTTCCACCATCGAACGTTCGTGTTCCGACAAGCTCGGCAGGTTCTGCCCGAACACCCGCACCTGCCCTTCGCTCGGCTGGCGCAAGCCAATGATGCTGCGCAGCAGCACCGACTTGCCGCTGCCGGACCCGCCGACCACCGCGAGGATCTCGCCCTTGTACAAGTCCAGGTCGAGGTTCTCGTGCACGCTTTGCGGGCCAAAGCGGTTGCACAGGCCACGGACTTCAATCACCGCCTCGGTGGGCGCACGACGTAAGCGACTCACCAGCCCATCTCCATGAAGAACAGTGCGGCCACCGCATCCAGCACGATCACCACGAAAATCGATTGCACCACGCTGGAGGTGGTGTGGGCGCCGACGGACTCGGCGCTGCCGCTGACCTTGAAGCCTTCCAGGCAGCCGATGGCGGCGATCAGGAATGCGAAGATCGGCGCCTTGATCATGCCGACGATGAAGTGCTGCACGCCAATGTCCGATTGCAGCAGCGAGAGGAACATCGCCGGCGAAATATCCAGGGCCACCGCACACACCACGCCGCCGCCGATAATCCCCGAGATCATTGCCAGGAATGTCAGCATCGGCAGCGCCACCAGCAACGCCAGCACCCGGGGTAGCACCAGCAATTCCATAGGGTCCAGGCCCAGGGTGCGGATCGCGTCGATTTCTTCGTTGGCCTTCATCGAGCCGATTTGCGCGGTGAAGGCGCTGGCGGTACGGCCGGCCATCAGGATCGCGGTGAGCAACACGCCAAATTCCCGCAGGAAGGAGAACGCCACCAGGTCCACGGTAAAGATGCTCGCGCCAAAACTGGCCAGCACCGTGGCGCCGAGAAACGCCACCACCGCGCCCACCAGGAAGGTCAGCAGGGCGACGATGGGCGCCGCGTCGAGGCCGGTTTGTTCGATATGCGCAACCATCGGCGTCACGCGCCAGCGCTTGGGCCGGAATACGCCACGGGCGAAGGTCTCGAGGATCAGGCCGATAAAACCCAGTAACTTCATGCCGTCTTGCCAGACGGTGTACACCGCGCTGCCAATGCGTGCCAGCAACATAATGCCGGCGGCCTCTTCCGGTTCTTTTACCGGCACGCAGAAGTCGTTCAGCGAGCGGTAGACGGTTTTCAGCAATGCGCGGTCGGCGGCCGAGAGGCTGCAGTCGGTCTGTTCGGCGGATTGTTCGATGCGCTCGGGGCCGAGCAATTCCACCAGCAGTGAGGCGCCGGCGGTGTCCAGGGCGCCCAGGCCGTTGAGGTCGATGCGTGCGCCCGCGTCGTACTGGCCGTCGAGCTTTTCCGACAGCTTCTTCAGGTTGGCATAGTGGGCAAGCGTCCAATCCCCCGTAATCCTCAGCAGTGGAGGCTGGGTGGACGTGTCCAGATGGGCGGCACCGGCCGTTGTGCTACTGGTCATAAGCTCCGAGCTTGTTTGGCTATTCCAGAATTCCTACGTAATAGCACGATCCTGACTACTTTGGCGCGTCCGGCGTTGTGGTGTCCTGACCGGGATCAGTCACCTTGAAGCGCAACACGCCGATCACTTGGCCATCTTCGGTCAGCACCCGTACCTGCCAGCGTCCCACCGAGTCGGCGGGGAAGTTCTGCTTGTGGGTCCAGGCCCGATAGCCTTCCTTGCGCCCGCCATGAATGTCCAGGGCGATACGGTCGACTTCCTTGCCGTTGAATTTCCACACATGGTAGATCCGTTCATCCAGCCCGCGGGGCGCGTTGATCGCGGTGTAGGCATACAAACCGCTGCTGCGCAGTTGCGCGGCGCTGACTTCTTTGAGGTCATCGCCGGGCGTGCGGTCCTGCAGTTGGGTGCTGATGGCCACTTCGGTCATCCACAGCGTCGCGGGCGGCACCCAACTGCGCAGGAACCAGCCGGCGCAACCAATCGCTGCGGTAACCCCCAACAGCATCGCCCAACCCTTGATGCTGCGCAGCGGCAGGCTGACGGCCAGGCTTGGGATCGACAGCAGCATTGCCACACCGAGGGCCAGCTTGTAACTCTCGGCGGTGGTCAGGTGCAGGATGATCGGCAGCGCGGTCAGCAGGGCGGCAAACAGGGTCAGGGTGTGCAGCGCGAGAAACAGCGAACGCTTGGGCGCCAGCCACTTGTAGTACAGCGGATCGGTGATCGAGACCAGCGCCGCCGCACCCAGCAGGCCGGTAAAGATCGACTGGCCGCTGTTCCAGGTAGTGGTGACAAAAAAGAACGGCAGCACAAAAAACAGGCTTTCCTGGTGGATCATCTGCGTGGCGTAGCGCAGCAGCGGCTCGGGGATTTCCCGTTTGAAGACCTTGCTGAACAGCTGGGTGAAGCTGTTTTCCAGCATCAGCCATAACCAGCTCACCAGCATGATGATCGCGATCCAGCTGGCCATACCTTGCTGGCGATCCACCAGGATGAAGCTGCCCACACCCGAGATGAAACCGCCGAGTGCAATCACCCCTGGGTAGCGCTTCATCAGTTCGAGGACGCGCTGGATGGTCTGGGTCAGGATAGGCATTCGGCAGTTCACAGTCTTTGTAGGAAAAATCCCAGACAGAATAACGTTTTAGCCGTTTTCCCGGGGCCTCATTACGCAATCCCTTTGCGATAACGCCACACGCCGAGCAACACAATCGTGATCAGCCCTAGCGCTCCGGCGGCGATCCAGTTGAGCGTGTCGTAGCTGAACAGCGGTTTCTCGATGCGCCAGTAGCCGTTCTGCTTGAACAGCTCGCGCATGGCCTGGTTGGTTTGCTCCAGGCTGACGGCCTTGATGCGCTTGGCCGGGTCGCTGAAACGCCCCTTGGCGTAGTCGCCCGAGGCGCTCCAGTAATAGTCGGCCAGCGCGCTGTTGCCCTGAACCGCCCACGCCTGGCGGGCGATGGCGGCTTGTTGCAGGCGGGCGAAGGTGGCGGGGTCGAGGCCGTCCTGGAGTAGTTGGGCCTTGAGGGCTTCCAGCACATGCTCGGCTTCGGGCAAGTCTTCGCGCTCGAGGTCGGCGTTGAGGCTCATGAAGCCTACGCCGCCCAGCACTTCGCGTTCGCTCCACGGGCCGTAGGACAAACCATGCTGCAGCCGCAGTTGGCGATACAGCGCCCAGTCCAGGTAATCCTTCAGCAGGTCGAAGGTTTCATCGTACTGGTCGTTCAGCACCGGCTCGGGGAATAACCAGTGCAGCTTGGCGTTGTCACCGACCCAGCCGTGGATCAGGTCGCGGCGAATGGCGGCGGCGTGTTGAATGTCCGGTAGTGCGCGATGTTCGGTGGGGTCAACCGGATCAAGGGCGCCGTAGGTGCGTTCGAGGTAGGCCGGCAACAGCTTGTCGAGGTCGCCGACGATGATCAGGGTCATGTTGTTGGGGGCGTACCAGGCCTTGCGCAGTTTTTCCAGCTGGTCGCGGGTCAGGTGGTCGACGTCGGCCCGCTCGGCGCATTTGAGGCCCAGCTCCACCGCCAACTGACTGCTGGCCTTGTGGCCGAGGTCCTGACGATCCAACAGGCGTTGCAGGTGCGAGTAGTGGCCGCCGTCTTCGCGCTCCACCACTTGTTTGGCCGCGTTGATATTGGCGTCGGTCAGTTCGGTGCGGGTGACGATGGCCAGCAGCAGGTCGAGTACCTTGCGCTGGTTTTGCGCCGGGGCCTCGATGACGAAGGTGGTGTCGGCGTTGCTGGTGTAGGCGTTCCAGTCCCCGCCAAGGGCTTGCATGCGCTCTTCCAGCTCACCTTCGCCGCCACCGTCGATCCCGCTGAACAACAGGTGTTCCAGCAGGTGCGGCAGCTCCTTGTCTTCGCAACTGAAGTCATCGAGGCCTACACCCACCACCAGGCGAATGGCCACGTGGCCGCGCTCGGTGCCTGGTTTGAGCAGCAATTGCAGGCCGTTGGGCAGTGTGTAGCCCTCGACTTGCAGGCGGTCAAAGGCAAAGGTGTGTGCCGAGCCCATGAGCAGGCAGGCGAATAGCAGGCGACGCATAACAAGCTTCCTGGCGAGTGAGGTCCTTGTTAACTGACTTCGCTCGCCACCTTACGTTCAGGGCGAATGGGTGATGTCGGCAATATCGTCCGCCGAGAGCGCACCGGTATCGGTGGTTTCCAGCACCACATACGCGCTGCTGCAGAACAGCGAGTTGAGGCGCTTCATGTCGGCAATCAGCTCGAGGTGCAGGGAACTGGTCTCCAGGCTCTGTACGATTTTACGTTGCAAGCGACTGACATGGGCGTGGGCCAGGCGACGCTCCTGGGCGCGAAAGCGACGTTTTTCCCGCAGCAACTGCCGGGCGCTTTCCGGGTCGGCGCTGAGGAATACCGACAGGCCCAGTCGCAGGTTGGCGATCAACTGGGTTTGCAGGCCCGCGAGCTCTTCCAGGCCGACTTCGGAGAACGAGCGGCGCTGGGAGGTTTTTTGCTGTTGGACCTTGCGCAGCATGCGCTCGATCAGGTCACCGGCCAGTTTCAGGTTGATCGACAGCTCGATGATTTCGGCCCAGCGTCGGCTGTCCTGCTCGCTGAGGTCTTCCCGGGGCATTTGTGCGAGGTAGAGTTTGATCGCGCTGTACAGCGCTTCAACGTCGTCGCTCAGGCTGCGCATTTCCTGGGTGATGGCGGTCTGCTTGCCCCGCAGCACTTCCAGCATCGAGGTCAGCATGTTGTCGATCAGGTCGCCCAGGCGCAGGGTTTCACGGGCGGCGTTGGCCAGTGCCAGGCTCGGCGTGGCGAGCGCCGCCAGGTCCAGGTGGCGGGGCTTGGCCAGGCCGTTGACCTCTTCGCGCTCCGGCAGCAGCCAGGCGCACAAGCGCGACATTGGGCCAATGGTGGGCAGCAGGATCAGGCAACGGATGACGTTATAGAGCAGGTGGAAGGTGATCACCATGCCTTGGGCGCTGTAGTCCAGATTGTCCATCCACCCGACCAAGGGGTCCAGGACCGGAATGATCAGCAGCAAGCCGATCAATTTGTACAACAGGCTGCCCAGGGCCACCTGGCGGCCGGCGGCGTTTTGCATGCTGGTGCTGAGGAAGGCCAGCACGCCGCTGCCGATGTTGGCGCCGATCACCAGGCCGATGGCCACGTGCAGGCCGATCACGCCGGCACCGGCCAGGGTCGCGGTCAGCAGGACGGCGGCCAGGCTGGAGTAGGAAATCATCGCGAACAGTGCGCCGACCAGGGCGTCGAGCAGGATATCGCCGGTCAGCGAGGCAAACAGGACTTTGACGCCCTGCGCATGGGTAATGGGGCCTGCGGCTTCGACGATCAATTGCAGCGCCAGGATGATCAGCCCGAGGCCGATCCCGACACGGCCCATCTGCCCGGCACGCGTCTGTTTGCGCGACAGGAAGAAAATCACCCCGAGAAAAATCAGCAGCGGCGACAGCCACGACAGGTCAAAGGTCAGCACCCGTGCCATCAACGCAGTACCGACGTCGGCACCGAGCATGGTCGCCAGGGCGGGCATCAGGCCCATCAGGCCCTGGCCGACAAACGAGGTCACCAGCATCGCCGTGGCGTTGCTGCTTTGCACCATGGCCGTTACCAGGATGCCGGCGATAAACGCCAGCCAGCGCTTGGACATGTTCTGCCCGATGACCTGGCGCAAGTTGGAACCGTAGACCCGCAGGATGCCGGTACGGACGATGTGCGTGCCCCAGATAAGCAGGGTCACGGCGGAAAGCAGATTGAGCAAGGTCAGCATGCTCGGCCCCCCGTGTGGGTTAGCTCAAAAAGAGCAAATAAGAATTGCCGCGTGCCGTTCTACGTCTTGTACTTAAGCTGTAGTTGGCGAATGGGCTCTGCGCCAGCATCGCATAGCTAAAGTCGGGATTGAAACAAAACTGTCATGAAATCAGTTTTTTGCAGATGAAAAAAAAGGGGCTCGAGAGCCCCTTTTTTCAGCAGCGGGTCAAGGTTACTGACCCGGAATGTCCTTGCGTAGTTTCACAGGGTCCTGCTGTTTCTTCTTTTTCGCGATGGCGGTGCGCATCTTGATGTTCACCGCTTCCACCGCCAGGGAGAACGCCATGGCGAAGTAAACGTAGCCTTTTGGCACGTGAACATCGAAGGCTTCGGCGATCAGCACGGTACCCACCACCAGCAGGAACGACAGCGCCAGCATCTTCAGCGACGGGTGTTTGTCGATGAAATCGCTGATGGTGCCAGCGGCCAGCATCATCACCAGCACGGCGACGATGATTGCGGCCACCATCACTGGTACGTGGGAAACCATACCGACGGCGGTAATCACCGAGTCCAGGGAGAAGACGATATCGATGATTGCGATCTGGATGATGGTGTAGATGAACTTGCCGCCCGCCCCTTTTGGCTCGTCGTGGGTTTCGTCTTCACCTTCCAGCGCGTGGTACATCTCCTGGGAGCTTTTCCACAGCAGGAACAGGCCACCGAAGAACAGGATCAGGTCGCGGCCCGAAATGCCTTGGCCGAACACCACGAACAGATCGTCGGTGAGGCGCATCACCCAGGTAATCGACAGCAGCAACAGGATCCGCGTGACCATGGCCAGGGCCAGGCCGAAGATCCGGGTACGCGCCTGCATGTGCTTGGGCATGCGGCTGACCAGGATCGAAATCATGATGATGTTATCGATGCCCAGGACGATCTCGAGGGCCGTCAGGGTGAAGAAAGCAATCCAGATTTCCGGATTGGTCAGCCATTCCATGTGTATTCCTTTGAACGAGTGTTAGACCGCGCGAGCCTTAAGAGCCAGCGCGGTGGGTTGTACGATTATAGAGTGCTGAACAGCGGAAAAATCCCCATCAGCAATGCGGCGACCATTATGCACAGGCACACCAGTACCGCCCACTTGAGGGTGAAGCGCTGGTGATCGCCAAATTCGATACCCGCCAATGCCACCAGCAAGTAGGTCGATGGAACCAATGGGCTCAACAAGTGCACGGGCTGGCCAACGATCGAAGCGCGGGCCATTTCCACGGCGGTGATGCCGTAGTGGCTGGCGGCTTCGGCCAGTACGGGGAGTACGCCGTAGTAGAACGCATCGTTGGACATGAAGAACGTGAACGGCATGCTCACCAGTGCGGTGATCACGGCCAGGTAAGGGCCGAGGGCGTCGGGGATGACCGCCAGCAGGCTCTTGGACATGGCATCGACCATGCCGGTGCCGGACAGGATGCCGGTGAAGATACCAGCAGCGAAGATCAACCCGACCACCGCCAATACGCTGCCGGCGTGGGCGGCGACGCGGTCTTTCTGCATTTGCAGGCACGGGTAGTTGACGATCATCGCGATACTGAAGGCCACCATGAACAGCACGGGCAGCGGCAGCAGGCCGGCAATCAGGGTGCACATCAGGGCCAGCGTCAGGGCGCCGTTGAACCAGATCAGCTTCGGACGGCGGGCGTCCGGGTACTGCGAAACGCTGATTTCGCTGTGGTCGATTTCGTCACCGTGCAGGTGCAGTTCACCCAGGCGCGCACGTTCGCGCTTGCCGTACATGTAGGCAATCACCAGGATGGCAACCACGCCGGCCAGCATCGCCGGGATCATCGGTACGAAAATGTCCGAGGGGTCTACATGCAGCGCACTGGCGGCACGGGCGGTCGGGCCGCCCCATGGCGTCATGTTCATCACGCCGCCGGCCAGGATGATCAGGCCGGCCATGATCCGCGGGCTCATGCCGATGCGCTTGTACAACGGCAGCATGGCGGCCACGCAGATCATGTAGGTGGTGGCGCCGTCACCGTCCAGCGAGACCACCAGGGCCAGTACGGCGGTGCCGACCGAGACCTTCAGCGGGTCGCCCTTGACCAGCTTGAGGATCTTGCGCACCGCCGGGTCGAACAGCCCGGAGTCGATCATCAAGGCGAAATAGAGGATGGCGAACATCAGCATCACGCCGGTGGGCGCGAGCTTGGTGATGCCTTCGAGCATCATCGGGCCGATCTTCGGCGCAAAGCCGCCGAACAGCGCGAACAGGATCGGCACGATGATCAGGGCGATCAGCGCAGACAGGCGCTTGGTCATGATCAGGAACATGAACGTGATGACCATGGCAAAGCCAAGGAAAGTCAGCATAGGAATACTCCAGGCGTAGCGCGGCTAGGGAATGGCGAACCGGTTGGGTCAGCGCAGAACGAAAGGCACGAGGCGTACGGGTGGAGTCGGGGCAAACAGGCGGGTACGAGCAGACATCGGGAATCACCATTGTTGTTGTTAACAACCGGTCTGTTGCCGGTAGTGGTGGGCGATCCTAGTCCCGGAAGCTTTCAGCCAGCTTTCGGTTAAGAAACAGGCTACGTTGAGTGACGATCGGTCTTATATGAAATAGAGGCGCAGGAGGTTGCGTATGCATGAGCAACACCAGGGAGGCTGCCACTGCGGCCGGGTGCGTTATCAGTTCAGCGGGGCATTGGTGGATGTTGCCCACTGCCACTGTTCGATTTGTCGTCGGGTCAGCGGTGGGCTGGTGACCACCTGGATCACCCTGCCCCGGCCCGCGTTTGCGTGGATGGCGGGAACACCGGCGCAGTACGAATCGTCATCGACGTGCGTGCGGTATTTCTGTTCGAACTGTGGGGCGCACCTGGCGTTGGAGACTCGTCTGAGTCCCGAGAGTATCGATGTGACCATCGCGACCCTGGATCACCCAGAGCTGGCCCCGGCAGATCGGCATATCTGGGTAGAGAGCCGATTGCCGTGGTTGCACCTGGATGAACAGTTGCCGCAAGAGGATGGGGAAACGCTCTAGGGCAGCTCGAACCCGCCGGAGGCCTTGTGCAGCGCCCGCAAGTGCTCGCCCAGCTGCTTGAGGTTGGCTTCACACGCCGCTATCTCCGCCGCGCGGGACGGTTCCAGCAGCGCCCTCACCTCTTTGTCCAGGTCGCCGGTCAGTGACTGCAACTGCTTCTGGCGCGCGGCGCTTTCCGATTCCAGGCGTTGTGATTCCGCTGGCTGTGGCAGGCCGTAGCCGCTGGTACCCAACAGCTCTGCCGGGCGGCTGAGGAAGCCGCTGTTGGCGAGGATCTGCTGCAAGGTCGCGTTGGCCTTTTCCATGCCGCCGTTCTTCAGCTCGCGGGCACCGAGGTAGCGTTGTTTGACTTCATCCTGGGCCAGCATCAGTTGTTTGCGAAAGCTTGCCTGTTCCAGCAGCAGCAAGGCCGCGCTGGTGCGCAGGTCTGCTTCGGCAAACCATGGGCGACGTTCTTCGGCACTCAATGACAGCCAATCCTCGACCTCGGCCTGTTTGATCGGCAGGCGCTTTTTCAGCACCTCGAACATCGCCTGATAACGCTCGCGGAAGGAGTCGAAGTGATAGCCCAGTCGCAGTGCGCGTTTTTTGTCATCCAGCACGCTGGTGTCGGCCAGGCCCCTACCCTTGAGGACTTCCAGCAGGCCATTGGGCGTAATGTTGTCCAGGCCGGTCAGCTGCGGGTTGGCGCTGCCGCTGCGTAACAGCTTCAGGCTCTCCACCGCGCAGTTGTTGGAGATGAAGAAGTAATTGCCGTCGTAGCTCCAGTGCATTTCGGCGGCGTGTTCGACGGTGTCGTTGATCTCCTGGCGTGTCAGTTTCAGCGGCACCGACGCCAGGCCACGCAGTTCGGTCTTGGTGTACTCGTCGATGACCTGTGACAGCGGCAGCACGAACAGCCGTGACGGGTACTTGCCGATCAAGCCGTCCCAGCTCGACAGTTGTACGTCACCGACGAATGCGCGGTAGGACAGAACCAGGTGCTGGTCCAGGTCCAGCCGGCAGTCCGGGCCCCGCGGCCGGCCTGGGGCGCAGATCACCAGGCGCAACATGCTATGGCCCCAGCGGCTTACCAGGTTCTGGTTGGCTTCGGCCAGCAAGTAGTCGATTTCGTAGACACGCTCGGGGTCGACCTGGCCCAGTGGGGTCTTGGCGAAGTCGTTGCCGGCATTGAGGAAGGCGTAGGTTTTGGCGCAGGTGTCCTTGGCCGGTGGTGCCCAGCCAAAGTGTTCCTTGTAATAGCGGTACAGCGAAGGCCGGCGGCAGGCGTAGCTCGGGTCGAGGAGGAAGTACTCCATGTTGACCGCGACGAATTCCAGCGGGCTGGTGGTTTCGTAGATGTCCGGGCTGCGGGCGACCTGGTGGTTGTTCTGTTCGCGTTCGCCGCGACGCCCCACGTATTGCGGCCAGCCGGCAAGGTCCAGCAGGCGTGGGTCATCGCTGAGGGTAAAGCGGCGATCGTTCTGGCCACGGCATTGATCGGGCAGGCCGATCAGGCCGGTGATGTTGTTCTGGCGGCTGCAACGCTGGATCAGCGTGCGATCGGCGCTGGACCACAAGCGGGCGCGGTCGTAGATGTGGGTCAGTTCATGCAGCACGGTGGCGAGCATTTCCCGGCGCACGGTGCCATGGGGGCGGTTGGTCTTTTGTGTCGCGGCGCTGCCGTCGGTGAGGCTTTCCAGCAGGTTGCTGTTGAGGTCCAGTTCCGACACCAGTGAAGCCTGGCCGTAGGCGTTTTCGGGCATCTTGTCGGTCCAGCCGACGTCGATGGTCCGGTCCAGTTGCTCGATGAAGCGCGGCGGCAACGCCTGCATCGCCTCATCCAGCAATGCCTGGCTGGCCTGCTGCTGGGCCGGGCTCAAGCCATCAGTCTTGAGCCGTAGTTGCAGGGCGGCCTGAGCCGCGCTGGCGCCGAGCAGCAGCGTGCCGGCCAGTAGCCAGGCGGCAATTCGCCTCACAGTGCGAGGATAGCTTCGGCGAGGACCTGGTCGCTGGCGTCGCGGGCTTCTGGCACGCGGGTTCGCAGGGTGTCGAAGGCGGCTTCCAGTTGGGCGCCGCGAATCTCGCCATTGCTGGCGACGAAACTGGCGGCATCGTCATGGGCTTCGCGCACGACTTTGGAGTCGCGGATGGACGTGGTGGTGTCCGACGTGAAATCAATGGTACGGGCCGAGGCACGGACAATGATGTTACTGGTGGCCTTCAGGGTTTGTGCCTGGGCAACACCGCCCAACAACAGCAGGCCGAGAGCAGCGGCGATCAGCGGGCTACGCATGGAATGACTCCGAAATACAAAGATGATTATTGGACGAGAATTGCTTGAGCCAGTTCAAGGTCACTGGCGTTAAGTTTTGGCTGGTGGTGCCGCAGGTAATCCAGCGCTGATTCCAGCCGGGCTCCCCGCCATTGGCCGTCAGTGGCAATGAAAGCGGCAGCGTCATCCTGGGCGGCCAGTATCAGTTTATGGTCGAACGGCGCGGAGGTCACTTTGCTGGTGGCATACGCACTGACAACGAGGCTCTGGGTGGACAGGTCAAAGGCCGGAGCTTGCGTGGACCAGCAGGTGCAAAACACGACGGGAGCGATCAACAGGCGGTAAGAAAAAGCCATGGGACTCGACAACTGGAAGCGAGCGCCAAGGCTAGCGCAATGCCCGGGCGAGAGCCAGCGCTGGGGATCCATCAAGCGCTGGCATTCCCGTCTTCCCTGTCTGCGGTCAGATGGCCAGGATCGCCTGGGCCAGTTGAGCGTCAGTCGCGGTATTCAGTTGTGGAGCTTGTTGGCGGATTTGGGCCAAGGCGCTTTCCAGCTTCACGCCGCGGATCGCGCCTTCGCTGGCGACAAAGCTGGCAGCATCATCACGGGCGGCACGTACAACTTTGTTGTCGCGCAGGGAGGACGTGGCATCGGAGGTCGCATCGGAGGTGGCTTTCAGGGCGCCGACGATCGAATCCGTGGTCACGATCAGGCTTGAGGCGTTGGCATTGGCAGCCAGGGTCAGCAGGGCTGCGGTGCTCAGCAGGCGAAGACGGGACATGGGTGACTCCTGTAAATGAACGAATAAAAGTGGCACAAAGCCGCTACTTGATCAGCGGGACCATGGGCATCAGACGCCCGTTCTACAGGGTTCGCCACGTGGTAGTCGGATATTAAGCTGCCGTTTATCCGTTCGGATAGTCACTCCCTGGTGATTACTCGCTCCAGAACCATTTGGATAGCTCGGCTGTTCGGTCGCCGTGGCTGATGCCTGCGTCAGATAATTCCCGCGGGTCCAGTTGAGCCAGCAACCTGCGTGTACGGGCACGTTGCTCCCAGCGGGCAAGTGCCAAGGCCGTGCGCCGCAGCAGTCGTATCAATAGAGGGCGGTGCTGGGCTTGGGTCTTCATGGCGAGCGCCTTTCATGAGGTTCTGGAACACCATGTTGGGCGGGAAGATTTTACCGGTACAGATACACCAGGGTTAAATTGTACTGCTTAATTGTTATGTTTTTTAAACTGTACCTATCGATATGAAAGCCTATTGTTTTTGCTCTTGAAAATCCAAACCCCAGAAACAACAAAACCCGCCTCCGGTTACCCGGGGCGGGTTTTGCTTGATCAATTCTGAGTGCTGGCGGTGGACCCGGTGGGTCAGGGCCAGCGGACGCTAATTAGCGCCAGAACGGCTTGCTCAGCTCTTCGTAGCGTTGTGCTTCGCTGATACCGGCGTCAGCCAGCAGACGCGAATCCAGACGAGCCAGTTGATGGCGGCTGGAGATGCGGCGCTGCCACAACATCAGGTTGGCGAGAACGCGCAGAGGCAGGGAAGCCTGGGTGTTTACAGCTTTTTCTTCGAAGAACAGATCGGAACTGAGTGTACGTTCCATGATGACATCCTTCCGCTTGTGGCGGGATTAGGTAGTGGTTTAACTGATGCCAATGATCCTCCTCCGGCGCAATACTCTCTAGATACAGTTCGCCTGTATTGTGAGGGGCCAGTTAACTGTTTATAGGGGCTGTACTGTACGAAATTGGGGCAACTGTACCTGTCGGCACTTTTATGGTGCGTTTTAGGTGTATTTGGCGGGATGAGTAGGATTTTTCGGTAGGAAATGACCGGTACAGCAGTACAGTTTTTTTAAAAATATGGGTTGGAAAGCTCGGACTGATGAAACTGTGTTTGCATCAGTCCGAATCTGTATCAATCACGCCTTCAGCATATGCCCGGTTTCTTCCAGGTTGATGTGCCAACTCAGTGCCTCCCGCAGGATATGCGGGGTGTGACCGCCCAGTGCGCAGGCTTGGGTGAAGTAAGTGTTCAGGGCGTCGCGGTACGCCGGGTGCACGCAGTTGTCGATGATCACCCGGGCCCGTTCCCGCGGCGCCAGGCCGCGAAGGTCTGCCAGGCCGACCTCGGTCACGAGGATGTCGACGTCATGTTCAGTATGGTCCACATGGCTGACCATCGGCACTACGCTGGAAATCGCCCCGGCCTTGGCAATCGACTTGGTGACAAAGATTGCCAGGTGCGCGTTGCGCGCAAAGTCACCCGAGCCGCCAATCCCGTTCATCATCCGCGTGCCGCAGATGTGGGTGGAGTTGACGTTGCCATAGATGTCGAACTCCAGCGCGGTGTTAATGCCGATAATACCCAGCCGCCGCACGACTTCCGGGTGGTTGGAGATTTCCTGTGGCCGCAGCACCAGTTTGTCTTTGTAGCGTTCCAGGTTGCCGAACACGTCAGCGTTGCGCCGTTCCGACAAGGTAATCGAGCTGCCCGAGGCGAAGCTCAGCTTGCCGGCGTCGATCAGGTCGAACGTGGAGTCCTGCAGTACTTCCGAGTACATCGTCAGGTCTTCGAACGGCGACTCGATCAGGCCGCACATCACCGCGTTGGCAATGTTGCCGATACCCGCCTGCAGCGGGCCGAGCTTGTTGGTCATGCGGCCAGCGTCGACTTCTTCCTTAAGGAAGTTGATCAGGTGATTGGCGATCGACTGGGTGTCGCTGTCGGGCGGCGTCACGGTGGAGGCCGAATCTGCCTGGTTGGTGATGACGATGGCGACGATCTTCTCCGGCGGGATCGGGATCGCGGTGCTACCGATACGGTCGTCCACGGCCACCAACGGAATCGGCGTGCGGGTCGGGCGATAGCTCGGGATATAGATGTCGTGCAGACCTTCCAGGTTCGGGTTATGCGCCATGTTGATCTCGACGATCACCTGCTTGGCGAAAATAGCGAAACTGGCGGAGTTGCCCACGGAAGTGGTCGGCACGATATGGCCTTGCTCGGTGATCGCCACGGCTTCGATGACCGCAATGTCTGGCAGCTTGAGCTGATTGTTGCGCAGCTGCTCGACCGTCTCCGACAGGTGTTGGTCGATAAACATCACTTCGCCGGCGTTGATCGCCTTGCGCAGGGTGCTGTCCACCTGGAACGGCATGCGTCGCGACAGTACGCCGGCTTCGGTCAGTTGCTTGTCCAGGTCGTTGCCCAGGCTGGCGCCCGTCATCAGGGTGATTTTCAGCGGCGAGGTCTTGGCGCGTTCGGCCAAGGCGTGGGGCACGGCCTTGGCCTCACCGGCGCGGGTGAAGCCGCTCATGCCGACGGTCATGCCGTCCTGGATCAGTGCGGCAGCGTCAGCCGCGCTCATGACCTTGTTCAACAACGAAGGCAAGCGGATACGATCACGGTACATGGATTGTTATCTCGGGCTACGGAAGCAAGATGCGCAGTCTAGTGATTTCAAAAAAATTCGTCCCGCTACCATGGTCGAATGCCAGGCAGCGATTTAGAGCCTTTTGTCGGTTTTCATCGGCAATAAAAAACCCCAGCCTACTAAAGGCCAGGGTTTTGGGTATTGCGCTGGCGCAGTGTTTATTCGACGGCCTTGACCATGTCTTCGATGACCTTCTTGGCATCGCCGAAGACCATCATGGTCTTGTCCAGGTAGAACAGTTCGTTGTCCAGGCCGGCGTAGCCGCTGGCCATCGAGCGTTTGTTGACGATGATGGTCTTGGCCTTGAACGCTTCGAGGATCGGCATGCCCGCAATTGGCGACTTGGGATCGTTCTTGGCGGCCGGGTTGACCACGTCATTGGCGCCGAGCACCAGCACCACGTCGGCTTGGCCGAACTCGGAGTTGATATCTTCCATCTCGAACACTTGGTCGTAAGGTACTTCTGCCTCCGCCAGCAGCACGTTCATGTGTCCAGGCATGCGACCGGCGACCGGGTGGATCGCGTACTTTACGGTCACGCCGCGGTGGGTCAGCTTCTCGGTCAGCTCTTTCAGTGCGTGCTGCGCCCGCGCCACTGCCAGGCCGTAGCCCGGGACGATGATCACGGTATCGGCGTTGGTCAGCAGGAAGGTCGCATCGTCAGCCGAGCCGGATTTCACCGGGCGCGCTTCTTTCGAACCGGCCGGGCCTGCTGCGTCAGCCGTGTTGCCGAAACCGCCGAGCAGTACATTAAAGAAGGAACGGTTCATCGCCTTGCACATGATGTACGACAGGATCGCGCCGCTTGAACCCACCAGCGAGCCCGCGATGATCAACATAGAGTTGTTCAGCGAGAAGCCGATGCCCGCCGCAGCCCAACCGGAGTAGCTGTTGAGCATCGAGACGACCACCGGCATGTCTGCGCCGCCGATCGGGATGATGATCAGCACACCCAGCACGAACGCCAGGGCCAGCATCAGGGCGAAGGCGCTGAGGTTGCCGGTGAACATGAAGGCCAGGCCCAGGCCCAGGGTCAACAGGCCCAGCACCAGGTTCAGCTTGTGCTGACCGCCGAACTGTACCGGTGCGCCCTGGAAGAGGCGGAACTTGTACTTGCCCGAGAGCTTGCCGAAGGCGATGACGGAACCGGAGAAGGTAATCGCACCGATGGCGGCGCCGAGGAACAGCTCCAGGCGGTTACCGGCGGGAATCGAATCGCCCAGGTGCTTCACGATACCCAGGGATTGTGGTTCCACGACCGCAGCGATGGCGATGAATACGGCAGCCAAGCCGATCATGCTGTGCATGAATGCCACCAGCTCCGGCATCTTGGTCATTTCCACGCGCTTGGCCATGATCGAGCCAGCAGTGCCGCCAACCAGCAGGCCTACGATGACGTAGCCAATGCCGGCGGTCGCCAGCTCAGCGCCGAGCTTATAGATGAGGCCCACGGTGGTGAGTACCGCCAGCGCCATGCCAAGCATGCCGAACAGGTTGCCCCGCCGAGAGGTGGTTGGGTGTGACAAGCCCTTGAGGGCCTGGATAAAGCAGATCGACGCGATCAGGTAGAGCGTCGTGACGAGATTCATGCTCATTACTTCGGCGCCTCTTCTTTTACTTTCGGGGCTTTCTTCTTGAACATCTCAAGCATTCTGCGGGTAACCAGGAAACCACCGAACACGTTGACCGCCGCGAGTGCCACGGCGAGGGTGCCCATGGTCTTGCCCAGCGGCGTCACGGTGAGCGCGGCGGCCAGCATGGCGCCGACGATCACGATCGCCGAAATCGCGTTGGTCACGGCCATCAGCGGGGTGTGCAAGGCCGGGGTGACGTTCCAGACCACGTGGTAACCGACATAAATCGCCAGCACGAAGATGATCAGGTTGTAGATACCGGGGGAGATAAGCTCTTCCATCGTCTGAATCCCTGCTTAGGCGTTTTTGCGGATGACTTGGCCGTCGCGGCACATCAGGCACGCGGCGACGATGTCGTCTTCGAGGTTGATTTCAAACTGCCCTTCCTTGGTGAAGACCAGCTTCAGGAAGTCCAGCAGGTTGCGTGCATACAGCGCCGAGGCATCGGCGGCGACGGCGCCTGCCAGGTTGGTAGGGCCGCAGATGGTCACGCCGTTTTCCACGACCACCTGGTCGGCCACGGTCAGCGGGCAGTTGCCGCCTTGGGCGGCTGCGAGATCAATGACCACCGAGCCTGGCTTCATCTGTGCGACGGTCTCGGCGCTGAGCAGGGTTGGCGCCTTGCGGCCGGGGATCAATGCGGTGGTGATGACGATGTCGGCCTGTTTGGCGCGTTCGTGCACGGCCAGGGCCTGACGCTGCATCCAGCTGGTAGGCATCGGGCGCGCGTAGCCGCCAACGCCGACGGCGCATTCGCGCTCTTCATCGGTTTCGTAGGGCACGTCAACGAACTTGGCGCCCAGGGATTCGATCTGTTCCTTTACGGCCGGGCGCACGTCGGACGCTTCGATAACCGCTCCCAGGCGTTTTGCGGTGGCGATCGCCTGCAGCCCTGCTACGCCGGCACCGAGAATCAGCACGCGCGCGGCTTTCACCGTACCGGCGGCGGTCATCAGCATTGGCATGAAGCGCGGGTAGTGATGGGCGGCGAGTAATACAGCCTTGTAGCCGGCAATGTTTGCCTGGGAAGACAGCACATCCAGGCTCTGCGCGCGGGAGGTGCGCGGCGCGGCCTCAAGGGCAAAGGCGGTGACGCCATGCTCGGCCAGTCGGGTGATGGTTTCGTTGCTGAACGGATTGAGCATGCCTACCAACACGGTGCCGCTTTTGATCAGCGTGAGTTCGCTGTCATTCGGGGCGACCACTTTGAGAATCAGCTCGGCACCGAACGCATCGCTGGCGCTGCCAATGGTGGCGCCCGCCGCTTCATAGGCACTGTCGACGACACTGGCATTGATGCCTGCCCCGCTTTGCACAGTGACCTTGTGGCCCTGGCCGATCAGCTTCTTGATGGTTTCCGGGGTGGCAGCCACCCGCGTTTCACCGGTCTGGGTTTCGAGAGGAACACCAATGTGCACGTCAAATCTCCTGCATGATCTTTTTGCTTTGATTTTTGTAAAAAGGCCAGTGCACCGCGAGAGGTACATCTGGGCGGCCGATCAGCACGATCCCGCTGAAATACAGCGGGGCGCGGCATTTTGCAGGCGAACTTTACGGCCTTCAAGAGATTATGACGGGTGACGAAAAATTAACTACAAGTCACCCTGTGACTGATTGTCGCAATGCTTGGATATAACTCCTTTAAATACAGGTAATTAAAGGGGTTTATCTAAAATATTGGCTTTTCGCCATCGCCAACGTGAATGGCTGTGTATCGCTGTAACTTTATGCCTACAGACCAATACAGGCATGGCTTTAAGGCTGATTCAGAGTCAAAAGATACGGTCTTCTAAATTGCGACATATATATACATATGTAGGTATTTTTATTTGCTGACTACAGAGTCAATAACTTTGACTTTCCCTTTAGATATTGGGGTTGTAGCGTAGTGACTGGTCGATCAGCCAGTCTCTGAACGCGTGGAGAGAAGCAGATTCGACTTTTCTCTCTGGAATCATCAAATAGTAAGCCTTCGAGCTCGCCAGTACCTGAGGGCTTGCGACCACCAGGTGCCCTTCGTTCAATTCCCTTTGAATGAGGAACGGCGGGATCAGTGCAATGCCCATGTCGTGCATGGCTGCCTGGGACAACATGGAGAATAGCTCGTAACGCGGGCCTGTCATGTCGCGGGGTATGTCCAGCTGTTGCGCGTTGAACCATTGGCGCCAGGCATAGGGTCGAGTGGTTTGCTGCAGCAGGGGCAGTTCGGCGATTTCCTGCGCGCTGAAGTGCGCGCGCTCACCCAGCAAGCGTGGGCTGCACACTGGGAGCGGGTTTTCTCCCATCAGTTTGTGGGATTCGGTACCGGACCAGTCGGCATCCCCAAAGTAGATCGCCGCGTCGAATTCAGTATCGGCGAACAGGAAAGGTCGTGTGCGGTTAGTCAGGTTGACGGTGACCTCCGGGTGCCGGTGCTGGAAGTCCTTGAGGCGCGGGATCAGCCACTGGGTACCAAAGGTCGGGACCACTGCCAGTTCGATCACGTTGGTGCCCTGCTGGCCCATTACCGACAGAGTGTCGCGCTCGACCGCGTCCAGCTGTGTGGCCACTCGGCGGCTGTATGAAAGCCCGGCCTCTGTCAGCTTCACGCCCCGGCGCGAGCGCCGAAATAGCTCGACACTCAAAAACTCCTCTAGGCTGGCAATCTGTCGGCAGATTGCGCCTTGGGTGATCGAAAGCTCCTGCGCGGCCTTGGTAAAGCTCTCGTGGCGGGCTGCCGCCTCAAAACTGACAAGCGCCGTGGTGCTGGGAATCTTTCTGCGCATGTACCGTAGCCTCACAAGTGAAATGCATCTATGCCGGTTCTGGATGTTTCGGAGTGATAAATTAGCACAAGGCTATGCAAAAACCTCGTTTGCCCTCCTCGCCTGCCCGGCCTAGGCTCCATGCACGACTTTTTGATTTACTTCGCGAGGATTCACTCATGGGCGGTAAGGCAAGCTTCAACTGGATCGATCCACTGCTGCTGGATTCACAGCTCACTGAAGAAGAACGCATGGTGCGCGACAGCGCCGAGCAGTTCGCCCAGGACAAGCTGGCGCCGCGTGTGCTCGAAGCCTTCCGCCACGAAAAGACCGACCCTGCGATCTTCCGTGAAATGGGCGAGACCGGTTTGCTGGGTGCCATGATTCCCGAGCAGTACGGTGGTAGCGGTTTGAACTACGTCAGCTATGGCCTGATCGCTCGTGAAGTGGAGCGTGTGGACTCCGGCTACCGCTCAATGATGAGTGTGCAGTCTTCGCTGGTGATGGTGCCTATCAATGAGTTCGGCACCGAAGCTCAAAAGCAGAAATATCTGCCCAAGCTGGCTTCTGGCGAATGGATTGGCTGCTTTGGTCTGACGGAGCCGAACCATGGTTCCGACCCAGGCGCGATGATTACTCGTGCACGCAAGGTGGATGGCGGCTACAGCCTCACCGGCAACAAGATGTGGATCACTAACAGTCCGATTGCCGATGTGTTTGTGGTGTGGGGCAAGGACGATGCGGGCGACATTCGTGGCTTCGTATTGGAAAAAGGTTGGAAGGGCCTGAGTGCCCCGGCGATTCACGGCAAGGTCGGGCTGCGCGCCTCGATCACCGGTGAGATCGTCATGGATAACGTTTTTGTTCCTGAAGAAAACATCTTCCCGGATGTGCGTGGTTTGAAAGGCCCCTTCACATGCCTGAATTCGGCGCGTTACGGGATTTCTTGGGGCGCGCTGGGTGCTGCGGAATTCTGCTGGCACACCGCGCGCCAGTACACCCTTGATCGTCAGCAGTTCGGGCGGCCATTGGCGGCAACCCAATTGATCCAGAAGAAACTTGCAGACATGCAGACGGAGATCACCCTCGCCCTGCAAGGTTGCCTGCGGTTGGGTCGCATGAAGGATGAAGGTACTGCGGCGGTGGAGATCACATCGATCATGAAGCGCAATTCCTGCGGCAAGTCCCTGGACATTGCCCGGATGGCGCGTGACATGCTCGGTGGCAACGGTATCTCCGATGAGTTCGGCATTGCCCGCCACCTGGTCAATCTTGAAGTGGTGAATACCTATGAGGGTACCCACGACGTGCATGCGCTGATCCTGGGTCGCGCGCAAACCGGTATTCAGGCGTTCTATTAATAGGAGGACGACCATGGGCGCGCTATCGCACCTGCGGGTACTGGATTTGTCTAGAGTGCTGGCGGGCCCTTGGGCTGGGCAGATACTTGCGGACCTTGGCGCTGAAGTGATCAAGGTCGAGCGGCCCGGTAACGGCGACGACACTCGCGCCTGGGGCCCTCCCTTTCTCAAGGATGCGTATGGGGAGAACACCACTGAGGCGGCCTATTATCTGTCGGCCAATCGCAATAAGGAGTCGGTGACCATCGACTTCACGCGGCCGGAAGGCCAGAAGCTGGTGCGTGACCTGGCGGCGAAGTCCGACATTCTGATCGAGAACTTCAAGGTGGGTGGCTTGGCGGCCTATGGGCTGGATTATGAGTCGCTCAAGGAGATCAATCCTGAGTTGATCTACTGCTCGATCACCGGGTTTGGCCAGACTGGTCCTTATGCGACGCGGGCGGGGTATGACTTCATGATCCAGGGGCTTGGTGGGCTGATGAGCCTGACTGGCCGTCCCGAGGGTGAAGACGGTGCCGGGCCGGTCAAGGTGGGGGTGGCGCTGACGGATATTCTCACGGGGCTTTATTCTACGGTGGCTATCCTGGCTGCGATGGCTCATCGGGATCATGATGGCGGCGGTCAGCATATCGATATGGCGCTGCTGGATGTGCAGGTGGCCTGTCTGGCCAACCAGGCGATGAACTATCTGACGACGGGTGTCTCTCCCAAGCGTCTGGGTAATGCTCATCCGAATATTGTGCCTTATCAGGATTTCCCCACAGCGGATGGCGACTTCATTCTTACCGTGGGTAACGATGGGCAGTTCCGCAAGTTCGCTGAGGTGGCGGGTCAGTCGCAGTGGGCGGATGACCCGCGGTTTGCCACTAATAAGCTGCGAGTGGCCAATAGAGCGACGCTGATTCCATTGATCCGCCAGGCGACTGTATTCAAGACCACCGCTGAATGGGTGGCTCAGTTGGAGCGTGTGGGTGTGCCTTGCGGGCCAATCAATGACTTGGCGCAGGTGTTTGCGGACCCGCAAGTAAAGGCCCGCGGGTTGGCGATGGAGTTGCCTCATGCGTTGGCAGGGATGGTGCCCCAAGTGGCCAGCCCTATGCGGCTGTCCAAGACCCCTGTTGAATATCGCAGTGCGCCTCCGTTGTTGGGTGAGCATACCCACCAGGTGCTGCAGCAAGTGCTGGGTTTGACGCAGGCGAATGTGTCGGCGTTGAGGGAGGCTGGGGTCATCTAAGGCTTCCCTTCTATATAGAGGGCTGTTGAGGTGCTCTATCTCTATATGGAAGAGGAATATTGGTCGATTTTTAGCCAAAAGTGCCTATTTGATAGAAAAC